>CAVUJV010000001.1:0-51048 GCA_963741845.1 uncultured Alphaproteobacteria bacterium
GAAGGCCTGGTCGGCCTGATTGCCTCGAGCGCCGAGGCGCTGGCCCTGTCGGACGCCCAGCATCACCCGGCTTTCTCCTACAAGCCGGAGACGGGCGAGGAGATCTACCAGTCTTTCCTCGGCGTGCCGGTTCTGCGGGGCGGCGCGACGATCGGCGTGCTCGTGGTCCAAAATCGGGCTCGCCGAACCTACTCCGAGGAAGAGGTCGAAGCGCTCCAGACGACCGCGATGCTCCTCGCGGAAATGATCGCCTCCGGCGAGCTGCAGAGCATCGCGACCCAGGGCGCGCCGATCGTCGTTCGCCGGGCGATGGCGCTCAAGGGTCTCGGAATCGCGGACGGGCTTGGCCTTGGCCATGTGGTGATGCACCAGCCGCGCGTCACCGTGTCGAAGATCGTCGCAGACGACGTCGACTCGGAGCTGCAGCGGCTCGAGACCGCCATCGGCGCGATGCGCGCCTCGGTGGACGAACTGATCGACCGGAACGACAACGGGGAGTCCGGCGAGCATCGCGACGTTCTCGAAGCCTTCCGGATGATCGCGCATGACCGGGGCTGGCTGCGTCGGCTGCGCGAGGCCGTGAGCTCGGGGCTCACCGCGGAGGCGGCGGTCGAACGCGTGCAGAACGACGCTCGCGCCAGGCTCCAGCGCCAGACGGACCCCTATCTGCGCGACCGGCTGCACGACCTCACCGATATCGCCAACCGTCTCCTCCATCAGCTCGCCGGACAGAGCCTCACGCTGCTGCCCGAGGAACTGCCGGAAAGCGCCATCCTCGTCGCCCGATCCATGAGCCCTGCGGCGCTGCTCGACTATGACCGGGCGCGGCTGCGCGGACTGGTGCTGGAAGAAGGGGGAACGTCGAGCCATATCGCGATCGTCGCCCGCGCGCTCTCCGTTCCGGCCGTCAGCGACATCCCGAACATCTCCGAGATCGTCGAGCAGGGCGACCCGATCATCGTCGACGGCGACGCAGGCGAAATCTATCTGCGGCCGCCGGCGGACGTCGAGGCGGCCTATGCCGAGAAGGCGCGCATGCGCGCCCGGAAGCAGGCGCAGTTCCGCGCTCTCCGGGACGTGCCAACGGTCACCCGCGACGGCGTGCCGATCGGGCTCCACATGAACGCCGGCCTGCTGGTGGACATGCCTCACCTCGCGGAGACCGGCGCCAAGTCCATCGGACTTTTCCGCACCGAGCTTCAGTTCATGCTGGCCTCGCGCTTCCCGCGGCCGCAGGCGCAGGAGAAGCTTTACCGCCAGGTTCTCGATGCGGCGGGCGATCATCCCGTGACCTTCCGCACGCTCGATATCGGCGGCGACAAGATCCTGCCCTATATGAAGGGGCTGGAGGAGCAGAACCCGGCGCTGGGCTGGCGGGCGCTTCGCATCGGCCTCGACCGTCCGGCGCTCTTGCGCATGCAGTTTCGGGCTTTCGTCCGCGCCGCAGCCGGCCGCGATCTCCGGGTCATGGCGCCGATGGTCTCGACGGTGGACGAGTTCAAGCAGGCCCGGGCCCTGTTCGACCGCGAGCTCTCCTGGAGCGAGGCGCGCGGTTACGAGCCTCCGCGCTCGGCGAGGCTTGGCGTGATGGTCGAGGTGCCCTCGCTCCTGTGGCAAATGGACGAAATCGCGCACGCGGCCGACTTCCTGTCGGTCGGCTCGAATGACCTCATGCAGTATCTCTACGCCGTCGATCGGGATAATCGCCGCGTCGCCAACCGGTTCGATGCGCTGAGCGTCGGCTTCCTCCGCGCTTTGCGGACGGTGGCTTGCGCAGGGTCCGCGGCGGGAACGCCGGTGACGCTTTGCGGGGAGATGGGAGGACGGCCGCTCGAAGCCATGGCGCTCATGGCGGTCGGCTATCGGGACATCTCGATGTCCGCCGCCTCGATCGGTCCCGTCAAGGCGATGACGCTGACCTTGAACCTCGCCGACGTCGCCACGGAGGTCGAGGCGATGCTGGCCGGCGGGCATGACGAGGCCTCTTTGCGCGAGCCGCTCAAGGCCGTGGCCGATCGCCACGGCGTGCGCCTCTAGCGTCGCGCCACGAAGCCCCTCAGACCCCGTCACCGCAATGGCCATCCCCGACAATCTCGATCTCATCCTGCGCCGGCACGAGGAAATCGGCGCGCGCCTCACCGAGGGCGTCGCCGGCGCGGAATATTCGGCGCTGTCGCGCGAGCTCAACGAGCTTGAGCCGGTCGTGGCCGCGATCAAGGCCTATCGCGCCAAGGAGAAGGAGAGCGCCGACCTCGCCGACATGCTGAAGGATCCCGCGCTCGATCCGGACATGCGGGCGATGGCTTCCGAGGAGCTCGCCGTCGCAGAGACCGAGGCGGAAGCGATGGCGCAGGCGATCCGCATCGCCCTTCTGCCGAAGGATGCGGCCGACGAGGGCGGCGCGATCCTCGAAGTCCGTGCCGGCACGGGCGGCGACGAAGCCGCGCTCTTCGCCGGCGACCTCTTTCGCATGTATGTGAAATACGCCGAGTCGAAGGGCTGGAAGGTCGAGGTCCTGTCGATGAGCGAGGGGACGGCGGGCGGGTACAAGGAGATCGTGGCTGAGATTTCGGGCCGCGGCGTCTTCGCGAGGCTCAAGTTCGAGAGCGGCGTCCACCGGGTGCAGCGCGTGCCGGCGACCGAGACGCAGGGGCGGATCCACACGTCCGCGGCGACCGTCGCCGTCCTGCCGATCGCCGAGGAAGCGGACTTCGTCATCAACGAAGCTGACCTCAAGGTCGACACGATGCGGTCGAGCGGCGCGGGCGGGCAGCACGTCAACAAGACCGAATCGGCCATCCGCATCACCCATATCCCGACTGGCGTCGTGGTCGCGATGCAGGAGGAGCGGTCGCAGCACCGCAACCGGGCCAAGGCCATGGCGCTTCTGCGCTCCCGCATCCTCGACGCCCGCAACCAGAAGCTGGAGGCCGAGCGGGCGCAGGAACGGCGTTCGCAGGTCGGCTCCGGCGACCGGTCGCAGCGCATTCGCACCTACAATTTTCCGCAAGGGCGGGTGACCGACCACCGGATCAACCTCACCCTCTATTCCCTCGACCGGATCATGGAGGGCGAGGGGCTCGATGAAATCGTCGATGCGCTGACCGCCGAGCGCCAGGCGGAGCTGCTGGCGCAGCAGACCGAGGCATGACGCCCGTTGCCCGCCTGCCGCCGCATGGCCCGGGCATGCGGATCGGCCTTCTCGGCGGCTCGTTCAACCCGCCCCATGAGGGGCATGCGCTCGTAACCCGGCTCGTTCTCACGCGACTCCGGCTGGACCGGGTATGGTGGCTGGTCACGCCCGGCAATCCCCTGAAGTCGCAGGCGGAACTCGCGGCTCTTCAGGCGCGGGTCGCGGCAGCCCGCAGGCTGATCTCCGACCCGCGGGTCGAGGTCACCGACATCGAGGCGCACATCGGGGCGCGGTACACCTACGACACGCTGGAGTGGCTCACGCGCCGCGCGCCATCGGTCCGCTTTGTCTGGGTGATGGGCGCCGACAACCTGCGCCAGTTCGACCGCTGGCGGCGCTGGCGGGGGATCGCCGAGCTTGTCCCGATTGTCGTGGTGGACCGGCCGGGATCGACCCTCAACGCCCTGTCGGGCCGCGCGGCGAGCGCGCTTTCCCCGTGGCGCATTCCGGAAAGCGAGGCGGCGACCCTGGCGGACCGGAAGCCGCCCGCCTTCCTGTTCCTTCACGGGCGGCGTTCGGAACTCTCCTCGACGCTGCTGCGGCGGGCGGGGCGGGACGCGGTTTGAGACTTTCGCAAACCCGCCGCGGACGGAGCGATTTCAGCGGGGGCTAAAGCGACAGCTTCGCCTTCGCCGCCAGCTCGCCGACAATTCCGCGCCGGAAAGCGAGCACGCAGGCGACGAAGACAACGCCCTGGATCACGGTCACCCATTCGCCGAACTGCGCCAGATAGTTCTGCATCGTCACGACGATGATCGCGCCGACGACCGGCCCGTAGAATGTGCCCATGCCGCCGACGAGCGTCATCAGCACCACTTCGCCCGACATGGCGAAGGAGACGTCGGTGAGGGAAGCGTTCTGCGTTACGATCGCCTTGGTCGCGCCTGCGAGGCCCGCAATCGCCGCCGAGAGGGTGAAGGCGGCGAGCTTGTACTGCATCGCGCGATAGCCGAGCGAGATGACGCGCGGTTCGTTTTCCCGGATGGCCTTGAGGATTTCGCCGAAGGGGGAATTGACGATGCGCTGCACGGCAAGAAAGCCGAACAGGAACACGACCGCCACAAAAACATAGAGAATCCAGGGGTTCGACAGGTCCAGGACGCCGAGGGCCTTGCCCTGCGGCACGCCCTGAATGCCGTCCTCGCCATGCGTGAAGGGAAGCTCGACGGCGAGGAAATAGATCATCTGCGAGAAGGCGACGGTGATCATCGCGAAATAGATGCCGCTCGACCGGATCGACAGCGCGCCGGTGACGAGACCAAGCGCCGCCGAGGCGAGCGTGCCGATGAGGATCGCCGAAACCGGCTCGAGGCCCCAGACCTTCGCCGCATGCGCGCAGACATAGCTCGCACTGCCGAGGAACATCGCATGTCCGAGGGACAGCAGGTTCACATAACCGATGAGCAGGTTGAAGGCGCAGGCGAAGAGCGCGAAGCAAAGCGCCTGCATGACGAAGAACGGATAGGCGACAAAGGGGGCGATGGCGACGAGCGCGACCATCACGAGAAAGGCGATGAGGTTCGCGCGACGATTGCGCCCGCTCGTGTCGGCCTCGAGGGCGGAGGCTTCGAGGCTTTGGGTCATGACGCGCGTCCAAACAGGCCCGAGGGACGCCACAGCAGCACGATGGCCATGATGACGAAGACGACCGTGTTCGACGCCTCGGGATAAAACACTTTGGTGAGACCCTCGATCACGCCGAGCACGAAGCCGGTGACGATCGAGCCCAGGATCGAGCCCATGCCGCCGATCACCACGACCGCGAAGACGACCGCGATGATGTCGGCGCCCATGCCGGGCCGGACCTGACTGATCGGCGCGGCGAGCACGCCAGCGACCGCCGCGAGCGCCACGCCGAAGCCATAGGTCAGCGTCACCATGCGCGGCACGTTGACGCCGAAGGCGCGCACCATCGTCGGGTTTTCGGTCGCGGCGCGCAGATAGGCGCCAAGCTTCGTCTTCTCGATGACGATCCAGGTCCCGAAGCAGATGATGATTGAGGCGATGATGACCCAGCCGCGATAGACCGGCAGGAACATGAAGCCGAGGTTGTAGGCGCCCGACAGCTGGCTCGGGATGGAGTAGGGCATGCCCGAGGCGCCGAAATAATTCTGAAAGAGGCCCTGGAAGATCAGAGCCAGGCCGAAGGTCAGCAGAAGGCTGTAGAGCGGATCGAACCCCTGCAGGCGTTTGAGGAACAGCTTTTCCACCACCGCCCCGATGGCCCCGATGATGATGGGCGACAGGATCAGCGCCCACCAATAGCCAAGGCCCGCATAGTGCAGGAGGAAATAGGCTGCGAAGGCGCCCATCATATAGAAGGCGCCATGCGCGAAATTGACGATGTGCAACATGCCGAAGATGACGGCGAGACCCAGGCTCAGGAGAGCGTAGAACGAGCCGTTGATGAGCCCGATGAGCAGTTGCCCGTAAAGCGCAGGCAAGCTGATGACATGGCCGAAGAGGTTCACGTCATACCCCCAGCGCCTCGTGCAGGGAATCCATCTTGCCCGCTAGCTCCGCGTTGGTGAAGGCGTCGATGATGCGCCCGTGCTCCATGACGAAGAACCGGTCGGCGAGCGTCGAGGCGAAGCGGAAATTCTGCTCGACGAGCAGGATCGTAAATCCCTCGCGCTTGAGCTCGGCGATCGTGCGGCCGATCTGCTGGATGATGACGGGCGCCAGCCCCTCGGTCGGCTCGTCGAGCATGAGGAAACGCGCGCCGGTGCGCAGGATCCGGGCAATCGCCAGCATCTGCTGCTCGCCGCCCGAGAGCTTGCCGCCGCCGCTCGCGAGCCGCTCGCGCAGGTTGGGAAAAAGCGCGTAGATCCTCTCGATGCTCATCGCGCCGGATTGGGCGATGGCGGGGGGCAGGAACAGGTTCTCCCGCACCGAGAGGCTGGCGAAAATCGCGCGCTCCTCCGGGCAGAGCGCGACCCCGAGCCGGGCGATGCGCTCGATCGGCAGGCCGATCAGCTCTTTTCCCTCGAACATCACCGAGCCCCGGCGTTTGCCGACGATCCCCATGATGGATTTGAGCGTGGTCGTCTTGCCCGCCCCATTTCGGCCGAGCAGGGTCACGACCTCGCCCTCGCGCACGTCGAGGTCGACGCCGTGCAGGATGTGCGATTCGTTGTACCAGGCCTCGAGCCCCTTCACCTGAAGGACGATCGGAGCTTCCGCAGCGGGGGACGCCGCGCGCGCAGCCTCAGGCATGGCCGGCTCCCATATAGGCTTCCCTGACTTCCGGGTTCTGCGAGACGGTCGGATAATCCCCTTCCGCCAGCACCCGGCCGCGCGTCAGCACGGTGATGCGGTCCGAGAGGTTGGCGACAACCTGGAGATTGTGCTCGACCATCAGAATGGTGCGGTTCGCCGAGACGCGCTTGATGAGCGCGGCGACGCGGTCGATGTCCTCATGGCCCATTCCAGCCATCGGCTCGTCGAGCAGCATCATCTCGGGTTCGATGGCGAGCGTCGTCGCGAGCTCAAGGGCCCGCTTGCGCCCGTAGGAGATTTCGCCGGCCTTGGCGTAGGCGAAGGAGGTGAGGCCGACGCTTTCCAGAAGGTCGAGCGCCCGGCCGTTGAGGGGCTCGAGCGCGGATTTGGAGCGCCAGAAGTCGAAGGAATCGCCGCGCCTGCGCTGGAGCGCGATCCGCACGTTTTCGAGCGCGGTCAGATGCGGAAAAACGGCCGAGATCTGGAAAGACCGCACGAGCCCGAGCCGGGCGACGTCCGCAGGGCGCGTTCCCGTGATGTCGCGTCCGTTGAAGGTGATCTTGCCGGCCGTCGGCGCGATGAATTTCGTCAGCATATTGAAGCAGGTCGTCTTGCCTGCTCCGTTCGGGCCGATCAGCGCATGAATCGTCCCGCGCCTCACGCGCAGCGATACGTCGCTCACGGCGCGAAAATCGCCGAAGCTCTTGGAGAGGCCCTCGGTGACGAGAATGTCGTCCCCGCTCATCCTCGCAAGCCGCCCCTGCCCATACGCTTTCCCTCCCGCCGTCGGAGGCGCAATCAAACGGCTCGCACAGCGGTTGTAAAGCGCAAAAGCGCGGCGCCGTCTCCGCCTATCGTCTAGGGTCGTTCTCTAAGGAGCCATCCCCGGACGGCGGTTGTGCAGCCGACGCTCCCAGTCGAGCGCCTGGCGGACGATGTCGTCCAGATTGTCCCGCTTCGGCTTCCATCCGAGCAGGCTTTTCGCCCGGTCGGCGCGCGCGACCAGCGCCGCGGGATCCCCCGAACGGCGCGGCGACAGCAGGACCTTGAAGTCGACGCCGGAGACGCGCTTCACGACGTCGATCACCTCCTTGACCGTCTCGCCGTGGCCGTAACCGCAATTGCAGACCAGGCTCTGTCCCCCGCCGCGCAGATAGGCGAGGGCGCTGAGATGCGCGTCGATGAGGTCTGTCACCTGGATGTAGTCGCGCACGCAGGTCCCGTCCCGGGTCGGATAGTCGTCTCCGAAGATCTGCATGCTCGGATAGACGCCGAGCGCCGTCTGCACGCCGCGCTTGATGAGATGGGTCGCATTGGCGCCCGACTGTCCGAGGCGGCCCTTCGGGTCCGCGCCCGCGACGTTGAAATAGCGCAGCGCCACATAGCGAAAATCATGGGCGCGGGAGGCATCCTCCAGCATCCATTCGACCATCAGCTTCGAGCGGCCATAGGGCGAGATCGGATCGAGCGGCGTCGCCTCGGAGACCGGCTCCGACGAGGCTTCGCCATAAACCGCGGCGGTCGAGGAAAATATGAAGGTCTTGACGCCGCCCTGGATCGCCGTCTCGATCAGGGTGCGGGCTTTGGCGGTGTTGTTGAGATAATAGCCGAGCGGATCGGAGACCGATTCGGGCACGACGATCTTCGCCGCGAAATGGGCGATGGCGTCGACCTTGTGCTCTTTGATCAGCCGGGCGACGAGGTCGGCGTCGCCGACGTCGCCAACCGCCAGCGGTACGCCGTCGGGCACGGCCCAGTCGAAGCCGGTCGAGAGGTTGTCGAGGACGACCGGCTGCACGCCCGAGTCGATCAGCCCTAGCACCATGTGGCCGCCGATATATCCGGCGCCTCCGGTCACAAGAACGCTCATGCTCCCCTCACTTGTCTCGCGTCGACGGTTAAGCGATAGCAGAATTCGGCTCAAAAATCCTTTCGCAAATCCGCGGAGACCTTTCCGACGATGAAGAAGCCGATTCGCAAAGCCATCCTTCCCGTCGCCGGCCTCGGCACACGCTTCCTGCCCGCTACAAAGGCGGTGCCGAAGGAGATGCTGACGGTCGTCGACCGGCCGATCCTGCAGCACGTGGTGGACGAGGCCCGGGAAGCGGGGATCGAGCATTTCATTTTCGTCACCGGGCGCAACAAGGGCGTGATCGAGGACCATTTCGATTCGTCCTACGAACTGGAGGACACGCTCAGGAAGCGCGGCAAGATCAAGGAATATGACTCGCTGATGGCCGACCTGCCCACAGCCGGCGCGACCAGCTTCACCCGCCAGCAGGCGCCGCTCGGCCTCGGACACGCGGTCTGGTGTGCGCGCGAGATCGTCGGCGACGAGCCTTTCGCGGTCCTGCTTCCGGACATGGTGACGAAGGGCGCGGAGAGCGGCGGCCGTTGCCTTGCCCAATGCGTCGAGGCCTATGATCGCTACGGCGGGAACATCATCGCCGTCGAGGAGGTCCCGCCGGCGGAGACGCATCAATATGGGGTCGTCGCGGTCGGCAGGGACGACGGGCGCGCTTTCGAAATCACCGGCATGGTCGAGAAGCCCAGGCAGGGGACCGCGCCGTCGAATTTCATCATTTCCGGCCGGTACATCCTGCAGCCCGAGATTTTCGACGATCCTGGAGCACGGCGAGAAGGGCGCGGGTGGCGAGATCCAGCTCACCGACGGGATGATCGCGCTCGCCCGCGACCAGGCGTTCCATGGCGTGCGGTTCGACGGGAACACCTACGACTGCGGCTCGAAGCTCGGATTCCTCGCGGCGAATCTGGCCTTCGGACTGTCTCGCCCCGACATCGCACCGGGCCTCAAGGAGGAATTGCGCAAGCTCGGGTTCAGCGCTGGATCCTGATCCCGACCGCGCTGACCACCGCGCAACGACCCGTGCCCGGCTGGCCTGAAGCGCGGGCCAACCGGGCTCGCCTCCCGCGGAGCGGCAAGGGATGCCGGGCGGACTTCCAGTTCCAACCTTCGGGCGGCGCTGGTACAAGGCGTCCCATGATTCAGGAACAGACGAGCGCGGTCCGCTCCGCGCTGAGGACACTCGAAACCGAGCGCATCGGCGTCGAAACCCTCGAAGCGGCGCTTCGCGAAACCACCGAAGGCAGCCTTGGGGCGTCCTTTTCCCAGGCTGTGCAGACGATCGCCGCTTCGAGCGGCCGGGTGATCGTCACCGGCATGGGCAAGTCCGGTCATGTGGCGCGCAAGATCGCCGCGACGCTCGCCTCGACCGGCCAGCCCGCGTCCTTCGTCCATCCGGCTGAGGCGAGCCACGGCGACCTCGGCATGGTGCAGAACGGCGATGTGGTTCTGGCGCTCTCATGGTCCGGGGAGACGATCGAACTCGCCGCGATCGTCACCTTCGCCAGGCGCTACGCCATCCCCCTCGTCGCCATGACCGCGAACGCCGACAGCGCGCTCGGCCGTGAGGCCGACGTCTGCCTGACCCTGCCGAACGCGCAGGAGGCCTGCCCGAACGGGCTCGCGCCCACGACATCGACCACGATGCAGCTCGTGCTGGGCGACGCCCTCGCCGTGGCGCTGCTCGAAGGCCGGGGCTTTACCGCTCATGATTTCCAGGTCCTGCATCCGGGCGGCAAGCTCGGCGCGACACTCCGCTATGTGCGCGAGGTGATGCACACGGGAGAGCGCGTCCCCCGCATCGCGGCGACCGCCCGGATGGCCGAGGCGATCGTCGAAATGAGCTCCAAGGGATTCGGCTGCGTCGGGGTTTTCGACGAGGCGGGAAAGCTCGTGGGCATCGTCACCGACGGCGACCTGCGCCGGCATCTGAGATCCGACTTTTCCATGGATACGCCGGTCGCCGCGGTCATGACCCGGAAGCCGCGCACGATCGCCCCCGACGCGCTGGTGGCGGAGGCGCTGGAGAACATCAGCCGCAAGATTTCGGCGCTGCTCGTGGTGGAGGGCGACGCCGTGGTCGGGATCGTCCATTTCCACGACCTGATGCGGATCGGGGCGGTCTGAGTCCTCCCGCCGGCGCGGCGACGCCGATTCTCTTCGCGAACTCGCGGCCAAGCTTGAAACGCGGGCGCGCCTGTGGCAGGAAGCGCCGCGCTCTCGGGGCGCGCTGGCCCCGGCGCCGGACGCTGCAGTAGCTCAGTGGTAGAGCACTCCCTTGGTAAGGGAGAGGTCGAGAGTTCAATCCTCTCTTGCAGCACCATTTTCCATCAATGACATACGATATGAGCGCGCGGCCGCGCCGCTGGCTGGGCCGACGTACTGCTGTCAGGGGCTCAAGAAATTGGGGGCGAGAGGAGCACGAAAGTCAGAAACAGAATCATAAGAACATTTACTTCTGATTTTCACTAGGTTCGGCTATGATGCCTCCTCGTCGTCAGGCCGGAAGCTGCCCATGTGCGAAATCGCCGAAACCGCCGCCCAGGCCGGGGCAATCGCCCATGTTTTGGCCGTCGTTTGGCCATCCGCGGCCCTCGAACGCGAGGTCGCCGGAAGGAAATGTCAGCGCAAGTCCTTGAAAAGTCGCGATTCCCGGAAGGAAATGGCGCGTTTTGGGGTCGATTTTCAGCGCAAAACAAGCTCGAAAACCCTCGTTTTCACGCAAAAGACGTCCAAAGCAGGCGCGGAATCGCGAAAAATCGCGCCAAACCGTCGGCGCTCCGAAGCTCGCGTTTCCAGCAAAATCGCCTTGACCCAGCCGGTCGCAGTTCGAGGACTGCATCCCCGGCCACAGCGCGCCCAGATGACGGTACGGCCCAAAGGACCCAGTCGACGTCCGGGCTTTACATTGGGTTAAGCAAAAGGCGCCACTTTGGATTCGAAAGCGCACGAATTGACGTGCCGGTGCATGGACCTAACGCGACGGGTGGCGAGATCGAAGCGCTGACTCTGGAATGCTTCCAGGAGGAGTCCGAACATTGGTTGAAGCGCTCGCACGGGTCCGGAACGAGTTTCTCTCCCGCAAGGTCGAGCTCAGGCGGGCTGGCGGCTCGCTCCTGGCGCGTCTTGCGGCCAAGACGACCTCTCTGTCGGCGCCTGCATATTTGACGGCCGTCTTGTGCGCCCTTGTCGCCGGGATCGCGATGAATGCGCTTCTTCTCCAGCGCGGGCGCCATGCCGCGCCCTTGTTCGCTCCTTCCAGTCCGGCTTCCGTCCCGGCAAGGAGCTTGAGCGAAAAAGGAGGAGGACCCGCCCGAGACCCCTCCCCTGCTGCGACCGCGACGACCCGCGAATCTGCGTCACCTCCCATCACGGCGCCCTTGCCTCCGGTCGTCGAGCGTCGGGTCGAAACCAAGCCGCCTGCGGCGACCTCCGCAGACCCGATCGGCGCGTTTCTCCATCAGGAGAAGGCGGTAGAGACCGCCAGTCTCCTTCAGACGGCGCGCAGGGCGCTGACCAAACTCGGCTATCCGATCAGGCCGAACAGCGATGACGCGGAGGTCCGCAAGGCCATTCGCGAGTTCGAGCGCAGCCACAACTTGCCCTCGGCTGGCGACATCACCCCCCGGCTTGTGAGGCGGATCGAGGAGGCCGCGCGCAGCGCCCAGCGCTGAATCCAGAATGCGACTGAGGTCCGATATCTGGGTTTCGGCGTACCTTCGCCGTTGCGCCGTCGAGGGCGTAGTCGCGGTGCTACGGCGGCGCGGCGCTCCGGAGGCCGGAGCGATCTTCGTAAAGATCGACCGAATGAATGGCGAAGCCGCCGTCTATGGCCCAGCGCCGCAATCCCAGGCGGTTGATTTGCCCCCAGGCGTTGATCGCCTCTTCGCTCGACAGCACAAGGCGGATTGGCTCGACGCAGGCGAGGCCGAGCGGCGGCTGGAACGGGAGATCAGCTTCGATTCCGATCTTTGGATCGTCGAAGTCGAGGACCGCGATGGCCGCGCGCGGCTGGATCTGGCCACGCAATAGCGGCCCTGGGCGTCGACCCCGGCGGCCCGCAAGTTACTTCCGCCGGAGACGCCAAGCGTCACTTGAATCAATTGGAGAACGCCCGTTAACGCCGCTGAAAGCGTTGTTCCTTAGTTCTTGGGACGGTCATTCGGCGCCCCGGAAGCGCCGGAGAAGACAACGCGTGGGAGTAGTCTTATGCTCGGCTTCATCAAGCGCTACGCGACGGATACATCTGGAGCGACGGCAGTCGAATATGCCCTCATCGCCTCCCTCATTGCCGTTTTCATTATTACCGCGCTGCAAACTGTCGGCGCTCAGATGAGCACTGTCCTCACCGGAATTGGAAACGCGATGAAATAGGTCGGAGCCTGATCCTCCATGCCGGGGCACAATGAACGGCGATAGCAATATGCGGCTTCTAACCCTGTTTTTTTTCCCTCTGCTTATGGCTGTTCCGATCTCCTCGGACCTGACGACGATGCGGATTCCGAACTGGATCCCGGCGGCTCTGGTCGGTGGAAATCTGTTGATTTCTTTGTGGCTTCGACTGCCGCTGACGATGATCGCGCTCAATTTCAGTTGCGGGGCCACAGTGCTCGCCCTGGCCGCGGCAATGTTCTCCATGGGCTGGATCGGGGGCGGCGACGCCAAACTTGCCGCGGCGATCGGAGTTTGGGTCGGCTGGAGTTCGATCCTTGACTACGGATTGGCGGCTTCGATCTTCGGGGGACTGTTGACCGTGGTCATATTGGTCTCCCGCGCGCTGCCTCTCCCCCCGCGCTGGCCGGCCAAGCGTGGATCAGCCGGCTGCACGACAAACGGTCCGGCATCCCGTATGGCGTTGCGCTGGCCGCCGCCGGTCTCATGATCTATCCGCACACGCAAATCTGGGCGGGATCGATATAGCGGCGCGAAGCGGCTCAGAACTCACATTTCGTCAGAGAACGCGTCCTCCTTTGTCTCGTGACGCATTATGAGCGGGGCTTGCGCCAACGCGAAGACAAGGATGATTGGGATGATGCCAAAGGTTTTGAAGGCGACCCACTGATCCCAGGTCAGAACGTGACGCAGAACTTCGTTCAAACCCGCGAGCGCAAAGAAGAACAGTCCCCAACGCACCGTCAATTGACGCCAGCCGGCAGCGTCGAGATGGATCGCCGTGTCGAGGACGATGGGGAGTAGCAGCTTTCCGAACGCCATTGAGCCCAGAAGCGCGATGCCGAACAGGCAGTAGATAACCGTCACCTTGATTTCGATAAAGACTTTGTCTTGCAGCCACAGTGTCAGCGCGCCAAAAGCCAACACCATTCCAGCGGTGACCACGGGCATCACCGGAAGGCGGCGCGTCAGCGCGAACGAGATGATCAGTGCGACGAACGTGACCGGTATCAGGACGGCAGTCGCCGTTAACATACCAGCCTTATCGGGCGGAAAGTCTGCTGGCAGCAGCCCCCCTACAAGTCCGTGAAAAAGCCCCGGCCTCGAATTGGCGACAAAGAACAGCACGAGCGGCCCAAGCTCGAGCAGAAGCTTGAGCGTCGGATTCAGCGTCTTGCGCCGCTCAGGGGAGCCCGTGGCTTCGGTATTCGTCATTTCGGCGCCTCCGCCATGTCCTCGATACCCGCTATCGCTTCGGCAAAGTCGCGCGGGTCAAATGGCTCGAGGTCTTCGACGCCCTCGCCGACTCCAATGAAATGAACCGGCAATGCAAACTTGTCGGCGATCGCGACGAGGATCCCGCCTCGCGCAGTTCCGTCGATCTTCGTCATGACAAGCCCGGTCACGCCGGCAGTACGGCCGAAAATCTCGACCTGGCTCAAGGCGTTCTGACCGACCGTCGCATCGAGAACGAGCAAAACCGCGTGAGGAGCCGCGGGGTCGACTTTCTTCATCACCCGCACGATCTTCTCAAGCTCGCTCATCAGTTCCACGCGATTTTGCAATCGTCCTGCGGTGTCCATGAGCACGACATCAGCCTTGAGATCCTTCGCTCGGGTAAGCGCATCGAAGGCGAGGCCCGCAGCGTCGGCCCCTTGCTCGCGTTCGACAAGATCAGACGCCGTCCGCCGCGCCCAGACACGCAATTGTTCGATGGCGGCGGCGCGAAAGGTGTCGCCCGCGGCCAGAACCAATGTCTTTCCTTCGGACCGAAATTTCGCGGCGAGCTTGCCGATCGTCGTCGTCTTTCCGGAACCGTTTACGCCCACCACCAGAATCACGAACGGCTTCTTGTCGGGATCGATTGCGAGGGGTTTTGCGACAGGCTTCAGCGCACGCTCGATCTCGTCGGCAAGAATTGACCTGACCGCCTCCGGGCTGATGCCTTTCTCGAATCGACCGCGCGCGATCGCCTCCCGGATGCGGGTGGCGGCGGGCAGACCGAGATCCGCCTGGATCAGGATATCCTCCAGATCGTCGAGCGAGTCCGCGTCAAGCTTTCGCTTGGTGAAGACATCCGTGATGCCTTTTCCGATGCTTGTGGAAGAGAGCGAAAGACCAGCCCGCAGGCGCTGAAGCCAGCTCCGCTTCTGTGCAGGCGGCTCTGGATCGACGATCGGCGCAGGCGGACTCGCGCTGGACAATTCCGGCGAAGGCGGAATGGCGGGGTGCGGTTCGGAGGGCTGCGCCGCTGGCGCGCCGCCGAACCAGCGCCGCATCAGGCCCGTTTTTGCCTTTCTCTCAGCGTCTTGGTTCAATGGGGGATCCTTTCGAGCCATCCCGGCTCTGTTCGTTACCTATGTCCTCATGACGCCGGAAGAAACAAGAGCGCGCCTTCTCTACCGCGACGGGCTGATGCTCGTCCTCGACAAGCCGGCCGGCGCCCCCGTCCATCGGGGCCCGAAAGGCGGCTATTCTTTGGAGGAGGATTTCGACTCCCTCCGATTTGGCCTGCCGAGGCCACCGGCTCTGGCGCACCGTCTCGACCGCGACACGTCGGGCTGCCTTGTTCTGGGACGACACCGCAAGGCCTTGGAAAAACTTGGTCTTCTGTTCAAGCAGGGCAAAATAGGGAAGACTTATTGGGCCATCGTTGTCGGCGGGCCTGCCGAGAGCGAAGGAGAAATCGATTTGCCGCTGGGCCGCCTGGACGACAAGCGCGGCTGGTGGATGAAAGTGGACCCGAAAGGCCAACACGCGCGCACTCTTTGGCGGGTTCTCGGCCGTGGACAGCAAGACGGCATCCAGATTGCCTGGCTCGAACTTGAGCCAAAGACGGGCCGGACGCATCAGTTGCGGGTGCATTGCGCGGCGATGGGATGGCCCATCTTGGGCGACGCCGTTTACGGGCGTCAATCCGTGGTTCCCTTGCAGTTGCTGGCGCGGAAAGTGATCGTTCCCTTGTCGAAAGCGAAGGAGCCGGTCGTCGTCGAGGCGCCGGTTCCGCCGCACATGCGGGAGGCGCTCCTCGCGTGCGGCTTCCGCGAAGCGCCCGCGCCCGGCTACGCAAGCTCAAGCCCGGATGTGGCCGAAGACCCGTAAGCGCCGGCTCGACATTCCTCTGCGCCGGTACGTCCTTTTCTGCTCAGCCTGCGACGATTGTGCGATGCAGCAACATGTGAGAGGGATACCCGTCCACTTTTCGCAGGCCGGCGCGCGCCATGTCCATTCGAGCCGCACTCCGTCATCTCACGCACTACAGATATGACCGGCCAGTTTCGCTCGGGCCTCAGATCATTCGATTGAGACCGGCGCCGCACAGCCGCACGCGGGTGATATCCCATTCGCTAAAGGTCAGTCCCGCCGAGCACTTCGTCAATATCCAGCAGGACCCCTACGGAAACTGGCTCGCGCGATATGTTTTTCCGGAGCCGGTCAACGAACTGAAGATCGAGGTCGACGTCGTCGCCGACATGACGGTCTACAATCCGTTCGATTTCTTCACTGAGGAAAGCGCGGAAACCTGGCCATTCGAATATGGGGAGGACCTGCGGCCGGATCTCATAATCTACCGCACTCCCGAGCCGCCGGGCCCGAGGCTGCAAGCGTTCCTCGACGCCATCGACCGGTCCCCAAAACAGACGGTCGACTTTGTGGTCGAGTTGAACCGCAGGCTCTCGCAAGAGACCAAATATCTCATTCGAATGGAGCCCGGGGTTCAAACCCCTGAAGAGACGCTTGGACTGGCGTCAGGCTCATGCCGGGATTCGAGCTGGCTGCTGGTTCAGGTGCTTCGCAACCTCGGCTTTGCCGCCCGCTTCGTCTCCGGCTATCTCATCCAGCTGAAGCCCGACCTTGTCGCGCTCGACGGGCCGCCGGGCACAGACCATGACTTCACCGATCTCCACGCATGGGCGGAGGTTTATCTGCCTGGCGCGGGTTGGATCGGCCTTGATCCGACCTCGGGCTTTTGACCGGCGAGAGCCACATTCCGCTCGCTGCGACTCCGCACTACCGAAACGCCGCGCCGATCAGCGGCCTCGCGAGCTTCGCCAATGTCGAGTTTTCCTTCGACATGAAGGTCGAGCGCGTCGCGGAGCACCCCCGCATCACCAAGCCTTTCTCGGACGAGGCATGGACTGCGCTCGATGCGCTCGGCGCGAAGGTCGACGAGGTTCTCAAGGCCGAGGATGTGCGCCTTACGATGGGTGGCGAGCCGACTTTCGTTTCGATCGACGACTTCGAGGCGCCCGAGTGGAACACGGAGGCCGTCGGCCCAACCAAGCGTGGCCTCGCGGACCGTTTCATCCGGCGGCTGCGGGACCGCTTCGCGCCCGGCGGCTTCCTCCATTACGGGCAGGGCAAATGGTATCCGGGGGAATCGCTGCCCCGGTGGACCTTTTCGCTCTACTGGCGTCGCGACGGCAAACCGATCTGGTCCGACGCCGACAGAATCGCGCCTGAAATCCCGAATTCGGCTACGCCGGCCAGCACGGAGCAAGCGCGAGAATTGCTGGGAGCGATCGCCTCCGGACTTGGGCTTTCGCAGGACTATGTCGCGCCGGCCTACGAAGATCCCGCCGAATGGATCGTCAAGGAAGGCAACCTGCCGGATAATGTGACGCCCGAGAACTCCAGGCTGAAGGATCCCGAGGAGCGGCTGCGCCTTGCGCGAGTCTTCTCGCGCGGCCTCACGGAGCCGTCCGGCTATGTGTTGCCGGTTCAGCGGTGGCAGGCCAGGGCCGATGATGCGCGATGGCGCAGTGAGAAATGGCGGACCCGCCGCGGCGCACTGTACCTTGTGCCCGGGGATAGTCCGGTCGGATATCGGCTGCCGCTTGGCTCCTTGCCCTATGTGCCGCCAGCAGCGTTTCCCTACGTCGTCGACGCCGATCCGACTGTTCCGCGCGAACCTTTGCCGGAGCGGGAAGCGTTACGGAGGCCCACCCAGCACATTGCGACCTTTTCCGCGACCGAGCCGGGCGAACCAGGTCAGCAGCGCGTCGAGCAGCGCCTAAACGATATCGACGGAGCGGTTCGCACCGCGGTCGCTGTGGAAGTCCGGGACGGGCGGCTTTGCATTTTCATGCCTCCGGTTCAGCATTTGGAGGACTACCTGGAGATCATTGCGGCGGTCGAAGCCGCGGCGGAGAAGATCGGACTCGCAGTCCAGATCGAGGGTTATGCGCCGCCCGTCGACCCGCGCCTCAATGTCATCCGGGTCGCTCCGGATCCCGGTGTGATCGAAGTCAACATCCATCCATCGTCGAACTGGCGCGAGTGCGTCGCGACAACTCACGCGGTCTACGAGGAAGCGCGCTTTTCGCGCCTCGGCGCGGACAAGTTCATGATCGACGGGAAGCATGCCGGCACAGGCGGGGGCAATCATGTCGTCGTCGGGGGCGGAACGCCGCTCGACAGCCCGTTTCTCAGGCGGCCCGACCTGTTGAAGAGCCTCGTGATCTATTGGCTGCGTCGTCCGAGCCTGTCCTATTTCTTTTCAGGCCTCTTCATTGGGCCCACGAGCCAGGCGCCGCGTGTCGACGAGGCCCGTCACGACAGCCTCTACGAACTTGAAGTCGCGCACGCGAATATCCCGAAGCCGGGAGAGGGCGAACCACCGCCGCCGTGGCTGCTCGATCGGCTGATGCGGAACATCCTCACGGACGTAACCGGCAACACGCATAGAGCGGAGATCTGCATCGACAAGCTTTATTCGCCTGACGGCCCGACAGGCCGTCTGGGCCTTGTCGAGTTCCGAGGTTTCGAAATGCCGCCGGACGCGCGCATGAGCCTGGCGCAGCAGTTGCTGATCCGTGCGATCATCGCGCGGCTCTGGCGAGCCCCGCTGGACGGGGCGCTGCCGCGATGGGGCTCGTCTCTGCACGACCGTTTTATGCTGCCCCATTATGTCTGGGAGGACTTCGTCGACGTTCTCGCCGATCTGAGGGCGCATGGGTTCGATTTCCGGTCGGAGTGGTACGAAGCACAGGCCGAGTTCCGCTTTCCGTTTTGCGGGGAAGTCGAATACGAGGGCGTGAATTTGGAATTGCGTCAGGCGCTGGAGCCCTGGCACGTTCTGGGAGAGACTGGCGCGATTGGCGGGACAGCGCGCTACACGGACAGTTCCACCGAGCGTTTGCAGGTCAAACTCACGACCGCGGACCCTGAGCGCTACATTGTGGCTTGCAATCAACGTCGCGTGCCCCTGCGCAGGACGATGACGGAGGGAGTGGCGGTCGCCGCGGTGCGCTACAAGGCCTGGAAGCCAGCGATGGCGATGCATCCCACCGTCCCGGTGCACGCTCCTCTTACTTTCGATATTTTCGACACCTGGAGCGGTCGGGCGCTGGGCGGCTGCGTCTATCACGTCGCACATCCGGGCGGTCGGAGCTACGATACGTTTCCCGTCAATTCGAATGAGGCCGAAGCGCGCCGATTAGCTCGGTTCGAGGCGCACGGGCATACGCCCGGAAGGTATGAGTTGCCTGCGGAGCGGGTCCATCCGGAATTTCCTCTGACCCTCGATTTGAGGCGGCCGACCGGAGTTTGAAACCTTCCGTCGCCAGGCTGCGTCGATGCCCATCATCACGGCAGGATGGTCGAAGGGTCGCCGCATTTTCCGACTTGCCTGGGCAAGCGAAATTGGTACCATTCGTACACTAATGACCTTGCTCCCGTCCGCGTTGAGGCAAACTCGCAGCGGGATGTCGCTTCACCTGCAGTCGGAAGAGGCCTTTATGACGATCGGAACCGGACTGAGAAGCCTGCTCGCCGCCACCGTCGTCAGTCTGATCTTGCATGCGCCAGCGCGCGCCGAGGACATCAAGATCGGAGAGATCAACAGCTACTCCGCGCTGCCGCAATTCACCGACCCCTATCGCAAGGGCTGGCAGCTTGGCCTCGACGAGATCAATGCGAAGGGCGGCATCGATGGAAAGAAGCTTGTCGTCATCTCGAAAGATGACGGCGGCAAGCCCGCCGAAGCCGTGACCGCAGCCAATGAACTTCTGTCGAACGAGGGCGTCGCGCTACTGGCCGGGACATTCTTCTCCAATGTCGGGCTCGCCGTCGCCGATTTCGCCGCGCAGAAGAAAGTGCTGTTTGTCGCGGGCGAGCCACTGACGGACGCGATCACCTGGTCGAAGGGCAATCATTACACTTTCCGACTGCGTCCCTCGAACTATATGCAGGCCGCCATGCTCGCGGAGGAAGCGGCGAAGCTGCCCGCCAAACGCTGGGCGACGATCGCGCCGAATTACGAATATGGCCAGTCGGCTGTCGCCGTGTTCAAGAGGCTCCTTTCCGCCAAGCGCCCCGACGTCCAGTGGGTCGCCGAGCAGTGGCCGCCGCAAGGCAAGATCGACGCCGGGGCGGTCCTCGAAGCGATTGACGCCGCCAAGCCCGACGCAATCCTCAATGTCGAGTTCGGGCCCGATCTCGTGAAGCTCGTGCGCGAGGGCAATACCCGCGGCACGTTCCAAGGGCGTTCGGTCGTGAGTTTCCTCACAGGGGAGCCCGAATATCTCGACCCTCTCAAGAGCGAGACGCCGGCTGGTTGGATTGTAACCGGCTATCCCTGGTACGACGTGAAGACCCCTGAGCACCAGGCTTTCCTCAAGGCCTATCAGGATAAATATCACGACTATCCGCGCCTCGGCTCGGTGGTCGGATATAGCTTGATGAAAGGGATCGCAGCGATCCTGACCAAGGCGGGGTCGACCGATACGGACAAAATGATCGCCGCCGCCGAGGGCCTGCAATTCGACACGCCCTTCGGGCCCGTCACGTTCCGCGCTGCCGATCATCAGTCGACCATGGGCGCCTTTGTCGGCAAGACCGCGCTCAAAGACGGCAAGGGGGTCATGGTCGATGTTGTCTACCGGAAGGGCGCCGACTATCTGCCGCCCGATAACGAGGTGAAGACGCTCAGGCCGCAGAACTGACGGAGGAGGGCGGAGAATCTCGACGTCCTTTGGCTCTCCGCTCCGAAGCCCCGAATGCAGCTTCTCGTCGTTCAACTCCTCTCCGGCCTCGCCAGCGCCGCATCTCTGTTTCTGGTCGCGTCCGGCCTGTCGTTGATCTTCGGCGTGACGCGCATCGTGAATTTCGCGCATGGCGCGTTTTTCATGGTGGGCGCCTATCTCGCCTTCACGCTGACGGATCGATTCTCCGGGCCTTTTGGGTTCTGGGGCGGGATGGTCTTGGCCGCCGTCCTCGTTGGCCTGTTGGGAGGCGCTTTCGAGATTCTGCTCCTGCGCAGAATCTATCGCGCGCCGGAACTGTTTCAGCTTCTCGCGACCTTCGGCGCGACGCTCGTCGTGCAGGATCTCGTGCTGCTGATCTGGGGGCCGGAGGACATGCTCGCGCCGCGAGCGCCGGGGCTCGCAGGCGCGGTCGAGGTGCTCGGCAAGCGCGTGCCGTCCTATGACCTGTTCCTCATCGGACTCGGGCCGGTCGTGCTCGCCTTTCTCTGGCTGTTGCTGCATCGCACCCGCTGGGGCGTGCTGGTGCGCGCCGCGACGCAGGACCGCGACATGGTCGCCGCGCTCGGCGTGAACCAGAAATGGCTCTTTACCGGCGTCTTCGCGCTCGGCACATTTCTCGCAGGACTTGGGGGTGCGCTTCAGGCGCCGCGTGAGGCGGTCGACCATACGATGGATCTCCGCATCATTGTCGAGATCTTCGTGGTCGTTGTGATCGGCGGACTCGGATCGATCGAAGGCGCCTTCGTGGCGGCGATCCTGGTCTCGCTGCTTAACGCCTTTGGCATCCTGATCCTGCCGAAAATCTCGCTGGTGCTGGTCTTCCTGCTGATGGCCGTCGTGCTGGTGATCCGACCCTGGGGCCTGTTCGGCAAGAAGGGAGGATTCGCTGCGCATCCCGGGCGGCGCGACGATTGCGCCCTGGAAGCCGCTCGACCGCGAGGCTCGCCTTGTCGCCGCCGCTCTTCTCGCGGGCGCCGCGCTGCTTCCGCTTGTTCTCGGGCCCTACGGACTCGCGGTCGCAACAGAGGTCGCGATCTTCGTCTTGTTCGCCGCCAGCCTGCACTTGCTTGTCTCGGTCGGCGGCCTGGCCTCCTTCGGCCACGCCGCGTTTCTTGGCCTCGGCTGCTATGGCGCGGCGCTGGCGACCAAGATGCTGGGACTGCCGATGCTTCCCGCCATTCTCGCGGGCCCTGTGCTCGCCGCAGCGGGCGCGGCGATCATCGGATGGTTCGCAGTCCCCCTGTCCGGCGTTTATTTGGCCATGCTGACCCTCGCTTTCGCGCAGATTCTTTGGTCGATCGCCTTTCAATGGGTATCGGTCACCGGCGGCGACAACGGTCTTCTGGGCGTGTGGCCGTCGCACTGGGCGGCAAGCGCGTCTCACTTCTACTGGCTGACGCTTGCGCTTGTCGTTCTGGCGGTGATGGCCTTGCGCGCCGTCATCTTCTCACCCTTCGGCTACGCCTTGCGCGCCGCTCGGGACTCCGAGCTTCGCAGCGAGGCGATCGGCATCAATCGCCGCCGCGTCCAATGGCAGGCCTTCGTGATGGCGGGCGCCGCAGCGGGTCTTGCCGGCGCGCTGTTCGCCTTCCTCAAGGGTAGCGTCTTTCCCGACACGATGGGCGTCTCCACGTCCATCGACGGACTTGTGATGGTGCTGCTCGGCGGCGTCGAGACCGTGTCCGGCCCGATCGTCGGAGCGATCTTCTACAAGCTGCTGTCGATCTGGCTCATCAGTCACACGGACTATTCGAAGCTGGTGCTTGGCCTCGTCATCATCGGCCTGGTGCTCGTCTTTCCCAAAGGCATCGCCGGTTCGATCCGGCTGCCGCGACTGCGCCGCGGCGCCGCCACGCGCGAAAAGGCGGCGGCGTGAGCCCGCTCCTGGAAGTTCGCGACCTCGCCAAATCCTACGGCGGCGTCCACGCCGTCGGCGGCGTTTCGTTGACGGTCTCCGCCGGCGAAATCGTTGCAATCATCGGCCCGAACGGCGCGGGAAAGAGCACCTGCTTCAACATGCTCAACGGCCAGCTCAAACCGGACCTCGGGGCGATCCGCCTCGAGGGACGCGACATCACGGGCTGGCCGCCGCGCGAGGTCTGGCGCCTCGGCGTCGGCCGTACCTTCCAGATCACGGCGACATTCGCTTCGATGACCGTGATCGAGAATGTGCAGATGGTGCTCCTGTCCTTCTCGCGTCGCCTCGGGCGCATCTGGGGCCGCGCCACGGACTCGGGTCGCTTGCGGGCCGAAGAACTGCTCAAGCTCGTTGGAATGGCAACGTTGGCGGAGCGGCCCTCCGCGGAGCTCGCCTATGGAGACCTCAAACGTCTCGAACTTGCGATGGCGCTCGCCAACGATCCGCAGCTTCTTCTGATGGACGAGCCGACAGCAGGCATGTCGCCCCGCGACCGTGTCGAACTGATGGCGCTGACCGCGGAAATCGCGCGTGCGAAAAATCTCGGCGTGCTCTTCACCGAACATGACATGGACGTCGTCTTCCGTCACGCGGATCGAATCCTGGTTCTCAGCCGCGGACGCCTGATCGCCGAAGGAAAGCCGGAAGAGGTCAGGCGCAACCCCGAAGTGCAGGCCGTCTATCTCGGCGACGGGTTGACCTACCGCGACGGGCCGGCGGCATGAGTGAAATGCTTGCGGTCGAGGGCCTTAGCGCCCGCTATGGCGCGGCGCAGATCCTCGATGACGTGTCCTTCGTCGTCCGCAAGGGCGCGGTCACGGCGCTGCTCGGCCGCAACGGAGCAGGAAAATCAACGACCTTCAAAGCCATCGTCGGCCTTGTGCAGCGGGAAGGGTCCGTTCGCTTTCTCGGCCGCGAGATTGTCGGCGAGACCACCTATCGCATCGCACGAACCGGTCTCGGCTATGTGCCGGAAGACCGGCGCATCTTCACCGAACTGACGGTCGAGGAAAATCTCGAGGTCGGCCGTCAGCCGCCGCGAGCGCAGGCGCCGCACTGGACGCCGGAGAAAATCTACGCCCTCTTTCCCAACCTCGCCGAGATGCGCCGCCGTCCCGGCGGCGCGATGAGCGGAGGAGAGCAGCAGATGCTGACCGTTGCCCGAACCCTGATGGGCAACCCACTGCTCCTGATGCTCGACGAGCCCTCGGAGGGCATCGCGCCGCGCATCGTCGAGCAGATGGCCAGGGCGATTCTCGATCTCAAGCGCGAGGGTCTGAGCATCCTGGTCTCCGAACAGAACCTCCATTTCGCGCGGCTTATCGCCGACGAAGCAGTGATTCTGGAACGCGGCGTCGTCCGCTTCGCGGGCAGCTTTGAAGATTTGCAGACGCGGCCGGACGTGCGCGACGCCTATCTCGCCGTCTGACCGGACGGCGCAATCGAAGGAGGAAATCCATGGCCCATGATGCGCCCGCCGCTGCGGGCTCCGGCAAGACCGTCATCCGCAATATCGGACTCCTGCTGTCAGGCGCAATCGAGAATCCGATCCTCGACGCCGATACGATCGTCGCCGTGGACGGACGGATCACGGCGGTAGGCCGCGCGAATGACGTTGACGTCGAAGGCGCGACGACGGTGATCGACGCCCGCGGAACCGTGGTCGCGCCAGGCCTCATCGACAGCCACGTGCATCCCGTCTCCGGCGACTGGACGCCCCGCCAGAACCAGCTCGGCTGGATCGACTCGACGCTGCATGGCGGCGTCACCACGATGATCTCGGCGGGCGAGGTGCATCAGCCCGGCCGTCCGCGCGACATCGTTGGGCTGAAAGCGCATGCGATCACGGCGCAGCGCACCTTCAGCGCATTCCGGGTCAATGGGGTCAAGCTGCACGCCGGCGCCCCGGTGATCGAGCCCGGCATGACGGAACAGGACTTCAAGGAGCTTGCCGACGCGGGCGTCAAGCTGCTCGGCGAAGTCGGACTCGGCGGCGTCAAGGATGGCGCGAACGCGAGACAAATGGTCGCCTGGGCGCGCAAATACGGCATCCAGTCCACGATCCACACGGGCGGGCCTTCCATACCGGGATCCGGCCTCATCGGCGCCGACGTCGTGCTGGAAGCCGACACCGATGTCGTTGGGCATATCAACGGGGGGCATACCTCCCTTCCCGACAAGGAGATCCGCTGCATCTGCGAGGGCTGCAAACGTGGCCTCGAACTCGTGCACAACGGCAACGAGCGTTCCGCGCTCTACACGCTCCGCGTCGCGAAGGAACTCGGCGAGCTCAACCGTGTGATCCTGGGCACCGATGGCCCCGCCGGCTCCGGCGTGCAGCCGCTCGGCATTGTGCGCATGGTCGCGATGCTGGCGAGCCTTGGCGATGTGGCGCCCGAGGTCGCCTTCTGCTTCGCCACCGGCAACACGGCTCGGATGCGGTCGCTCGATTGCGGGCTCGTCGAGGTCGGACGCGCGGCCGATTTCGTCTTCATGGACAAGGCTCAGCATTCGGCGGGAAACGGCTTTCTCGATTCGATCCGTCTTGGCGACCTGCCCGGCATCGGCATGACCATGATCGACGGGGTCGTAAGAACGGGCCGCAGCCGCAACACGCCGCCGGCGGAGAAGATCCCGGAAGTCGCCGGCCACTGACGAAGCCTGGAGGATTCGCGCGCCCTGGATCGGCCTCTCTCGCGGCGGCCGCCAAGACGACTATTTCAGCTTCGTCAGCAGATCGACAAAAATCGCCTGCTCGCGCTCGGTGAGCGGCGCCAGGGTTTCGCGGGTGATGACGTGCGCCGCCGCGAAATTGGCCTCCACGAAATCGCGTCCCTCGCCCGACAGCGCGAGCAGACGGCGGCGCGCATCGGATTCGTCAGCCGTGGAGCGGACGAGCCCACGCTTCATGAGCCGATCGGCCACGCCCTTGATCGTGGCGACATCCATCGCCGTCATGCGGCCGAGCAGGTTCTGCGACGTTGGGCCAACTTCATGCAGCTTTGAAAGGGCGGCCCATTGGGTCGGCGTGATGTCCCCCATCCGCGCCGCAAACAACGCGGCATGTCTCTGGCTCGCCTGCCTGAGGATGAAGCCGACCTGCACGTCGAGCAGATAAGCCTCGTCGGCCTCGGCCTCGCGATCCTTCCGAAAAACGCTCACCGGCGGAGCGCCGAAACGAGCTCAGCGCAGCCCATCTTCCCCCTTCGCATCCTTGGCTTCGAGACCTCCGACCCGCGGCAGCGGCCGCCCTCCCGTCGTCACCGCGACGGCGACGACGATCTCGTTGGCGCGCGGGGCGTCATTGATGCTGACCTGCATGCCGTCGAAGTGCGAACGCACATAAGCCGCATCCTTGTGGCCGAGCGGAATGTCGAGTTCGGCGCCGGGACCGCCGCGCTTCTTGGAAGAAGGGATCAGCGCCGCGCCCTTGCCGAGCGTCTTGCGCACAGGCGTTCCCATCTTCGGATGCAGGAGCGCAGCGGCGTGCTCCATTTCGCCGTTCTCGCCCACAAGCGCAGCCTTGCCGTAGCCTTGCGCCTCGGGACCCTTGATCCCGAGCGCGGCAACCGCCCGCTCGCTGAGGAGCTTGCCGAGCTGCTCGCCAGCCTCAATGAGAGGCGCGAGGTCCTCGACGTAACGCCCTGCGAAAGGATTGGCGATCACCGCCAGCGCCGCCGCGCGGCGAATCGGAGGCGAGACCTCGCGCCCCATTTCCGTTCGCGTTTCGTCGACGACCGTCACGATCTTGCGAATGTCGAGGCTCATCGCAGTCCGTCCTGTCCCTTGATCTCGGAAGCCTTCAATCCGCCGACACGCGCGTGGACGCGCGGACCTGTCGTCATCACCAGCGCCAGCAGAATCTCGTCCGCGCGCGGCGCGTCCGGAACGCCGACTTCAAAGGCGTCGAAATGACTGCGGACGTAAGAGGCGTTGATATGAGTCACGGGCACGTCGAGCCGCGCGCCGACGCCCCCGACCTTCTTGGTCGAGGGTACGATAGCTTTGGCGTCGCCGAGGATTTCGCGCATCGCATAGCCGCCCGGAACATGCCAGAGCGCGCCATGCTCGAGTTCGCCCGCGCTTCCGACGATGGCGCCCTTGCCATAGCCCTCGATGGCGACGGGATCGCCGCCGAGCGCCGCGACCAGGTCGCGCGCCATCGCGAGCCCAAGCGGCTCAAGGTCTTTCATGAAGGAGGCGATCTCCTCCACATAGCGTCCGGCGAAGGGATTGCGGATCACTGCGAGCGCCGCGCCCCGCTTCAGCGGCCTGGCGGCGGGCGGTCCGCCCTCGTGGAAGATCTCCTCCACGATAGTCACGCGCTTGCGCACCTCGACGTCAGGCATTGAGAAGCTCCTTTGAATCGATAACGTGCTGAGGGGCGCTCAACGTGAGCGAACGGCCCTCGGCGCATAGGAT
Source organism: uncultured Alphaproteobacteria bacterium (assembly GCA_963741845.1). GTDB lineage: Bacteria > Pseudomonadota > Alphaproteobacteria > Rhizobiales > Beijerinckiaceae > Roseiarcus. Next base: position 26,997 of record CAVUJV010000001.1, read on the forward strand.
GCGCGTGAAACCTTGCAAGTGCAGGGCGGCTGCGGCGATCCGGTCCTGTTCCGTCAGACGACGGGCGACGGCAAGCCCACGCTCCAGGGCCGTTGCGATCGACTCGGGATCGAGCGGCGCGACCTTTCGCGTGACAAGCCGGTCGCCGAGGTCGCTGTCGGGTTGCAGGCTCCGGGCCGGCCGCCGTTCAACGCGCGAGTCGCCGGGAAGATCGACCGCATTCGCAACGATCGTCGCGGCGGCGTCCGCTTCGGCGGCGTTGCGCGCGAGCACGGTGACGGCGTCGGCTACTCCAAGCGAGAAGCTGCGTCCCGGCGCGCCGGAGGTGGCGATCCCGCCGATCCCGTCCAGGGCCGTCAGATTCGCACGGGCGAAAAAGGCCGGGCGATCAGGCCGGCCGACGAGTCCAAGCGTCGTCGTTTCGCCGGGCGCAAGATGCAGGGCGATGTCGCCGCCGTTGTTGACGGAAACGCGGGCGAGGCCGTCGCCAGCGCCGGTGAGCATGGCCTCGAGAATCTCGTCCGCGACGCTCCCCGCAACGGCCGCCATCGGGGTGATGAAAGTCTCCCCGGCGTATGGCGCGACCGCCGCCTCCATCCGCCGCGCGACGGAACTATGGAAGACGCGCGGCTCGGATGCGGCGGCCGTGCGGAGGGCTGGCAATTCCGCGCAAAGCTCGTCGAGCACGAAGCGAAAGCGGGCGGCGGCTGCGCGATAGGCCGTATGGATCAAGGCTGGCGCGCCAACCGCCTCGATGATCAGATCAATCGGGCCATCCTGCAGATGCAGCCTCCGCCCATCCGGAAGGAGACGGATCTGCGCACGCTCCGCGCCGATCATCTCAGGCCTTCATCGGTTCGGGCGGGCGGATCGGCCAGGGATTCCCGTCGATCTGCCGGACATGCCGCGTTTCGATTCCCCTGAGCGCGCTCAAAGGGAGCACATGGTCCATGTGCCCGCCGAGCGCGGCGTAGTCCGAGAGGCGCATCGTGAACTCGATTGGCGCGACGAGCGCGGGCGTGGGCACATAGCCGAAGGAATTGGCGGGGAGCCGTGTGACATCGACCATGAAGGTGATGCCGCCGCCCGGCCAGATATAGGCGGGCGCGCCGCCGCAGGTCACGCGGGTCAGCGCGTCCTTCACCGAACGGGTCAGGCGCACCGGATTCTCCGTCACGCCAGCGCGCAGCGAGCCGCCGGCGCCCCCCATGAAAAGAACGGTCGCGAGAGCGGGCTCGCAATTCTCCTGAATGCGCTCGACCGAGGTCCGAAGCGCCTCCGGCATATCGGCCTCGATCGGGCGGAGCGCTTCATCGAGCCTGTAGAAGCCATAATGCTCGCCGGTCGTCGACACCATCAGCATGGTGAGGCCCGGCCGCGCTTCCTTCGGGTTGAACGGCCCGAGAATCGAGAGCGGATCGGATATGTTTGTGCCGCCCCAGCCGGTCCCCGGCTCGGCGACCTGAAAATAACGGCCGGGCGTCGAACGCCGGCCCTTCATCTTGATCCCTGTAGGCGGAATATCGAGCATCTTGCCGGCCTGGTGCTCCGACAGGACGCCGGTGATGTGATCGTCCACGACGACGACTTCGTCCACATGCCCGAGCCACTGCCTCGCGAACATGCCGATGGTCGCGGAGCCGCAGCCGACCCGCATCCGCTCTTCCCGCTGGCCGTTGATAATGGGCGCCGCGCCCGCCTCCACGATGATCGTGACGCCTCCGTCGATCGTCAGTTCGACCGGCTTTCCGTTCGACAGGTTGAGGAGCGCGTCACAGGTTACGCGCCCCTCCTTCTTGGAGCCTCCCGTCAAGTGGTGGACTCCGCCCAGCGACAGCATCTGCGAGCCGTATTCGCCGGTCGTCACATGGCCAATCGCTTCGCCCTCGCAGCGAACCGTGGCCTGCTCGGGCCCAAGGTAGCGGTCGGTGTCCACCTTCACCTTGACGCCGCAATAGCTGAAGATTCCCTCGGTCACGACCGTGACCATATCGACGCCATCGACTTCGGAAGACACAATGAAGGGCGCGGGCTTGTAGTCCGGATAGGTCGTTCCCGCGCCGATGGCGGTGACGAATACGGAATCGTCGGCAAGGATAGCGCCCGACCAATCCGCGTCGCGCGAGAAGGGCACAACCGAACCCCCGCGCTCGACTGTCCGCTCCAGCAGAACGTGCGGATCGATCCGAACGAGCTTTCCGTCGCGATTGGCATAGCGATCACAGGCCCCCGCCATGCCGGGACGAATGAAGCAGGTCACCGGGCACGCGTCGCAGCGCACCTTCTCGTCGGCTCCTGACTCGGCCGGTCCATTGTCCATCGGTCTCACCTCGCCGTCACGATGGCTGCACTGGCTCCCGCCTGCCGTCCCCCTGCAGACCCGACGCGATCGAACCGGGTTTTCCGCTCCGATCGGTTCGACCGGTCCCCGTCTTTCATTAGCATACTAATGAGTGATCGCAGCCTCGGCGGCTGTCAAGGCCTGCCCGCGCAGGCGCGAGGCGGCATTGGCGAGGCCGCTCCAGGCGGGCTTCTCCGGCGCGAAGCGGGCGCGCAGATAGGCGACCAGCGCCTCTATTTGGCCGTCGTCCAGATAATCCCGGAACGCCGGCATCGCGCCGAGTTCCCCCAGACCCTGCGGGCGCGCGCCTTCGAGGATGACGCGCAGCACGGTGTCCGGCGCCTCGGCATGAATCGCGCTGTTCAGCGCAAGGGAAGGCTTGACGCCGAACATGTCGAGGCCCTGCCCGGGTTCGTGGCAGACCGCGCAGGCGCCATCATAGATGCGCGCGCCAGCGAGATGGACGGGATCGGACGCCCGCGCCCTGGCCGCCTCTTCAAGCCGCTCCTTCTGGCCGGGCTCGACGGAAGGCGAAGCAGGCGCGAGCGAAACGAGATATCGCGCCATCGCGCGGATGTCGGAGTCAGGGAGGCCCCTGAGCCCGGCCACCACCGGCGCCATGGGTCCCCCGGCTGCGCCATGCTCAGCGGAATAGCCGGTGCGCAGGTAGTCGAAGAAAGCCTGTTCGGTCCATGCGAGAGGCGCCGGCGACGTCCCGTTCAAGGGCGGGGCGTACCAGCCGTCGACCTCGCCGCCCGCCAGATGATCGGCGCCCTTCAGCTCCGCGCCGAGCGCGTTGCGCGGCGAATGGCAGGCAGAGCAGTGCCCGAGCCCCTCGACCAGATAGGCGCCGCGATTCCAGACCTCGCCGCGCTCCGGCTGCGCCTCGTAAGGGTCGGGCCGATGGAACATCGTGTTCCACGCCGACATCAACGGCCGAAAGCCATATGGCGCGCGGAGCGTCGCCGGCCGATTTGAGGCCGAGACCGCAGGCTCAGCCATAAGATAGGCGTAGAGGGCCTCCAGATCGGCTTCGCTCGCCCTTGCGAAGGACGTGTACGGGAACGCGGGGAACAGATGACGCCCGTCGCGTCCGATTCCCTCCCGCATCGCGCGCTCGAAGGCCGGGTAGGACCAGGCGCCGATCCCTGTCGCCTCGTCCGGCGTGATATTCGTCGCGTAGATCGTTCCGAAAGGCGTGTGGACGGCCCGCCCCCCCGCAAGCGCCGCTCCGCCGTCCGTCGTGTGGCAATGGACGCATCCGCCAAGATTGGCGAGCGCCCGCCCGCGTTCGATCGTTGCGGCGGAATAGGTCGCCGGGTCCGGTCGTGCGACGGGCGCCATCGCGCCGCGTATCGGGAGGCTCGCCACGCCGAGCGATCCGAGCGCCCCGAAGGCCGCCGCGATCAAGGGGCGCAGCCAGCGCTTTTGCTTCCTCGCCACGCTCGCCGGCGGGGAGACGGACAACGCCGCCGGCGGCGCTCCTTCCGCGAGCCCCGCCTCGCGCAGTCCGGCCAGAATCCGGTCCGGCGTGAAGGGAGGCTCCCGGAAGCGCACGCCCGTCGCGTCGAAGATCGCATTGGCTATCGCCGCCGCGCTCGGCACGGATGCGGATTCGCCCACGCCCAGCGGCTGCTCCTGAGGCCGCGGGACCATCAGCACGTCGATCTCGGGCAGTTCGGGGAACGTCAGCAGCGGATAGGTTCCCCATTCGCGCGAAGTCACGGCAATGTCCGAGAAGGTGACCTGCTCTTTCAGGACGCGAACTCGTCGACTGGATGACGTTGCCGTGGATCTGATGACGGACCCCATCAGGGTTGATCATCAGCCCGAAGTCCTGGCCGACCGTGACGCGGGTCAGCGAGACTTCTCCCGTGTGGGGGTTGACGGCCACGTCCGCAGTCCAGGCCGACCACGCCGCCGCAAGGCCCGGAAATTTGGAATGGACATAGACGGCATAGGCGAAGCCCTGGCCGACGAAATTGCCGTGCTCGTCGCGCCGCTTCCGAGCGCCGCTGCGCGGCTGCCAGGCCGCCTTTGCGGCGACCTGTCGGATCAACTCGATGGCGCGCTGGTCCTTGAGGTAGCGCAACCGATAAGCGACGGGATCGACCTCGGCCTCGGCCGCGAGTTCGTCGATGTAGGACTCATGCGCGAAGGTGTTCGGCATCGCCGATACGCCCCTGAGCCAGGCTGCCCGCGCGATCGGGGCCATGTCGTGGACGACGACGCGATGGTTGTCGAAATCATACGGACCGATGGCGGTGCGATCGCCCATCTCCGTGACGGCGGGCGTCGGAGCGATCTTTCCCGTGAGCAGGAGCGCGAGCGTCGGCGCCGCGTTCGACGGATAGCGCGTCGCGAAATCGTAGGCGGCGACGCCGCCCTCGGCGTCGAGCCCGCCGTCGACGTTCATGAGCTGGCCGGCGCCCTTGGGCTCCCACTGATGCTCCTGATCGCGGGTTAGCTGGACCCGCACCGGACGACCGACCGCGCGCGAAAGCAGCGCCGCGTCGGCAGTGACGTCGTCGGCGCCGTTGCGGCCATAGCAGCCCGCGGCCTCCATCCGGATCACTTCGACCGCATCGTCAGGAAGGTCGAGCAGCAGCGCGAGATCGCGTCGCATCCAGAGCGGATTTTGCGTGCCGGACCAGACACGGGCGTGATCCGGCCCGACATCCGCGAGAGCAGCCGACGGACCTATCGAACCGTGCAACTGATAGGGCCACACATAGGAGCGTGTGAGCCGCCTGGCCGCCGCCGCGATTGCGCTGTCGACGTCGCCCTTATCGAGCAACGTGCGAGGCCGAGACGGATTGTTCATCAGCGCGTTGGCGACATCGCCGAGGTCCGGATTCTTCGGCGCCTCACGCCATTCCGCCTTCAGCGCACGCATCGCCGCTTCGGCCTGCTCCTCCCGTTCGGCCACGACGCCGACGAAATCCCCGATCACGACGGTCGCCACAATCCCTGGCAAATGCGCAATGGACGACTCATCGAGACGGACGAGGGAGCGTCCGACATGGTCTCCTGAATCGAACCCTGCGTAGGGCGGTCGGACGACGCGGCCATGCAGCATGCCGGGCACGCGCATATCGTGGACAAAGACGAGGCCGCCCGTCGCCTTGGCGGGCACGTCCACTCGAGGCGGCGAGGCGCCGACGATACGATAGTCCGCGGGATTTTTGACGGGCGCATCGTCCGCCAGCGCGAGCCTGATCCTCTCCCCGCCGATCAGCTCGCCGTACGCGAGGCGACGGTTGTCCTCGATGCGGGGCCGGACGACGCCATCCTCCACGATGAGCGCGTCCGGCGCGACATCGAGAATCGCGGCGGCCCGCGCAACGAGGAAGTGTCGGGCCTGCGCCGCGGCGCGCCGGAGAGGGATCGCGCTGAGCTGAATGCTCTCGCTGGCGATCGTTGGGCCCTGATCCGGCGCAACGGCAGTGTCGCCAAGGACCATCGACACCCGCTCGAAAGCGACATCCAGTTCCTCCGCGACGATCTGCGCGAGCGCCGTGCGGATGCCCGTGCCGAGATCGACGTGTCCGTTGAAGGCCGTTACCTCCCCTGTCGCCGTGACGATCACGAAAGGCGCGAGCGCTTCCGCAGGCGCCTCATCGAGAGAGGCCTCCGGCGCCGTCGTCTGGACAACGGCCAGCGTGCCCGGCGTTTCCAGATAGTCCGCCCGGCGGAGACCTTGCGGCTGCAGGGTCATCACGCGCGGATCATGGTCGCCGCGAGCCGCACGGCGGCGAGGATTTCGAGATGCGCGCCGCACCGGCAGAGATTGAAGCGGAAAGCCTCACGGATCTCGGAGTCGGAAGGATCGGGATTTGCTTCGATGAGCGCGTGCGCGGTCATGATCATGCCGTTGAGGCAATAGCCGCATTGGGCCGCGGCGCAAGCGATGAACGCTCGCTGCACAGGATCGAGTTGTCCGTCGGAGGAGAGGCCTTCCAGCGTCGTCACGCTCCGGCCTTCGACCTCCGCAAGCGAAAGTACGCATGCCCTGGCCAGCTTTCCGTCGACGAGGATACTACAGGCGCCGCATTCCCCGAGACCGCAACCGTATTTTGGCCCGTTCAACAAGAGGTCGTTGCGCAGAAAGGAAAGCAGGGGTGTCGCCCGCGGCAACTCCGTCACGACGGCGGCGCCGTTCACCAGCATGCGCAACGACATCCCAGTAGATTGAGGCTCTCTTTCCGTCAGCGACAAGCGGCCTTGCAGGAGAACATCGTCGTAGTCCGGAAGGGATAATCTCAGGGGTCATGGAGTTCGTTTGTACACACACGATGATCCGCGCTTTCTCCATTGTCAACGGGCGTCGCGCGGGCGATTCTGCAACCGGCGAGTTCAAGGGACTGGCGCTCTCAAAGGCGTGGCGCCAGCCCCATGCTTTCGCCACGCGCCCCGACCCGAACCATCCGTCGGGGCGACTGGATTTCTCAAGCGACCCCATGCCCGCCCATCCTCACGCTTCGTAATTATGCACGAAGTCGTCGGGAACGTTCGGACCCCAGGCGTAGAACGAATCTTCCGGCGGATGGTCGCCCGCATTCCAGTCGCAGTCGGCGGGCACGTAATCTATGTCGGCGGAATATTCGGAATAGCTGCCCCACGGATCGCGAACGTAGTGGAAGAGGTTCGAGCCGAGGACGTGCCGGCCGAGCCCCCAACCTTTGTCATATCCCTTGCCGAGCATATGCATCGCGCCCCCGCCAATCTCATCGACGCTGCCGACGTCCCAGCTGAAGTGATGGTGACCGGGGGCGTTCGATCGGGCGAAAGCGATCATGTGGTGGTCGCTGCCGTGGATTCCGTGAAGGAAGGCGATGTTGTCCCCCGAATGGTCGGAAAGACGCAGGCCGAGGACGCGCGTGTAGAAGTCTATCGCTTTGGGCACGTCGCGCGTGAACATCAGGATATGCGCGAGCCTTCGCGGATAGGTTCGCTTCATTGTGCTGCGGAAAGGGGCGCCGCGTTCCCCCGGTCCGGTGGAAATGGCGGAGAATTTGCTCTTCTCGTTCGGCGAGGTCTTGGGCTTGACGGCGATCTCGACGAGATTGCCGTCGTGGTCGCGGAGCCAGAGGCCGTTGGAATCGAGACCCGGCGGCGGATCGATCCGCGTGATCCTCATATCCTGAAGCCTTTTGGCGAAACGCTCGATGTCATCCTCGAAGGCCCCGAAGGAAATGTATTGATGCTTCTTTCGCGGCCCCTCGCCGATCGTGCCCCACACATGAGCGTTCCCGCGCGTGGCGATCGAAAGGCCATTGCCCAGGGCCGAAACATCGAGACCGAACTCGGAGTAGAAATGCTCGGCCGGCTTGAGGTCAGGCACGACGAAATGGAAATGATCGAGCGAATGGACGCCAAGCTCTCCAGGCCGGCGCGTCGGATTGATATGCCCCTTGATCTCGGTCACCGGATTTTCCTCCCGTTCAATGTGTTGTCGCGTTGGTCATTCGGGCTTCGGAGCATTCGCCGTCTGTTCCGATGGCTCGTTCAGCACGGGCCAACGTTTCACGGCGACAGCTTCATGTCCCATCCATCCTGAACATAGCCCAGACCTCCGCACAGGCGAAACGGCAACCCGATCCCGTGCCGCTAGCTGTGAGCTTTCAGGAGGTTGTCCATTCCCCGTGCATGAGGCTCGGTTCCGTCCGCCCGAGTAACCCTCTACCTGCACGAAAGGGCGGGCCAGCGGCCCAACCCGCGAACATGACGTATAAGCGACGACAAGCGACAACAAGCGACAGACAATGCCTTGCTCGCCCCGGTCGCCTATGCTAATCGGCACGCCCCTGCGACTGGAGAGGTGGCAGAGTGGTCGATCGCGCCGCACTCGAAATGCGGAGTACGTGTAAGCGTACCGGGGGTTCGAATCCCTCCCTCTCCGCCAGATCATCTTCTTAATTAATTGAATTTATTTGACAAATTTTGATGGCCGGGGCTTCGTGCCCCAACATTTGCCCCAACAATTTTTTTCGGCTGAGCAAGATGGGCCAAAATCGTGGGCCTCTGGTGTGCTTGGCCATGCGTGCAGACGAAGGGCCCGCTACGCCTGTCTGGGAGCTGCTCCGCTTCTCCACGTAGTGAACTTGCCAATTAACATATAGACACTGTGTATATGTTTGGGTGCGATAAAATAATCACTTGACGAATCAGTATTATTGTGACATAATTGCATTGTGGGAATTCATGTGCGCGCCATGCGTCGCCCATCCCCCACCCACCGTCGTGATCGCGTTCGCGTGTCCGCGTTCAACACCGGGACCCCCTTCGGGGTCCTTTTAATTTCAAGGAGCTTATCGCTCAATGACCAACGCGACCTCACCAAAACCAAACCCCGTGCCCGCCATCCTCGTCTACGGCACGCCGACCAATCCCGCCTTGACCCAGGCCTCGTGGTTCCGGGCCGAGGACAAGGAGGCCGTCAGGGCCGCCGCCAAGGAGCTGAAGTTCTCCGTGATCGAATTGCGGACCGATGCGGACAACGCGCTCGTCGCCGGGGTCCATGAGGGCGTCCTCAAGGGCAGCGGTCGCATGATCGTCGGCTCAGTGTCCGCGGAGGTCTATCGGCGCATCGAGGAGCATGTCGGCAAGGCAGCGGGCGGCCCCGACGCGACCAAGCCGGACAACGCCGCGGCGGCGACGACGAAACCAACGTCAGAACAAACCAAGAACTTGCCCCAACCCGCACCATCGGCGTCCGACAGACTCGACCTCGCCAGCGCGCCCAATCCCTGGGCGGCGTTGCGGGTCGGGGCAAGGGTTCTGACCCCCTATTGGAACGAGAAGCGGGAGTTCGAGGGCTTCTGGCTCGCCACCGTCAAGCGGATCGAGAACGGCGAGTTCATCCTCGAGTGGTTCGATGCGCCGGAATACCCGCCGTTCAAGAGCGCGGCGAAGAATGTCGCCCTCGTGCACCCCGAGTTTCGCGTCACGGGCAAATAGCGCGGGCGCGTGAGACCGCCGCAACCATCATCATTGCCATCGCATGGGGCGGCCTTCGGGTCGCCCCTCTTCGTTCCGCGCATGCCCATGAACCGAGGCGCGCGCCATCCCCATCCCCAACCTCAGGAAGCCAAAGCCATGACCAGCACCACCGTGTCCACTGCCGAACGCATCCGCGCCCTCAACGACGCCTTCCGCCGCACCTTCGTCGGCGGCATGGTCATGATCACCGCCGGCGTCGAAGCCATGCCGGTCGAGCAACGTCGCTCGCTGCTGGCGAAGGTTCGCGCCTTCGACGCCTTCACCGACGACAACGATCCGCACGGCGAGCACGACTTGGGCGCGGTCGACGAAGGCGGCGTCCGCTGCTTCTGGAAGATCGACTACTACGACCGCGCGACCGAATTCGGCTCGCCCGATCCCGCCGATCCCGCCGTCACCACCCGCGTCCTGACGATCATGCGCGCCGACGAATACTGAGCCGGCTCGGCGACGCAGAGGGCTTCTACGGGGTCGAGGGGCGGAGCAACGCGCTCAAGCAGCCCCACCCATCCCAGGCCTTCGTAACGCGAACGCAACGCGGATGGCGACGCAAGACGCGCCGCTGTCCGCTCCCTTCCCAGCCGCAAGCCCTGCGCCGCCGCCCCACCGACGGCGCTGGCGCCATCACGCCCATCAACCCCAGGAGACAATCCCAATGCCCGGCAAACAAGCCAAGGTCGTCACGCCCCCCATGTTGAGGCGCATGCTCCGCCACGTCTCGCATTCCTCGTTCCCCGAGCGCGACCGCGCCATGATCCTGCTGTCGGTGAAAGCCGGCCTGCGGGCCTGCGAGATCGCCGGCCTCGATTGGTCGATGGTCCTCGACGCGCAGGGCCGAGTTTCCGACACGATCCACGTCCGCGACATCATCGCCAAGAAGCGCCGCGGCCGCCGGATTCCCATGCATCCCGATCTGCGGCGCGCCCTCGAGAAGCTGGCGCTGACGGCGGAGCCCGTCGGCCCAGTGATCCGCTCCTATCGTGGCGGGCACCTGACGGCGAACAGCGTCGTCAATTGGTTCGTCGCCCGGTTCAAGGAGCTCGGCTTCGAGGGCTGCTCGTCGCATTCCGGCCGGCGCAGCTTCATCACCCTCGCCGCCCGCAACATTCATCGCTCGGGATGCAGCCTACGCGACGTGCAACTGCTCGCCGGCCATAGCTCCATCGAGACGACCGAGCGCTACATCGACGGCGACACCTGGGCGCAGAGGCGGCTGGTCGGTTATGTATAGCAAGCGACTGATGTCGGCATATTGCAGTGCGACGCGGGTCGCGCTCGAAGCCGACCGAGCCGACGGCGAGAACGACGGCAAACGCAAGATCGCTCAGAACTCAATCTCGGCCACAGCATCAGCCGCCGCTTATTGCAGTCAAAATGAAAACGTCAGCGCCCGGTTCGAGCTGGGTGTCGAGACGCGCGCGTTTGCCTTCGACGAACACATTGATGTGGCGTCGAATCGCCGGCGTCGTATCGCAAAGACGGTCCCGCATGCCCGGCCAGCGCGCCTCAAGTCCGTTCATCACATCCGCGACCGTCTCCGCCTCGATGCTCACGACGCGCTCGGAGTCGGGAAAGAGCGCCTTCAGTAGGGCCGGCAGCCTAACGACGGCGGGCGCGCGCATCAGGGCGCCTTCATCGTCTCGACCGACGAAATCGCCGGAAGATCGCGCGCGATGCACGCCCAGGTCTCGCCCTCGTCGCGGCTTGCATAGACGGAGCCGTTGCTCGTGCCGAAGTAGACGCCGGCGGGATCGAGCGCATCGGTTGCCAGGGCCTGACGCATCACACCGAAATATGCGCCGGACTGAGGCAGCCCCGCACGACCGTCAGCCCAATGCGCGCCGCCATCGCGCGAGCGCCAGACGGCCGCGCGTGCGTCCGGCGGATAGCGGCCCTTGGTGTCACCGTTGAGCGGCAGGAAGAACAGCGTGTCGGCGTCGCGGGGATGGGCGGCAACAGGAAAGCCAAAGCTCGACGGGAGGCCGTTCTCGATGCTGCGCCAGGACGCGCCGCCGTCGTCGCTGCGGTACATGCCGCAATGGTTTTGCTGGTAGAGGCGGTCGGAACAGCCCGGCGCGAGCGTCAAGTTATGCACGCACTGGCCGAACTCTGGATAACGCTCTCCCTCGGGCAGAAAATCGCAGCGCGTGCCCGAATTGCGCGGACTCCAGGTTTCGCCGGCGTCCTCCGTGTAAAACACGCCGACCGAGGAGATGCCGACCCAGAGGCGACGCACGTCGGTGGGATCGGAAACGATAGAGTGCAGCACAAGGCCGATCCCGCCCGGTTGCCATTGAGGGCGCGAGGGGTGTCGGCGCAGACCCTCTACCTCGCGAAAACTCTCGCCGCCATCGCCGCTGACAAAAAGCCCCGCCGGCTCGACGCCGACGTACAGCCGCCCGTGCGCGGCATGAGCCACCCAGGCGCATTGTACCGGCGTCTCGCCTTGGGGGTAAGCCAACCCCTGGCTCGAATGGGTCCATGTTGTGCCACCGTCATTCGACTTCCACACAGCCGGCCCGAACCACGCGTTGCCGCCGGTCGCGTAAATGGTCCCGTCCGCGAGGTCGGCGACGACGTGGGTCAGCGGCCAGTGCTCGCACAAAGGCCCACGCACGCGCCAATCGCGGCGGTCGCTGTCGCTTTCGAGAACGAACGCGCCCTTCTTGGATCCGATCAGCACCCGGACATTCATGGGCGGCCTCCCGCTGCGCCCCAGAAGGCACCGGGTAGCCGTGCCCGTCAAGATCGAGCAGCGGGCGACAGCCCCCGGGCTGACTCTAGCAGGTGTTCTGCTCGGGCCAGCGGCGGCGCCCGCCAATCGCGAGAGACCCTGGAATCATTCAGTTTGGCGGGCGATCTCTTGGAATCGAGGGGGACATTGCCGCTACAGGAAGCGGCTTCCTCCTGCATCAGCACGCTTAAGTGACGGCTTGCCTTCACGGCATCCCCTCTCGACAATGCTCCGCCCGACCGGGATCGTAGAACTGTGCTGCAGGGAGATCGATGCCGACACGCGCCAGTCCGCCGCAAGCGACCGACGAGCAGGTCCGCTTCCTGCTTGAAAAATACAAATGTCCGGTCCCGTTCCACGAGGTCCGAACAAGGTTCCTCGGCAACATCGCGTCACCAATCGTGTCGGCCTCGCCGATTAAAGTGGTGCAGGACCTTTGGGGCGGCGAACTCCCGCCGTTCGACACCATCGACGAGGCAAACGAACTCATCGGCGCGCTGATTGCGGGTCTTTGGAACCGCCTGACCCGCCATCAGGACCGATCATCGCCGTTCCGTCTCTTGCGGATAGACACTGCGCCCACGCGCGAGGGTTTGGCAGGTCTTGCGCTGATGCGGCGTCAGGAACTCGACGGCTTCATCGAGGGGCTTTTCGGGCGTGAAGAAACGATCGACCTGCCGAAACGTGCGCATCGTGGTCTCGACGAACTCGGGCAGATGCGCGCGCTGTTCGAAGCCGTGGTGGTCCTTGCGGCGGACGACGCGAAACCGGTGACTGAGAAGGGGATGGAGACTACGCTGCGACATATGCGCGAGATGACGAAGAACGCGGAACACGAAATCCATGCCGTCGTCTTGGCCTGCACACGCGCCCGAAGACAGATGTTGGCAGGGATGCCGACTAGCAAGCCGACCATGCACTAGCGTTGGGCGCGGGCGAATGGGCCGCGGCGCCCCCGCTAGCGCGAACTCGTGCTCGCCTAAACACTGAGGAACTGAGGATCGCCACGCGCCCAGCCCAAATGGAGCGGTCGTAGGGCATTTGACTGCGTCGTCATTAGCTTGCCCGGTTCCGCCTTGCAGCCGAACAGTGACGCAAAATGTGCGAAGGCGTCGAACCAACTGCTCGTCGGCGAGAACGAGTGCACCAGCATCGCCGCCGCGTCTGTCTTGAACCGCTCCGCTTCGATCACCGCGGAAGCGGTTCGATGGAGCAGTTGATAATGGACGTCATGAGGGAGCGCCCGCTGTTCCAGCCCGAGGACCTCGCAGAGGTAAGCGAGCCGGTCTCGCTTGCCTGGCGAGGCGTCGACCATCCAGTCACCGAGTTGCGGACCAAAATGCTCTTCCACCTTTCCTTCAATCGTAGCGGCGATCGTGCGTGGGCCAACCCGGATAAGCGCAAAAATGTCGTTTTGACTTGCCCCCAGCGCCGAGCCGGGCAAGTGAACCTTGTGCTCGGGCAGCGCGAGTAAGAGCGTGGGCTCATTCGCGTCCGTCCTAAGAAGGTTGCCGATTTCCACCGGCAGCCCGCTCGAAAACTTGTCGGCGTGCTCCCAGCAATACGCCAAGGTCTTGGCAGAAAACCCCGTCTCCCACTGCTACCGGGATCGGCGAGTAGTCGTCGCCAGTCGTCTGCTCTCGTGCTGGGCAGATCAATCTTTTCATTTTGAAGGGCCTCCCCCGCGCTCATCGCCTATCACGGAAAATGAGACGTTCACAGAAGGTTGAAGTCGCCAATCTGCGATATGACATTTTCCATAGTGTGCACCATCGGAACGAGTGGGACGTTCCGCCGCCTGGCTCGTTCGTCGAGGAAAAGGCCGCTTGGTTTCGCTCGGACCGCCCTTGAGTGGGGAAAGTTCGGACGAGTGCGGCGGATACTGCGGCGGCGACGATTGATATCCCAGTAGTTTGTCCCCAAGAAGCTCAACCGCCGAGAACGAGCCGATGCAAATCGCGTCGTCACATTATGCAGCCGCACGGCGGCGGACCTCGGCCAAGATCATAACGAGCTTCGCTGCCTCGTTCCGATCAAAGATACCTTCAACTCCCATCGGGTCGATATCAGTGAACGGGCTTTCATACAGCAGCCGGGGGTCCATGGCCCCGCGCTCGGTCAGGTAATCGACGACCAGATTGACGAAATGAATTTGATCGGCGGAGAGCGTCTTGCCGGCGGTGAATTCGGCCAGCACTCGTTTAGCCGCTTCCCGGTCAAGCCCAATCAGTGAGCGCACGAAGAGTCCGAGCCCCCCGTCTTTTCGGACTTTCTCAATTTCGTCGGGATGCACGCCCGCCGATAAAAAAACGCGTTCCAATTCAGCGATATCCGTCGGCGTCAGGGGTTCGTTTCTGCGCAGCTTCAAAATCGCGATATGATTTTCATTCACCTTGAGAAACTGCCGCGCCTTCCGCTTGAAGCTCTCGAAATCAGTCCCGACGGTCACCCCTTGGACAACGATCTCGTGTCCATCGCCGATATCGTCCTCGAAGTCGGTAAAGACGAGCGGGCGGTTCTTCACTTCGATCAGTTTCACCAACTCGCGCAGCCTGCGCCGAATCTCTTCCAAAATGGGCAGAGTGATGTCCTGCCAATATTCATCTGACTGCATCTCTTGAAGGAATTCCAACTCTGCAGCGACCTTCGGCACGTTCCAATATTCCTCAAGAAGTCGCTGCGATTTGCATCACCCTCGCACGCAAGCCTTCGTAAGCGCCCTCGACCCGCAAGACTGCAAGCTGTGTGCGAAGGATGGGCATATCAAATTGCTTTGCCGCGATATCGTCGTCGACCAAGTTGGACGGCAGGCCGGCAACATGCTCGACGAGTTCGCTGGCCTCATCAATTCCGATGGTCTGCCACGCCTCCGCTTTGACGAATTTTTCGACGAAGCGGCGCTTTGGCCGAACGATGAAGTTGCCGAGGCTCATGCCTTCAACTTCGGACCGAAGTCGAACGGCGATAGCCTCGCGTAGCTCAGCTAGGCGCGCTTCTTGATCGACGTCGGAACTGGGTTCGCTCGCGTAGAGGACTAGCGTCGAAATCTGGGCATATTCGCCAACTGCTGCGTCGTCACGCGCCGCGCTCTTTGTCGCGTCCAGTTCCGCGAGAATTTGCACACGGGCTGCGAACAACCGCTTTGAGAGCGAAGCGCCCGCCGCGCCTTCGGTGAGTTCGGGGTTCTGGTTGAAAAACTCGAAATTCCGGCAGAAATCGAAGATGTAGAAGCGCTCTTTGTGTCGCCTGGTCCGAACAGGTCGGGGCACAGCCGAGTTCCGCGCCCGATCATCTGCCAGAATTTCGTTCGCGACCGGACCATCTTGAAGAAGACGAGATTGGCGACCTCGGGCACGTCGATGCCGGTGTCGAGCATGTCGACTGAAATCGCGATATGCGGGGCCTTGGCCGGCTGACTGAAATCGTCGATCAGGGATTGCGCATATTCGGTTTTGTTATCGATGACCCGTGCGAAGTGTCCCTTCAGATGCGGATAGTTCGCGTCGAAACGCTCCGCGATGAATTGCGCATGATCGTGGTTCTTGGCGAAGATGATGGTCTTCGCCGAGTTGGTCGCCGTCCGCGACCTTCAGGCCCTCGCGTCATCAGGTGTTCGAGAGCCTTATCGACCGTGTCCTTGTTGAATAGCCATTGATTGACCGCCGCCGCCTCCACGCGGTCAGGCACGTCGCCGTCTTCATCCCATTCAATGGCGTCCCACTCCGCCTTCTCATCGTCGGTAAGATTGTCGTAGACGATCCCGTCTTGAGGGATGCGAAGTGGAACGGAAATGGCCTTGAACGGAACCAGGAAGCCATCCTTGACGGCTTCGTCCAGCCCGTAGGCGTCGGTCGGCACGCCGCGCTGAAGGTTGAATAGCCGATAGGTGTCGTGGTCGATCTCGTCTTTTGGCGTCGCGGTCAGGCCGACGATGAGCGCGTCGAAATAATCGAAGATCGCGCCATATTTGCGATAGACGGAGCGATGCGCTTCGTCGATCACGATCATGTCGAAATGGCCGGGGTCGAAGCGCCGCTTGCTGTCGGCGGCCTCGTCGATGAGCATCATCATCGTCGGATAAGTGGAGACATAGACTCGCCCGGAAGCGGTCTTTTCCGTCACGAGATTGACCGGCGAGGCTCGCGGCAGGAATCTCTTGAACGCGTTGACCGCTTGATTGACGAGCGCGACCCGGTCGGCGAGGAAAAGAATGCGCCGTGCCCAGTTCGCGCGCATCAGAAAATCGCTAAGCGCGATCACAGTTCGCGTCTTACCCGCGCCCGTCGCCATCACCAGCAATGCGCGGCGCAACTGATGCTTCTCGAAGCTTTCGGCGACGCGGCGGATCGCTCGGGTCTGATAGAAGCGTTCGACAATGTCGCGGTCGATTTCCAGACGACGACAACGGCTTCAGAGTCGCGCGACGTCGGATCGCCAACTCCAATTCGTCTTTGGTAAGGAAACCTTGAATCGGGCGCGGCGGATAGCGACGGTCGTCCCAAATCCAATGCTCATAGCCGTTGCTGGTAGAAGATGATCGGACGTTGGCCGGTCTCGGCTTCCAGGCAATCGGCGTATAGCTTCGCTTGCTGTTGGCCGACGCGCGGCATCGCGCATTGTCCGCTTGGCCTCGACGATGCCCAGCGGCTTGCCGTCGTCGCCCCAAAGCACGTAATCGACGAACCCGTCGCCGGTATTGTTCGGCATGCCCTTGACGGGGTATTCGGTGTCGAATCCCGGCTTGCTGAACGCCCAGCCTGCCTCTCCGAGCAGAAGATCGATGAAGGCGTCGCGCGTGGTCGCTTCGTCGTAGTCGTGCGCACCGAGGTCCTTCTCGTTGGCCTTTTTTATCGCCGCGACTTCAGCCCGCAGGGCGGCGATTTCTTTTTCGAGCTTTTCGCGCTCGGTCTCCGACGCCATCCGCTTGGCGTTCCGCTACGTCGCGAGCCTTGATCGTGTCCGCGTAGCGCCTGGCGATTTCTTGAAGTTGGCGCAAGTTTGAGACGGGGATCGCCGACGTGCGCGGCAGCGCTTCGACCGAGAACGAAAGGCTGGGGTCCGGTCGCACCGCGCGGCCATAGGTGCGCGCGAGCCAAAAGCTCAGGTGGAAGAGTTCGCGCAGGCAGGTCGCGGCATGAGCGAACGCGACAGGCTTGGCGTCGTGAACGGCCCTGTTGCCGAGGTCCTTGACGATCTTTGCTTTTGCTATGAGCGGCGGAGCCCAGAAGCTTCTGGAACGTCGGCTCGTGGATGTGCGCCGAGAGGGTCGTCTCGAACGGGTCCTTTAGGCTCGGGTCGTGGCGGTAGAGCCATTTGACGATGACTTCAAGCGCGAAGCGAGCATAAAAGCTGGCGGCGCGAGGGTCGGCATGGGCAAGGCTTTCCGCCCGCGCGGCGTGTTCGTGCGCTTCAGCAAATTCTGGGGCGAGGAAAGCGAATTGCGACATCAGGGCCTCATCGAACCGCGATAGACGATGTTCGAATCGACTTGGTGCGAGAGATAGGGCGTGAAACCCGCGAGCAAGACGGAAATCGCAACCATGTCCCGCATGTCGATATCCCGTCGCGCGTTGGCCGCCGTCCCGCCGTGCCGAATGCCCGGATAGTCGCAAGCGAACTTGTAAAGGTCCTTCATCGCGTCTCGCACACGGTCATGCGGCCATACGGCGTTAGGCACTGTGCCGAGTTGGTCGCATATTCGTCCGAGCGTTCGTTCCGTCACCGTCGGACAAGCCTGCCCGATGGCTTCGAGCAAATTCATCTGCCGCTGGATGCACACTCGAATTCGGTTCGACGAACCGTCCGCACGCAAGTCGCGGACGGAGTTCTCGAAGTCGCCCATCAGTTGGTGAAGATGAGCGTCGCGCGCGAGTGACGGCTTTCAGCTCGGTCACCATGCGGGCGAACACGCCGGGCAACGTCGGGTGCAGAGTGAAGGGCCGTCGCAGGTCGTAGCGCAGGCTGAACTTGGTCAGGAATTCTTCGACCAGGATGAAATATCGGTTGGCGAGCGGGTCGCCGCCAAGATCGGCGACGACGGAATGCGCCCGTTCGAGAAACCCGACCAGCGCAGCTTCGCCTTTCACGCGGCTGACTTTCACGTTGCGGAACGCTGACCGGGCGCGCGTGGCGACGCCAACAACGTCGGCCAAGGCCTCGGGGGTGGGTTTGGTTGAGAACGCTTGTGCGAACTCGCGATAGAGCTCCGAGAAAAGATCGTCAGGCGCATCGGGATGCTTGGCGAGCTTGGACCAAATCTCGCGCCATGTTTCGGTCCAGACGGGAAGGAGCTCGCCACGCATCGGCTAAAGCTCCCCGCGAAAGGCGCGATGTTGGAGGCAAGCGAAAACGGACTTGAGCGCTTCGGCTTGGGCTTTCAATCCTGTGCCGCAATGCCTCCCATCTTTCTATCCCGGCCACAAAGGATCGTTGCTCAGTCATCAGGGGTAAGAGAATGGGTAATTGTTTCAGAATATCGCTGTGCAGCCGTTTTGTGCCGTGAGCGGCGGTATCAACTTTTGTGAGAATGCTTCGATGTGGGCCTTTAAGCACCAGAGCCCAAATTCTGGCAGGACTCGGTCGTCAAAATGTATCGACTTCATATCTTGGTTTATCGCCAAATCAGACACCGCCATCGCGATGGGGACGGTATGAGCCAAGATCATTCCGCGAACCACAATGAGCGGCGTCCCCGCAGGGAAATTTCTTCAGATTTGTTTCGGCGAATTCATGTCTGAGATCATATCCGCCGCGTCCGATATTCTTAACCTTTTCATGTCTTTTGGTGAAACCCAAGGAAAATTACCCGTCCAGTATTCATCGTTCGATTTGGCTGGCGTGCCGCCCGAGCCGAATTCGGAAACCTCTCCCAAATACGTCGACCAATCTTCCTTCGATTCGCAGTTGGATCACCGAACTGCCGATCGAAAAAGGATAGAGGAAAGTCATCCAACAAGCTCAACGAGTCTCGCCGCTTGCGCCGCAGGGCGTCGGCCTGGTCGAGGATCGCCGCAATTCGTCGAGCGCTCGGCACTTTCGCGAGGCGCGCGTATTCTCATTTCCTCGATGTCACTCAGTCGGATCGAAGGATAAGCCGGGTCCTTTATAAGACCTGTTGGTGAGAACCGTTGCAAAGCGTGCGAGAGAAAAGCGCTGTCGCTATTCTGGCGAGGGACCAACGCTGCAAGGTGATTAACAACGTAGGCCTCGCCACGGAGCGCGTAGATGTGGCCTTTCGTGGCCGACATGCCGCTTTTCGCAAACAGAACGGTTCCGGCGGGGAAAAGCTTCAGCCCATGTTTCCTTGCCACCTCTGGCACGATTTTTTCGGCGAGTCCTCGGTTGCCCCGGATAGAAGCTTGATTAGACTTCCGGCACGCACGAAAGGGTGCCCCTCGTCTGAGAAATCATCCGCGTCTTGTGGGGCTCCGCCACCGGAACGCACGTCCGCTAAAGCGGCCAACGGCGTTTCGACCAGCTCATCCCAGCATCTCCTCAAGCTTCGCCAATCCTCGGAAATCTCCTTCTCAAGACCTTCAACCTCGCAATGATCGCCGCCGGCCTTTCGTGCTTCACTTCCTCGTGCACCGTCTCCTTGTAGCGGTTGAGCGAAAGGTCGTAACCGCCATCCGCGGCGATCTCCGCCTTCGGCACGCAAAAGCTCTGCGCCGTCCGCGGGCGCTCGCGTTCCGCGCCGTCCCGCTCCTCCCAGCGCATCAGCACGTCGGGCAGATTGTTCTTGTCGTGCTCCGCTTCGGTGAGTTCGCTCGCGGGCGTCGGCCCCAGCTTATCCTCCGGCAGGAGCGGCATGGCGCTTGTCGTCGAGCGAAAAGCCATCCGCCTTCATGTCGTAGAACCAGACGTGATCGGTGCCGCCGACGCCGGTCTTGGTGAAGACGCAGGATGGCGGTCGAGACGCCGGCATAGGGGCGGAACACGCCGGACGGCAGCGAGATGACCGCATCGAGCTTGTGCTCCTCGACCAGCATCTTGCGCAGCTCCTTGTGCGCCTTCGACGAGCCGAACAGCACGCCGTCCGGCACGATCACCGCCGCGCGCCCGCCGACCTTCAGGAGCCGCAGGAACAGCGCGAGGAACAGCAGTTCGGTCTTCTTGGTCTTGACGATCTGCTGCAGGTCCTTCGCGGTCGCCTCGTAATCCAGCGAGCCGGCGAAGGGCGGATTGGCGAGGACCAGGCTGTAGCGTCCTTCTCGCCGGCGATGTCCTCCGAAAGCGAATCGCGCGCCTCGATGATCGGGTTCTCGATGCCGTGCAGGATCATGTTCATCGAGCCGATGCGCAGCATCGTCGGTCGAAATCGAAGCCGTGGAACATGGTCTCGTGGAAATGCTTGCGCAGCTCCGGATCGCGCAGGATTTCGGGATGATGTTCGCGCAGAAATTCGCCCGCGGCGACCAGGAAGCCGCAGGTGCCGCAGGCGGGATCGCAGATGATGTCGCTCGGCGTCGGCTCGGTCAGTTCGACCATCAGCTTGATGATGTGGCGCGGCGTGCGGAATTGGCCGTTCTGGCCGGCGCTGGCGATCTTGCCGAGCATGTACTCGTAGACGTCGCCCTTGGTGTCGCGATCGTCCATCCGCACCGCGTCGAGCTTGTCGACCACCTTGGCGAGCAGCGCCGGCGTCGGGATGCCGAGGCGCGCCTCCTTCATATGCCTGCCGACGGCGCCTTCGCCGGCGACCACGTCGCGGATGAACGGGAAGACGTGCTCGTCGACGACCTTGAACATCTCCTTCGGCTCGAACGACTTGAACCGCGACCAGCGCAGGTCGTCGTAGGGACGCCGCCGAGCTTGCGCATTTCTCGTCGCCGCGCCTGTCGCGGCCTTCCGGGAAGATGCGGCGCTCCAGCGGCATGCTTGAGCGTCGCGGCCTTGCGCTCTTCGACCGTCTGCAACTCGTCGAGCCGCTTGATGAACAGCAGATAGGTGAATTGCTCCATCACGCTGAGCGGATTCGACAGCCCGCCCGACCAGAAGTCGTTCCAGATGCTGTCGATTTGGTTGCGGATTTCGCCCACGATCATAATTCCCCCAATGCCCTTCCGGTATAACATAGCTCTCTTGATCCCGCCGTCGCGCGTAGCGCGCCTTGATGAATTCGTCGAGATTGTGGATGACGACCGGCTTTTCGGCGGGCTTGTCCTTGCCCTCGATGTCGAGCCTCAGCCGCTTCTCGAAGTAGTAGAGCAGCGCTCAGCGGACCTTGGTCGTGGCGAAACCGTCGAGCATTTCGTAATCGAGCGCGACGGCCTCGCGCTGCTTAGACGTAACTCCGGATTCGGCTTCAAGACGACGTCAAAGAACGCCTGCCAATGATGGTCGTCGGAAGGCTTAGCCCCGGGCGCATCCTCGCCGCGTAATTCCCGGCACCGCGAAATAATGAAGTCCTTGAACTTCCTTTCCATGTGGCAAAACCCGCGGACGTGCCATCGAAGGCCGTCGTGCGCGAAGGCGTGCGGCGTGATCCGCCGCCAAATCGCTTCGGGCCGCTTGGGTTCATCGACTGGAACAAGATTTCGATTGATCCCTCAGTCCGGATAGCCGCGATCAATCGATTAAGGATCGCCGGGTCCACGCGGCGCGTCGGCACCGGCATCCCGTCGAAATCCGGCGGACGGAAAAGCCAAGTATCGTCCAGGGTAGGATGTCGTCCGAGACGGCCTTGAGCTGAGTCAGGTAGCGGTCCGCGTTCGGCTTCATGAAGCGCGGCACGAACTGGGCACGAAACGTAGCGCTTCTCGCTGGAGTCATAGCGGAGGTTCGCCGGCGCAAGCTCTGGTACAGCGTCAGGTCGTTGGACGCCTGCGGCACAGAAACCCCGAAACGTTGCGTGATATCGCAACGGTTCACGCCGCCCTCCCAGAACGCACGAAAATCAATAAATTCAAGACGTTGCTCCGTTCCCCAGCGATGCGTTCGTCCGGTTTGTCCACAGCGAGCCCTCAGCGATCAGCATAGTAACTTGACGGGTCCGGCGGAGACCATAAAGAAACTATACGTAGTCATTCTCCGGGTCAACGCCGAGCCGGCGGAACTTACCGGGAACGTTAATCCGCGCAGAAAGGTCGCGAGACATGAACCAGCAACTGACTCAACCGCCCCTTGGGCCCAATGCGCCACTAGGCGAAATACTCTTGGCGGAGACCGCCATCCGGATCGAACTCCCGCCGAGCCAGCACCGCCTCGCAGTCGAGCGCTACGAAGCGGTTCGCAAGCACATCGAGCGCGAGGGAAGCCCGCTGCACAACAAGGTCCGGATTTTCTATCCGCAAGGCTCAATGGCGATCCGGGCGACGATCCTTTCGCGAAAGCGCGTCGACGGTTTCGACATCGACATTATCGCCGAGCTGATCCTGTCGCACGCGACAGCGCCCGCCGCTGTCCTCGATCTTCTCTTCCTCGCCATCAACGGCCCGCCCGGTTCGCAATACCACGGGAAAGTGGAGCGACAGACGCGCTGCGTGACGGTCTACTATGCGGAGGGGATGCATCTCGACATTACGCCGACGGTTCCTCCTCGCTGAGCTCGACCCCCGTTTGAGCATATATTCCACGGCGAAGCAAGAGGAACCCCCCCCCCAAAAACCACACTGTCTCGCGGGCATCGTCGCCTTCGCATGAACAGCTTCGCCTTCTGCGAATGGGTCAACGAAAAGACCGCCGATCGATCTAGCCTTCGAGGAGGCCTACGGGAGTCGTGCGTCTCGCCTTAGATGCCCGAAGGATACGGGCCGACGCTGAAGTGAAGCCCGTGCCCGCTCACGCGACAAAAGCAGGCGGGAAATCGGCCAAGATCGTCGCGCTTCAGCTCTTGAAGCGCAACCGGAACCTTCGGTACGAGCGGCGAAACGGACGGCTTCCGCCCTCAGTGATGCTGGCCAAAATGGCGGCGGACACCGTGACGCCGGGAGCGAGCATCGCCCGGGCTTCTCGACACGATCTCCGCCAAGGTGCTTGAGCGTGTTGGAGGGTGCCGAGCGCACCGGTGTCTTGATCGACGTCCGCAACCCGCGTTGCGAGGACGAGCGTCTCACGGACAGGTGGCCGGAGGATCGACAAGCGCAGCGCCTCTATATCTTCGGGACTTGCGGTCGTTCCGCACCCAACTCGCTAAATCTCATCTCCGAGAGAGTTCTCGCTTCCCCCAGAAGCGCAACTGTGCTGGCGGCAATGTTTGGCGTCGGTCCGGCGCAGGCGGTGATCGATGAATATGCCCGCAACTCTCTCGGCCGCGCCGTCGAAATCGGAAAACGGTACGGTGGCGCCAAGCGGGCGGGTGGTCCCGGCGACTGTCCTGACAAGCGGTGCCACCGCTCTCCGCCGCCTCCGCGCAGCCACGCCCCCACACGTTCTTTGGTACGGGCTGGATCCGCAAATGAAGACAGTACGGCAGCAGATCGACGGCATGCGGCGGCGTTGGCCAAGCTTCGACGCTGCCGAAGTGGGAAGCGATCGCGCCGTCTGGTTTGGCGCACTCGCGGGCATCGAATTGCAATACCGCATTATGATCCAGTTCGGGTTCCCGGACCCGACCGGCCTCGAGGAAACTCTATGGCGGTTATTTCCTGTCGTGCGGGTCCTGACTCCCGCGCTTTGTCCCAATTGGGACCCAAGAGACGAAGCGCCGCTTCCCCACGTCTATTTTCAAGAACCGGACATCAC
This sequence comes from uncultured Alphaproteobacteria bacterium, assembly GCA_963741845.1. Classification (GTDB taxonomy): domain Bacteria; phylum Pseudomonadota; class Alphaproteobacteria; order Rhizobiales; family Beijerinckiaceae; genus Roseiarcus. Next base: position 50,756 of record CAVUJV010000001.1, read on the forward strand.
CTTGTCGCCGCTTTGCCTGTTCGACCCGCACGAGCGCCAATGGTCACATGACGATCTGATCGCCGATAAACGACAGTCCCTGGGCCGGCGGATTGGCTCGCTTGCTACGAGGGATGGCTCGCCACCGGTCGTTGGACCGGCGGCGGTCGCCATGCCGACGCGACCGCCAAGAGAGGAAACGCAATGAGCTACATTCCTCCGCGCCGGTCCGACGGCACAATTCAAAAGCGCCGCGTGCAATTGCTGTGGCCGAAAGATCGCCCGTTCCGCATTTTGTCAATCGATGGCGGGGG
>CAVUJV010000002.1:0-24271 GCA_963741845.1 uncultured Alphaproteobacteria bacterium
CCGACCCTTGACACCGTGTCTTGGGGGCGATTTGAGAAGGGGGGCGGGCGTCGCTTTCGGCCGTCCAAAACAACGGATCGCGCGGCCGCCGCCTCGAAGAGGTTTCGAAGGGAACGGCTAGCGCCAGGGAGGAGGAAGCATGACGAAGCTATGGAGTCTGACCAGCACAATCGCCGCGGTGGCGTTCGCCCTCGCGGCTGGGTCGGGAGCACAGGCCGGCGAGTTCGACGGCGTTACCGTGAACATCATGACCCAGACCGGAGCGATCCAGGAGCCGCTGGCTCGCCGCGCGCCGGAATTCGAGAAGATGACCGGCGCGAAGATCAACGTCATCGCCGTTCCCTTCTCCGATCTCTACCAGAAGGTCCTCACTGACTGGGCGAGCGGAACAAACTCGGTCGACGCGGCGGTGTTCGCGCCGCAATGGATGGTCGATTACGTGTCCGGCGGCTATCTCGAGGAGCTTGGGCCACGCATCGCGAAAGACCCGAAGATCAAATGGGACGAGATCGGCGCGTTCTTCCGCAATTTCTCGGCGACCTACGGCGGGAAGGTCTATCTCGTGCCGCTCGATGGTGACTTCCACATGCTTTATTACCGCACAGACGTGCTGGAGAAAGCCGGCCTCAAGCCGCCAAGGACCTGGGACGAATATCTCGAAGTCGCCAAGGCGGTGAACGGCAAGGATTTCGGCGGCGGAAAGATCTACGGCTCCTGCATTGCCAAGAAGCGCAACGCGCAGAGCTACTGGTTCATCACCGACATCACGTCCTCGATGGTCCAGTCGAAGGGAACGAGCCAGGGCACATTCTTCGACACCAAGGATATGAAGCCGCTCATCGACAACGCGGCGTTCCGCAAGGCGCTCGACTTCCTCAAAGAGTCCGGCAAGTACGGGCCGCCGGACGAGCTCAACATGGACGTGAGCGACACGCGCCCGCTGTTCGTCTCCGGCAAGTGCGCGCTCAATCTCGACTGGGGCGACGTCGGCGTGCTGGCGATCGATCCGAAGACCTCGAAGGTGATTGACAAGACGGGCGCCGCCCTCACCCCCGGCTCCAAGGAAGTCCTGAACTGGTCGAGCGGGAAGCTTGAGGCCTGCACCAAGGAATCGTGCCCCAACGCCGTCGACGGCGTGAACCACGCGCCCTATGCGGCGTTCGGCGGCTGGAGCGGCGGCATCAACGTCAAGGCCCAGCCCAAGGTGAAGGACGCGGCCTATGCGTTCCTTTCGTACCTGTCGCAGCCCGAGCAGTCGGACGTCGACGTGACGATCGGAGCTTCCGGCTTCAATCCCTACCGCACGACCCAGTTCACCTACAACGACACATGGAAAAAGGCGGGCATGAGCAAGGTTGCCGGTGATTCCTATCTCGGCGCGATCAAGGACAGCCTCGACAGCCCGAACATGGTGCTCGATCTGCGCATCCCGCAGAACCAGAAGTACCAGCAGGTCGTGCTCGACGAGGCGATCGCCCGGTACCTCGCCGGCGAGATCGACAAGGAACAGACGGTCAAGGCGGTGCTCGACGGCTGGAACGATCTGAACGAGCAGATCGGCGTCGAGAACCAGCTCAAGTTCTATAAGGGCACGCTCGGCGTTCAGCGCTGATCATCCGCGCGGATTCTCCCGGCGCGCTTCGGTCGCGCCGGGAGGCTTCTCGCATCCGATCCGCCGCTTCGCGGCGCGAACGCTACAGGACCAATGACCCTAGCTCAGCCGAGAGAGGCCGCATCCGGGCGCGAAACACGGGACGAGTGGATCGACCGCAATTCCGGCCGGCTCATGGTGCTCCCGGCAGTCATCATTCTGCTTTTGTTTGCGATCTTTCCGCTGATCATCTCGATCTATCTTTCGCTCTGCCGTTTCGCCCTGGCGGGCGGAAGCTTCAAGCTGACCTTCATCGGCTTCTACAATTACAAGCGGCTGCTGTTCGGCGCGCAGCAGTATCACCTGATCGGGACGATGAAGCCGATCGGGCCGTTGGGCTGGGCGCTGTTCGCTGTCTTCGCCGCGGCGGTCCTCTACTGGCTGTTCCGCTATATCCGCTCGGGCTTCACTGTCCTCGGCGTCATCGGGCGGCTCATTTCGGCGTCGCTCGCGACTGGCCTCGTTCTGGCGGCGCTCGCGACCCTGCCGCCGGGCGGCTATCAGGGCACGCTTCTGACGACCTGCCTCTATGTGCTGCTCGGTGTGGTGGCGCAATTCGCCCTCGGGCTCGGGCTCGCGCTGCTCTGCTCCCAGCCGATACGCGCCCGTAACTTCTTCCGCGTCGTCTTCTTTATCCCGCTGATGGTGACGCCGGTTGGGGTCGCCTACATCTTCCGCATGTTGGCTGACATGCAGAAAGGGCCGTTCGCGCCGATCAGCGCCCATCTCGGTTTCGCGCCTTGGTCGTGGGCGACCGAGGCGTGGTCGGCGCGCCTCATGGTGCTGATCGGCGACACGTGGCAATGGACGCCGTTCATGTTCATCGTCCTGCTCGCCGCAATCGAAAACCAGCCGCGCGACCAGCTCGAGGCGGCGAGACTGGACGGCGCGGGCGGCGTCCAGACCTTTCGCGACATCACCTGGCCGGCGATCGCGCCGGTCGCAGCGACCGTGGTCCTGATCCGGCTGATCGAGGCGTTCAAGATCATCGACCTGCCGAACGTGCTGACGGCGGGCGGCCCGGGGCTCGCGACCGAGTCGATGACGCTCCACTCCTTCATCGCCTGGCGGACCCAGGATCTGGGCGGCTCCGCGGCGATCGGCTATCTGCTCCTGTTCGTGTCGACGATCGCGTGCGTCTCGTTCTTCAACTATGTGGTCCACTGGACACGGAGGCATCAGTGAGCGACGCTTTCGAATCCCGCGGCCTCATGCGCCGGCTCTTCGAGGCGACGAGCCTCGAGGAGATGGCGACGACGCCGAAGCTCCTCGTCTACGCTATTCTCGCGTTCTGGACGCTCGTAGTCCTGTTCCCGCTCTATTGGGTGCTGGTGACATCGTTCAAGATCGAGGTCGCGGTCGACAGCGGCCCGTACTACATTCCGTTCGTCGACTTCAGTCCGTCGCTGCACGCATGGAATTTCATGCTGCTGCAGAACAATACGCTTGGTCCCTATCTCAATTCGCTGGTGGTGGCGCTGTCGAGCACAGCGCTGGCGATTCTCATCGGCACGCTCGCGGCATATGCGCTGGTGCGCATCAAATTCCAGGTCAAGCTCGCCGCGATCGCGACCTTCATCATTTTGCTCATCGCGGTGATCGTGGCCGTCGCGGCGTTCGATGTCCCGTGGCCCGTGGCGCTCGCAGTAGCTGTCGCGCTATTCCTGCTTGCGCTCGGCACGTTTGTCCGCCGCTTCAAGGCGGCGGTCGGCAACAACGACATCGAGTTCTGGATGATCTCAAACCGGATCATGCCGCCGATCGTCGCCGTTCTCCCGATCTATGTGATGTTCCAGCACCTCAGGCTGCTCGACACGCAATTCGCGCTCATCACGACCTATACAGGGGTCAACCTGCCGATCGTCGTGTGGCTCACGCGCGACTTCTTCGCCGGCGTGCCGATCGATCTCGAGGAAAGCGCCGAGATCGACGGGGCCTCGAAGTTTCGCGTCTTTTTCACCATCGCTCTGCCGCTTGTGCGCTCAGGTCTGGCCGCGACCTTCATGCTGGTGCTGATCCTCTCCTGGAACGAGTTCCTGCTCGCCCTCTTCCTTACCAACGCCAATGCTCAAACCATGCCGGTGCTGGTGGCGGCGCAGAACACGACGAGGGGGCCGCAATGGTGGTACATGTCGGTTCTGATCGTCATCATGATCGTGCCCGTCATCGTCATTGCGGCGTTCCTCCAGAAGCATATTGCGCGCGGCCTGCTGGTCGGCGCGGTCAAGGGGTAGGCGCTTTACGATGCGGGTGAAGCTCGAAAACATCTACAAGGCCTTCGGCGCCGTCGAAGTCGTCAAGGGCCTGAATCTCGAGGTCCAGGACGGGGAGTTTCTTGTGCTTCTCGGCGCCTCAGGTTCAGGCAAGACGACGGCTCTACGCATGATCGCCGGACTTGAGTTGGTAAGCGCCGGCCGCATCCAGATCGGCGAGCGTGACGTCACCCATGTGCTGCCGAAGTATCGCGACATCGCGATGGTCTTCCAGTCCTACGCGCTTTATCCGCACATGACCGTATTCGCCAACATCGCCTATCCGCTGACCGTCCGGCGTAGGCCGAACGCGGAGGTCGAGGGCGCAGTCCGCGACGTTGCGCAGCAGGTGCAGCTTGATTCGTTGCTTGAGCGCTATCCGCGGCAATTGTCTGGCGGCCAGCGCCAGCGGGTCGCCCTCGCGCGGGCGATGATCCGCCGGCCGGCAGCCTTTTTGATGGACGAGCCGCTCTCCAATCTTGACGCGAAACTTCGTGGCTACATGCGCGCGGAGCTCAAGCACATGCAGCACAAGCTCGGCATCACCACAATCTATGTCACCCACGACCAGGTCGAGGCGATGACTCTGGCCCATCGCGTCGCTTTGCTCGAAAAAGGCGTGCTGCAGCAGCTCGATACGCCCGCGAACATCTACAATACCCCCGCCAACCTGTTCGTCGCCGGCTTCATCGGCTCGCCGCCAATGAACTTCCTCGAGGGTGATCTGGCGGACGGGCTTTTCTCGGGTCCGGGCGGCAGTTTTGGGACCGGACGCAACACAACCCGGAAAAGCGCAGTCGCGGGCGTACGGTCGGAGGACTGCAAAGTGACCGAGCGCGGCTCCGGCAAAGTCGTTGGCGAAGTGTATGCGACCGAACTCATGGGGGACCATACCCTCGTCACCTGCCGTGTCGGCGCGGGCACGATCGCCGTGAAGGCGGACAAAACCTTCAATCGGCCGGACGGCGACGCGGTCGGCATCGATTTCGCCGATACGGCGCTGCACCTGTTCGATAAAGCTTCCGGCGATCGAATCGCGTGAATCTGCCGGAGGGCATGGTGAGTCATGGCGCCGGCGCGGCGGCAAGCGTGTCGAGGTCGTCGTAGAGCGCCTGCGAATGGGCGTAGATCCGGTCGAAGATCGGTTGCATGCGCGCATAGGTCTGCGCCCAGTTGGGATCGGGTGACGTCTCGTCGACATAGCGCACATAGCCGGCGACGGCGTCTTCGAGCCGTGCGTAACGGCCCGTCGCGGTCGCGGCGAGCGCGGCGCAGCCGATGACGCCGCATTCCGGCTCTTTCGGAACGACGATCGGCACGCCGTAGGCGCTCGCCTTGATCTTCAGCCACAGCGGCGTCTTGGCGCCGCCGCCCGAGGCGATGACCCGCTCGATTTTATGTCCGGCGGTCTTTTCCATGATCCGCAGGTGTCGGGCGGCGGCGAAGGCGACGCCTTCGAGAATTGCGCGGTGGAGATGCGCGAGGCCGTGCCCCGCGCCCAGCCCGAAGAACTGCGCGCGCGCGTTGCGATGCGCCCCCAGCCTCTCGCCCGTAAGGTAAGGCATGAAGAACAGGCCGTCCGAACCCGCGGGCGCGGCGGCGGCGCGCGCGGTCATGTCGTCGTAGGTCAGCGTCCTTTCGTGAAAGGCGCGCCGCGCCCAGCGCATGGCGTCCCCGCCGGTTTCGAGGAGGACGAATGGTCCCCAATGCCCCTCGATCGTCGCGACGTTGCAGACTTCGGGGTCGAGAAGCGGGGCGTCGGCGATAAGCGTGAGAATGCAGGACGTCCCCGTCACGTCGGAGGCGAGGCCGGGCCGACAAGCGCCCGAACCCAGGAGGGCCATCGGGTAGTCGGCGCCGCCGACCAGCACGGGCGTGCCTTCCTGCAATCCTGTGTCGGCCGCAGCCGAAGCCATGATCGTGCCGAGGATCTCCAGCGGCTCGCGAATGGGCGGCAGCTTGTCGCCGTCCAGGCCGAGCAGCCCGATCATTGCTTCCGACCAGCTACGGGTTCGTGGATTCATCAGGAAACTGCACGACGCGTCGCCGGAATCCATCGCCATCTCGCCGGTCAGGCGGAGATTGACGTAATCCTTCGGCATGAGAACCATGCGCGCGGCGTCATAAGCGCGCGGGTCGTTCCGCCTGAGCCACATCAGCTTGAAAGCAGGCCATGCGGGCGTCGGCGGATTGCCGCTTTCGGCGAGGTAAGCGGACGCCCCGTGCTCGCATTCGAAATCTGCGACGATTGTCGCCGTGCGCTTGTCGTTCCACAGGGGCGCCGTCTCGCGTGTTGGCCGCCCCGCTTCGTCGACCAGCACCGTCCCGTGCATCTGACCGCAGGCGCATACCGCGGCAACGCGCTCCCGCGCGCCTTCGACAGCGCCGAGCGCGTCCCGGATCGAGGCGGACACCCCCGCCCACCAGTCGAGCGGCCTCTGCTCGGCCCAGCCGAATTGCGGCACGATTTGATCGTGCTCGCGCGCGGCGATGTGTACGATCGCCCCCGACAAATCGACGAGCGCGGCGCGGACGCTGCCGGTGCCGACGTCGATGGAAAGCGTCAAGTCGCGCGCCATCTCTTCACCGCATCCGCAGGCCGGCCGGCCTTGCGACTGCGCCGCGCGGGCGCAGGATGCAAGAGCGGGCGCGAGCCGTCAGGGCGGAAGGGGCTGCCGTCACCGCGTTTCCTCCTTGATCGCTTGGGGCTTGTCGCCCAAAAATGTAATCTCGACTTATGAGACCGGGGAGGACTATGCCCGGTTAAGACGGCAAGGGACAGGCAGATGAAGCTTCTGGAGCCGGGCGTCTGCCGCGTAGATGTCGCGCGCGGCGAACTCGCGGGTGCGACCGGCCGATATCTGAAGACCCTCGCGGACCTCGACGGACTTTACGAGGATTCCGCGGCCTTCGCCGCCCTCAAGCGCGAGCACGGCGGCGATGTTGTCTACGAGGTCACTGACTACCGGCCGTCCGCAAATCCGGGCGACATGATCGTCGGCGTCACGCGGATGCGGCCGGGCAAAGTCGGGCGCGAGTATTTTCTTACCCGAGGCCATATCCACGACAATGCGAACCGGCCGGAAATGTACTATGGCGAGAGCGGAAGCGGGCTCATGCTGCTCGAATCGCCGGAGGGCGAAATTCGCGCCGTCGAGATCGGGCCGCGCGTGCTCTGTTATGTTCCGCCCTACTGGATCCATCGCTCTGTCAACATCGGCTCTGGCGATCTGGTGATGACCTTCGCCTATCCGGCCGATTCCGGACAGGATTACGCGATCATCGAGGAGGCGGGCGGCATGAGGAAGCGGGTCGTCGACGATGGCAAGGGCGGGTGGACGCTGGTGGACAACGCCGGCTACCGGGGACGGACTGCTTCGCGCATCGAGCGCGTCTACGCCGCCGCTTCGTGAGCGCGAGCCGGGCCGATGACGCCGCTTGAACCCGCGACCGCTCCCACCCTCTATTTCTTCGGCGTCACGACGACGAAGAGCTCGATCATGAAGGTTTTCCCGGCCTGGGCCGAACAGCTCGGCTTCGCCGGCGCCGTCATCAAGGGCGTCGACTTTCCGCTGCATGCGCCCCCAGACGCCTATCGCGCGGCGGTCTCCTTTCTTAAGGATGACCCTCTGTCGCTTGGCGCGCTGGTTACGACGCACAAGATCGACCTCTATCACGCCTGCCGCAACCTATTCGACATCGTCGATCCACATGCGCTTCTCATGGGCGAAACGAGTTGCCTTTCCAAACAGGACGGGCAGCTTGTCTGTCATGCCAAGGACCCCATTTCCTCGGGCCTCGCGCTCGACGACCTCCTGCCAGAACGCCACTTCGAGCGGACCGGGGCCGAGGCGTTCTCGATGGGCGCCGGCGGCTCGACCATCGCGCTGACCTGGCATCTCTTGCAGGCCTCCCGGGGGGCTGACCGGCCCTCGCGCATCGTGGTGTCGGATCGTAGTCCGGAACGTCTCGAGGAGATTCGACGCATCCACGCGCAGCTCTATTCCGGCGTCCCAACCGAATATGTGCTTGCCCGGCAGGCGGGCGACAATGACGCGACGCTCGCCGGTCTGTGTCCTGGCTCGCTGGTCGTCAACGCAACCGGGCTCGGCAAGGACGCGCCCGGCTCGCCGCTCGCGGATGCCGCGCGCTTTCCGGACCGGGCCATCGCTTGGGACCTCAACTATCGCGGCGATCTCGTCTTTCTCGATCAGGCGCGCGCTCAGGAAAAGAGCCGGAAGCTGCAGATCGCGGATGGGTGGACCTATTTCCTGCACGGTTGGACGCAGGTGATCGGCGAAGTCTTCCACATCCGCATACCGTTGCGGGGACCGGTTTTCGAAACTCTGTCCGACATCGCCCGAGACGCGGCCAAGGGGTGATGCTTCAGCGGGGCCGGCGGAAATTTTGAACGCACCCGAAAAGGCTCTGTTGCAAAGGTTCCGGTTTTGCGTCGGGATGGCTCCTTGGCCAGGGGGCGGTCGTGTCGGATTTCAAGGGTCGCCATTTCGAAGGCGAGGTCGTGCTCTGGGCGGTCCGATGGTATTGCCGCTACGGCGTGAGTTACCGCGATCTTGAGCAGATGATGGGTGAGCGCGGCGTCTCCGTCGACCATTCGACCCTCTACCGATGGGTTCAGAAATATGCGCCCGAGATTGAGAGACGACTGCGTTGGCAATGGCGGCAGCCACGCTCAACGAGTTGGCGTGTGGACGAGACTTACGTGAAGATCCGAGGCAAGTGGGCCTATCTTTACCGGGCCGTGGACAAGCACGGCAACACGATCGATTTTTATCTCTCACCGACGCGCAACACGGCGGCGGCGAAGCGCTTTCTCGGCAAGGCGCTGAAGGGCTTGAAAGACTGGGAAAAGCCGACGGTCATCAACACCGACAAGGCTCCGACCTACGCCGCCGCGCTCGCAGAGCTGAAGAAGGAGGGCAAGTGCCCGGAGGAGACGCGGCATCGACAGGTCAAATATTTGAACAATGTCATCGAGGCGGATCACGGCAAGCTGAAGCCGCTGATCCGCCCGGTCAGAGGCTTCAAGACGCTGCGGACGGCTTACGCAACGATCAAGGGCTTCGAGGTGATGCGCGCGCTGCGCAAAGGACAGGCGTCGGCTTTCAACATCACGCGTGACATCTGCGGCGAGGCTCGCATCGTCGAGCAGGCTTTCGGTCTCGGCGCCTCCGCCCTGGCTGAGGCTGTCCAGCTCGTAAGAGAGAAGATTGAACTCGAGGCCGCTTGACCGGGCCGCCGCCCCGGCAAAGGCCGGCGTCCGGCTCCCAGTAAAGTTTGCAACAGAGCCCTTGCCTCTCTCGGAGGCCCGCCAGTAGTCACCTTTACCAGTTTCATTATCGGATCCGGCCCTGATTTCGCTGTAACTTCGTTCTCCGATAATAACAATATTGTGATCACTTACACTGGTGAGCAGCCTACCGTCATTACCGGCAGCGCTGTGCACCTTGGCGGCATCGGTAGTTTCCCAACTCTAATAAGCAGTTCTGTTACGTCGTCTCCAGTTTGCTACGTCGAGGGTACGCTGATTTCGCACACCGCGGGGCGATGTCGCGGTCGAGAGCCTGCAAGTCGGCGATCTGGTGGAGACAAGTTCCGGGGAGCTTCGGCCCATCAAGTGGCTGGGGCGTCGCTTCGTCGACTGCCGCAGATACGCCAATTCGCGCGTGGTTCATCCGGTCCGTATCGCACGCAACTCGTTCGGGCCGAACCGACCCTCGCAGGATCTCTTCGTTTCGAGCGGCCACTCCCTCTGCGTCGATCTCTGCGGCGAGGTGCTAATTCCCGCCGGCGATCTCATTAATGGCGCCACCATTGCCCAAGTCGCGATGGAGCACGTGACCTACTGGCATGTCGAACTCGACAGCCACGATGTGCTGATCGCTAACAACTTGCCGGCAGAGAGCTATTTCGAACACGGAAACCGCGCTTTCTTCGACGAGGTCAGCCCGACGATGTTGGTATTCGACGAGGGGCATACAAAGACCCGCGCCGATTTCTGCCGCCCGGTCGTGCTGGATGGTCCGGTGCTTGCGTTTGCTCGCCAACGTCTGGAGGCGCGGGCCGAGTTGCTCGGCTGGTCGCGCTCATACGATGCTGACCTCCACTTGGTGGCCGACGGTGAGGTTCATCGTCCGTGTTCGGGCGGGGATGCGGCGGTGTTCCTGTTCCCAGCGGCCGCGACGGACGTTCGGCTGAAGTCCAACACCTTCGTCCCCGCTGAAGTCGGGATCCCCGACGCTCGTTCGCTGGGGATCTCGCTGCGAGCGCTCGTCTTCTCGGGCAGCGGCGGCGAACCACGATCCGTGGCCCCCCACGAGCTGCACGTCGCGGACGGTGTGCATCCCGAGGAGGCGCAAAGCGCTTGCAGCTGGCGTTGGACCACGGGAGAACTCTCCCTTAGCCCGGACTTCTGGCAAGGCCTTTCCGGGCATGTCGCCCTGCTCATCAATCATGACGTTAGCGCGACGCGGAGGTGGCTCGCCCCGGCAAGAGCTGAGGCTGCGGAAAGCCGTCCGAGGCTTTACGCGCTCAGTGGCCGGGCAAACTCCTAGCCTAGCTGTTGGCCAATAGGTTGGAACGTTTCAGGCCCGCCGTCCGGGAGGAGGCGGCGCTGCCTTTGGTTTGTCCGCTTTCAACGCTGACCCCACCGCTAACGCTACAAGAGCCAAAAAACTGATCTGCGCTGCGCGCTTCAGACGTCCATCATTGCGAGCGCGATGTCGCGGTAAATCAGCGCGGCGCGGACGAGATCGTCTTTCGGCACGAATTCATCCGGCTGGTGGGCCACGTCGAGCGAGCCGGGGCCCAGCACGATCCCAACCGATCCGGTCTCGCGATAGTGGACGAGATCGCAACCGCCGGTGAGGCCCCCGGGCTGCGGGAAGGTCACGCCATGGCTTCGCGAAACGGCGACCGCGCGCAGGACCAGCGGATCGTCCACCGGCGTTTCCGTCGCGCCCGCCCTTGCGCGAATCGCCGTCACCTCCGCCGCGACCGCATTCTCGCGCTTTGCCCTGTCCAGCAGGGCGTGAAGCTCTTCGAGCGCGTCGTCGAGGTCCTCCCCCGGCAGCAGGCGCCGATCAAGCGTCATTTCGCACGCCTCCGGAACGACATTGTCCGCGACGCCGCCCTGGATGCGGGTGACGGAGAGGCTTGCGTGGCCGACCAGCGGATGATGAAGCGCGCGCAATTCCCGGTCGCGCGCGTCGAAGAGCGCCATGAGATGGCGCGCCCCCATGATCGCGTTGACGCCAAGCTCCGGGCGCCCGGAATGGGCCGCCTTGCCGCGCGCGCGGACGATGGGACGCAGGCAACCTTTATGGGCCGAGAATACCGCGTTGTTCGTCGGTTCGCCCACGATGACGAGGTCCGCCTTCGGCTCCTGCAGCACGACCGCGCGCGAGCCGCCGCCGTTGACCTCCTCGTCGGAAACGAAGGCGAGCGCGAGCGTTCCGCGCCACGCGCCGCGCTCCGCCAGCAGCAGCCGCCCCGCCTCGGTCATGGCCGCGATCGAACCCTTCGCGTCGCAGGCGCCGCGGCCATAGAGCCTCCCGTCGCGCTCGGTCAGCCGGAAGGGGTCGCCCGTCCAGCCCTCGCCCGCCGGAACCGTGTCCATGTGCGAGTTCAAGGTGAAGCATCGGCCGGGGCCGTTGTCGAACCGGGCGACGACATTGGCGCGGCCGGGCCCAAGCGGCCGGACCTCGACCGCGAAGCCAATGTCCCTGAGCTCGGAGGCGAGCAGCGCCGCCGCTTCCGTCTCGCGGCCGGGAGGGTTCTGCGTGTCGATGGCGACGAGCTTGTCGAGAAGGCCGACGAGACGGCCGAGGTCGACGCGCGTCGCCTGTTGCGTCGCCGAGGTCACAGAACCTTTCCTCGCGCCGCGACCTCGTAGAAGGTCTCCACCCTGCCCTGCCGCGCCGCATAGATGCGATCATAGAGATTGGTCACGACGCAGACGTGGTTGGGAACGATCGTCACTCGCTCGCCGACCTTCGGCGCCTCCGCGCCGGAGGGCGCGCGCACATGCCCGTGCTCCTCGCTGAGCGCATAGATCTCCCAGTCGGGATGTTCGAGGATGCGGCCATAGCCCTGCAGTCCCAGAAGGTCGGAGGACAGGCTTTTCGAGCCCGCGTCGATCACGCAACGGTCGGGCGCGGCGTGCGAGACGACGCGCGCCTGAACGGTGAGCGCGCAATCGCCCAAGGCGCCGAAGCGCTGCGCCTCGACATGATAGCGGTCGCTGTAGATATAGGTGCCAGGGCGGTGCTCCGTCGCGGCCGTGACCTCATGGGCGCTGTAGAGATCGGGCGTGCCGCCGTTGCTCACGATCTCGACCGAAAGCCCCGAACGCCTGCAAAGCTCCACGGCCTCCGTCAGCCAGGCGTTGGTCTTCGCCACGGAGTTTTTCGGCGGATAGGTCATGAGGCCGCGAAAGGCGAGGCCCGGCGCGCGGTCGATCGCCTGTGCGAGTTCGAGCGCGGCCTGAGGAGTCGTAACGCCGCAGCGCTCCGCGCCCGTATCGCACTCGACGAGCACGGTCAGCGTGAGGCCCGCGCGCATCATGGCGTCGGACAGGCCCTCCACCACCTCCATCGAGTCGCCCACGACCTTCATGTCGGCCCGGCGCGCGAGCGCGACGAGCCTGTCGAGCTTCGCGCGACCAAGGAGATTGTAGGTGAGCAGGATATCGGAAATGCCCGCGTCGGCCATGACCTCGGCTTCGCCAAGCTTCTGGCAGTTGATGCCCTTCGCGCCAAGCTGCAATTGCCGGTGCGCGAATTCGGGAATCTTGTGGGTTTTGATGTGCGGGCGCAGACGAAGCCCATGACGGTCGAGATAGGTCTGGCACCGCCGGAGATTGTTCTCCATCACGTCGAGATCGACGACCGCCGAGGGCGTGTCGAGGTCCTGAACCAGCAACGCGGCGTCTCCTTCATTCACCACGGCAACCGCAAACGACGGAACGCCCTTCGCGGGGCGAAGCCGCCATGATAACGACGGTAGCGGGCGACGCCTCCGTGTCAAGCATCAGCGCGGCGCGGGAGCGCCGGGCCGCCGGGAAGCCGAACAGGAGCAGCGACGCCGTATGATCGGGCCAAGCGACATTGAGGCCGCCGCGAAGAGGATCGCAGGCGCGATCCGGCGGACGCCGATGCTGCGCGCGGAACAATGCGCGGCGCCCGCGACCGGCGCGGACCTGTGGCTCAAGCTCGAATGTCTGCAGCCGACCGGATCGTTCAAGGCGCGAGGCGTGGCGAACAAGCTCCTGACGACGCCGCGCGAGACCCTCACGCGAGGAATCGTGACCGCATCGGGCGGCAATCATGGGCTCGCCGTCGCCCGCGCCGCGCGTCTCGCAGGCGTGAAGGCGACGATCTTCGCGCCCGAGACGGTGAACCGCGAGAAGGTCGAGAAGATCCGCAAATGGGGAGCGGAGGTCCGCATCGTTGGGACGTTGTGGGACGAGTCCAATCGCGCCGCCGAGGCTTTCGCGGAAGGCTCGGGCGCCGTCTTGTTCCATCCATTCGCGGATCCGGCGGTCATCGCCGGTCAGGGGACGCTCGGCCTCGAAATTCTGGAGCAATTGCCCGATGTCGAGACCATTCTCGTCGCGATTGGCGGAGGCGGCCTGATCGCGGGGCTTGCGACGGCGGTGAAAGCGAAGAAGCCCGACGTGCGGATCGTCGGCATCGAGCCGGTCGGCGCGCCCACGCTGTACAATTCTCTCGCCGCCGGACGGGTCGTCCAACTCGCCGAAGTCACGACCCGCGTCGCGACGATGGCCTGCGGCATGACGGAGGCGATCAACTTCGAGATCATACGCCGGACGGTGGACGAGATCGTGCTGGTGACCGATGAAGAGATGCTCGACGCCGCGCGGTGGCTGTGGTTCGAATTCGGGCTCGCCGCCGATCTCAGCGGGGCCGCGGCCGCCGCTGCGCTTCGATCCGGCCGGGTCGCGACGAAGCCCGGCGAGCGGATTTGCGGGCTCGTCTGCGGCGCGGGCTCGGAAGGCCTCGCAGCCGCCTGATCGGAGACGTTCCCTTGGCTTCGCTTTACTCAGGGCCGATCGTGGATGCGCATATCCACCTCTGGGATCTCGGCATGGACTGCCATCCCTGGCTCCGGCCGAGCGGCGCAGCCCACCCGCTCGGCGACATCGGGCCGCTTCGCCGCAACTATCTCCCGCAGGACTATCGCCGCGACGCGGCGAGCCAGGACATCGTCGCCTCGGTGCATGTGGAGGCAGGATGGGATCGCGCGGACGATCCGCTCGCGGAAATCCGCTGGCTCGAATCGCTGGACAAGGCCGGCGGCGTGGCGATGCGATATATCGGCTTCGCCGACCTTCTCGCGCCCGATGCGGGGGATACGCTCGCGCGACTGGCCGAAGTCCGGCGATGCGTCGGCATCCGGCAGATCCTGAGCTGGCATCCTGCCGATCCCGCCAGGTGTTTCGCCCCAAGGCCCGGAATGGCGGACGAGCCGGAGTTCCGCCGAGGGGTATCGCAGCTTGCGCGCCACGGGCTCCTGCTCGAACTCATGCTCTATCCCTATCAGGCGGAAGAGGTCGCCCGCCTCGCGAGCGCCTTTCCGGAACAGCCCTTCGTCCTTGATCATTGCGCGAGCCCGGTCGATCGCGATCCCGAAGGCATGGCGCGCTGGAAATCGGGCCTGAAACGGCTCGCGAAGGAGCCCAACGTGGTCATCAAGATTTCCGCGCTGACGGCCTACGATCCGAACCCGACGCACGAAAGCCTTCGCGAGGTCGCGCTCGCCTGCATCAATTCTTTCGGCCCGGACCGCGCGATGTTCGGGAGCGATTTCCCCGTGGGACGGCTCGGGACGACGTTCGACGCGATCTTCGACGGCTTCAAGGAAATCGTGCGCGATTTCTCCCGAGACGATCAGGCCGCGCTTTTCTGCGGCAATGCGCGGAGGATCTATCGGATGGAGGGCGTCGAGCCCCGTTGACGCGCGCGGGCGCGCTCGTCATCAAGGGGCGGCGAAGCGCCGCCGGAGCGGCGGAACAAGCGGCGGGGGAAGAATGCACAGGTCGGTGTGGACCTACGCCTGGGATATTCTCGATCTCGGCTACGATTTTGTGCTCGGCGAACTCAAGGAGCGGGCGGGCGCGACGAGCGTGAGCCTCGCGACCTCCTATCATGCGGGCCGCTTTCTTCAGGCGCGCAGCCCGAAGCGCAAGGCGTACTTTCCCGAGGATGGCACGATCTATTTCCTGCCGAACGCCTCGCGGTGGGAGCGCCTCGCGATCCGGCCGAAGGTCGCCGACGTCATCGAAAAAGGCGGCGACGTTCTCGGGGAGCTCGTGCGCAGACGCAACGAAGGGGGCCTCGGCGTCTGCTGCTGGACGGTCTGCCTGCACAATACGCGGCTCGGCATGCTCCATCCCGGCGCCGTCACCCGCAACGCTTTCGGCGACCCGAATTACTACAACCTCTGCCCCTCGAACCCTGACGCCCGCGCTTATGTGGCGACGATGGTCGAGGACCTGACGCACACGTACAAGCCGGATATCGTCGAACTGGAAAGCCCTTCGTTCCTCGGCTTCGCCCATGAATATCATCATGAGAAGGACGGCGTGGGCCTGACGCCGGAAGACGATTTCGCGCTCTCGCTCTGCTTCTGCAACTCGTGCCGGACGCGCGCGGCGAAAGCGGGCGTGGACGCGGAGGCCGCGCGGAAAATCGTTGCCGAATGGATCGTGGAGGCCTGCGAGCGGGAGGCGCCGAAACGCCGCTTCCCCGATTTTCCGGCGGGCGGACTCGAGACGTTCCGGCTCTACCCGGCGCTCCACGACTATCTTCTCTGGCGGAGCGAGCCGGTGACGAGTCTCGTCGCCGAAATCCGCGAGCGGGCGCATCCCGCAAGCCGCGTTGTTCTCATCGACCTCGCGGAAGCCTGGCTCGGCGGCTGCGACCTCGAGGCCATCGGCAAGGTCTGCGATGGCGCCATTCTCTGCGTCTATACGCTCGGGCCGGACGGAGCGGCAAACGTCATGCAAGCCGGCGTCGAGGCGCTGGGGCCAGAGAAATTCCTCGGCGCCGGCTTCCGCCTGTTCAACGGCGAAGTCGGCGGCGCGGAGGGCCTCACCGCGCGCGTCCGCGCCTGCGTCGCGGCAGGCGCGAAGGGGCTCAATTTCTACAACTACGGGCTCATTCCGGCAAAGCGGCTCGACTGGATCGGCGAGGCGGTCGCAGGTCTTTGACGCGGCGGCGAATGGCCTGTCACACGCGCGGCGCGGCGTCCCGCCAGACGCCGCCCATGACCGTTCCGACCGGGACGAGCCGCTGCGGATGCTTGACGATCTCGCCGACCACATCCTCAAGCGCGATCGGGTCGTCAACAAGGCGGACGACGCTCGCGTCGGCGACAGCGCCAGCTTTCAACGTCCCAAGCTCCGGATGGCGCAGCGCGGCCGCGGCGCGCGACGTTGCGGCGGCGACACAATCGGGAAGCGACATCCCGAGCGCAAGAAACTTGGTCAGGGTGCGCAGGAGGTCGTAGGCGGGTCCGTCGATGCACATGGCGTGCACGTCGGAGGAAATCGTGTCGGGCCAGAAGCCTTTGTCGGTCATGCGTCGCGCGGTCTTCCAGGCGAATGAGCCCATGCCGTGCCCGATGTCGAACAGGACGCCGCGCGCCCGAGCCTCCAGGACCGCCTCGCGCACGCTCCCGTCCTCGCGCATCGGCGCATTGGGAAACGGGCGGAAGCAATGGGTCAGGATGTCGCCCGGGCGCAGGCGGGACACGACCGCCTCGTAGGTTGGCGGCGGCTCGTCGATATGCAGCATGAGCGGCAACCCGGCTTCGTCCGCAACGTCGAGCGCGACATCGAGCGGCGCAATGCCGTTCGGACCGCTGGAATTGCGTCCCACCCGGACCTTGATTCCCGCGATGTTCCTCCGGTCCGAACGCGCGACCTCGACCGCATCCCGCGCCGCCATGAGCCGCATGTCATTGCTCTCGCCCACCATGATGGTCGGCGAGAAGGCGAAGATGCCGGCGAACGAGACGTGCAGGAGCGCAAGGACGCGCGACTCGGCCCGCTCGATCACATGCGCGCGGAAGCCAGGATAGTTGCCGGGCCCGGCGCTCCCGGTGTCCACGCTCGTCGTGACCGCGCTCTGGCGCGCATAGGCGTCCGGATCGACGCCGAGCGACGTGCCGCCCCAATAGACATGCGTATGCAGATCGATAAGGCCCGGCGTGACGATCGCACCCGAGAGATCCCTGACGTCCTTGCCGTCAAGGCCGTCGCCCACGCCCGAGCATTGCCCGTCCGCGAAGCCGACGTCTGCAATGCGGTCGATCCCTTGACTCGGATCGATGACGCGAGCGCCTTTCAGGACGAGATCGTGCATGAGGTTTGCGTTCCTTAGGGATTTGCGCGGCCGGAGCCGGCCGGCATGAGCATGAAGGCTTTGTAAATGCCGACGGCCTCGCGGATTCGATCGACGAGGCAGTATTCGTCTGTCTTGTGCGCGAGGGTTGCGTCGCCCGGGCCGCAGATGACAGTCGGAATGTCGCCGAGCGCGGGCGTGAGCACAGAGGCGTCGGTGAAATAGTTCGCGCTCTCCGTATGCGGCGCCGCGCCCGTCGCCTGCGCATAGGCGCGGCCGAGCCGTTTCATCGCGGGCCAATCCGGATCGGACCAGACGGCCGGAAGGTCGACCAGCGCGTCCAGCGTCGTTTGGGCGCCGAGGGTCGCGCCGATGGCGTCCCGAACGCGCTCGTGAGCAAGGCCGGGAATGGTGCGGATGTCGATCGTGAACTCGGCGAGGTCGGGCACGGAATTGACGTTTTGTCCCGCCTGCATCGTCCCCACGTTGAGCGTCGGCGAGCCCATCACGGCATGGGGCGCGACATTGAAGCCAAAGTCCCGGAGCCTGAGAACGCCCTCGGCGGCCTTGTAAAGCGCGTTGTCGCCAAGGTGCGGCGTTGAGCCATGCGCGGTTCGGCCCCGGCAGCAGGCGCGCAGCCAGAAGGCGCCCTTGTGGCCGTTGAGGAAACGGTTGGACGTCGGCTCGCCGACGACCAGAAAGGCCGCTTCGCCGACGAGCCCCGCTGCGACCAGCGCGCGCGCGCCCTCGGAGCCGGTCTCCTCGCCGCCGGTGAAGACGAGCGTGACGGCCGCGCGACGGGCGGGGTCGTTCGCGGTCTCGACGGCGGCTGCGATCATCGCGGCGATCCCCGCCTTCATGTCGGTGGCGCCCCGCCCGTAAAGACGATTGTCGACGATCTCGCCGCCAAAGGGATCGTAGGTCCATTCCGAGGTCCCAAGCGGTACGGTGTCGATGTGGCCGGTGAACATGGCGGCAGGCGTCTCGCCCTCGAGACGCGCGACGAGGTTGAAGCGGCCGGACCCAAAGCTTTGGCGGGCGACCGAAAAGCGGTGACCGACGAGAGTCTCCTCCAGAAAGTCAGCGCATCGGGTTTCGTCGCCGGGCGGATTGCGGGTGTCGAACCTCACGAGTTCCCGGCAGAGCGCGACCGCGTCAATCACACCGGAGCCCCATAGACGGGCGTTTCAATTCCCTCCATCCGCGCCTTGATCTGCAGCGCGACGAATTTGGAGAAGAAACGCGAGAGCGCAAGGTTGCCGCCCTGAATCCAAAGGTTTTCCTGCGCGACGGGCTTGTACATGTTGCGCGGTTCGCCCTGCCACGGGCCGGGATCCCCGCGCACGCCAGAGCCCAATCCCCAGCATTGCCCGATCCGCTCGCCGACCTCGCGCGAGACGATCTGCCCGATCACCTCATGCATCGAATGGAATCCGGTCGCCTGAATGATGACGTCGGCCTCGATCTCGCTGCCGTCCTCGAAGCCGATTCCCTTTTTCGTCAGCGTCGAGATCTCGACCCCGCTCTTCACCTTGATCTCGCCATCGATGATGAGCTCTGAGCCGCCGACGTCGATATAATAGCCGGAGCCGGTGCGATAGGCCTTCATCATGAGGCCCGTCTCGTCCGGCCCGAAGTCGATCAGGAAGCCCGCCGCGCGAAGCCTGTCGTAGAAATCCGCGTCGCGCGTTTTGATCTTTTCGTAGAGCGCGCGCTGGATCGGCGGCTGGAGCGCGAAGGGCGTCGCCATCACGATCATGTCCGCTGTTTCGACGTCGATTCCCTTCGCAACCGCCTTCTCGGAATAGAGGTCGAAGGCAAGCTCCATCAGCGTCTCGGAGCGGACGACCGTGGTCGGCGAACGCTGAATAATCGTCACATCGGCGCCCGCCTCCCACAAATCGACCGCGACGTCGTGGCCGGAGCTCGCGGCGCCGATCACCGCGCAGCGCTTGCCTTTGTAAGAGCTGCCATCGCTATAGGCGCTGGAATGCAGGATTTCACCGCCGAAATCCTTCTCGCCAGGCAGGTCGATGACGTTCGGCGGGCCGTAGGCGCCGGTCGCGAAAACGAGCTGAGTGGGTTCGAGTGTGATCGGGCGCGCTTCGCGAACGACCTCGACGGTCCACTTCTTTTTCGCGGGATCGAAGCGGGCCGATTTGACCTCGGTCGAGCTCCAGTAGTTGAGCTCCATCGCCGAGACGTAGGCCTCGATCCAGTCGCCCATCTTGTCCTTCGGCGTGAAGACCGGCCAGCTCTCCGGGAACGGCATGTAGGGAAAATGATCGTACCACACCGGGTCGTGCAGCACGAGCGACCGGTAGCGATTGCGCCACAAATCGCCCGGCCGCGCGTTCTTCTCCGCGATGATGGCAGGCACGCCGAGCTGCCGAAGGCGGGCGCCCAGCATGACGCCCCCCTGCCCGCCGCCGATGATGAGGCAATAGGGCTGCTCGGTGACGCCGAGCGCTGCGCGCTCCGCCGCGAGCCGCTCGCCCCAGTTCCTCCGGTCGCGTGTGGCCTTATGGGTCGTGCCGAGCGGTCTCGCGACTTGGACGCTCTCCTCGAAGCCGTCGAGGGACTGAAGCGTCGTGAGAATCGTGCGGCAGAGTCCATTTTCGAGACGAAAGATGCCCCGCCCGCGTCCCGCGCGCACCGACATGGCGAACCACGCCTCCACACCGCCCGCGACGCGCTCGGCTTTTTCCAGTGTCCAACACGAGGGCGAAGCCGCGCTGAGCGTCGCCCCGAGCATTTCGGCGATTGCGGATTTGCCCTCCGTCGTCCTGATGTTCCAGGTGAACGCCAGGAAGTCGCGCCAGTAACAATCGTCGGCGAACAGGGCGAGCGCGCGGGAGACGTCGCCGCTGGACAGGGCATCGCCGAAACGGGCGAGCCAGCCTCCGGCTTCCGACCTGATTGCGTCTGCGTCCATCGTCTCGCTTGCTCCCGTCGTCGATGATTGCCCGTCGATCGCCTAGTCGCCCAGCGGCTCGAGAGCCGGACCCTTTCGGTGGCTGAGAACCGTGTATTTGATTCTCCGCAGCGTCTCGCGCGCGGACACGTCGAGCCGGTCTCCGACCGCCGCTGACAAAAGGTCGATGATGACCAGAAAAGCGTAGCGCGAAGCGGTCGGCTTCAAAGCGTCCGGATATTCCGGGATGGCGGCGGTGAGGCGCACATCGCAGGCCGAAGCGAGGTCCGAGTCCGGCGCGGTAATGGCAATGGCCTTTGCGCGATAGCGCCGCGCGATCTCTACGACTTCGATCACCTCGCGCGTGCGCCCCGTGCTCGATATGGCCACGATCACGTCTTCCGGCCGCAAGGCGGCCGCCGTCATCTTGAGAACGTAAGGGTCGGCATGCGCATGGACGACGACGCCATAGCGGAAGAGCCGGTTCTGCAGTTCCTGCGCAAGCGCCGTCGAGCTGCCGCCGAACCCGAAAGTCATCACCTGCCGCGCCTTCGCGATCAACTCGGCCGCCTTGAGAATGTCCGGGACCGCGAGCGTGTTCTCGACCGTCGCAAGCGCCGCGCGCGCCTCGGCGAATACCTCCCGCCACAAAGGAGAGCGGTTCTCGGGCCCGCGTTGCTTTGGCTGCGGCGCATCGAGATAAAGACGGCCGACCACCGTACTCTGCGCGAGCTTGAGCTTGAAATCCCGCAAGCCGTCGCAGCCGATGGCGCGGCAGAACCGCGTGACGGTCGGCTCGCTCGTCTCCGCTCGCCGCGCAATCTCATCGTTGGGCGCATCGACGGCGAAAGTCACGTCTTCGAGAACAACGTCGGCGACCCTCCGCTCGGCCGGCCGCAGTTCGGAATAGGAATCCTTGATGATGGCGAGAATGTCCGGAACGGGCTTGCCGTAGCTCTGACCGGCCGCCTCTTGGGGCCGCTTTCTCGCCTTTGCCATTCGAAGCCTTCCGGCCATCCGTCGCGGCCCACGCAATCGGGCGGCGTCGGGACAAGAGATATTGGAAACTTACTTACACCGCAAGACGACCCGGGCATATCCTACAAGCCCAGCTTCTCATGCATCGAAAGTGGGCGAAATGCTCGGATTCCAGTCGCTGGTCCCGCTTGACAGCCTATGTAGGTTAGTTACTCTCGCAACCTTCCGTCGTTGAGAGGCCGACCACACTCAGCGCCATCGAGGGCTTCTTCTCCGTCATCACACGCCGCCAAATCCGACGCGGAGCCTTCCATTCCCTCGACGATCTGCAGAACGCGATCACACGCTATATCGACGCCCACAACAGCGATTGTCGGCCGTTCGTGTGGACAACGTCCGCCAAAGCGATCTTCGAAAACTCGCTTGATCCCTATACCTTCTATCCAAGTCAGCGCACTCGGTCACAACGCGTCAGGCTTCAAGAACGGACCGTTCGACTTCGGAGGGCGCGGGCTTAAGACTTGCGCTGTCGTCAGACATTGGCGCCGCTTCGCTCTCAGGCCCCCTTCATAGCGGCAAGAAAATTCGCCG
This sequence comes from uncultured Alphaproteobacteria bacterium, assembly GCA_963741845.1. GTDB lineage: Bacteria > Pseudomonadota > Alphaproteobacteria > Rhizobiales > Beijerinckiaceae > Roseiarcus. The sequence continues at coordinate 21,775 of CAVUJV010000002.1, forward strand.
TGAAGCGCGCCCGGTCGACGTCGACGCAGACATTCGCGTTGCGCCGCGGGAGCGCGGTGCGGCGCCGGTCGGCGACGGTCTCGCCGCGCGTGAGCGCGCCATGCAACTCCACATCCACGAACATGCGCTCCGTCGTCGCCAGCGCCGGGTCCTCCGCTATTGCGACAGCCAATGGATCATGCAGGCCGCACCCGTCGATGCCGGGATACATGATCTCGTAGGCGCGAACGTAGAATTCCGTCATCTTCATGAGGATTTTCGCCGCTTCGTCCCCCTCGCGCGCGACCTCTTCCATCATCGCGGTTGAGAACAGCGTCGTCATCGTGACGTCCATGCCGACGAAAGTCACCTCGGCGCCGGCCTGCAGCACGATATGCGCGGCCTCCGGATCATTGGCGAAATTGGCGTCCACCATCGGCGCGTCGGGTCCGTGAATACCAGGATGGAACAGGGTCGAGCCCATGATGACGATCTTGCGAAGAAGCTTTGCGGTCTCGGGCGCCTTCGTGAGCGCAAGCGCGACATTCGTAAGTGGCCCGACCGGGCAGAGCGCGATTTCGCCCGGATTTTCTTTCGCCATGCGGATGATGAGATCCGAAGCGTGCTCGCCCGTCTCGCTGATCTTCGGCTTCGGCAGCTCGACTTCGCCGATGGCGTTGGCGCCATGCACATGATCTGCGCGCCGCACATAGGGATGGGTGAGCGAGCGCGCGACGCCCCTTGCGACAGGAATGTCCGGACGGCTGAAAAGCTCCAGCACGCGCAGCGTATTCTCAGTGGCGATGGCGGTGTCGGTATTGCCGAAGGTCGTGGTCAGCGCCTCGAGCTTTATGCCCGGACGGCGGAGCGCATAGACAATCGCCATCGCATCGTCGACGCCGGTATCGACGTCGATGATTATGCGGCGGGGGAACTCACGGCGCAAACTCCGAAGCATGGGGACGATCCGATCCTGCCATACCCGATCAGCCTCGCGGAGCGAAGCCTCCTTCCAGCCCAAAGTGTTCGCGTCCGAAAGGTCTACGAGCGACCGAACAAAGGCGCCTCTGCGCGCGGCGCATGTCCTCGTTTCAACTCTGCGCTGCCGCCGGCCCGATGAAAACGCGGCGAAGCCGCCGTCTGTAGCTGATCGCCAGCGCAGCGAGCGTGACGACATAGGGGAAGATGTCGGTAAGCTGATTGGGCAGGCCCTGTCCCTGCAGCCGCACGGAGAGTAAATCGGCGGCTCCGAACAGGACGCACGCGAGCGGGGCCCAGAGGGGGTGGTTCCTCCCGAGCATCACGGCGACGACCGCGATCCAGCCGCGCCCGGCGCTCATGTCCTCGGAAAAGATGTCCACCGTTCCAAGAGAAAGCTGGGCGCCGCCGAGCCCGGCCAACGCCCCCGCGACGAGAACGACCGTAATCCGGTAGCGGGTCACGTCGACGCCCATGGAATCGGCAGCGCCCGCATCCTCGCCGACGCCGCGAAGCCGCAAGCCGAGCGGCGTACGGAACACCGCAACCGTGACGACCGCGACAAGGAGCCAAGCCGTCCAGGTGATCGCCGTCTGCCGTGAGAAGATCCAGCCGATCCAGGGGATCGCGTTGATCGCCTCGATGCGGATTTTCGACAGGCCGACGATTGCCGGGTCGCTGAACGTGCCCGAAACGCCGAACATCTGGCGCAGGAGGTAGGCGGTAAGACCGGACGCGAGCAGGTTCATACCGATGCAGATGACAATTGGATCGCCGCGGAAGACGGTCGCGCCATAGGCGAGAATGAGCGAGAAGATCAAGGTCACGAGCATCGCCGCCACGACGCCGCCGAGTGCGCCGCCGAAAAAGTAGCTTCCCGCGACCGCCGCGAAGGCGCCGACGAGAAGTGTCCCTCCAACGCAATGTTGAAGACGCCGACCCGCGCGCAGAGCACCCCGGCTAGCGTGGCAAGCAGGATCGGCGTCATCGCCTGCACGGCGGAATTGACCAATGACGGCGTAATGAAGTCCATCACACGCCACGCCGGCCGACGCCGTGGCAAATCGCCAGGACGAGAATGATGATCGCCTGCAGAACCATGGTGAGGACACGTGGAATCGAGGTTTCGCGCTGCATTGCGAAGCCCCCGGTCTGGAGGGCTGCGAAGAAGAGCCCAGCGCCGACGGCGGCGAGCGGCTCTCCGCCCGCGAGCAGCGCCGCCATGAGCCCGGACCAGGTGTAACCGGGCGTGACGAGCGCGCCGTCCTGAAAGCGGTACTGCGAACCGAGCACGATGATGGCGCCGACGAGCCCGGCGATTGAGCCGCTCGCGAACATGACCCGGACCGTCTGCACGGCGAGGTCGACGCCGCCGTACGCCGCAAAACGCGCGTCCAGCCCGCGCATCCTCAGTTCGTAGCCTGCGATAGTCAGGCGGTCGACGATCACGACCGCCGCCGCGACGGCCGCCATGAGGATGAGCCCGATATTGAGGGGGCCGGTGATCGCAGGCAGGCGCGCGGAGGCCGGGATCATCACG
>CAVUJV010000003.1:0-111194 GCA_963741845.1 uncultured Alphaproteobacteria bacterium
GAAAGTGACCGTCGAGCGTGCTGTCCTGCTTAAGGCTCTGGGACACATCCATCGCATCGTCGAACGCCGCAATACAATTCCGATCCTCGCAAACGTGCTTATCGAGGCCAGCGAGGGGAAGCTCGCACTCAAAAGCACCGATCTCGACCTTGAAGCAACGGAACAGGTGGGGGCAGAAGTCGCGCAGGGCGGTGCGACAACAGTTGCGGCACATGTCATTTATGACATCGTACGGAAGCTCCCGGACGGCGCTCAGGTGAGCCTTGAGATTTCGGGCGACACAGGGCAACTTGTTCTTCGCTCGGGTCGGGCGCGTTTTTTTCTCCAGGCGCTCCCGGCGTCGGACTTTCCGGATTTGACCGCAAATGCATTTCCCCATGCATTTATACTGCCCGCGACCGAGTTGAAGCGGCTCATCGAAAACAGCCAGTTTGCGATCTCCACCGAAGAAACGCGCTATTACCTGAACGGCATCTTCTTCCACACCATGGAGGTTGATGGGCGGTCGCTGCTGCGCGCAGTTGCGACAGACGGCCACCGCCTTGCACGCATTGAGACACAGGCCCCTGAAGGGGCGATCGGAATGCCGGGCGTCATCGCGCCGCGCAAAGCGGTCGGCGAAGTTTTGAAGTTGCTGGAGGATCCGACCCAAGATGTAAAAATTGAGCTTTCGCCCGCTAAGGCGCGATTTACTGTCGGCGACGTCGTGCTGACGACCAAGCTGATCGATGGCACTTTTCCAGACTATGCGCGCGTCATTCCAACCGCAAACGATAAGCGTCTTGTAGTCGACAAGGAGCCGTTCGAAAGAGCAGTGGACCGTATCTCGACGCTTTCGTCTGAACGAGGTCGCGCGATTAAACTTTCGATCGCCGATTGCCGCATGACGCTGTCGGTAAATAATCCCGACTCCGGGTCGGCGAACGAGGAACTGGAGGTCGATTACGACTCTGCGCCAATCGATATTGGGTTTAACGCTCGCTATCTGCTCGACATCCTCGCGCAATTACCAGGCGATACTGCCCTAATTCGCCTCTCTGATCCAGGTTCCCCGACGCTAATCCAGGACCGCGATGGCGCTGACGCTCTTTATGTCCTGATGCCGCTGCGCGTATGATGGATAAACGGAAGGTGTGCCCAGACATGCGTCAAATGCATTAATATCTGGCGCTTCACTCAACACACAGTCAAAGTCATGATCGATTTTTCGTCTGTAGGCGATTCGTAGGCGTTTACGATTGTTCTGTTATGCAAAATTCGCAATGATACCGCGATGCAGCATTGACTTCTGCAGTGCGGCGAACTAAATGCTGCATCGTCTAGGTGAAGGAGCGGTCGGCCCTCCGACCGTAGCCCGCGACGAGGGCGGTCAACAATAAGGAGACCGTCATGAAGATGTTTTCTCTCTCGCGCTTTCTGCAAGAAAGGCGGACGTACCGAAGCGTCGTACAGGAATTGTCGGCGTATTCAGATCGTGAATTGCAGGATATCGGTATTGATCGGGCCGACATCCACGAAATAGCCCGACTGGCATCGAAGGACCTTCAGTACGCGTGATGATGCAACCTGGAGGCGGCGCAGAAAAAAGCGCCGCCTTAGGTGCGATTATAGACGTCCTCAATGCGGATGATGTCGTCCTCGCCCAGATAGCTCCCCGTTTGCACTTCGATCAGCTCAAGATCGATCTTGCCCGGATTGGCGAGCCGGTGATCCGAGCCGATGGGCAGGTAGATCGACTCGTTTTCGTGGACGAGCTGAGTACTGCCGTTGAGCACAACTTCTGCTGCGCCACGGACGACGACCCAATGCTCGGCCCGGTGATAGTGCTTTTGCAGCGATAGCCGTCCGCCCGGGCGCACAACGATGCGTTTGACCTGATATCGCGATCCCCGGTCGATGCTCTGATAATAGCCCCACGGACGATAAGAACGGCGATGTTCCGTAGCTTCGGGCTGTCGTTCAGCCTTGAGCCGCTCGACGAGCTGTTTCACTTTATCGACCTGCGCTTTATCTGCGACGAGGATTGCGTCGCCCGTTGCGATCACGACGACATCCTTGAGCCCAATTACGGCCGCCAGATGCTCTTCCGAACGCACGAGAACATTCGACGAATCGATCGCGACGGCCCGACCGCGCAAACTGTTACCGGCCGCATCCTGTGGACTGAGACGCCACACGGTTTCCCACTGGCCAACGTCGGACCAGCCGACGTCGGCCGCCAGCACCGCGGCGCGGTTGGTTCGCTCCATGACGGCATAGTCGATCGATGTCTTCGGCGCTCCCATGAAGGATTCCTTGTCGAGAACGACAAAGCCGAGATCCTGCTTCGCCAAGGCCACTGACGCACTGGCGGCCGCCTCGATTTCCGGCTCGAACTTTTGAAGCTCTTCGAGCATCACGTCCGCCCGAAAGACGAAATTGCCCGAGTTCCACAGAAAGCCGTTTGCGATAAACGCCTTTGCGCGATCTTCGTCCGGTTTTTCGACGAAGCGCTCGACTCGGCGAACCTCATGGTCTGCGGCAAGGGGCTCGGCGGGGTGGATATATCCGTAACCGGTCGCCGGATGGTCCGGCCTGATTCCAAACGTTACAATTTCCCCGGCTTCCGCCGCCGCTGCGGCTTGAGCGCAAAGCTCGACGAACGCCTTTCCGTTCTTGAATACATGATCGGCCGCGAGAATAGCGACAATTGTCTTCGGATCGCGCGCGGCCGCCCAAGCCGCCGCCGCGCCGACGGCGGCAGCACTGTCGCGCCGCTCGGGCTCGAGCACAATCGTGGCCTGAGAGTCGATTTCCTTCAGTTGCTCGGCGACCCGGAACCGGTAGTCGGTGTTCGTGATGACCATAGGGATTTCGAACACCCTCGGATCGCCGAGAAGAAGAACGATCTCCTGAAATGTCGAGCGGTCGCCGATCAATGGGATGAATTGTTTCGGCAGGCTTTCGCGGGATTCCGGCCACACCCGAGTGCCGGAGCCCCCACACATCACAACCGGTTGAATCTTGGTCATTCGACCCCTCGCATACCAACTGCTCGAAAGCCGACGTTTCTGAGGGAAGACCGCGATGAAGGCAACCCTCCACCAAGCCAACGCGTAACTCGTGCGCGTTTGGCAATGCCCCGGCCGCTCCGACCCCGGCAGCAGTCCACTTAGCCTTCGCGGAATCCTGTGCAGACCACCGGGACCAGCTCTCCGCCGCCTCGATCTCGCCCATGATGAATGTGCAGGCTGCGCTCACGTCCTCAACCTGCACTGCGCCGCCATCCGGGCCAGTAGGGCAAGACTGTCCTTGAACGCGCCCAGGTGCTTGCCAAGGTCAACAAGCGCTGCGCGCTTGTCCCAAAGCCTTATCTCGACCTCGCCGGTCTTCTCATCGACTTTGACAGATGAGATCGCCGCCAGCTTATCCGGTGGCGCGTCGGCGAGGGAAAGCGTGGGCCTCTTCCCGCCCATTTCCACATAATCGGCGATATTGCTAAAGCCGATCTTGCCCAGCTCAGCGATCACCATATCGATAGTGATCCCAGCTCTTTTAGCCCGTCCACAACAAACCCGGACCGGTTCAAACCTCGGAGCGATTCAGATCAGTGACAAAACCGTTCCCCGTTTGGGGCCAAGAAGTCTTTGAGACTGCGTTTGCGGCAGCGTGCCCAAAAGTTCGGCTTTGGAAGAATGTTCATTTAGCAGGCCTCGCCTTGACTCTCTCCTTGAACGTGCAATGGTATAGATAGCCGAACGCTTTATGCGGTCTGTTTGAAATGCGCCCGATAGGGCCTTGGGCATCAGCGCCCCACGTTGCGGTTCCGGAAGGAGCACGCGGCGTGGGGCTTTTTCGTTGGGGCCGTATGCCAAGATTGCGTCTGGGCATCTTGTTTTCGACGTCCGGAGACTATGGCGTGCTCGGGCAAGACTGTCGCGACGGCGCCATAACCGCGATTGAGGACCTGAGCGCCGAAGGTTCCATCGTGATCGAGCCTGTTGCCGGAGACCCCGCGGGATCGAGCGAGCGTTACATCGAACTCGCCCGGCGGATGACGCGGGAGGAGTGTTGCCGCCACGTGATCGGCACAGTGACGTCGCAGGCCCGCAAGGACGTGATCCCGGTCATGGAGAAACACGACGCCCAACTCTGGTACGTCTGTCCCTATGAGGGCTTCGAGGCCAATCCGAACGTCATTTATACCGGCGCCGCTCCGAACCAGCACCTCCTTCCCCTCTTCGAGCACATGCTGCCGGCTTTCGGGCGGCGCGTGTTTCTTGCGGGCGCCAACTATATCTGGGGCTGGGAAATGAACCGGCTCGCGCGCGAGATCGTTACTGAGGCGGGGGGCGAGATCGTGGGTGAGCGGTGCCTGCCCATCGGCGATACGGACGTCGAGCGATTGGTTGCGGAGGTCGAAGCGCGCCGCCCCGATTTCATTCTCAGCAACATGCTCGGACCGTCGAACCACGCCTTCCTGCGGGCGATGCGGGATCTTGGGCGGCGCGACCCTGGATTCCGGCCGGAGCGTTGTCCGATCGTGAGTTGCGACCTCACCGAGTGCGAGTTGCCCGAAATCGGCGTCGGGGTCGCAGACGGCCACCTGGCGGCGGCGTCCTATTTCGACAGCCTCGACACGCCGGCGAACCGAACGCTCAAGGCCCGCGTGGCGACGCGCTTCGGCAAGGAGCGGCGGGTTTCGAGCTATTTCGCGACAAGCTATGCGACGGTGCGTCTCTGCGCCGAAGCGGTGCTCCTCTGTGGAACCGACGATCCCATCAAGGTGAAGGGCGCCCTCGCAGAGCTTGAGTCGCCCAGCGCCTTCGGTCCGCTGAGGATCGATCCGGCCACCAACCACGCTAGCCTGCCGTTTTTGCTCGGCCGAATCGACGGCGAGAACTTCGAAATTCTGCAGTCGCGCCCAGCTGTAGCCGCCGATCCCTATCTTACGCGTCAGCGGCCGGTTGCGCGGTTGCTGGGTCCGCAGCCGCAGCTCAGGATCGTGTCATGAGGGCCACTCCGAGCTTCGTCGGCCAGCGGGCCGTCATCCTGCATCGTCCGGGCGATACCGCGGATCGGCTCGTGCGCCGATGTGGCCTACTCGGCATGCGTGCGGAACCGCGCTGGCAACCGCTTCGCGTGGGCGAGGAAGTCGACATCGTCATCGTGGACGCCGACGAAGGGTGGGACGGCGTGTTGCCGTGGACGCCTCGCGAAAACCCAGTTCCGCTCGTCGCCTTGCTTGGGTCGGAAGCGCCCGGCCGCATCGCCTGGGCGCTCGATCAGGGCGCCGATGCGCTGATCGCAAAGCCGGTCGCCTCGTCTGCCGTCTATCCGGCCTTGGTCATGGCGGCGCGACGGCATGCGGAGCGGCGCGAGATTGCGCAGCGGATGGCGCGGCTTGAAGAGCGCGTGCGACTGCGGCCGCTCGTGCATGCGGCGGTTCAGAGCTACATGGCCACGGACGGTTCCTGCGAGGACGGAGCCTACAGCCGTCTCAGGCGCGAAGCGATGCGCCAGCGGCTGACCCTCGAACAGGCGGCGGCCGCGATCCTTGCACGGCCGAGGACGCAGGCCGGATGAAGCGCATCCTTTCCGAGATCGCGCGCCAGCCGCTGACCTGTGTGGGAATCCTGCTAATCGCCGCGGTCGTCTTCGCAGCGCTCGCGGCGCCCTGGCTCGCGCCCTTCTCGCCCGACGCCCAGCCTTTCGACGGCCTCTCGCTGGAGGGGGCCCCGCTGCCGCCCGGACCGAAATACTGGCTCGGCACCGACACGCTTGGACGCGACCTGCTGTCCCGGCTCCTCTACGGGGCGCGCACCTCGCTGGTGATCGGCCTGGTCGCGAACGGCGTCGCGGTCGTGATCGGGATGATCGTCGGCATCGTAGCGGGCTATCTCAGCGGCTTCGCCGGCGGCGCGCTCATGCGGTTCACCGACCTCATGATGGCGTTTCCGGCGCTGCTGCTCGCGATCGTGCTGGCGGCGCTGCTGCGGCCCTCCTTGTGGATCGTCGCCATGGTGATCGCGCTCGTGAACTGGGTGCAGGTAGCGCGCATCGTCTATACCGAGACACGCGGTCTCGCAGAACGCGACTTCATCCTGGCCGAGCGCTCGCTCGGCGCGGGACACGCGCGCATCCTCTTCCGCCATATCGCGCCGCATCTTCTGCCGACCGCGATCGTCTGGGGCACGCTCGGCATCGCAACCACGGTGCTGCTCGAGGCGACGCTGTCGTTCCTGGGCGTCGGCGTGCAGCCGCCGCAGCCGTCGTGGGGCAACATCATCTACGAGAGCCAGAGCTACTTTCAGGCCGCGCCTTGGCTCGTGTTCATTCCCGGCGCGATCATCCTGGCGACGGCGCTCTCGTTCAATCTCGTCGGCGACGCCTTGCGCGACCTGCTCGATCCGACACAGCGGGGGCGCGGCTGATGGCGGCCTTGCTGGCGCAACGGCTCATCCAGGCGCTCGGCGTTTTACTCGGCGTGGCGATCATCACCTTCCTGCTGCTTCACTATCTGCCGGCCGATCCGGCCGCACTCGTCGCCGGGCGCAGCGCCAACGCGCAGATGATCGCGAACGTCCGCCACCAGCTTGGGCTTGACCTGCCGCTTCCGCTGCAGATCTGGCGCTATCTCACCGGGCTCATTCAGGGCGATCTCGGCCGCTCCTACATCCAGCGCAGCGAGGTCTTGACGCTGATCGCCGCGCGCATCCCCGCGACGCTCGTGCTGATGGCCTGCGGAATCTTCGTGGAGGTTACGCTCGGACTGACGTTCGGCGTCGTCGCCGCGCTACGTCGCAACGGTTTCGTGGATCGGACGGTGATGACGCTCGCCTTCGTTGGCGTGTCGTCGCCGCAATTTGTCGTGGCCCTGCTGCTGCTCTATGTCTTCGCCGCGCATCTCGGCTGGTTTCCGATGAGCGGCTATGGCACGTTCGCTCATGTCGTTTTGCCAGCGCTAACGCTCGGCCTGCTCGGCGCCGGTTGGTATGCCCGCATGACGCGCTCGGCGATGATCGACGTGCTCAATCAGGACTACGTCCGCACCGCGCGCGCCAAAGGGCTTTCAGGGCCGCGCGTCGTGCTGCGGCACGCACTGCCGAGCGCGCTTCTGCCGATCGTCGCGATGATCGGCATCGACATCGGCCAGTTCATGGGCGGCGTGGTGGTGGTCGAGGCCGTCTACGGCTGGCCTGGCATCGGGCAACTGGCGTGGCAGGCGATCCAGCAGGCCGACGTGCCGATCATCGTGGGCGTGACGCTCGTCTCGTCGCTCGCCATCGTGCTTGGAAATCTGCTCGCGGACATGATCGCGCCGCTGCTCGATCCGAGAATCCGCATCCGATGAGTTCAACGCAAGGAGCTGTTCATGAAGACAAGCTGGCTGAAAAGCGCCGCGATGGCGCTCGTTCTCGGCGCGAGCGTCACGAGTTTCGCTCAGGCCGCCGATACCCCGCATCAGGGCGGCACGATCGTCGTGACCTACAAGGACGACATGGCGACCCTCGACCCCGCCATCGGCTACGACTGGCAGAACTGGTCGATGATCAACAGCCTGTTCTCGCGCCTCGTCGACTATAAGTTCGGCACGACCGAACTCGCCCCCTCGCTCGCCGAGAGCTGGACCATCTCGCCGGATGGGCTCGTCTACACATTCAAGCTGAACCCGAAGGCCAAGTTCACCAATGGCCGCAAGGTGACAGCGGCGGACGTCAAATATTCGATCGAGCGCGCGGTGAACCCCAAGACGCAGGGGCCGGGCGGCGGCTTCTTCCACTCCATCGTCGGCCAGGACAAGATGGCGGATGGTTCGGCAACGACCATCTCGGGCATCGAGGCGGTCGATGATTCGACCATCAAGTTCACGCTGAGCCAGCCGGACGCGACTTTCCTGAACGTGCTCGCGCTAAACTTCGCCTCTGCGGTGCCGAAGGAAGTCGTCGAGGCCGAGGGAGCGGATTTTGGCAAGAAGCCGGTCGGCTCTGGCGGGTTCAAGCTCGACGAATGGGTCCCCGGCCAGCGGCTCGTCTTCTCGCGCAATCCCGACTATTTTCGCGACCCTGCCAAACTCGATGGCTTCAAGGTGGAGATCGGACAGGAGCCGCTCGTTGCGATACTGAGGCTGCAGAAAGGCGAGGTCGACATCGCGGGCGACGGCATTCCCCCCGCCAAATATCTCGAGATGAAGAACGCGCCCGACGCCAAGGACATGATCGTCGACCGAGATCAGCTCGAGACGAGCTACGTCACAATCAACACCACCAGGAAGCCGCTCGACGACGTGCGCGTCCGCAAGGCGATCAACATGGCGATCAACAAGGACCGGATCGTGCGCATCATCAACGGACGCGCGACGCCGGCCTCGCAGGTGCTGCCGCCGCTGATGCCGGGTTACGACGCGGCCTACAAGGGCTATCCTTATGACGTCGAGGGCGCGAGGAAGCTGATGGAGGAAGCCGGCTTGAAGGACGGCTTCGCCACCACGCTCTACGCCATGAACACCGACCCCAATCCGCGCATCGCCCAGGCTATCCAGCAGGACCTCGCGGCGATCGGCATCAAGGCGGAGATCAAGGCGCTGGCCCAGCCCGAGGTGATCGCGGCCGGCGGCAACAAGGATCAGGCCGCGCTGACCTGGTCGGGCGGAATGGGCTGGATCGCCGACTTCCCCGACCCATCCGACTTCTACGGCCCGATCCTGGGCTGTGGCGGCGCGGTCGCGGGCGGCTGGAACTGGTCGTGGTTCTGCGACAAGAGTTTCGAGGACCGCGCGACCAAGGCGGACGCCATGTCGAAGCCGGAGCAGAAGGACGAGCGCTACAAGGTCTGGGCGCAGATCTTCACCGACATCCAGACCCAGCAGGCGCCTTGGGCGCCCGTGTTCAACGAGCGCCGCGTCGTCGCCAAGTCGAAGCGGATGGGCGGACCGGATGAGATCTACATCGATCCGACCCGCGTCATCGACTACGAGGCGGTCTACATCAAGCCGTAACGGAGGGGCGGCCTCCCTCTCCCGCGTGCGGGAGAGGGGTTGGCGATAAGGGGCGGCGCGCGACGCGCCTGACGGCGCGGAGGCTGATCCGGCGCTCCACGCCACCTTTTCCCCAAGGGAGAAGGGAAGCGTCCGCCTCTGCGCGCCGCGGTTCCCCACTACGGAGCTCGAGGACAACGATTCATGTGCGTCGCCTGCAACTACACGATCCATCGTGAGCATCACAATTTCGCCTGGAGTCGCGACTTCGCGCCCGTTCTGACGTGCAAGCCCGGCGAGACCATCCATTTCGAATGCCTCGATTCCGGCGCGGGCCATTTCACCCGCGATTCAACCGTGGCGGACGTCACAACGGTCGACTTCGCCAAGGTCAATCCGGTGACTGGCCCGGTCATCGTCGAGGGCGCCGAGCCCGGTGACGCGGTGAAGATCACTTTCCGGAAATTCATCCCCTCCGGCGTGGGCTGGACCGCGAACATCCCCGGCTTCGGCCTGCTCGCCGACCAGTTCCCCGACCCGGCGCTCCACATTTGGACCTATGACGCCTCTACCATGGCGCCGGCCCTATATGGCCCCAAAGGCCGCGTGCCGCTGAAGGCCTTCGCGGGCGAAATCGGGCTCGCGCCGGCCGAGCCCGGCCAGCACTCGGTCGTGCCGCCGCGCGCGGTCGGCGGCAACCTCGACATCCGCGACCTCAGCGAAGGCGCGACGCTCTATCTCCCAGTCGAAGTTGCGGGCGGCCTGTTCTCGATCGGCGACACCCACGCCGCGCAGGGAGACGGCGAGGTTTGCGGAACCGCAATCGAAAGCCAGATGGACGTCGAGCTCACGCTCGACCTTGTCAAGGGCGCTCGTCTTAAGAGCCCGCGCTTCACGACACCCGGCCCGGTCAGCCGCCATCTCGACGGCGCCGGCTACGAGGCGACGACGGGCGTCGGCCCCGACCTGATGACGGCCGCTCGCGAAGCCGTGTCGCGCATGATCGACCTGCTTGCGGCAGAGCACGGACTCAACCCGGTCGACGCCTATATGCTGCTCTCCGTCTGCGGGGACTTGCGCATCAGCGAGATCGTCGACCAGCCGAACTGGGTCGTGTCCTTCTACTTCCCGCGCATCGTCTTCTCGTGACGGCTTCCGTCAGCCCTAAACCGGTCCTCGAGATCCGCGGCCTTTCCATCGACGCCCGCACGCCGCAAGGCCTGCGCCCGGTGCTTGAAGACGTGAGCTTTTCGATCCTTCCCGGCGAGACCCTGTCGCTCGCCGGGGAGTCCGGCTCCGGCAAGTCGCTGACGGCGCTCTCCATCATGCGCCTCCTGTCGTCGTCGCTGAAGCAGCGATCGGGATCGATCCGGCTCGCGGGCCGCGAACTCACCCGTTTGAGCGAGCGCGCGATGCGGCGTGTGCGGGGCGGCGAAGTCGCGATGATCTTCCAGGAGCCGATGACCTCGCTCAATCCCGTCATGAAGGTCGGGGCGCAGCTCACGGAGGCCATCCGCGCGCATGACGCGGCGGGCGGCGAAGGCGCGGAGGCGCACGCCCGCGCGATGCTGGACGCCGTGCATATCACCGAGCCGGCCCGGCGCATGGGGCAATATCCGCACGAACTTTCCGGCGGCATGCGCCAGCGCGTGATGATCGCGATGGCGCTCTCCTGCCGCCCCAAGGTGCTGATCGCCGACGAGCCGACCACCGCCCTCGACGTCACTGTTCAGGCGCAGATACTCAATCTGATGCGCGAACTTCGCAGCGAGTTCGGCGCCGCCATTCTCCTCATCACCCATGACATGGGCGTCGTCGCCGAAATGGCCGACCGGGTCGCGTTGCTCAAGTCGGGCCGGCTCATCGAGGAGGGGACGACCGTCGACATTTTCGAACGTCCTCGCGAACCGTACACGCGCCAGCTGCTGGAGGCGGTGCCGCGACTCGGCGCCTTCGCAGGCACGGACGGGCCGCCGCGCGTGACCTCCGCTCCGTTGCACCCGGCGCCGCGCGAGCCGGTCCTGTTCGTTCGCGACCTCAAGGTCGCCTATGGCCGTTCGGCGGGGTGGTTCGGCCGCGGCAAGGCGCCGCCGCTGACGGTCAAGGGGGTGAGCTTCGAGCTCCACGCCGGGCGGACGTTGGGACTCGTGGGCGAGAGTGGATCGGGCAAGTCGACCACCGGCAAAGCGGTGCTCGGTCTCATTCCCTTCACCGGGCAGGTCGTCGTCGATGGCGTCTCGATCGCCGACCTGTCGACTGCGAGGATGAAGCCGGTGCGGCGCAAGGCGCAGATGATCTTCCAGGATCCCTACGCGTCGCTCGACCCGCGCATGTCGGTCGGCGCCGCCATCGCCGAGCCGCTCGTCATCCATGGCGTCGGCGACGCGGCCGAGCGGCGCGAGCGCGTCGCGATGTTGCTGAAAAGGGTCCGCCTGTCGCCCGACCACGCCAGCCGCTACCCGCACGAGTTTTCCGGCGGCCAGCGGCAGCGCATCTGCATCGCCCGAGCGATCGCGCTTGAGCCCAAGATCATCGTGGCGGACGAGAGCGTCTCCGCGCTCGACGTGTCGGTCCGCGGGCAGGTGCTCGACCTGCTGCTGGAATTGCAGGAGGACATGGGCCTCGCTTATCTCTTCATCTCTCACGACATGGCGGTCGTCGAGCGCATGAGTCATGCCGTCGCCGTGATGCGCGGCGGCGAGTTCGTGGAATGTGGGACGCGGCGGCAGGTGTTCGAGACTCCGGCGCAGGACTACACGAAGGCGCTGATGCAGGCCGTGCCCATTCCGGTTCCGCCTCGGCGGGCTACAATTTCCGCAGGCTCCTCGTCTGGCTGGCGATGATTTGGCGCGCCTTCGCCATGGCCCATCCTCGCCGTCGGCCAAGTCGCTCCGTGCCCGGCGCAAAGCTCCCGCTCACCGCCGCCCGAACAGCCTCTCAATATCCGCGAGCTTCAGTTCCACATAGGTCGGGCGGCCGTGGTTGCACTGGCCGGCGCCCGGCGTCGCCTCCATTTCCCGCAGGAGCGCGTTCATCTCCTCGGGCTTGAGCGCGCGCCCTGACCGCACCGAATGGTGGCAGGCGAAGGTCGCGAGCCGCTGGTCGAGCCGCCGGGCGAGGGTCAGCGCCCCGTCCTCGGCGGCGAGGTCGGAGGCGAGGTCCCGCACGAGCGCCTGAAGGTCGCCCCGGGCGATGGCGGCCGGCGCCTCGCGGACAAGCACCGCGCCCGGGCCGAAGCTCTCGACCACGAGGCCGAGCGAGGCCAGTTCCCCCGCATGGGCCTCGACCAGCCCCGCGGCGTCCGGATCGAGGTCCACGACGAGCGGCGAGAGCAGCGCCTGCCGCTCGATCCCCTGCCCCTCGCGCTGGCGCTTGAGCTTCTCGTAGACGATCCGCTCATGCGCCGCGTGCTGGTCGACGATGACGACCCCGTCCGCCGTCTGGGCGATGATATAGGCGCTGTGCACCTGCGCCCGCGCCGCGCCGAGGGGCGCGGCCAGGTCGCGCTCGGCGGGCGCCGCCGGGGCCACAGGCGCGGAGGGCGCGAATTCGGCGAAGGCCTGCTGCGTGGGCTCGGCAAAGCGGGGGGCGGCGGGCGAGCCCCGCCAGTCCCAGTTCGCGGACGGCGGGGCGGCGCGGGCGCCCGGCGGGCGCATGGCGAGGAGGGTCGCCGCGCCCCCCGTGCTCGTCGCGCGATGGAGCGCCTCGGCGAGCCGCTGCCGGATCGCGCCGATCACGAGGCCGCGCACGAGGCCCGCGTCGCGGAAGCGCACCTCCGCCTTGGCGGGATGGACATTGACGTCGACCTCGCTCGGATCGCACGCGACGAAGAGCGCGACCGCGGCGTGACGGTCGGACGGCAGGAAGTCGAGATAGGCCGCCCGCAACGCGCCCGAGAGGACCTTGTCGCGCACCGCGCGGCCGTTGACGAAGACGAACTGATGGAGCGCGTTCGGCCGGCTGTAGGTCGGCAGGCCGATGCGGCCCATGAGCCGCACGCCCTCGCGCTCGGCCATGAGGTCGAGCGAATTCGTCGCGAACTCCTGCCCCAGCGCCTGCCTGAGCCGCGCCGCGCTGTCCTCGCAGGCCGGCCAGTCGAAGGCCGAGCCGATGTCGGTCGAGAAGGAGAAGCGGACATGCGGGCTCGCGAGCGCGAGCCGCCTCACGACTTCCGAGGCGGCCATCGCCTCGCTGCGGTCGGTGCGCAGGAACTTGAGCCGCGCCGGGGTGGCCGCGAAAAGGTCGCGCGCCTCGACCCGCGTGCCGGCCACGCCCGCGCAGGGCTCGATGGCGCTCTTCGCGCCGTCCTCGACGACGAGCTTGAGCGCGTTCGGCGCGCCCGCCGCGCGGGTCCGGATCTCGAGCCGCGAGACCGATGCGATGGAGGGCAGCGCCTCGCCGCGGAAGCCGAAGGTCGCGATGGAGGTCAGGTCGCCGTCCGGGATCTTGGAGGTCGCATGGCGCTCGACGCTGAGCAGGAGATCCTCGGCCTCCATGCCGCGCCCGTCGTCGGTCACGCGGATGAGCCGGCGCCCCCCGGCCTCGATGGCCACGTCAATGGCGCGCGCGCCCGCGTCCAGCGCGTTCTCGACCAGTTCCTTGATCGCGGCGGCCGGGCGTTCGATCACCTCGCCCGCGGCGATGCGGTCGACGAGCAGCGGATCGAGCAGGCAAATCGACATGGGAAGCCTCGAAAGCGGCTTACCATATCCCCGGCGGCGGGCCGAAAGGCGCCGCGCCCGCCACGGCGCCCGGTTGTGGACATCCTGGAATGCGGGGAGGGCTGGCGGGGTCTTCCGGCGTCGCCCGTGTGGTTTTCCCGTCGAGCCGGCCCGGAGCCGGCGAGACGTTTCGACATTTTCTTGACGAATTGAGCGATATACCTGATAATCAGAAAAGACGATCCCGGCAACGCGCTTCCCTCAGCTTGAGGAGCCGTGCGAGGCACGGCGTCTCGAAAGATGATCCAGCGCGCGGCGCCCGTTGTGCAAGCTGGAGCGTCCTTCGAGACGCGCCGCTTCCGGCGCCGCTCAGGACGAGGTCTCAGGGACAGGCTGGGGAGATACTGTGACGCGTGACGCTAAATTCGAGCCTAACGCTTTGAAATCGCGCAATCGCGGACGCTAAATTGTGGCGCGCCGCCTCATTTGCCGCCCCGCTTCCCGCCCCCCGCGACGCGGGGGACGGGGCCCGAAGGCAAGGGTCAGAAGTCGAACTTGTCGATGTTGTCCTTCGAGAAGACGAAGGGCGCTCCAAGCAGGATCTCGCTGCCGTTGACGACGTTGAGCTTGCCGAGATGGCCCGCCTCGACCGACGTGTCGCCGGGCTTCAGCTTGCCGTCCACGGCCGCGCGCATCACAAAGGTCGCGGCATAGCCGAGATCGATCGGGTTCCACAGCACGACCGACTTGACGCAATCGCTATGCACGTAGGGCTTCATCGCGTTCGGCGTGGCGAGGCCGACGACCGCGACCTTGCCGCAGAGGCCCGCCTTGTTGACGGCTTCCGCCGAAGCGGGCGTCGCGACCGAGGTCATGCCGAACAGGCCCTTGAGCTTGTCGCCATATTTGTTGATCAGCGTCGTCGCCTGGTTGAAGGACAGGTTGTTGTCCTCCTGCGCCTCGACCGTCTCGAGCCATTGCATCTTCGGATGGCACTTGGCGGTGTAGGCCTCCATCTCGGCGATCCAGCGCGCCTGGTTCGGCGTCGTGAAGGTGGAGGTCACGATGGCGAAGGCGGCGTCCTCGCCGGCCTCCTTGGCCATGGCGTCGACCATGGACTTGGCGATGCCGTTGAACTCCGCCTGATTGACGAACCACTCGCGGGCGTCCGGGGACGAGTTCGCGTCGTAGCCGATGACGTGGATGCCTTTCGAGAGCGCCTTCTTCAGAACGGGCGCGATCGCCACCGGATCGTTGGCCGCGAACAGGATGCCGTTCACGCCGCTCGTGATGTAATTGTCGATGAACTTGATCTGCTCGTCGATCTTGGCCTCGGTCGGCCCGTCCGTCTTCGCCTTGACGTTGCCGAGTTCCTTCGCCGCGTCCTGAATGCCCTTCGAGGTCGCATTGAAGTAGCCGATGCCGATCAGCTTCGGCACGTCCACGATGCTGATCTCCTTGCCCGCGAGGTTCGGCGGATTGGTGGGCTGGCCCCCGTTGTAAGGCTTCGCGGCCGCCGCTTCCGCCGCGCCCGTTCCGCAGGCGAGCGGACTGGTCGCCTGGTCGTCGGCGCCGTCCCATTTTCCGGCGGCGTTCGCGGCGCTCGCCCAGGCCCCGAGCGCCAGCGCGGCCGCGGCCGTCATCAGGAGATGTCTCGATACCATTGTCGCTTCCTTCCCTGCTACGCCGCACGCGCGGCTATCCCTTTTTCGTGGCCTATCTCATTCGCGTCGCCGCTGAAGCGAGCTCGCGATGAGAACCGAGAGGATGAGAGCCACCCCGATCACGACGATTGTCGCGTCGCCCTTCACGCCCGTCAACGCCAGGCCGTTCTTGAGAAGCTGGATCATCACGAGGCCGATGACCGTGCCCCAGATCGTGCCCGACCCGCCGAAGATGCTCGTGCCGCCGAGCACCACCGCGGCGATCACGTCGAGTTCGTAGCCCATGCCCATGTCCATCCGCGTCGTCGTCACCCGCGACACAAGGACGATAGCGGCGAGCCCGGAAGCGAGCCCCGAGAGGGTATAGACGATCAGCTTCACGCGATCGACGTTGAGGGCGGAGAACCGCGCGGCGGTCTCGTTGGCGCCGATGGCGTAGAGCGCGCGGCCGAAGGTCGTGCGGTCGAGGACGACGCCCGCGACGACGATGAGAACGATCAGGATGAGGAGTTGCGTCGGCACGCCGAGCACGCTGCCCTGGCCCAGAACGTAGAACCAGTCCGGATAGCCGCGCACCGAACGCGCCTGGCTAATCCCTTCCGCAAGCCCGCGATAAAGGGCGAGCGTCGCGATGGTCATGATGAGCGGCGGAACCTTCACGCGGGTAATCACGAGGCCGTTGACGAGGCCCGCGAGACCGCCGACGCCGAGCGCGAAGACGATCGCGAGCGGCAATGGGAACCCGAAATGCTTCCATGAATAGCCGAGCATGATCGCGCTCAGGCCCACGATGGCGCCGACCGAGAGGTCGATGCCGCCGGTGATGATGATGAAGGTCATCGGCAGGGCGATCAGGCCGATCTCGGTCATGAGACGGCCCTGATTGAGCAGATTGTCGACGGTCAGAAACCGGTCGTTGAGCGCTCCAAGCCCGATCAGCGCGATGACGAGAATGACCGCGAGGATCGTCTCGTGCCGGACGAGCCAGCGCGGCAGGCGGCGAGGTGAGGCGGCCGAGGCGAGGCTCATGTCCCTATCCTCGCGCGGCGCGCCGCTGGCGGCGCAGAATATCGACGATGACGGTCGCGAGGATCAGCGCGCCGCGCACGGCGTCCGTCCAATAGGGCGAGACGCTGATGAAGACCAGCGCGCTGGTGATTTCGGCGATGAGGATGGCCGCAAGCGTCGATCCGACCACGGTGCCGACGCCGCCGAGGATGCTGACCCCTCCGACGACCGACGCCGTGATGATGGTCAGTTCGAGTCCGGGCGGCGTGGTCGACTGGATGACGCGGAGCTGCGTCGCATAGACGAGCGTCGCAAGCCCCGCGAAAAGCCCATGCAACGCAAAGACCATGACGACCGTCCGCTGCGGATTGACCCCGCAGAGGCGCGCCGCTTCGGGATTGCCGCCCGTCGCATAGATCGCGCGGCCGCGCGGGCTGTATTTCATCCAGAGCGCGGCAAGCGCAGTGGCGACGACCATGATGAGGACCGGCATCGGAACGCCGAGGAAGGTCATGTCCGCCAGATGGAAATTCGCCGGCAGGTCCGTGATCCACTTGCCGCCGGTCACGCTGATCAGACCGCCCTTCAGGATCGACAGCATGCCCAGTGTAACGACGATGGCCGGTATGCGCAGGTAGGCGACGATCGCTCCCTGCGCGGCCATCACCACGACCCCAAGCACGAGCGGCGCGAGCCAGGTCACGAGGACGGGAGCGCCGGCCACGGCGAGCGAGCCGCTGAGCGTCGCGAGCACGCCGATCAGGGCGCCGACCGAAATGTCGATGTTTCCCGAGATGATGACCATCGACATTCCGATGGCGGCGACCGCGATATAGGCGTTGCCCAGCAGGATGTCGGAAAGGTTGCGGGTAGCGAGAAACCTCGGATTGATGAATCCCACGACGATCGCCAGCGCGAGGATGGCGACGGCAAGCAACGCCTCCTGCGTAGCCAGACGGCGGAAGAGCCCCGTGCGCGCGGGGGCGCGTGAAATCGCGGCGACCGCGCTCACGCCGCTTCCTCTTCGCTCGATTCCCCGCCCATCATCGCTGCGCCCACCGCTTCGGACGTCGCCTGGGCGCGGTCGAATTCCGCGACGATCCGGCCTTCGCGCATCACGAGCACGCGGTCGCTCATGCCAAGCACCTCGGGCAGTTCGGAGGAGATCATCAGGATCGCAACGCCCGAGGCGGCGAGTTCGCCCATCAGCCGATGGATCTCCGCCTTCGCGCCGACGTCGATGCCGCGCGTCGGCTCGTCGAGGATGAGAAGCCGCGGATTGTTGGCGAGCCACTTGCCAAGCACGATCTTCTGCTGGTTGCCGCCCGACAGCCGACCCGCGATCTCGTCCACCGAACCGGTCTTGACGCTGAAGCGCCGGACGCCGTCCTCCGCCATCCGGCGCTCGGCGGCGCGGTCAATGAATCCGCCGCGCGAAAGCGAGCCAAGCGCCGCGAGCGAGAAGTTGTGCAACACGCTCATCGGACGCACGAGGCCCTGCAGGCCGCGGTCTTCCGGGACATAGGCGATGCCCCTGGCGCGGGCGGTTTCCGGCGAATCGATCTTGACGCGCTCATTCCCCAGCCTGATTTCGCCCAACTCGGCCGGCGTGACGCCGAACAGCGTCTGCGCCAGTTCGCTGCGGCCCGAGCCCACGAGCCCCGCAAGGCCGACAATCTCCCCGGCGCGGACCGTGATGCTGACGTCCCTCGTCGAGGGGCGCCGGACGATGGCGCGGGCTTCAAGCACGGGCTCGCCGATGGGCACGGTGATTTTGGGAAAGAGGCTCTCGATGCGGCGTCCAACCATCATCTGGACGAGTTCGGCGGAGTTCGTCTCCGCGACTTCGCGCGATCCGACATAAGCGCCGTCGCGCAACACGGTGACGCGATCGGCGATCGTGAAGATCTCGTCCATACGATGGCTGATGTAGATGATGCCAACGCCGCGGGATTTCAGTCGCCTCACGATATCGAAAAGACGCGAAACATCGGCTTCCGTCAACGCGGCGGTCGGCTCGTCCATGATGAGGAGTCTCGCATCGTGCGAGAGGGCGCGCAGAATCTCGACGCGCTGGCGATGGCCGACCGTCAACGATCCGACGATCTGATCTGCGGCGAGATCATGTATGTCGAGCGAAGCGAGCAGCCGCTCCGCTTCCGCGCGCATCTTGCCCCAGTCGATCCGGCCGCCGGCCGCGCGCGGCGCATGGCCGAGAAAGATGTTCTCGGCGACGGTCAGCTCCGGGAAGAGCAGGAGTTCCTGGTAGATCGTGGCGACGCCGGCGCGACGGGCGTCGTCCGGAGACGAGAGCTGCGTCCTCTGGCCATCGACAAAAATCTGCCCGGCGTCAGGCCTCACGACCCCCGAAATGACCTTGATCAGAGTGGACTTGCCAGCGCCGTTCTCGCCGAGAAGCGCATGGACTTCCCCCGTCCGGACCTCGAAGGAGACGCCCGAAAGCGCCCGGACGCCGGGGTATGCCTTCTCAATGTCCTTGACCGCGAGAAGCGGAGGCGCAGCGTCGCTCATGCAGCCCTCGGCGAGGAAGCATTGTCATCGACGACGATGGTGCGGACGCCCGCCTCGGCAAGCATCGCCAACGCCTCGGCCGGCGCGGCGGCGTCGGTGATCAGCGTGTCGATCTGAGAAAGCGGGCAGACGACGAGGCTGCCACGCGGCGTGAACTTGGAGGAATCCGCCAGCACAACAAGCCGCTCGGCGCGTTTCAGAAGCTTGGCTTCCGCCCGCGCGATCAGCGGATCACCCTCGATCACGCCAAGCGGCCCGATCGACATGGCGCTCATGAACATGAGACGCGCCGAATAGCGTTGGATCGCATCGTCATCGAAGGGGGCGACGATGAGCGCCTGATCGCGATAGACCTCGCCGCCGGGGAGCGCGACCCTGTTCTGCGTCTCGTGGATGAGAAACTCGGCGAGCGGGTACGAGTTCGTCAGGATCTTCAGGCGCGTGTGCCGGAGAAACTCCGCCATCTGATAGGTCGTCGTGCCGCCGTTGATGATTATGACGTCGCCGTCGGCGCACATGTCAACCGCCTTGCGCGCGATGGCCCGCTTGGCCTCGATGTTGACTGTGCGCTCAGCATCAAAGGCGCCCGTCGCGAGCGGCGGCTGGCGAAGTCCCTTTGTGAACGGATCGGCGATCGCCTGAATGCCGCCGTGCACCCGGTCGGCGAAGCCCGCGTCGGCGAGCCGCCCGGCGTCCCGCCGCGCAGACGCAGCGGAAACTCCCGTCGCCGCCATGATGTCCGCAATGGACATATAGCCGCGTTCCGTCAGGAGATTTCGGAGGATTTCGGCGCGTTGTCGTTCGCGCATGGCCCTCAACGTTTCCTCAAACCGAAGTTCTATTGGCATTAAGCGTGCCATCCAAGCGGGCGTGTGTCAATCACATTTGCTCATCATCAATCAGAGTGGCGCGACAATGACGCATCGAACTTGACCATACGTGCGTGATTGCCTAATAGATCGCTCAAAATCGCTCGAAAATCGGAGAGGAACGCCATGAGCGGATACGCGTCCCGAACCAACGCGCCCCTTCCAAGCCTGTGGGACGACGCCCACGCGGCGAAGCTCGACGAGGCCGGGCTCCTGCTCTACCGGTCGAATCTTTTGGGCAGCGACCTTCGCATCACCAACTTTGGCGGCGGCAACACTTCGGCAAAGATCGCAAGTGCCGATCCCCTGACCGGCGAACCGGCGACTGTGCTCTGGGTCAAGGGATCCGGCGGCGACATCGGCTCCATGAAGCTCGACGGCTTCGCGACCCTCTATCTCGACAGGCTTCTTGCGCTGAAAGCGCGCTACCGTGGCCTTCAGCACGAGGACGAGATGGTTGGGCTCTTCAATCATTGCACCTTCAACCTGAACCCGCGCGCCGCGTCGATCGACACGCCGCTGCACGGTTTCGTACCCCATCCGCACGTCGATCATGTCCACGCCGACGCCGTCATTGCCATCGCCGCGAGCGAGAACGCGGAGGAGCTCACCCGGAAGGTTTTCGGCGGCGAGATCGGCTTCCTGCCCTGGCAACGTCCCGGATTCGATCTCGGCCTCAAGCTCGGCGCGATGGCGGAGGCCCACCCCGACCTGAAGGGCGTCGTACTCGGCGGCCACGGTCTCTTCACATGGGGGCCGAACGCCAAGGCCTGCTATGAAACGACAATCGACATCATCAACACCGCCGCGACCTGGCTTGCCGCCAATGGCAAGGGAGAGACCTTCGGCGGCGAGGCGATCAAGGCGCTTGCGCCCGAGCGGCGACGCGAAGTCGCCGCGCGAACTCATGCCAGCAATCCGCAAGCGCATCTCCGAGGGCGAGCGCAAGATCGGCCATTTCTCGGACGCGCCGGAAGTTCTCGAATTCGTCAATTCACGCGAGCTCAAGCCGCTCGCGGCGCTCGGGACGTCCTGCCCGGATCATTTCCTGCGCACCAAGATCCGGCCCCTCGTGCTGCCCTTCGATCCGGGCAAAAATAATCTCGACGCGGTCGTCTCCTCGCTCGACGAGACCCTCGCGGGCTACCGCGCCGACTACGCGGCCTATTACGAGCGCTGCAAGCATCCGGATTCGCCTGCGATGCGCGACCCGAACGCGGTCATCTATCTCGTGCCGGGCGTGGGCATGCTGTCCTTCGCCAAGGACAAGGCGACCGCGCGGATTGCCTCGGAGTTCTACGTCAACGCGATCAATGTCATGCGCGGCGCCTCCAGCGTCAGCAAATATGTGGGACTCTCCGAGCAGGAGGCGTTCAACATCGAATATTGGCTGCTCGAAGAAGCAAAACTCCAGCGCATGCCGAAGCCGAAGTCCCTCGCGGGGCGCATCGCGCTCGTGACCGGCGGCGCGGGCGGCATAGGCCGCGCCATCGCCGAGCGGCTCATGGGCGAAGGCGCCTGCGTCATTCTCTCCGACATCGACAAGGCGAGCCTCGATTCGACGGTCGTCGAATACGGCAAGCGATTCGGCAGAGACGTCGTCTACGGGACCGTAACCGACGTGACCTCGGAAGAGGCGGTCAAGGCCGCGTTCCACGACACGATCCTCGGCTTTGGCGGAATCGATATTGTGGTCGCCAACGCGGGCTTCGCTTCGGCCGCGGCCTTCGAGGACACTTCGATCGACCTGTGGAACCGCAACATCGCGATCCTCGCGACCGGCTATTTCCTCGCAGCCCGCGAGGGCTACCGCATCATGAAGGATCAGGGTCTCGGCGGCAGCATCGTCTTCATCGCTTCGAAGAATGCGCTCTCGGCCTCGCCCGGCGCCTCCGCCTATTGCACGGCGAAGGCCGCGGAGGTTCATCTCGCCCGCTGCATCGCGCTCGAAGGCGCGCCGCTCGGGATCCGCGCGAATACGGTCAATCCCGACGCGGTGCTGCGCGGCTCGAAGATCTGGCAGGGGGAGTGGCGAACGCAACGCGCCGCTTCCAACAAGGTCGACGAGACGGAGCTCGAGGAGGTTTACCGGCAGAGGTCGCTGCTCAAGCGTTCGGTGTTCCCGGAGGATATCGCGGAGGCGGTGTACTATTTCGCGTCCGACCTGTCGGCGAAGAGCACGGGCAACATCCTCAACGTCGACGCCGGCAATGCGGTGAGCTTCGCTCGCTGACCGGCGATTGAAGCAAGGCAAGGGAGGAGCGCATGTCCTTTCAGGATCGCATATCCTATCGCATTCCCGATGCGCTGATCGCCGAGGAAAACGCAAAGCGCGCCGCCGCTCAGGATGAGGATTACGCGGCGCTCGGCAAGCGTCTCGCGCGCGGCGGCGTGGACATCGAAAGGATCACCGCCAAAGTCGCGGGCTTCGCGGTGGCGGTCCCGACCTGGGGCGTAGGCACGGGCGGGACGCGCTTCGCCCGCTTTCCCGGACCGGGCGAACCGCGCGGGATCTACGACAAGCTGGAGGATTGCGCGACCATCCATCAGCTGACCCGCGCGACGCCGACCTGCTCGCCGCATTTCCCGTGGGATAAGGTCAGCGACTATGGCGAGCTTGCCGAGCGGGCGAAGGCGCTCGGCGTCGGCTTCGACGCCGTGAATTCGAACACCTTCCAGGACGCCGCGGGGCAGAAGCTTTCCTACAAATTCGGATCGCTCACCCACAGCGACAAGGCGGTGCGCGACCAGGCGGTCGCGCACAACATCGAGTGCATCGAGATCGGCGAGAAACTCGGCTCAAAGGCGCTGACCGTCTGGATCGGCGACGGGTCGAACTTCCCCGGACAGGCGAACCTCAATCGCGTATTCGACTGGTATCTCGAGTCCATGCAGACGGTGTATGACCGCCTGCCCGCGGATTGGCGGGTGTTTCTCGAACACAAGTTCTACGAACCGGCCTTCTATTCCACCGTCATCCCGGACTGGGGGTCGAGCCTCATGGCCGCGCAGGCGCTCGGGCCGAAGGCGCTCTGCCTCGTGGACCTCGGCCACCATGCGCCGAACGTCAACATCGAGCAGATCGTCTCCCGCCTCATCCGGGCCGGCAAGCTCGCGGGCTTCCACTTCAACGATTCGAAATACGGCGACGACGACCTCGACGCCGGTTCCATCGATCCGTTCCGGCTCTATCGCGTCTTCTTCGAACTGGTCGATGCGGCCGAGCGCAAGGCGCCCGGCTTCGACCCGGCCTATATGATCGACGAATTGCACAACGTCACCGATCCGATCGAGAGCCTGATCGTCTCGGCGACGGAGATCCAGCGCGCCTATGCCCAGGCGCTCATCGTCGACCGGCCTGCGCTCGAAGCGGCGCAGCAGGCGAACGATGTCATGGAGGCGCTCAGCCTGTTCAAGGCGGGCTTCAACACCGACGTATCGCCGATCCTCGCCGAGGCGCGACGGCGATCCGGCGGCGCGATCGACCCGATCGCCGTCTATCGCGCCTCGAAGTATCGGGCGCACAAGGCGATGGAGCGGCCTCCCGTCGCTGGCTCCTCGTCGGGAATCGTCTGAGGACCGTTTGTTATCGGGTTGACCCTTCCGGCCTGGCGCCGCGGCGGGGCTCGCGTTTTGGCGCGTTTCTGGCGCGATTCAGCGCCCATTTTCATCGTTTTCCGCATGAAGCGAGCGATTTTCGAGCGATTCGCAGTCGAAAACGGGCCGAAAATCGCGCCCATTCCTTCCGCGAATCGGGACTTTACAAGGGCTTGCGCTGACATTTCCTTCCGGCCTCCGGCCGCGACTCCCCAAGACTCGTCGTTTGGGAAGAGCGGAGCGACGCCCGAGGCGGCGCGTCTCGAAGGACGAGGCAGGGGGTTGGGAGCGATTTCGGACATCGGCGGCTTCCGGCTTGAACGACCATCGTTCCATCATACTGGCTGAGTCGAAAAATCAGAAGAAAATGTTTTCATGTTTCTGTTTCTGACAGGTGAGCACAGCCCTTATCGCGCTGGCTGAGAGGCCGATGCCCGGAACCGTGATCGGATTTTGCCCATCATGACCGGCTTGTCCTTGGGTCTGCTCCGGTTCCTGAGCGCGCCGAAGTCGCTGACCAACGGCCGCCATGAGCGCCATTGGCGAACACGCCGTCCATGCGCGGATCGAGGCGCGGTGGATCGAGGGAGGTGACCGTTTCCGCCATGGGCCGAAGCGGCGGCGATTCGCGCGAGGCGTGCCCCCGCCACGGCTTCTTGCGAGCCCTCCCGATCACGCACCGACGACAGCCGCGTCGCTCGCCGGCGCGAACGCGACGCGGCCTGAGGCAAGATCAGCCCCTCATTCCGCCGGAGTGACCGGAACGGGCGAAGAGCGCTCGTCCGGCAGCGCCCTCGGCACGTCGCGACGGCGGAAGCGCCGGAAAGCCATGCGGATGTCGCGGCACATTCTCATGAAGGCGTTGGGCTCGCGGAAATGGCCCGCGAACTCGCGGTTGGTCTCGAGCGGAGTCCAATAATCGCGCCTCCAGCTATCGAAGGTCGCGACCAGTTCGTCGGTCTGCTCGGGGCGGATCTGCATCATCGCGCAGCCGCAGTCGGCCTCGATGCTGACGCGGCCCCGCCGGTCGAAGTGGAAGCGATGGCGGCTCGGGACATGTTCCAGCGAGCCACGGGAGAACTCGAAATCGCCGGGCTGGAGGCGCAGCGCGGCAATCATGGGCGAGGCGTCAAGGTAGTGGCGCGATCGGCCCGGATAGCTCAACTCGACATTCGCCATGGGGATCATCCTTCGCCTGGAAAACCCCAGCCCCCACGCATCAAGCGATCTCGTGTCGCTCCTCGGCGGCGGCGCCGTCATAACGCGCGAGATCGGCTTTTGTGCGGCTCGCCGACGTAAAGAATTGTTCGCTCGTGTCGAAGAATGCCCCCGGCGTCGACCGGCGTCCCCTGAACGCGCCGCGGCGGATCGCGCCGAACGAAACCGCGCCGCCGATCCCGATTTTCCGTCAATACTCCCGATCTTCCGCCATCGCATCCCGGTACCGTCGCGCGGCGGCGGTGACCGCGACCGCCGCCCCGGCGAGCGGCCCCGGAGGCGGAGGATCGCGCAGCGGCGCCTTTTCCGCATCGGCGGCGAGGCTCGCCTTGAGCCAGCGTCGCGTCGCCTCGTCCGGCGGGGGCGCGACGCCGGCCCGCGCGTCGAGACGCACGGCGGAAAGCTGCGTCACGAGCCCATGGGTCGCCATGAGGAGCGCGGCCATTTCGTCGAGTCCCTTGCGGGTCGCGACCGGCTCGACGCTCATGCGGCCGGCGGAATCCGAGAGGGCGGCGAGCGCCTCGATCATGGCCTTGCGCGCCAGCCGATAGTCCTGCTCCGGCGCGTCCGGCTTCAGCGCCACGTCGGCGAACGCCCTGAGGCGCGTTTCGAGGCGAGAGGCGATCTGCGGCGCTTCGGCGAACTCCCAATAGGGCCAGACATAGCTGAAGAGATGGGCGATGGCGGCCCCGATCAGCGTATCGGCGAGTCGAGCGAGCACCGGGGCCGGCAGCCACGGCTGCGCGAGGTGCAGGGATACGAGCGCCATGATCGAGGCCCCGGTCGCCGCGATGCGATAATTGAGCCGGGCGAAACCATGCGCGAGGCCGACGCCGAGCCCCTGCATGGGCACCAGCGCGGCCGGCGGCAGCCAGCCGACGGCGCCGACCGCGATGAGGCAGCCGGCCATCGTGCCGATGATCCGGTCGTCCCGCCTCTGCCGGGTCAGGCCGTAGCCCGCGCGCATCACCACCGCGATGGTCAGCAGAATCCAGTTCCCATGACCCGCATCGCTGAGCGAGAGCGCGATGAGGGACCCCGCCATCATGGCGAGCGACAGGCGCAGCGAGAAGCGCATCACCGGCGACGCGAGGGTCAGATGCGTGCGCAGCGTCAGAATCGAATAATTCCGCTTCGGGATGAAGGCCGCGAGATTGACGCCGCTCATCGAGCCCGCCGCTTCCTTCTCGTCGGCGAGCACCCGTTCGAGGCGAGCCGACATGGGCGAGCGCCGCCACGAGCCGGCGGGTCGTGGCGACCAGCGCGGCGCCGGCTTCGGGTTCGATCGAGGAATCCGCTTCGAGGCGCGCCGCCTCCCGCCGCATGGCGACGAGCGCCCGCCGATGATCGGGCGGAAGCTTTGGCGTCCCGGTCGTGAGCAGTTCGAGAGCGAGATGACCCAGATTGAAGGAGGCTGTCCGCAGGGACGAACGCGCCTGCTCGAGGAGCGGGGCCGCCTGCGGCGTGTCGCGGACCAATCCTCACATCGGATTGAGAAGCGACCAGTGCGTCGAAGGCGTCGAGAAGGATGCCGATCGTGGCCGACAGGCGGAGGCTCGCGGAGGCTTGAGTCGCCTGATGGAGGAGGAGCGCGCGGGCCGATTGCAATTGCTCCGAGAGCGCAGCCTGCCCGCGGATCGCGCGGCCATAAGCCGCGGCGAGCTCCACCTTCGGGTCGAAAATGGAGGCGATCGTCTGAAGATAGATCGAGAATTCCCGGATCGATTCGGCCGCCACGAGCCGCCGCGCGCTTGAATCGGTGAGGATGGTCGCGGCGAGCGCATAGGCGATATAGACAAGGCCGCCGGCCGCGAAGACGACCTCGATCGTCATCGCCTCAGCCGGGGTCTCGCGCGGGAAGCCGAGCACGAAGACCATCGGGATGATGACCTGCATGGCGAGGGCGACCGCCCAGCGTCCGAGGCCCGACAGCATCCCCCCGACGAAGGCGACGGCGCCAATCACCAGCACCGTCGCCGCCGGCCAGGGCAGAGAGAACTGCGTCGCGGTGGTCGCCAGCAACGCCAGCGAGAAGCCGAGCCCGATCGTGCGGGCTTTCTCGCGCCAGGGCGCGGGCGTATCGGCGATGCTGGCGGCGATGGCGCCGAGAGTCGCGGGCTGGCCGGCCTGAAAGCCGAGAGTGGCGGAGGCGAGGATGGCGACGCCCAGGACGCCGACCGCGACGCTGAGCCCGTTGATGATATGCGGCCCGACCAGCAGCCGCGTCAGATTGGGGAGCCGCCAGCGGGCCATGCGGACCGCCGGGGAATCAGGCGGCGGCGGCTTTTAGCGAGTCGACCGCGCGCTTTGCGGTGGAGTTGAGGCCCTGGCCGCCGTGTTCTGCGAAAGCGACGATCTCGTGGATCATCTTCGGCGTCCAGTAGAGCCGCAAATGCGAAGCCGCGCCTTGCGTCCCCTCTTTCTCGGGCATGGCGGCGTAGAAATCGCCGATCTGGTTGGCCATGCGTACGAGCTTGTCGATCTTCGCCCCGCTCACGCCGCCATTCCTCCGCTCGCCTCGTCCCCGATGGCGCTGAAAGCCAGCGCCGAGTCGGACCGGGCCACAGCGATCAGCGTTACGCCGAAGGCCCTGGCCTTTTCAAGCGCAAGCGAGGTCGGCGCGGACACGGAAACGAGGGTATCCGCGCCAAAAAGCGCAGCCTTGACGACCATTTCGAAAGAACACCGGCTGGTGATGAGGAAAAACCCGTCGGCGGGGCTCTCGCCCGACGCGCAGGAGCGCGCCGATCGCCTTGTCGAGCGCATTGTGCCGCCCGACATCCTCGCGGACGGTGCGGATGCGCCCGTCGCGCGCGACCCAGGCCGCGGCGTGGACGGCGCGGGTGAGCGCGTTCAGCGGCTGACGCCTCTCAAGCTCGGCGAGCGCGAGCCCGATGGCCGCGGGCGCGACCGGAGACGCAGCGGCGACCGGGCGGGGCGCGGGAATCTCGCCGAAATCCTCAATTCCGCATACGCCGCAGCCGGTGCGGCCGGCGATGACGCGCTTGCGCGCGAGATGCGCCTTGAGCTTTTCTCCGGTGAGCGCGACGGCGACGCGCCAGCCCTCCTCGGCCGGCTCGACCTCGACGGCGCGAATATCTTCGGGACCCGCCACGCCTTCGGTCAGCAGGAAGCCGTAAGCGAAGTCTTCGAGGTCCTGCGGAGTCGCCATCATCATCGCGAAGGGCGAACCGCCGATCACGAACTGGACCGGCGCCTCGACCGCGACCGCCCGGACGAGGGGCGGCCCGACCGCGCCCGAGTCGTAAGTGAAGCGCCGCGCCTCGACTTCGAGAGCCGGCCGGCCGTCATTCGGCGGCATGGGCCGGGACATGCTCGATGCGGGTCAGCGTCACCGCCTCCTCGCGGTCCTTGACCTGCCAGTCGGAGAGATGATTGGTCCGCCGCACCTGCACCGCGGTGACCTTGTATTCGGGACAATTCGTCGCCCAGTCGGAATTGTCGGTGGTGACGACATTGGCGCCGGTCAGCGCGTGATGGAAGGTCGTATAGACCACACCCGGCTGCATCCGGTCGCTGATCATCGCACGCAGCGCAATCTCGCCCGAGCGGCTCATGAGGGCCACGAGGTCGCCATCGCGCACGCCACGCTCATTGGCGTCGAACGGGTGGATCTCCAGCACGTCCTCTTCATGCCAGATGTTGTTGCTGGTGCGCCGGGTCTGCGCGCCGACATTGTATTGCGAGAGGATGCGGCCGGTCGTGAGCAGAAGCGGGAAGCGCGGCCCGACGCGCTCTTCGGTTGCGACATATTCGGTCAGCATGAACTGACCCTTGCCGCGCACGAAGCGATCGATATGCATGACCGGCGTGCCGGTCGGCGCCTCGTCGTTGCAAGGCCACTGGACGGAGCCGAGTTCGTCGAGCTTCGCAAAGGAGACGCCGCGGAAGGTCGGCGTCGTCGCGGCGATCTCGTCCATGATCTCGCTGGGATGGGCGTAACGCATCGGCACGCCCATCGCCTCGGCGAGCGCAATCGTCACTTCCCAGTCGGCCTTGCCGGCGAGCGGCTCGATGGCCTTGCGCACGCGGTTGATGCGGCGTTCGGCGTTGGTGAAGGTGCCGTCTTTTTCCAGGAAGGACGAACCCGGCAGGAACACATGCGCGTAGCGCGCGCTCTCGTTGAGGAAGAGGTCCTGGACGATCACGCATTCCATCGCCGCGAGGCCGCCCGTGATGTGCTTCGTGTCCGGGTCGGACTGGGCGATGTCCTCGCCCTGCAGATAGAGGCCCTTGAAGGCGCCGTCGATCGCCTCGTCCATCATGTTGGGGATGCGCAGGCCCGGCTCGCTGCTGAGCTGGACGCCCCAGAGCTTCTCGAAGACTTCGCGCGTCGCGTCGTCGGATACGTGGCGATAGCCCGAGAACTCATGCGGGAAGGAGCCCATGTCGCAGGAGCCCTGCACGTTGTTCTGCCCGCGCAGCGGGTTCACGCCAACGCCCTCGCGGCCGATGTTGCCGGTCGCCATCGCGAGATTGGCGATCGCCATCACCGCGGTCGAGCCTTGCGCATGCTCGGTGACGCCGAGGCCGTAATAGATCGCGGCGTTTCCGCCCGTCGCATAAAGCCGCGCGGCCTTGCGCAGCTCCTGCGGATCGACGCCCGTCTTCGAGGCGACCGCCTCCGGGGAATGACTTTCGTCGGCGACGAAGCGCGCCCAGGACTCGAAATTGGCCGGATCGCAACGCTCCCGCACGAAGGCTTCGTCGACAAGGCCTTCCGTGACGATGACATGAGCGAGGGCGTTGAGCACCGCGACATTCGTGCCGGGCTTGAGCGTCAGATGATGGTCCGCCGCGATATGGACGCTCCTGACGAGGTCGATGCGGCGCGGGTCGATCACGATGAGCTTCGCGCCGGCGCGCAGCCGCTTCTTGAGGCGCGAGGCGAAGACGGGATGTGCGTCGGTCGGATTGGCGCCGATCACGAGGACGACGTCGGCCTGGTCGACCGACTTGAAATCCTGCGTGCCCGCGGAGGTGCCGTAGGCGCGCGACAGGCCGAATCCGGTCGGCGAGTGACAGACGCGGGCGCAGGTGTCGACATTGTTGTTGCCGAAGCCCATGCGCACGAGCTTCTGGACGACGAACACTTCCTCGTTGGTGCAGCGGGAGGAGCTGATCGCGCCGAGGGAATCGCGCCCGTATGTCTGCCTGGATGCGCTTGAACTCGCTCGCGGCGTAGGAAAGCGCCTCCTCCCACGAGACCTCGCGCCACGGATCGGTGATCTTCTTGCGGATCATCGGCTTCGTGATGCGGTCCTTGTGGGTGGCGTAGCCATAGGCGAAGCGGCCCTTGACGCAGGAATGGCCCTCGTTGGCCATGCCGGCCTTGTAGGGGACCATGCGCACGACCTCGTCGCCCTTGAGTTCGGCCTTGAAAGAGCAGCCGACGCCGCAATAGGCGCAGGTGGTGACGACGGTGCGCTCGGGCGTGCCCTTGGCGATCACGGCCTTCTCGTTGAGCGTCGCGGTCGGGCAGGCCTGCACGCAGGCGCCGCACGAGACGCATTCGGACGAGAGGAAATCCGCGCCGCCGGTCGAGACCTTGGAATCGAAGCCGCGGCCGTGAATGGTCAGCGCGAAGGTGCCTTGCACTTCCTCGCAGGCGCGCACGCATCGTGAGCAGACGATGCACTTCGAGGATTCGAAGGTGAAATAGGGGTTGGAATCGTCGGTCGGCGCCTTGAGATGATTGGCGCCCTCATAGCCGTAGCGAACGTCGCGCAGGCCCACGTTGCCCGCCTGCGTCTGCAATTCGCAGTCGCCATTGGCGCTGCAGGTCAGGCAGTCGAGCGGATGGTCGGAGATATAGAGCTCCATCACGCCGCGGCGCAGCTTTTCGAGGCGCGGGGTATGGGTGCGCACCACCATGCCCTCTTCCGCGGGCGTCGTGCAGGAGGCCGGCGTGCCCTTGCGGCCCTCGATCTCGACGAGGCAGAGACGGCAGGAGCCGAAGGCTTCGAGATTGTCGGTGGCGCAGAGTTTTGGCACCGGGTCGCCGACGAGCGCGGCCGCCGCCATGACCGAGGTTCCGGGCGGGACGCTGACCTTGCGTCCGTCGACGGTGAGCGTCACGGTGGCCGCGCCGGCGCGGATCGGCGTGCCCGTGTCGAGTTCCTGCAGGATCGTCATCGGGAAGCTTCCTCCTACTCGGCCGCGGCGCGCGCGGGCGTCTTGTCGAAGTCCTCGGGGAAATGATCGAGGGCGCTCTTGACCGGCAGCGGCGTCAGCCCGCCGAGCGCGCAGAGCGACCCGTCGATCATGACCTCGCAAAGATCGCGCAAAAGTTCGACGTTCTTTTGACGATTGACGCCGGCGATGATCTTGTCGACCGTCTCGGCCCCGCGCGTCGAACCGATACGGCACGGCGTGCACTTGCCGCAGCTTTCCCGGGCGCAGAAATGGAAGGCGAAGCGCGCCTGCTTCGCCATGTCCACCGTGTCGTCGAACACCACGACGCCTCCGTGCCCGAGCATGCCCTGGGCGGCCGCCATGGATTCGTAATCGAGCGACGTATCGAGCAGACTCTCGCGGGAAATAGGCGCCGAGCGGGCCGCCGACCTGGACGGCGCGGATCGGCCGGCCCGAACGCGTGCCGCCCCCGAAGCCCTCGACCAGTTCGCGGATCGTGAGGCCGAAGGCGCGCTCGACCAGGCCGCCGTTCTTCACATTGCCGGCAAGCTGGAAAGGCTGGGTGCCCATCGAGCGTCCGACGCCATAATCCGCGTAAGCCTTCGCGCCGTGCTCCATGATCCAGGGCGTCGAGGCGAAACTCAGCACATTGTTGATGACCGTCGGCTTGCCGAACAGGCCCGCAATCGCCGGCAACGGCGGCTTCGGCCGAATCTGGCCGCGCTTGCCCTCGAGGCTTTCGAGCAGCGACGTCTCCTCGCCGCAAATGTAGGCGCCGGCGCCGAGCCGCGTCTCGATGTCGAACGCGTGGCCCGAGCCCAGGACGCTCGGTCCGAGCAGCCCGCAGGCGCGCGCACGCTCGCAGGCGCGCTGGAAAACGTCGAAGGCGTGCGGATATTCGGATCGGATGTAAACATAGCCCTTCGTCGCGCCAACCGCGACGCCCGCGATGGCCATGCCCTCGATGAGCAGGAAGGGATCGCCCTCCATCAGCATGCGGTCGGCGAACGTGCCGCTGTCGCCCTCGTCCGCATTGCAGACGACGTATTTCTGATCGGCGGGCGCGCCCGCGACCGTGCGCCACTTGACGCCGGTCGGAAAGCCGGCCCCGCCGCGTCCGCGCAGGCCCGAAGCCAGCACCTGCTCGACCGTCGCCTGCGGCGCCGAGCGCGATCGCCCGCTCAAGGCCCTTGAACCCGCCGTGCGCGCGATAGTCCTCAACCGACAGGGGATCGACCACGCCGCAGCGCGCGAAAACGAGGCGCTGCTGGCCGGCGAGCCAGGGTATCTCATCGACGCGTCCAAGCGCCTTCGGATGCGCCCCGCCGGCAAGGAAGCCGGCGTCGAACAGCGACGCCGCATCGCTCGCCGCCGACCGGCCCGTAGCCCACGCCGGCCCGCCGCCGTCTCCACCTCGACCAGCGGCTCAAGGAAATACAGCCCGCGCGAGCCCGTGCGGACGATCTCGATCTCGACGCCGCGAGTCCGCGCTTCGCGCGCAAGCGCCTGCGCAGTTTTCTCTGCGCCGACTGCGAGCGCCGAGGAATCGCGGGGGACGAAAACGCGCGTCGTCATTGCGGCCTCACGTCATCGCCCGCCACGATGGCGTCGAGCCTGTCGGGGTCGAGCCGTCCGACCGGTTCGCCGTCGACGAGCGCGGTGGGCGAGAGCGCGCAATGTCCGAGGCAATAGACGGTTTCGACCTGCAGGCCGGCGCCGGGCCTCGCCTCGTCCACGACGATCCCGTGGGCCCGTTCGAGATGGGCGACCAGATCCTCGCAACCCATCGACTGGCAGGATTCGGCGCGGCAGAGCTTCATGACCCGGCCGTCGACGGGCTCGCGCCGGAAATCCGGATAGAAGCTGACGACGCCGAGCGCCTCCGCCCTGGAGATATTGAGCGCCTCCGCCATCAGCGCGATGGCCTCGTCCGCGATATAGCCGAACGTATGCTGGAGGTCGTGCAGGATCGGCAGCGCCGCGCCGGGCGTTGCGCTGCGCCGCTCAATGACTTCCTTCGCGAGTATCGGATCGAAGGCCATTCTGCCTTCCATAGGGGCCTCCCGGATGCAGCTTATATTTGGGGCCGGCAAAAGCATCTTTCAAATCAGATGTTTGGAAGTATTGATAGATTCCCCCTATCAGCGTGCGGGCCGTGGCGGCTCGATCAGGGCGCTGATGTCCTCGGGCCAGGGCAGCGCAAAGAGATTGCGCGCCAGCGGCGACGGCGGTTCGCGGTCGCTCATCACGAGGCCGATCGTTCGCCGGGTGGAAGGCTCCACGAGTTCGATGGCGCGGGCGCGGGGCGGCAGCCCGAAGAAACGCAGGAGCTGCTGCGGGACGATCGCCGACCATTTGCCAGAACTCACATGCGTAACCAGATTGAAGATCGAATTGGTCTCGACCTTCGGCTCCGGCTTTTCGCCCACCGAGCGGAAGACGCCGTCGATGATCCGCCGATTCTGCATGTCGGGCGTGAGCAGGCACAGCGGTTCGCGCGCCGCCTCCTTCCAGGTCACTTTTTCGCGAGCCGCCAGCGCCCCGTCCTCCGGGGTCAGGAAGGCGTATCGCTCAACGCAGACGGGCTTCGTCTTCACGCGCTCCAGCGGTTCGGCGTCGAGATAGGTGAGACCCACGTCGAGTTCGAAATCCTCGATGCCCCGCGCGATATCCTGGCTGGTCATCGACAGCACTGCGATCGAAACGCCCGGAAATTTCGAGCAAAACGGGCCCGTAATCTGCGAAACGATCGGCAGCGCGGTCGGAATCGCGCCGATCCTCAGCCGGCCCGAGAGGCCCTTGTCGATCTCTTCGAGGCCGCGGCGAAGGTGATCGGCTTCCGCGAGGATCCGGTGCGCATGTTCGAGCGCAAGCCGGCCCTGCGCGGTCAGGCCAAGATAGCGATGGCCGCGCTCGACGATCGGCGCGCCAAGCTCCTCCTCGAGCTGACGAATCGCCGCCGACAGGGTCGGCTGGGAGACATTGCAGGCTTCCGCGGCGCGGCCGAAATGCTTTTCCCGCGCGAGGGCGACCAGATATTCCAACTGACGCAGCACCTTGAGCTCCTCGTTCGAGGGGACAGGAGGGCGCCCGAGCGGCGCCGTCAATCACTGATATCTATCAGCAGCCCCTCAGTCTGGAGATCGCCCTTTTTCAGCGCTAAGAGCGCGACCTCATAGTCCTGGAGACCCTATGCCTTCCCAGCCCGCGGCGCCGAAATCCCGCTTGCAGACGCCTCTTGCCCTCGCCGTCATCGGCGCCGTCCTGCTCCTCGCGGCCGGAGCGATCTGGCTCGCCTGGGAGCCGGAGGCCTCGAGGACCTCGCTGATCGGAGGGCCGTTCTCGCTGCGGGACGGCGCCGGAAAGACGATCACCGACAAGACGATGCTGGGAAAACCCTTTCTCGTCTATTTCGGCTACACGCATTGTCCGGACGTCTGTCCGACGGAGCTCGCCCGCATATCCGACGTGCTGACGAAAATGGGCGGCCACGCGATCCCGACCCTTTTCATCACCGTCGACCCGGAGCGCGACACGCCCAAGGTCATGGCGGACTATGTCAGCAGCTTCGATGGGCATATCACCGGGCTCTCGGGAACCCCGCAGGAGATCGAGGCCGCCGAACGGGCCTATCGGGTTTACGCGCGCAAGGGCAAAGCCGACGCCAGCGGCGATTATCCCATGGACCACAGCTCCGTCATCTACCTGATGAACAAGTCCGGCCAGTTCGTCGAGGCGCTCAACGTCGACCGGCCGCCGGAAGACGTGGCGAAGGAGCTGGCCGGGTATTTTTGACGGGAATTGCGGGCCGCCGCCCGCTTTGCTAGAGCCGGCCCACGAAAGCGCCGGCCCGGCCGGCCGACCCTGAAGAGACGGGACCCCATGGAGAAATTCACCAAGTTGACCGGCGTCGCGGCGCCTTTGCCGATCGACAATGTCGACACCGACATGATCATCCCGAAGCAGTATCTGAAGACCATCAAGCGGACGGGTCTCGGCAAGGGCCTGTTCGCGGAGATGCGCTACAGGGACGACGGCTCGGAGAACCCCGATTTCGTCCTGAACAAGCCCGCCTATCGCAAGGCGTCGATCCTGGTCGCGGGCGACAATTTCGGCTGCGGGTCGTCGCGTGAACACGCGCCCTGGGCGCTGCTCGATTTTGGCGTCCGCTGCGTGATCTCGACCGATTTCGCCGACATTTTCTACAACAACTGCTTCCAGAACGGCATCCTGCCGATCAAGGTCTCGCCCGAGGATCTCGAGAAGCTGATGGACGACGCGGAGCGCGGCGCCAACGCGACCCTCACCGTCGACCTGGAGGAGCAGGAGATCCGCGGGCCCGACGGCGGGGTCGTGAAGTTCGACCTCGATCCATTCCGCAAGCACCGCTTGGTGAACGGACTCGACGACATCGGGCTTACGCTGGTCGAGGCGCCGGCG
This sequence comes from uncultured Alphaproteobacteria bacterium, assembly GCA_963741845.1. Taxonomy (GTDB): domain Bacteria; phylum Pseudomonadota; class Alphaproteobacteria; order Rhizobiales; family Beijerinckiaceae; genus Roseiarcus. Next base: position 35,102 of record CAVUJV010000003.1, read on the forward strand.
ATCGAGGGGCACGAGAGGAAGAAGGCCGAGGCCCGCCCCTGGCTCTGAGCCGGCTGCGGCGGAAAGTCCGTCGCATTCCGGTTGTCAGCGCGCTCTTTTCCCCGTTACGGTTCGGCTGAGCCTCCGGACCGCCCCGTCGCCGCCTGGGCGGCTGTTCGCGAGACGGCCAGAGAGGCGGTCCGCCGCCTGAGGGAGGGCAGACGCTTGGCGCGATGAACGGCGCGACGGTCTTTGTCACCGCGATCGGCTATGTCCTTCTCCTGTTCCTGATCGCCTGGTGGGGCGACCGGGGAGGCCGAAGGTTCGTCACAGGACGGCCGCGCCTTGTCGTCTATGCGCTCAGTCTTGCGGTCTATTGCACGTCGTGGACCTATTACGGATCGGTCGGCCTCGCCTCGACGCACGGGCTGGAGTTCCTGCCGATCTACATCGGCCCCATTCTCGTCATGGGTCTCGGCGCGCCCCTTGTCGCGCGCATCGCCAATCTCGCCCGTTCGCAGAACCTGACCACCGTCGCCGATTTCGTCTCGGCCCGCTATGGCAAGTCGCAGGCGACGGCGGCGGTCGCCGCGCTCATCGCCCTCATCGGTCTTGCGCCCTATGTGGCGCTGCAGCTCAAGGCGGCGTCGACCACGCTCATCACCGTGGTCCATTCCTTCGACACCGCGCGGCTCGCGCCGGACCGCCCGTCCGCCGCCTTCTCCCTCGCCATCTCCGCGGGCCTCGCCGCCTTCGCCATCGCCTTCGGCACGCGGCGCATCAATCCGAAGGAGCATCAGAACGGCCTCATTCTGGCGATCGCCGTCGAATCGATCGTCAAGCTCGCCGCGTTCCTTGGGGTCGGCGCGTTCGTCGTCTGGGGATTGAGCGGCGGGATCGCCGGACTGACGGAGGCCGCCAATTCGGACCCGAGGATCGCAAGCGTCATCCAGACTCGGCCCGATCCGGTCGTCTGGGGCGTCACCACGCTGCTGTCGGCCTTCGCGATTGTCCTCCTGCCGCGCCAGTTCCATGTCACGGTCGTCGAGAACCACGACGAGCGCGAGATCCGCACGGCCGCATGGCTCTTTCCGGCCTATCTCATTGTCATCAACCTGTTCGTCGCTCCGCTGGCCATCGCAGGGCTCCAAACCTTTCCGGAAGGCGCGATCAATCGCGATCTGACGGTGCTGGCGCTGCCGCTCGCGGCCAACGCGCACGGCGTCGCGCTCATGACGATGATCGGCGGCCTCTCCGCCGCCACCGGCATGGTGGTGCTCGACAGCCTCGCGCTTGCGATCACCATCTCCAACGATCTCGTGATGCCGCTTCTGCTGCGGCGCCGCGTTGCGCGCGAGGCGCCCGGAGACATCGGCGCGCTGGTCCTGTGGGTCCGCCGGCTTTCGATCGTCGGCGTTCTCGCGCTCGGCTTTACGTATGAGCGGCTGACCAGCGAGAGCGACCTCGTCTCGATCGGCCTTCTGTCCTTCGCCGCCGTGGCCCAGATCGCCCCCGCCTTTCTCGGCGGCCTCTTCTGGCGGCGCGGGACGGCGCGCGGCGCCATCGCGGGGATGACGCTGGGCTCGCTCGCCTGGGCCTATCTCCTGTTCCTGCCCTCGATCGGGCCGCACGGGGCGATCGCTGAATATTTCGACAAGGGTCCGCTTGCGATCGGCTGGCTGAGCCCGGCTTCGCTGGTGTCTTTCGCGCCGAACGCGCTGGTCGGCGGCGCGGTGTTGTCGCTCCTCGTCAATATCGCCGCCCTCGTCGTCTTTTCGCTCACCCGCCAGCCGAGCGCGCTCGAACGCACGCAGGCGAACGCCTTCGCCGGCAGCGGCGGCAAGCCGCAGGCCTTCCGCCTGTGGGGCTCGTCCACCACCACGGCGGAACTCGAAGCAGCGGTCGCGCGCTATCTCGGCGCCTCGCGCGCGCATCGGGCCTTCTCCGCCTTCGTGCGCGACAGCGGGCTCGACTATGATCCGCAGCGCGAAGCGAGCGCCCAGCTCATCCGCCACGCCGAGTTTCTTCTTTCGCCCGCCATCGGCGCCTCGACTTCGCGCCAGGTCCTGTCGCTGATCCTGCGGCCGCGCGCCGTCTCGGGCCAGTCCGCGCTCAAGCTCATCGACGAGGCTTCGGCCGCGATCCAGACCAGCCGCGACCAGCTCCAGCACGCGCTCGACCATGCGCGGCAGGGCATCACGGTCTTCGATTCCAATCTCGCGCTGACCGCCTGGAACCGCGAATTCGTCGAACTCTTCGACCTGCCGGCTTCGATGTTGCGTCACGGAATCGGGCTCGACGAGATCGTGCGGTTCAACGCCTCGCGCGGCGCCTATGGGCCGGGGAACTCCGACGATTTCGTCGCCGAGCGCGTCGCCGCCCTGCTCTATGACGATCAGCCGAGCCGGCTGCGGCTCTTTTCGACCCATCGCGTGATCGAGGTGCGCTCGGCGCGCCTGCCGGACGGCGGCGTGGTCACGACTTATACCGACGTAACGCAAACGGTGCAGACCGAGGAGGCGCTGGAGGCGGCCAATGTCCTGCTCGAGCATAGGGTCGACGAGCGAACGGCCGAGCTCAAGCGTCTCAATGCGGAGCTTGCGCGCGCCAAGACGATCGCGGAGGAAGCCAATCTCTCGAAGACGCGCTTCCTCGCCGCCGCGAGCCACGACATCCTTCAGCCTTTGAACGCGGCCCGTCTCTATGCGAGTTCGCTCGCGGAGAGCGCCGGCCAGTCAGGCAACGAGCGCGCGGATCTCGCGCACAATGTCGACGTTTCGCTCGAAGCGGTCGAGGAGATCATCGGCGCGCTCCTCGACATATCCCGGCTCGACGCGGGGGCGATGAAACCGGAAGTCTCGGACGTGCCCGTCGCGGACCTCATGCGGATGCTGGAAATCGAATTTGCGCCGCTCGCGCAGGGGAAGGGGCTCGCGCTGCGGTTCGTCCCCTCGATGCTGGCGATCCGCACCGACCGCCGGCTCATGCGCCGCCTTCTCCAGAATCTCGTTTCCAACGCCCTGAAGTACACGGTCTCCGGCAAGGTGCTGGTCGGCTGCCGGCGCTCGGGCGCCTGTCTGCGCATCGAAGTCTGGGACACCGGCATCGGCATCCCGGCCGATCAGCAGCGGGCGGTGTTCCGGGAGTTTCAGCGCCTCGATCAGGGGGCGCGCGTGGCTCGGGGCGTCGGGCTCGGCCTTTCGATCGTCGAGCGTCTGGGACGGCTGCTTGGCCATGACATCCGCGTCCGCTCGCGACCCGGACACGGTTCGGTCTTCTCGGTCTCGGCGCCGGTCGGATCCGCGCCGGCCCAAAGCCGGGAGGCGTCGGCGTCGGGGCCGCTTCCCGCAACGGACGCGCCGCTCGCGGGCCTGAAGGTTCTCGTCATCGACAACGAGCCGCGCGTGCTGGACGGCATGCGGACGCTGCTCGAACGCTGGGGCTGCGCGACGGCGACGGCGAGCGGTCTCGGCGACGCACGCGAGGCGCTGCGCGCCTTCGGGCCGCCCGACGTCGTGATCGCGGATTATCATCTCGACGAGGGCGACGGGATCGCGGCCATCCGCGCATTGCGTGGCGATCTCGGGCGTCCGATTCCCGCGATCCTCGCGACCGCCGACCGCAGCCCGGAAGTTCGCGACCTTGCGGCAGGCGAGGAGATCGCGATCCTCAACAAGCCCGTCAAGCCCGCCCCGCTTCGCGCCCAGCTTGCGCGTTGCGGCGCCATGCGGGAGGCGGCGGAGTAACGGACTGCCGGCGTCCCCACGCATTCGTGAGATCAGGAGGAAGCGGAAGAGATCGGGGCGCGCCGCTGCCTCCCCGCTTTCGCCCAGGGCTGAATTTCGACTATAGGCTTTACGCGTCCTTCATCCGAGACATCCTTCATGAACGCCGAACTCCGCCCCTTCGACGACATCCGCGCGCTCCTGAAGCAGATGCCCGGTCCCGACGAAGCTGCGGCGGCCGAGGCCCGCGAACGCGAGGCCCAATTGACGAAGCCCGCCGGCTCGCTCGGGCGCCTCGAGGACATCGCGGCCTTCATGGCGGGCTGGCAGGGCGCGGCCCGTCCGCATGCCGACAATCCGCTCGTCGCGGTCTTCGCGGGCAATCACGGCGTGGTCGCCAAGGGCGTCTCGCCCTTTCCGCAGTCGGTGACCCAGGCGATGGTCGCGAATTTCACGAGCGGCGGCGCGGCCATCAATCAGATCTGCAAGGCCTTCGACATTTCGCTCAAGGTTTACGAGCTCGCGCTCGAACAGCCGACCGGCGACATCACCGAAGGCCCCGCGATGGACGAGCGGACCTGCGCGGGCACGATGGCCTTCGGCATGGAGGCGCTGGCCTCCGAGCCGGATCTGCTGGTGCTCGGCGAAATGGGAATCGGCAACACGACCGCGGCGGCCGCGATCTATTGCGCGCTCTTCGGCGGCGAGGCGGAGGACTGGGTCGGCCGCGGCACCGGCGTCGACGACGTCGGCCTCAAGCGCAAGGCGGACGCCGTGCGCGCCGCCGTCGCATTGCACAAGCCGCACATCAAGGATCCCCTCGACGCGCTCGCCCGCCTCGGCGGCCGCGAGATCGCCGCGATGGCGGGCGCCATTCTCGCCGCGCGGATTCGCCGCACTCCGGTTCTGCTCGATGGATTTGTCGTCTGTTCCGCTGCGGCGGTCCTTCATGCGATGGATAAAGCCGCGCTCGATCATTGTCTCGCCGGCCATGTGTCGGCCGAGCGCGCGCACCGGGCGGCGCTGGGCAAGCTCGGGAAGTCGCCGATCCTCGACCTCGGCATGAGGCTTGGCGAGGGCACAGGGGGCGCGCTGGCGGTCGCCGTCGTCAAGGCCGCCCTCGCCTGCCACGATGGAATGGCGACTTTCGCCGAGGCGGGGGTCGCGGGCAAGGAAGACTGACCTCGGAACCGGGGCGCGGGCCCCGGTCCGGGAGCCGCACAAGGCGAAACGGAGGAAACGATGGCTTACAAGGACATCCTCGTCTATCTCAACTCGACGGCAGAAACGCTCGAGCGTCTCCGCCTCGCCAGCCAGTTGGCGAAGCTCCACGGCGGTCGGCTGACCGCCATCGACGTGAGTTCCATCGGCGCCGAAACTGCCGCGGTCACGCAGGATGTCTTCGCGAGCGTGACGAAATCCGCGGGCGTCGAGGCCACGTATGTTCCCGCGAGTTCTTCCATGAGCGCAGGCTTCGTGGATTGCGTCGACCTTATCGTCGCGCCTGCGCCGGTCGGTGAATCGCGCGACACGGTCCGCAAGGGGACTCTCGACCGCGCGGTGACGGAATCCGGCGTGCCGGTCCTGATCCTGCCGTCCGACTGGACCGGGACTGCCGTCGGCCAGAGGGTTGTCATCGCATGGAACGGGGCGCCCGAGGCCCTGCGCGCGGTCCACGACGCGATGCCCTTCCTCAAGACGGCGGCGAAGGTCACCGTTTTCGCCTTCTCCTCAAGGCCCAGCGACCTGCGCGCCTCCGCCGAAACGCTCGTGCGGCATCTCGCGGCGCATGGCGTCACGGCGCTTGTCTCGGACTGGACCAACACCGGCGATCTCACGGCGATCGAGGCGCTGTTCGCAAGCCTCGATACGCAGGACGCCGATCTCATCGTCGCCGGCGCCTTTGGTCACTCGCGGCTCTACGAAGCGCTGTTCGGCGGCGTGAGCCTCGATCTCCTGCGGCAACAATCGCTGCCGGTCCTCATGTCGCACTGACGCGGGCGGCGGCCCGGCATCAGACTTCCTGTCGCCGTCCGCGCTGCGCTGGCTTGCGGGAGTCTGGCGCGAAACCCGGACACAACCTAAGTGGTTGTCTTCGGTGTCGATTTTGGATTGACGCGGCCCGTCAAATCCGATATCCATTCGTCGATCACAAATTTGTGAACGATGTCGAATTTGGAACCTATGAGCAAACGGGTTCTTTGACAAAGAGTTGCAGGGGTTTCAGGTCGCGCGGGCGACCGTTGGGCCGAGCGTTGACGTGAAATATGCTCGGCCCAAAGCGAGCCCTGACAGGGCGATAACAACCGAATGGTTGCGTCAGCCCCTTGCTTGGCTCCTGGCGGTCGTTGTCGGTCATGCCGACCAGGTTCGCGCCTTTCCGGCAGGGGAGGCTCGAGCGGCAAGCCATAACCGCCTTGCCGTTTTGGCAAATTGCCGGAAGCTGGGGGGCCGCCCTTGGGGAAGGGCGGCCCTTTCTCCGTGCGAACGGGCCCGCCGGGACGGGGCCCGTCTAAAGTCCAGTTACTTCTTCACGAGCGGACAGGCTGACTCGGAAATCTTGCCGTAGGCCTCTTCGCCGCTCATTGTCTTGATCAGCTTGTAGTAGTCCCAGTCGCCCTTGGACTCGGATGGCTTCTTCACCTCGAAGATATACATGTCGTGCAGGAGGAGGCCGTCGGGCCGGATGACGCCGTTGGAGGTGAAGGCGTCGTCGATCTTCAACTTGTGAAGCGCGTCCATGACCTTGTCCGAGTCGGTCGATCCTGCCTCCTTGACCGCCTTGAGATAGGTCAGCGTCGCGGAATAGACCGCCGCCTGCGGCATGGTCGGCATCCGTCCGGTCTTGTCGTGGAAGCGCTTGGCGAAAGCGCGGCTGCGGTCGTCCAGATCCCAGTACCAGCCGTCTGTCAGGATGAGGCCCTGCGCGATTTCGAGGCCGACGGCGTGAATGTCCGACAGGAAGACGAGCAGCGCCGCGGGCTTCATCGACTTGGTAAGGCCGAACTCCGCGGCCGCCTTCAGCGAATTGGAGAAATCCGTGCCGGCGTTGGCGAGGCCGAGCACCTGCGCTCCGGAGCCCTGCGCCTGCAGAAGATAGGAGGCGAAATCCGACGTGCCGAGCGGCACGCGCACGTCGCCCAGGACCGTTCCCCCGCCCGCCTTCACGACATTCGCGGCGCCCGTCTCGAGCTGCGTGCCGAAGGCGTAGTCGGCGGTAAGGAAGAACCAGCTCTTGCCGCCCTGCCCCAGAATCGTCTTGGCCGTGCCGTTGGCGAGCGCGGTCGTGTCGTAACCGTAGTGCATCGTGTAGGGCGTGCAGTCCTTGCCGGTCAGCGACGCGCCGGCCGCGCCGATGGCGAAGAAGGGGATCTTCTTCTCCTTGTTGGCGGCGTTCATGGCGAGGCTGACGCCCGTGTTCGAGCCGCCGAGCAGCATGGTCAGGCCCTTGGTGTCGGCCCATTCCTTGAATTTCTGGGCGCCGATGTCGGGCTTGTTCTGGTGGTCGGCGGTGAGAAGCTCGATCGGCTGGCCGAGCGCCGTGCCGCCCGCGTCCTGGATCGCCAGCTTGATCGCCTCGACGCCCGCCGTGCCGATGACGTCGGCATAGGGACCGGACATATCGTCAATATCGCCGATGACGACCTTGTTGGACGCCGCCTGCGCCGCGCCTGCCGCGAGCGCGACGACGAAAGCGCCCGCAGCGAGCAGCTTGCGTTTGAAATCAGACATTCGAACTCCTCCCACCTGCGGCCAAAGTCCCCGAAAGACTTCGACGGCGGAGAAGCCTTACCCTCACGGCGCCGGCTGGCGCAATGTCGACCTTCGGACGGCGCCTTGGCGGGCGCCGAACCGAGGCCCTATAAGGCGGGGCGATGGGACGGGCGGAATCACGCAGGATAAGAGCGGCGCGGGCCGAACTCGTGTTCGAGCGGCTCGCCGCGGCCAATCCCGAGCCGAAGGGCGAGCTTCAATACAAGGACGCGTTTTCGCTTCTTGTCGCCGTCGTCCTCTCGGCGCAGGCGACCGACGCCAGCGTGAACAGGGCGACGCCGGCCCTCTTCGCGCTCGCCGACACGCCCGCAAAAATGGCGGCGCTCGGCGAGGACGCGATCGCCGAAAAGATCAGGACGATCGGGCTCTACCGTTCGAAGGCGCGCAATCTTGTCGCGCTGTCGCGCGCCATCGTCGAGCAGCATGGAGGGCAGACGCCGCGCGACCGCGAGGCGCTGGAGGCTCTGCCCGGCGTCGGACGCAAAACGGCGAATGTGGTTCTCAATGTCGCCTTCGGCGAGCCGACGCTGGCCGTGGACACGCATGTTTTCCGCGTCGCCAACCGCCTCGGCATCGCGCCCGGCAAAACGCCGCGCGAGGTGGAGGACGAGTTGCTGCGCATAACTCCCGAGCGTTTCCTGCCGCACGCGCATCACTGGCTGATCCTGCACGGGCGCTACACATGTCAGGCCCGCAAGCCCCAATGCCCCGGCTGCGTGCTCAACGACATCTGCCCCTATGAGCCGAAGACCGTCGCAAGTGAGGCGGCTGCGTCCTTAAGCGACCCCCGGTCTCGATCCGGCGCCGCGAAGCCTCCGCGGCGGACGGCTCATTGACCCGCCGAGCAAGGCTTGGTCAGGAAATCGCTTTCGCCAGGCGTCCGAGCCCGCGCAGGGTCCGCCAGCCGACGATTGCAGAAAATGAGAATATCAGAACATTTTCTTCCGATTTTCAGGCGCTGCGCGGTATGATGCCTCATCGCCGTCAAGCCGGAAGCCGCCGCCCCATGCGGGAAATCGCCGAAGCCCTGCCCATGCCGAAGATCGGAATGCTTCGGCCATCTTTCAGCCATCTTTCGGCCGCCGTACCGCCCTCGAACGCGCCTGCGCCGGAAGGAAATGTCAGCGCAAGTGCTTGAAATCTCCCAATTCGCGGAAGGAAACGGCGCCATTTTCGGCAGATTTTTCGCTCAAAATACCCTCGAAACAGGCCCGTTTTCCCGCGTTTGACGCCGAACCAGGGGTGAAACAGCTCCAAAAGCGCGCCAAAATGCACGCCACGTCGCCCGGGCCGGACATGAATCGCGTGGCATCAAGAGGCCGCCTCCGGCCACGACCACCCGACCGCTGAAGTCGTTCGATTCGGGCGTGCAGAAGAGATAGACGGCATCCGCTCTTTCCTCTGGCGTGGCGGCCGGTCCGCGCTACACAGACGAAGCGAAACGCGGGAAGACGGGCTCGCGCGCATCTCGCGCGAGCCGGCCACGCTATTTGGGAGGAGACTGATGTCCGCTCTGGATATCGAGAGAGCTGATTTCCTGAGGGACGAGGAGATCGTCATCTTCGAGAAGTCGGTCGAGAAATTCCTTGACGAGCACGCGCCTCCGTCACGCGTCGAAAGCTGGCGACGCGACGGAATCGTCGAGCGCTCGATATGGCGGGAGGCGGGCGCGGCCGGCCTGCTTTGCCCCGCCGTTCCGGAAGCGTATGGCGGCGCCGGCGGCGACTTCCGGCACGAGGTCGTCGTTATGGAGCAGATCGCGAGGAAGGAGGTGAGCGGCTTCGCCGCCTCGCTCCATAACGCGATCGTCGCGCCCTACATCCTTCACTACGGCTCGGAAGAGCAGAAGAGGCGCTGGCTCCCAAAAATGGCGTCGGGAGAGTTCGTCGGCGCGATCGCGATGACGGAGCCCGGCGCTGGCTCGGACCTGCAGGGCGTCAGGACGAGTGCGCGGCTCGAGGGCAATCACTACGTCATCAATGGGCAGAAGACCTTCATCAGCAACGGCCAGCTCGCCGATCTGGTCATCGTGGTGGCCAAGACCGATCCGTCGAAAGGCGCCAGGGGAACGTCGCTGATCGTTGTCGAAACTGCGGACGCGCCGGGCTTCCATCGCGGCCGCAATCTCGACAAGGTCGGCATGGAGGCGCAGGACACGTCCGAGCTCTTCTTCGAGGACGTGCGCGTGCCGACATCGAACCTGCTCGGCGTCGAGGAGGGCCAGGGTTTCGTGCAGCTCATGCAGCAGTTGCCGCAGGAGCGCCTCACGATCGGAATCAGTGGCGTCGCGGTGATGGAGCGGGCGCTTGAGCACACGATCGCCTATGTGAAGGAACGCAAGGCCTTCGGCCAGCGCCTGATCGACTTTCAAAACACCCAGTTCAAGCTTGCCGAATGCAAGACGGAGGCGACCGTCGCGCGCGTGTTCATCGATCGGCTGATCGGACTGCATCTCGAAGGCAAGCTGGACGCAGCCACCGCGTCCATGGCGAAATACTGGGTCTCGGACCTCGAGAACAAGATCGTCGATGTCTGCCTGCAATTGTTCGGCGGCTACGGCTACATGAACGAATACCCGATCGCGCGGATGTTCCGGGACAGTCGCGTCCAGCGCATCTACGGCGGCGCGAACGAGATCATGAAGGTCCTGATCGCCCGCACGCTCTGAGGCGGGACCGTCGAAGTTGAAAGGAGGATGGCTTCGATGCCGATGACGATTTCCGAGCGGCGCGGCGCGGTTGCGATCCTGACGCTGAACAATCCGGAGAAATACAATGCGATCGCCGGCTCGCTTCTGGCCGACCTTGACGCAGCCTTCAGCGCCGCCGAGGCGGACCCGACCGTCCGCGCCGTCGTCCTTACAGGCGCTGGCAAGGGCTTTTGCGGGGGTGCGCAGCTGGGCACGGCGACGTTCGAGGCGGGAGCGGGCGTTGGCGACTGGATGCGCGCATCCATCAATCCCCTCATCGAGAAGGTGCGCGCGTCGCGACTGCCCGTCGTGGTGGCGGTCAACGGTCCGGCGGCGGGCGCGGGGGTCGGCCTGGCGTTGATGGGCGACGTCGTGATCGCGGCCCGCTCTGCGAAGTTTGTGCTGAGCTTCGTCAAGCTTGGCGCCGTGCTCGACGGCGGCAGCACAGCCTTTCTTCTGCGCGCGATTGGCGCTCCACGGACGCGCGCGCTTGCGCTGCTCGGCGAGCCGCTCCCGGCGGAAACGGCCGTCGAGTGGGGCCTTGTCTGGAAGGCGGTCGACGACGCGGAATTGATGCCGCAAGCGATGGCGCTCGCCGAAAGACTTGCCGAAGGGCCCCCGGTTGCGATCGGACTCATCAAGGCGCAGCTCGAGAGCGCCTGGAATGCAACGCTCGGCGCCGCGCTGGACGCGGAGGCAACCGCACAATCGAAGGCTTTCGCGACGGATGACTTGCAGGAGGGCGCTTCCGCTTTCATCGAAAAGCGCGCCGCGAGATTTCTGGGACGCTGATGTCCTTCGCGTCGAAGCGATACAGTTCTTGAGCGCGAACGAGCCGCGAGGACAGTCATACGAGAAAGGGAACGCCGTGCTTGGCGCAAAGCAAAGGCGAAGCGCTCGGCAAAGCAGTCGCCCGGCGCATGATCACAACGCGGACTGCGCGGCTTTTCGGAGTGGGGTTATGATAATAATTTCAGTAGGTTAATGGTACCGCCACCCCGGCTCGAACGGGGGACCTCTAGATCCACAATCTAGCGCTCTAACCAGCTGAGCTATGGCGGCCCCTTTCCAGAGCGGGGCGGAAACTAGTGAGAAAGGCCCGCCGTTGCAAGACCCTGTCCGAGTTCAGCATATGTGGCCCGGAAAGACATGCGAAAGCGGCGCCGGTTGCCCAACGCTCGTCTCGCATTCTGTCCAGAACTCGATAGCGCCGAGCGGCTTTCGCGGCCTTCAGCGGATAACAGCGCCGCCCGCTGACCTGCGGGCAGCGTTGTCTGACAGCGCGTGTGTGGGAAAATGCGCCGCCTCAACCCGACTTCGATCTCAGACCGCGATCTTGAAGGACTTCGCGACTTGATCCTTGATCGGCGCGAAGGCGCTCGTCACCGTTTTCTGGGTGAGCTCGCCAAGGTCCTTGGTCTGCCCCGTCAGCGCGTCAACCTGCTTGCGCGCAAACTCGCTTTGCAGTGCGATCAGATCGGAGACCGACTTCACCGCGAAGGCCGCCTTCATGAAGTTGAAATTCGCTTCCGCATTCGTGCGGAGCGCCTCAAACGCCTTGGCGTTGATCGCGATCACGCCTTCGCGCGCGGCGGCATAGCTTTGCTCAAGCGCGCTCGCGGTCTCCTCAGCGGAAACCTTGGCCTTCGCGAAAGCGCCGCGCGACTGCTCGACGCCCTTCTCAAGGGCGGCGCGGACATCGGCCTGGAATTCGACGACGGGCTCTTTGGCCGCTTCGATCGCGTCGGTCACTTCATCGACGATCTCGGCGGGAGCCAGATCGGCGGCCTTCGGGGCCTTCTTGGGGAGGCTAGCCATGGGGATTTTCCTTTAAGTTCTAAAAACGAGAGAGTAATGCGCAAACTTAGTTGGAGCTGGGGGGCGTCATGCTCTTCTGGACGAGCGCGCCGAGCTCCTTGGCCTGGGTCTGCAGCGCTGCGAGCTGAGCCTTCACGTAGTCGCTCTGAAGCGTCATCGCTTCCTGCGCATCCTTGGCGCGCACGAGCTTGTGCGCGAGCTCGAAAGCCGCGTTCATATTCTGCTCGGTGAAGGTGAGCACCTGCGCGCTCACCGCCTTCACACCCTGAGGCGTCGTCGCCGCTTCGGTCGCAACTCCTGCAGCGCGCTGAGCGACCGTCAGGAAGCCTTCGAAGGCCTTGCGCGCCTGTTCGACGCTACGGTCGGCAAAGTCACGCAATTCGTTGGGGATCTCAAATGGGGAGTTGGACATTTTCATCCCTTTTCAGTGCGGAACGAGTGGGTCGTTAGACCCATCGTGTGTCAGCCTTATAGCGAAAGCCTTGCTGCACTGCAACATAATATTTTGCTCTGCAAAATGGGCTTTAACCGTACCTCGCCAAACGTCCCTCGCGCCCGTGGCGGAAACTTCAAGACAGCGTTAAGGTTTTGCTAACGGCGCCCGGGCCAAGCCTTTCGTCAGCGCGGGGCCGCGCCCAAGCACCGGTGAGTCGAATTGACCGAAGCGTCGTCCAAGCCGACTGGAAAAGCCGCCCTGACCGGGGCCGCGGCTGAAGCGGCGTTCGGCGCGGCTGGCGCTTCGCTCTCCGCCGGCGATCGGGCGCTCGCGATCCTCGGGCAACGCGGCGAGGTCGTATACGCCGCCCCCGAGGCGCTGAAGCTCTTCCAGGTCGGAACGATGATGGAATTGTCCGCGAGGCTCACCGACGGCGAGGGGCCGACTGCGCGTCGTCTTCGCTATCTGGCCGAGACCTTGCCTCTAGGAGCGCCCGCCCGTCTTGAGCGGATGCGGCTGGCGGTCGGGCGAAAACCCGTGACCGTCAACCTGCGCTGCGCCCGGACGCCTGGCGCGGACGGCGCGCCCCTCCTGGTTCTTTTCGCCCCGGGAACCGCGCGACCGGCAGAATCCGCTGCAATTCCATCCAGCGCGCCGGAGACGCCGGAGGAAGTCAGAGGTCCCGCCAAAGCCCGCTTTCTGTGGGCGCTCGACGGAGAAGGCCGGTTCGGCTCCGAGGATAGCGCTTTGCGCGAGTCGCTCGGGGCCAACGCGCCGAGGAAGGGCGAATCGCTCGACGCCCTGCAAGGCCGCGCCGACATCGGGAACGTGGCCGAATGGGCGGCGGCGGTCGCACGACGCGAAACCTTTTCCGACCTGGCCCTCGCCTGGCCGGCGGCGCGCGAAGGTTTCCGAGTCAGGATTCGTCTGTCCGGCGCTCCCTTTTTCGGTCGCGCCCGTGAGTTTCATGGCTTTCGCGGTTTCGGGGTGATCGAGGGCGAGCCCTATCCCGCGCTCATCGGGGCGCCACGCGACGAAGCGCCCGTCGATCTGACTGCGCCTGAGCCGCTCGGGACGGCCGCGCCGCCGCTGGTCGCGCTGGAGCGCGCGCCCTCGGACGAAGCAGCCGCCGCCCAAAAGGAAGCTGACGCGGACGGAAGCGAAACCGCCCCGGATCTGCCGGAAAGCGCAGAGGCCGACGCGATCGCCGAGCTCAATCCGATTGAGTTGTCCCCGCCGCCCGGCGACGAATCCGAACGGGCTTCGCCATTTGAAAACCCGACGGGCCCCGCCGAACCGCCGCCGACCTCGCCACAGGAACGGACGGCGGCCATTTACATCCTGCGTCAGACGGCCTCCCCCGGCTCGGCCCGCGTCGTGCCAATCCGCCCGGCGCCGGCGGAGGCGACGCCGGCCCCAATCCCCGGGCCCGATTCGGCCCCGCAGGACAGCGAATCGATTGCGCTTAGCAAGAGCGAGCGCGACGCCTTCCGCGAGATCGCACGGGCTCTGGTCGGCCGGACACCCGTTTCTCGCGCCGACCGCTTTCCACCGCCCGAGCCGCCGCCGACGCCCGCCGCGCCGCCTCCTCAGGACGCCGAGCCCGCCCCTGCGCCCAGGCACGACAGCGGTCCGCCGCCCGCCGTCCCCGAACGCGACGCGGGCGGGCTCGCCCGCAACGCGGCCGTCCTCCTCGAAAAGCTTCCGGTTGGCGTGCTCGTCGCGCGCGAAGGGCGGGCGCTCTATCTCAACCAGACGCTGCTCACGCTGCTCGGCTATGCCGACCTCGACCAGTTCGAAGCGGCTGACGGCTTTGCCGCGATGTTCGGCGGAGCAGATCCCGCGATCGTTCCGACTCAGGCCGCGCATTTGCTTACGATCATGCGTGCGGACGGCGAGCCGATCGCCGTCGACGGCCATGCGCAGGCGACGGTGTGGGACGGCGCCCCCGCGACGTTGATCGCCTTCCGCCGCGCGACGGAGGGCCTGCGCGAAGAGAGCGCCGCCGCAAGCGAGGAGACCACCGCCCGCAGCGGCTCGTCGGACGAATTGCAGGCAATGCTCGACCTTGCCGCCGACGGCGCGGTCACACTCGATTCGGCGGGGCGCATCCTCGCCCTCAATGCGTCCGCCGAGCGTCTGTTCGGCTACGAGCAGAAGGACGTCGCGGGCGAGAGCGTGCTGATGCTGCTTCAGCCGCAAAGCCATCCCGAGACGACCGCCCGGCTCGAAAACCTCAGCCGCTCGGAAGAGTTCGCGCCCTCCCTCCCGCTGACCGCGGTCGGGCGGCGGCGCGACGGAGCCGGGCTCGCGCTTGCCCTGACGCTTGGACGCCTCGGCTCCGGCGAAGCGCTCCATTATTGCGCGCTCTTCCGCGATCTCGGCCCGGAGCGCGAATCCGAGCGTCGTCTCACGGCGGCGCGCGATGCGGCGCAGGCGGCGAGCGCCGCCAAGACCGATTTCCTCGCCCAGGTCAGCCACGAGATCCGCACGCCCCTGCACGCGATCCTCGGCTTTGCGGAGGTGATGCTGGAGGAGCGGTTCGGCCCGATCGGCAATGAACGCTACCGCGACTACCTCAAGGACATCCACACGTCGGGCCGGCACGTCATGAGCCTCGCCGACGACCTGCTGGATCTCGCCAAGATCGAAGCGGGCAAGCTCGAGCTCGCCTTCACCTCGGTAGACGCCAATGCGGTGATCCGCGAATGCATCTCGCTCATGCAGCCGCAGGCGGCGCGCGAACGGATCATCATGCGCGTCTCGCTCGCCGAGCATATGCCGCGCCTGATGGTGGACGAGCGGTCGCTCCGCCAGATCCTGCTCAACCTCATGTCCAACGCGGTGAAGTTCAACGAGCCCGGCGGGCAGGTAATCGTCTCGACGGCCGTGGACGAGGGCGGGCAGGCGGTGATCCGCGTCCGCGACACGGGCGTCGGCATGAGCGAAAGCGAGATCGGCCATGCCCTCGAGCCCTTCGGCCAGATCGGCCGCCGCAACAAGTCGGGCGCGGGGCTCGGCCTGCCGCTGACCAAGGCGCTGGTCGAGGCCAACAAGGCGGAGTTCTCGATCAAGAGCCAGCGCGAGCGCGGCACCCTGATCGAGATCGCCTTTCCGGTCGCGCAGGCCGCGCAATAGCTTTTCTTCCGGCCGGACGCAGCCCCATATCGGCGCCGAGCAGGAGCCGCGCGCCATGAGTGATGTCCGCATCGAGGCCGACAGTCTCGGGCCTGTCGAGATCCCGAACGACAAGCTGTGGGGCGCGCAGACCCAGCGCGCCGTCGAGCATTTCCGCATCGGCCATGAACGGATGCCGCGCGAGATGATCGCGGCTTTCGCGATCCTCAAGAAGGCCGCCGCGACCGCCAACCACGCCGGGGGCCAGCTCGGCGACAGGGAATATGGCCTCATCGCCGAGGCCTGCGACGAACTGCTCGCGGGCAAGCACGCCGACATGTTCCCGCTGCACGTGTGGATCAGCGGCAGCGGCACGCAGTTCAACATGAACGTCAACGAGGTGATCGCGAACCGGGTGTCGCAGCTCGCCGGCCACAAGCTCGGCGGCAAGACGCCCGCCCATCCCAACGATCACGTCAACATGTCGCAATCGACCAACGACGCCTTTCCGACCGCGATGCATATCGCCGCGGCGACCGCCGTCTCGGCGCGGCTCCTGCCCGCGGTCGCTTCGCTCGCCGGCGCCATCGGCGAGAAGGCGCGCGAGTGGGCGCATATCGTCAAGATCGGCCGCACTCACCTTCAGGACGCGACTCCCCTGACGCTCGGCCAGGAGTGGTCGGGCTACGAAGCGATGCTGCGCGAAGGCCTGGCTTATATCGAGGCGACCCTGCAGGGCGTCTACGCCGTGGCGCTCGGCGGCACGGCGGTCGGCACCGGCATCAACGCGCCGCCCGGCTTCGCGGAGGCGGCCATCGGCGAGATCGCCCGGCTCACGGGCCTGCCCTTCCTTCCCGCGCCGAACCGGTTCGCGGCGCAGGGCGCGCATGACGCGCTCGTGCGGCTATCCGGGGCTCTCCGAGCGCTCGCCGTGTCGCTGCTCAAGATCGCCGACGACATCCGCCTCTCGGCCTGCGGGCCGCGCGCCGGACTTGGAGAACTGATCCTGCCCGAGAACGAGCCCGGCTCCTCGATCATGCCGGGCAAGGTCAATCCGACCCAGTGCGAGGCGATGACCATGATCGCGATGCAGGTGATGGGCAACGACGTCACGATCGGCCTCGGCGGCTCGGGCGGACATTTCGAGATGAACGCTTACAAGCCGCTCATCATCTTCAACCTCATGCAGTCGATCGACCTCCTGTCCGATGGCGCGGAGAGCTTCCGCAAATATCTCATCGAAGGCGCGCGGCCGAACGAGAAGCGGATTGCCGAACTCGTGAGCCGTTCGCTGATGCTGGTCACGGCGCTCTCGCCCGAGATCGGCTACGACAAGGCGGCGAAGATCGCCCATCTCGCCTCCGAGCAGGACCTGTCTCTGAAGGAGGCGGCCATGCAATTGGGTTTCGTGAGCGAAGCCGACTTCGACCGGATCGTCGATCCGGCGAAGATGGTGGGATGACCCCTTCTCCCGCGACCGGGAAAAGGAACGCCTCATCCCGCTTGCACGAACTCCTGCAAGACCACCGCGTGGCTATGCGCCTCGTCATGCGCGGCAAAGAGCAGCGTGACAGGACCCTCGGCCATGAGCGCCTTGAGCTCGGCCACAGGCTCCGGATTTTCGGCGAGCTCGGCGCGGTAGCGGCGCCGGAACTCGGTCCATTTCGCGGGATCGTGTCCGTACCATTTGCGCAAGGCCGCGCTCGGCGCGACGGCCTTGAGCCAGAGATCGAGCTTCGCCTCCTCCTTCGTCACGCCGCGCGGCCAGATGCGATCGACGAGGATCCGCGCGCCATCGTCCTTTGCGGGCGGCTCGTAGATCCGCTTGATCGAAGGATTCGCGCCGTCCTTCATTCCGCTCCGCGCCGTCCTACCGGGCCCTGCGTCCATTCCATCGACTTGCAGATGAGGCCGCCGAACACGCAGCCCGCCGTGGTCATGTGGGCGCCGGCGAGAGTCACCTTGCCGGCATAGGTCCGGCCGTCCTCGGGATTGAAGGCGGACCCTTTCCAGACATTCGCGCCCGCGGGTTTCATACCGAAGAAGACCTGCTCGCCGACCTTGCCGGGGTCGTTCTTCGGGTCCTTGAGCCAGCTGATCGAGCCGCAGAAAGCGTCGCCGCAATTCGCGAAGCGGACCTTCGCCACGCCGTCGGCGCGCAACCACTCGCCGCCAAGCTCGCCGGCGCAGGCGATGGAAGCCGACGCGGCAAGCGCGGCGGCGGCGACGGCGATCCGGATCATGTTTCCTCCAGAAGAATGTTTTTCCTTGACAGGGATTTTAGCGTTTCAATTCGTGCGATTCCAATAGCTTAAGTTCGATTTTAGCGTCGTGTCGTCGTGTGTCGCTCCCGAACCGAGCGCCCCGTCATGCTATGCGGGGCGGGCTCGTCGAGCCTGCCGGCGCAGTCATCGACCGACGCCGGCCCTCGCGAAAAAACTCACACGCCCCTTGCCCGCGCAACGCGATCGCCTGAACCTCATGCCCCGCGATTATCGGGGCGACTGGCCGTTTCGGCAAGAAAATGTCGACTCTGAAAATGTCAATTCCGCCGGCCTTCACATTCGCGGTCCGTCGCTGTCCGGCCAGCGGGGCCGATAGCCGGCGGCGAGCGTCGCGACGGTCGAGGGCGGCGTGAGCACGTCCACCTCGAGCCCGGCCGCGAACCGGTCGGGCGGCCCATAGCCGGCGAAACTCCAGGGCAGCGCCATCCCATCCCGCAGCGCGTAAGCGCGCTCTTCCGATGCGAACATGGCGCCGTCCGGCAAGGCGCCGATTGCGGGCGCGCCAGCGGCGCTGGCGGCGGCCGTCCAGCCGCTCCTCATGCAGCGCGGCGTCCATGGCGTCGGCGCTCGCGGGCCCGCCGGGAAAGAGGCGCTGGAACGCCTTCGCCTCCGCGCGCCGGCATTCGAAGCAGGGCCGATGACCCGCCGCGAGCGCCGTCGGTTCGTCGAGGAAGAACAGTTCCGTATAGCCCTTGCTCCAGACGTCGCGATGGCGGCTTTTGAAGGCGCAGACGCAGACGATCCAGCGACGGCTCGTCCAGTGTCGCGACGCGAGCGTGCGGTCGTCGCGATGGATCTTTCCGCCGCGGTTGCCCATCAGCGTTCCGCGCTCGGGAACGGCGTGAAGGACGCCGAACGGATCGACCCGGTTCTGCAACGGGGTCCGGCGCGGCGGAGGGGTTTCCGGTTCTGGAATCACGCCGCGCAGGATAGCCGCTCGGGCGCCCTATCCGCGAGTCTGGCCGGCGCCCTCGGATGAAGGCGCCGACGCCAAAGCCGCCGGATGCGCGCCGGTTACGGAGTCGCGAGCCTCCGTCGGCCGCTCATCGACCGGTCTTGCCGTCCGAAGTCACGTCCTTGAGGAAATCGATCAGAAAGCGGTTCGTTTCTTCGGGCCGCTCCTGTTGCGTCCAGTGACCGCAACCCGGGATCAGAACATTGGCGCGAAGGTCGGGGACCTCCTTCGGGAAATTTTCCACGATATCGGGATTGGCGAGGACGACGACGTCGTGATCCCCGGCAATGAACGCGGCGGGCACTTTGATATGCGCCCCTCGCCAGGGGGCCATTTCGTGCCAGGTCAGATCGGCCGCGCGATAGAAATTCAGGGCGGAGGCAAAGCCGGTCCGCTCGAACTCCGCCACGTAATGATCGAGATCCTCGTCCGTCATCCAGGCGGGTCGCGCCTTTGGCCAGGCAAAGCCGTCCTCGAGGCGGCTGCTGTTGGTAAGTTCCGCAAGCTTGACTTCCTCGGGCGGCGCATCCGCCGAAAGCGTGTGAAAGAAACCTCCGAGCCAGCCCCGCACGTCCTTTTCGATGTCGCTCTCGGCGCGGCCGATCTGGCTGAAATAGAGCTGATAATGAAAGCCGTCCGGGCCAACCTCGCGTCGCATGGACTGGGACGGCGGGATCGAATGATCATACGTAAAGGTCGTTCTCGCCCCGTAGTAAGGGACGGAGAGTCCGACGACGGCGGGGAAAAGATCCGGCCTGAACAAGGCCGCGTTCCATGCGACCGGCGCCCCCCAATCGTGACCGGCGATCACCGCGGTCTTGTGCGGAAGCGCCGGCAAGCAGGCCGACCATGTCGCCGACCAGCTTGGGCTGCGTGAAGGCCGAGACTTCCAGCGGATGCGACGAGCGGCCGAAGCCCCGCATGTCGGGTGCGACGACATGATAGCCCGCCTCCCCAAGGGCCTTCAGCTGGTGGCGCCAGGAATACCAGCTCTCCGGGAAACCGTGGCACAGGATGATGCACGGACCGTCGGAGGGTCCCGACTCGGCGATGTGCAGGCGTATCCCGTTGGCCGTCAAGGAACGGTGGGTGATGCCGACCATATGCGCGTCCTCCGCTTGTTAAATTTTGTCTTCTAATTTTGTCCTATAAAAACGTTGTGCAAGTTTGAAGTCAACGCGCCTGTTGCGCGCAGGGGCGACTTCGCTCCGGGTCGCGCCACGGACGCGCCATCGCTTGACAGAACGCGGGCCCAACAAGATTGTTGAGTTTGCGGGCGAACGCGGCTAGCTCCACGGCCGCCGTCAAGAAAGACTTGCGGACAAAAACCGTCCGAACGAGCGAATGAACAAGAGCACGCCCGACCCCTCCCAGCCTTACCGCAGCCTGATCGCCGGCTACACCGACGCGATCCGGGCGAGCGATTTCAAGGCCAATATCGCGATCCTGTTCGTGGCCTTCATGATGGGGCCGATCCTCGGCAACTACACGCGTTTCCCAAGTTATCTGCCGATCCCCATCGTCCTGCTGCCGTTCCTGATCGTCTATATCTGCCTCTTCATGGTGCTGATCCCGCGCTATCCGAAGCGCGGCGCGAGGAATTTTCTCGTCTCGCGCACCGCAAGTCCGGAGGACTTCCTGAATGTCAGCGAGACGGAGGACGAGATCGAGCAGCTCAAGCTGCGCTGCGCGGTTCTCTCGGAGCTTCTGTGGTGGAAGACGCTCTACATCCGCATCAGCTTCATCGTCTCGATCGTCTCGATCTTCGTGACGATCTTCCTTCTGCTCTACGTCTGGCATCACGAATGAAGGGCGCGGGGTTGAACAGACCGGCCGTCAGGCCCGCCAACGGATCCCGGTGATGGCCAGGGACCGCGACGCGCAATTGCGCAATCTGATCTCCGGCTACAGCGATTCCATTCGCCTGAGCGACATCAAGGCGAATATCGCGGTGCTGTTCGTCGCCATCCAGATGGGCACGACCCTGCAGTTCCGGGATTTCTATCCCTGGTATCTCAGCACGCCGGTGATCCTCGCGCCGTTCCTGCTGATCTTCATCAACCTGCTCATCTCGGTCTATCCGCGCTATCCGCGCACCGGGCGGCGCCGCTTTCCGATCCTGCGCAAGGTCAACCCGGAAGATTTCGAATTCATCGCCGACACGAGCGCCGACGTCGACGCGCTGCCGGTGCGCTGCGCCCTGCTCTCGCGCATCCTCTGGTGGAAGACGATCACCCTGCAGGCCGCCTATGTCCTTTCGATGATCTGCCTCGCGGTTGCGCTGATTCTTCTGTTCGTCAGTCACCTATGAGGCGCGCGCCGCCGTTTTCGCATTGTCGAAACGGCGCTCGACCTCGGCGACGATCTCGCCGAGCATCGCGTTGATCTCGTAATCCTTCGGCGTATAGACGGCCGCGACGCCTGCGGCGCGCAGCCTTTCGGCGTCCGCGGGCGGAATGATGCCGCCGACGACGACCGGCACGTCGCCGAGCCTCGCGGCGCGCAAGGCGCCGAGCACGTCCTCCGTCAGCGCGACATGCGAGCCGGAAAGGATCGAAAGCCCGATGCAATGCGCGCCCGAGCGGGCGCGCTCCACGATCTCGGCCGGCGTGAAGCGGATGCCGTCATAGACGACGTCCATGCCCGCGTCGGTCGCGCGCGCCGCGATCTGCTCCGCGCCGTTGGAATGGCCGTCGAGGCCCGGCTTGCCGATGATGAAGCGGATGCGGCGGCCGAGCTTCAGCGACACGCGCTCCACTTCGCCGCGCAGGGCGTCGAGGCCCGCCGCCTCCTGCCTCGCGCGTGGGCTGACGCCGGTCGGCGCGCGATATTCGCCGAATTCGGCCCGCAGCGCGTCGCCCCACTCGCCGGTCGTGACGCCGGCCTTCGCCGCCTCGACGGAAGCGGGCATGATATTGACGCCGCTCGCGGCGGCCGAGCGAAGCGCCCGGATCGCCTCGCGCACGCGCGCCTCGTCGCGGCTGGCGCGCCAGGCTTTCAGCCGTTCGATCTGCTCGGCCTCGGCTTCCCTGGAAGGGACGAGGATCGTGTTCTCGCCCGCCGTCAGCGGCGAAGGCTCGGAATTGGTGAAGGCGTTGACGCCGACGACGATCTGCTCGCCGCGCTCGATCGCTTCGAGCCGCCGCATATTGGATTCGACGAGCTTGGCCTTGAGCGCGCCCGTCTCGATAGCCTTGACGGCGCCGCCCATCGCGTCGATGGCGGCGATCTCGGTCAGGGCCTCGCCCCTGAGCCTGTCCACGAGCGTGGCGATCTCCTTCGAGCCGTCGAAGATGTCGCCGAATTCGAGCAGGTCGGTCTCGTAGGCCATGATCTGCTGCAACCTGAGCGACCATTGCTGGTCGAAGGGGCGCGGCAGGCCCAGGGCCTCGTTCCAGGCCGGAAGCTGCACCGCGCGGGCGCGGGCGTCCTTCGACAGCACGACCGACAGCATCTCGATGAGAATGCGATAGGCGTTGTTTTCGGGCTGCTGCTCGGTCAGGCCCAGCGAATTCACCTGCACGCCGTAGCGGAAGCGGCGCTTCGCCGGGTCTTTCACGCCGTAGCGGTCGCGCGTGATCTCGTCCCAGAGCGAAACGAAAGCGCGCATCTTCGCAAGTTCGGTGACGAAGCGCATGCCCGCATTGACGAAGAACGAGATGCGCGACACCACCTCGGCGAAGCCCGCCTCGTCCGCCTCGCCGCTCGCCCGCACGCGGTCGAGCACGGCGATGGCGGTGGCGAGCGCGTAGGAAAGCTCCTGCACCGGCGTCGCGCCGGCCTCCTGCAGATGGTAGGAGCAGACGTTCATCGGATTCCACTTCGGCGTCTCGCGGGCGCAGAAGAGGATGAGATCCTTGGTCAGCCGGAGCGACGGATCGGGCGGGAAAACGTAGGAGCCGCGCGCGAGATATTCCTTGATGATGTCGTTCTGCGTGGTCCCCTGAAGCGCGGTGCGCGGCGCGCCCTGCTCGTCCGCCGCGGCGATATAGAGCGCCATCAGCCACGGCGCGGTGGCGTTGATCGTCATCGACGTGTTCATCGAGGCGATCGGAATCTCATCGAAGAGCGCTCGCATATCGCCGAGATGGGAGACGGCCACGCCGACCTTGCCGACTTCGCCCTTCGCCAGCGGATGGTCGCTGTCGAGCCCGGTCTGGGTCGGCAGGTCGAAGGCGATCGAAAGGCCGGTCTGGCCCTTGGCGAGGTTCTGGCGGTAAAGCCTGTTCGACTCGCGCGCCGTCGAATGGCCCGCGTAGGTGCGGAAAATCCACGGCTTGTCCTTGCGGACGGGCTGCGTCTGACCGCCTTCCGCCATTCCTGCCTCGCTTTCCTCTCGGGCCCCGCGCACGGGCTTTTTGTGCGCAGCACAATCGCAGAAAATGGGCGCCGCGCCACAATTTGATCGGAGCGCAGACGCCAGCGCTCTCAGCCAAAGGTCTAAGAGCCTATCGCCAATAGATAATTCCGATTGCATAATCGGGCGCCGGCAAAAGACGGGCAGCGACTAAAGCCGGATTGATTTTCCGCTGCGAAAGCGCAATGTCTGAAAGTGTGCGTCGCAATATCCGGGGTTTCCTCCGCCCCTCTGTCAGCTCAAAGACGCAGCGCGTTGAGGAAAGGCCCATGAATTCTCACCCCGTCGTCCGCGACGCTTCCGTCCCGGGACCGATCAAGGACCTCTATGAGATCGGCGAGATTCCGCCGCTCGGGCATGTGCCGAAGTCCATGTACGCCTGGGCCATCCGCAAGGAGCGGCACGGGCCGCCCGAGCAGTCGATGCAGATCGAGGTCGTGCCCACCTGGCCGCTCGACAGCCACGACGTGCTCGTGTTCGTGATGGCGGCGGGCGTCAATTACAACGGCGTCTGGGCCGCGCTCGGCGAGCCGGTGTCGACGCTCGACGTTCACAAGAATCCCTATCACGTCGCCGGCTCCGACGCGTCCGGCATCGTCTGGGCGGTCGGCTCCAAGGTGAAGCGCTGGAAGGTCGGGGACGAGGTCGTCGTCCATTGCAACCAGGACGACGGCGACGACGAGGAATGCAACGGCGGCGATCCGATGTTCTCCGCTTCGCAGCGCATCTGGGGCTACGAGACGCCGGACGGCTCCTTCGCCCAGTTCTGCCGGGTGCAGGACCGGCAATTGATGCCGCGCCCCAAGCACCTCACCTGGGAGGAGGCGGCCTCCTATACGCTGACGCTGGCGACCGCCTACCGCATGCTGTTCGGCCACGAGCCGCATCGCCTGAAGCCCGGCGACAACGTGCTCGTCTGGGGCGCCTCCGGGGGCCTCGGGGTCTTCGGCGTTCAGCTTTGCGCGGCGGCCGGCGCCAACGCCATCGGCGTCATCTCCGACGAGACGAAGCGCGAATATGTGATGTCGCTCGGCGCGAAGGGCGTGCTCAACCGCAAGGACTTCAACTGCTGGGGGCAACTGCCGAAGGTCAATTCGCCGGAATACAACACTTACATGGCGGAGGCGCGCAAGTTCGGGAAGGCGATCTGGAACATCACCGGCAAGCAGGACGTCGACACGGTGTTCGAACACCCCGGCGAGCAGACCTTTCCGGTCTCCTGCTTCGTGGTGAAGCGCGGCGGAATGGTGGTGTTCTGCGCCGGCACGACCGGCTTCAACCTCACCTTCGACGCGCGTTTCGTCTGGATGCGGCAGAAGCGCATCCAGGGTTCGCATTTCGCCCATCTGAAGCAGGCCTCGGCCGCCAACAAATTCGTGCTCGACCGGCGGATCGATCCCTGCATGTCGGAGGTGTTCCCCTGGGACCAGATCCCGGCGGCGCACACCAAGATGTGGAAGAACCAGCACAAGCCCGGCAATATGGCGGTTCTCGTCAATGCGCCGACGACGGGCCTGCGCACCTTCGAGGACGCAATCGCGGCGGCGAAGAAATAGTCTCGTCCTCGTCTCACTTGGAGTTTGCCAACCACCGCGCCAGGGGCTAAAGCGGCTGCCGCCTTTGCGTCTTTCGGCGCGCGGCGTCCTTCAACCCGCGGGCTCGAAGCCCCCTCGGGGGCGATCCAGAGATGGCGGCGGACGAAAACAAGGAGCGGCTGAAGATCGAGGCGGCGCGCCGCGCCCTCGACCTTGTCGAACCGGGCATGCGGCTCGGCCTCGGCTCGGGCACGACTTCGCGCCATTTCGTGGATCTGCTCGGGCAAAGGGTCGCGGCCGGCCTCAGGCTCAACTGCGTGGCGACATCGGAAGCCACCGAGGCGCAGGCCAGAAGCCTTGGGATTCCGGTCACGACGCTCGACGAATTGCCGGAGCTTGACCTCACTGTGGACGGGGCCGACGAGATCGACCCCGAGCTTCGCCTCATCAAGGGCGGCGGCGGCGCGCTCCTGCGGGAGAAGATCGTGGCCTCGGCCTCGCGGCGCATGGCGGTGATCGCCGATTCCAGCAAGCTCGTGTCCCGGCTCGGCGCCTTTCCGCTGCCGGTCGAGGTCGTGCCTTTCGGCCTTACCGCGACGACACATCATATCGAGACGGCGCTCAGCCGTCTCGGCTTCCCGGGCGAGAGCGTGAAGCTGCGCGGCGGCGCAAAGCCCTTCGTCACCGACGGCGGCCATTACATCCTCGATTGCAGCCTGGGCGCAATTCCCGATCCGGAGCGGCTCGCCAAGACGCTTTCCGGCATCCCCGGCGTCGTCGAGCATGGGCTGTTCATCGGCCTCGCCCGCGCCGCCTTCATCGCCGGCGCCGACAAGGTCGAAGCGCTCGGTCGGATCTGATCCCCACCCAGGAGTTTGTCTGCATGTTCGCCAAGCGAACCCTTTCCGCCCTGCTTCTCGGCGCTGCTCTCCTCGCTGCGCCGAGCGCATTCGCCGCCGACGCCACAACCCCGCCTTCGCCGGCCGCGCTCGCCGCGGCGGACCAGCTTCTGACCACCATGGGGGTCAAGCAGACGATCGCGACCGTCGTGCCGTCGATGCTCGCCGAACTCGAAGCGAACATCACGAAGACTCGCCCGGACATTCGCGACAGCCTGAGGGAAACGCTGAAGTCCATTCAGCCCGATTTCGACAAGACCGCGAAGGAGACCTATGAGAAGGCGGAAGCGCTCCTGACGTTGCAGATGACGGACAAGGAGCTGGAGCAGGTGGCGACTTTCTTCGCGAGCCCGGTGGGCAAGAAGTTTCTCGCGACCCAACCCGTCTTCTTTCAGCAGCTTCAGGGCCTCCTCGATCCCTGGCGCCAGCAGCTCTCGACCGACATCGTCACGCGCGCCCGCGATGAGATGAAGAAGAAGGGCATCGACTTCTAGGATCGCGCGGATGGCTTACGACGCCGATTTCTTCGTCATCGGCGCCGGATCTGGCGGAGTGAGGGCCGCGCGCATCGCCGCGCAGAACGGCGCGCGAACGATCGTCGCCGAAGAGAGCCGGATCGGCGGCACCTGCGTCATCCGGGGCTGCGTCCCCAAGAAGCTCTACGTCTACGCGAGCCGTTTCGCGGACGATTTCGCCGACGCGGCCGGTTTCGGCTGGACGGTCGGCGCGGCCTCTTTCGACTGGCCGAAGCTCGTCGCGGCGAAGGAGAAGGAGGTGAGCCGGCTCTCGGCCGCCTATCGCCGGAACCTTGAGGCCTCGGGCGCCGAACTCGTCGAGGAGCGGGCGACGGTCGTGGGTCCGCATGAGGTTCGGCTCGCGAGCGGACGGACGGTCAGCGCCGAACATATTCTGGTCGCCGTGGGCTCGCGCCCCGCTCTCCCGCAAGGCGTCGAGGGGCTCGAGCATACGATCACGTCGAACGAGCTGTTCGACCTTCCGGTCTTTCCGCGCCGCCTTCTGGTGGTCGGGGGCGGCTATATCGGAGTCGAATTCGCGGCCCTGTTCCAGCGGCTCGGCGCGGAGGTGACGCAGGTTTTGCGCGCGCCGAACGTGTTGCGCGGTTTCGACGACGACATGCGCGCGGGCGTCCGCGATGCGCTTCAGCGCGCCGGCGTCGCGATCCGGTTCGGGGTCCTGCCCCAACGCTTCGAGCGCGGGCCCGACGGATCGCTCCGCGTCACGCTGACCGACGGAAGCGCGATCGAGGTCGATCAGGCGCTGATGGCGACGGGCCGCCTGCCCCACACGCATGGACTCGGACTTGAGAGCGCGGGCGTGAGGATCAGCGAGCACGGCGCCGTCAAGGTCGACGATTGCTGGACGAGTTCGACGCCGTCGATCCACGCGATCGGCGACGTCACCCATCGCGTCAACCTGACGCCGGTCGCGATCCGCGAGGGCCATGCGCTCGCCGACCGGCTGTTCGGACAGGGCAAGCGCAAGATGCGCTACGACGCGATCGCCCATGTGGTGTTCTGCACGCCCGAGCTTGGCGCGGTCGGCCTCACCGAAGCGGAGGCGCTCGCGCAATATCCCGACCTCGACATCTACAAGGCCGACTTCCGGCCGATGAAGGCGACGCTATCGGGCAGCGCCGAACGGGCGATCATGAAGCTCGTGGTGGACGCGAAGACGCAGCGGATCGTCGGCGCGCATATCCTCTCGGAGGCGGCGGGCGAGATGATCCAGCTCGTTGCGATTCCCATGACCATGGGCGCGACCAAGGCCGATTTCGACGCGACCGTCGCCGTCCACCCGACCGCGGCGGAGGAGCTCGTCACGATGAGCGCGCCGTCGGTGAGATACCGGGGCGGCGTGAAGTTGGGGTGAGGTTGGTTGGTCGCCGCCGTCGGGCCAATCGACAGGCTTTGACGTCTTCATCGCGGCTCCGGCCGCGGGCCGACCGTCGACGGAGCTACGCCTCCCCCAGCCGCTTCTCCAGCGCTTCGTAAAGCGGATTCCTCGCGTCGAAAATCTGTTCGAGCGCGGCGACGGCGACGCGGCTCGCGCCTTTCGTCAGCAGCCAGGCGGCAAGGTCCGCCGCCTTTTCCCGCGCGCAGTGCAGAGCCACGTGGCCGTGAGCGTCGACCGCCTCGCCGTAAGCGGGCGTCGCGCCGAATTTCGCCTCGGCCTCTTCCGCCAGCCCCTCGGCCGCGCCCGACAGGCGCGCCCGCACTTCGCGCGAGCGCCGGGCCTCTTCGCTCGCCGCGATCCGGTCGAGGATGGCGCGGGCGGATTTGCGGGCCGCCGGGCCCCAGGGCGCGGCGAGGGACGCGACGAGATTGGCCTGCGATTTGAGGATCAGGCCGTCGTCGAGCGTCTTCAACGCATTGGCGGCGAGCGTCGCGCCGGTCGTCGTGATGTCGACGATGACCTCGGCGTTCCCGGCCGCCGGCGCGCCCTCGGTCGCCCCGAGGCTTTCGACGATCCGGTAGTCCGCCACCCCATGCTCGGCGAAAAAGCGGCGTGTGAGGTTCACGTATTTGGTCGCGACCCGCATGCGGTCGCCGCGCCGCGCGCGATAAGCGGAGGCGACATCTTCGAGGTCGGCCATGGTGCGAACGTCGATCCAGGCCTGCGGCGCGGCGACGACGACGCTGGCTCGGCCGAAGCCGAGGGGCGCCAGCAGTTCGAGCCGCGCGTCCGCGGCCTTCTCGCGCACGAGATCCTCGCCCGTGACGCCAAAATGCGCCGCCCCCGCCGCGAGCTGCGCGACGATCTCGGAGGCCGAGACGAAGGCCACCTCGACGCCGGGGAAACCCGCGAGCGCGCCGCGATAGTCGCGCGCGCCGCGCCCCGGCGCCCATTCGAGCCCGGCGCGTGCGAAGAATTCCGCCGCCTGCTCCTGCAACCTGCCCTTGGAGGGGACGGCGAGGACGAAAGGCGGCTCGGCCGGCGGCTGCGCGTCGAATCCCATCAGGGCGCTCCAGGCAGGCGGTCGAGCGTGATCGCCGCGCCGACGGCGGGAATGTCGGCGGCGGCGCCGAGGCGCCGCGCGAGACCGTCGTAGCGGCCTCCGCCGAGGGCGGGCCGGGCGTCCGGCCGCGCGGCGTCGCGAGCCTCGAACACAAATCCCGTGTAATAATCGAAGTCGCGCACGAAGGAGGCGCTGAACCGGGTCGCGCCGAGGTCCACGCCGCGCGCGGCGATGAAGCCGTTGCGCCGCTCGAAGGCGTCGAGCGCGGCGCCGAGATCGAGCTTCGCCGCCGCGGCCAGCCGCCGCAGCTTCGCCGCCGCCTCGTCCGGATCGCCGGAAATGGCGAGATAGCCTTCGAGGATCTGGCGCTTTTCGGCCGCGACCGGCTCGCCCGAGCGAAGCGAAGCCTGTTCGAGGAAGCGGTCCGCGATCTCGCCCGCCGTGCGCCCGCCTACCGCGTCGATGCCCGCGATCGACAGCAGGTCCTCGACCAGCGCCTTCGCGCCCGCGTGGTCGGCGCTTTCCAGCGCCGCCAGCACGCCGGGCTGGGCGATGGCGCTCGGACCGTCGCGATCGAGAATGGCGGCGAGGCTCTTGCCATGCGCCACGCCCCGGCGCAGCCGGCGCCGCCAGATCTCCGGCAGGTCGAGCGCCGCGAGCAGGCTCTCGAAGAGATGCGCGTCGCCGAGCCGGGCGGCGAGCGGCCCTCCGACCGCGACCGCCGCCTCCATCGCGAGCGTGAAGACTTCCGCATCCGCCGCTTCCGCGTCCTTGCGGCCGAAGCTTTCGAGCCCCGTCTGGGCGCGCTCGCCGCCGCCCTCGGCCTGCGCCCGGAAAACCGGGCCGAGATAGGAATATTCGACCACCCGTCCGGCCTCGCCGGACGCCAGATAGTGGCGGCAGACCGGAATCGTATATTCGGGCCTCAGGCAAAGCTCCTGCCCCGCCGCGTCGGCGGTCAGGAACAGCCGGCCCCGGATCTCCTCGCCGGACATGTCGAGGAAGATCGACGCGGGCTGGAGAATTGCAGGTTCGATCCGGGAAAATCCGGCGGACAGAAAATGATCGAGCGCGCGCTCCCCCGCGGCGCGGGGCGCGTCGGACGAAACCTTGATGTCGCTCGCCTGCAAAGCCTTGATCCTGGAATCTCGCGCCCCCTTTAGCAAAGCGGCGCGTCTGGCGCAGTCCTTTTCTCGGGCCAAGGTGAATACGGCGTTCGGAAAAGCCGGGTTGCGGTCACGTTGCCGGCGTGTTCGGATGCGAAGCGGCTGGCTCTTCTCACGAATCGTCAGGTTCCGATTGCGTTCTATGCCGTCTTTTCTTTTGGCTGTTGCGCGCCTCGCGGCGTTCGCTCTCCTCCTGCTTGCGGGCGCGGCTCAGGCCCAGGACCACAAGCTGCTCAATCTTGACGCGACGCGCGAGACGCTGGCGTCCATCGACAGCGCGCTCAAAAGCCCAAATCTGAACGAAGCCGACCTGTCGCGTCTCAGGAACCAGAACGACCCGATCGGGAACGCCCTGCAGGCGGCCATCGCCTATCTCACTCCCTTGCTCGACGCTTCGACCAAGCGCCTCGCCGAGCTGACGCCCAAGACGAAGGAAGGAGAAAAGGCGGCCCCGCCGGCGGACGATACGGCCGCCGCCGAGCTCGCGGCCGAGCGGAAGCGCCATGACGAGCTCGATTCGAGGCTGCGCGCGGCTCGGGCGATGCTCCTCCAGGTCGACGACAATTCCGTCCGCATCGTGGCGCGCCGGCGCGAGATTTTCGCCAACGAAACCTTTGCGCGCGCATCCAGCGTTTTCGACCCGCAGTTCTGGGTCAGCGTCGCGAGCGAGGTTCCGGGCGACGCGCGGGCCATGGGCGCAATGCTCCGCGATTGGGCCTCGGGCGTGGGCAGAAGCGTCACGGTGGTTCAGGCGCTGGTGGGTGTCGGCGCCGTCGTGGTCCTTGCGCTTCTCGTCATCCCGCTGCGCTGGGCCGCGCGCCGCGTCGTCGACAGGGACGCGCATGCGAAGCCGACCCGCCTGCAAAAGGCGCTCGCAGCCGTCCTCACCCTCATCACGCTGGGCTCGCTGCCCATGCTGGGGCTCTGGGGTCTGTCCGGGGCGCTTGCGTTCCTCAATCCGTCGTCGCACCGGCTGGCGGGGGTGTTCCAGGCCGCTTTCGACGGAGCGCGCCTGCTCATTTTCATGAACGCGCTCGGCTGGGCGATGCTCGCGCCCCGCGCCGAGGTGTGGCGTATCATTCCGGTCAGCGACCGCGCTGCGAAGGCCATCTTCAAGGCCGCGATGACCGTCACCGCCGTCTGGGCGGTCGAGCGCCTGATCGAGCCGGCCGCCGACGCCGTCTTCTCCTTCAACCTCGCCGTCGCCGCGCGCGCGCTCGGCGCGCTCGTGGTCGCGCTCGTCGCGACCCGGACGCTGAGGCAGCTCGCGGCGCCGTTCCACGCAGATACAAGCGCCCAGGCGGACACGCTCGCCTCGTTCCGCCTGCTCGGCTGGATCGCAACCGCTATTCTCTTCATCGCGACGGCGACGGGATACGTCGCCTTTGCCGCCTTCCTCATCAATCAGGCGATCTTCCTTGCGATCCTCGGCTGCCTGCTCTTTTTGATCGACGCGGTCATTCGGCAAGGGACGGAGACGCTGCTCAAGCCGGATGCGCCGGTCGGCGCGCGGCTCGTCACGATGCTGGGCCTGCGCCGCAACGTGCTCGCGCAGATCGTCGTTCTCATCCAGGGCCTTGTCCGCGTCATTGTTCTGATCATCGCGGCGGCGGCGGTGCTCGAACCCTGGGGCGTGCAGTCGCGGGATTTCGTCACGACGCTGCGCGCCGCCTATTTCGGCTTCACGGTCGGCGGCGTCACGCTTTCGCTGTCCTCGATGATCGCGGCGCTGATCATCTTCGTCATTGCGATCCTGGCGACGCGGCTGCTCCAGAGCTGGCTGAGCCAGCGTTATCTTCCGAACACCCGGCTCGACGCCAGCGTCGTCAATTCGATCAGCACGATCGTCGGCTATGTCGGCGTCATCGTCGCGGCGGCGCTCGCGGCCTCCCAGGTCGGGATCGACATGCAGAAGCTCGCGATCGTCGCGGGCGCGCTGTCGGTCGGCATCGGCTTCGGCCTCCAGACGATCGCGAACAATTTCGTGTCCGGGCTCATCCTCCTCTGGGAGCGCGGCATCCGGGTCGGAGACTGGATCGTCGTGGGCAACGATCAGGGCTTCGTGCGGCGGATCAACGCGCGCGCGACCGAGATCGAGACCTTCGACCGTTCGACCGTGATCGTGCCGAACGCCAATCTCGTCACGGGCGTGGTCAAGAACTGGGTCCACAACGACCGGATTGGCCGCCTCATCATAGCGGTCAATGTCGCCTTCGAGAGCGACGTCGAAAAAGCGCGCGAAATCCTGCTTGCCGCCGCCAAGGATCAGGAGGAAGTGCTGAAGATCCCGGCGCCGACCGTTCTCTTCGCGGAATTCGGCGACTGGTCCTTCAAGCTCAACCTGATCTGTTTCGTCGAGGACATCCAGGCGGGCGACCGCGTCCGGAGCGAGATCAATTTCGACGTCCTGCGCCGGCTGCGGGAGGCCAATATCAGCATCCCCTATCCGGCGCTGAAGCCGAACTCCCCGTTGAGTTTCCAGCCCGAACCGCCGCCCGCGGCCCGGCCGGAGAGGGAGTGAGCGGGCGCTCCCAAGCGCGGAAGAACCTGTTCCGGCGCCAGACGACGCAAGCGGCCGTTTCGGGCGGTCTATTGACACGCCTCCAGAGCGTGAAAGAAATTGCACGAACGGGTCGGACGGTCTTCAGCGGTCAACGCTTGCCGAATTGTCGTGCGGATTGCAGGCCTATCATGAATGTCGCAATCGTCGTCCAGGGGCTTTTCGAGAAGAGCGACTCCATCGGCTACGACGCGATTTTTCAATGGAAGACCCTGACGAAATTGCTTCCCGACGAGACGGTCTTGCTCTTCGCCGAGCGTTTCGATTCTCTGCTCCATCCCGGTATCGCTATCGGTCCGATATCGGATTTCTTTGATCTCTTAGCCAGACGATCCGATTTTCTCGTCGTTTATCACTATTGCGACGGCTGGCCTGAAATTGATAATTTTCTGCAAAAACATCCCGAGCGTTTTGTCATCCGTTGGCACAACAACACGCCGCCCTGGTTCTACGGTCGAAACGATATGCGTTCAGCCGAACGCTCGCTGAGGGGTTACGAGATCATACGGACGTTCTTTGAATGCGAGAACGCTCGGTTTTGGGCCAATTCCGAATTTTCGGCCGCGCAGCTTGCGATTCTTGGCGCGCATTCGAAGCGCGTCGCTTCAGTGTTTCCTGCGAGTTGATATCTCGAAGGACCGATAGCCCGCCAGACCCGCGAAGGCGTTTCGCTCGCGGGCGACGCCGTCCGGATACTCTTTGTCGGCCGCATCGTGGCGCACAAAGGGCACAAGCACGTCATTGCTGTCGCGGGCACGCTGCAGAAGCTGTTGTCGGTTCCGGTCATCGTGGATTTCCCCGGAAGAGAAGACAGCTCGGCGCATGAATTCAACGCTTCGCTCCGACAGGTGGCCAGCGACTGCGACGTCGTCGTCAACCTGCATGGCGAAGTGACGGAGGCCGAGCTCTACGAGCTGTATCGAAACGCCGACGTATTTCTTTGTCTGTCCGAACATGAGGGCTTTGGCCTGCCGGTCTTCGAGGCCATGCGTTGCGGCGTCCCCGTTGTCGCCTGGGCGTGCTCGGCGCTCAAGGAATTGCTGGCCGACCATCCGTTGGCTCTGCCGGATTTCGACATCCCGGCTTTTGCCGCGGCAATCATGTCGCTGCGCGACCCGCAAGTGCGGGAGATCGTGCTCGCGCATCAGCAGATTGTCCTGGAGAGATACACTCCGGACGTCGTGGAGCAGCAACTCCTGCGAGTCCTGCACGAAGACGGCAAACCTCTTCCTCCGAAGTCGTCGTCTCCATCTGTGGCGCGTTTGGGCGAGAGCATCGTCGAACGGGCGATCGCGAATTATCGGGAGGAATGTTCGTTAAGGTATCGCGAATTCCCCGTGCGCGTCAGAGCGATGCCCCATGATTTTTCCCTCGATTACGTCTCGCTCTATGATCTCGAAACATACGACGGAATGATCGAGCTTGCGTCCACGGCGCGATTTGGCGCCGATCAGCAAGCCGCCGAAGCAAAAGAAGTCATCATCAAGGGGTCGGAGTTCTCTCATTTCGGAGGCGCGTATCAGGGCGACGCCTTATGTTTTCAACTGCCGCTCGGACATGAACGGCATATCGTCTTTGGTCCCTACGTGCCCGTGCCGAAAGGCCGGTTCGAGGTTCGCGCGCTCATCGAACTCGATCTCGATCCGTGCCGAGGGTCATTGGCGATTGACGTCTATTCGGCCTCTCATGGCATCTTGGCCAGGAAGGACTACGAACTCAGAACGGACGCCGCGCAAGGGCTCTCCGTCGAATTCGAAAATTCGACGCCGCGCGATGTCATCGAGTTCAGATTGCTGGTGCGCAGCCTCGCGAAGGGGCCCATGAAATTTCGCGGCGTGACCGTAAGGCGGATCGCCTCATTGCAGGAACTGGTTCCCGCGGGGTTGATCGAGTTGCAATATGTTCCCGCTCGGATGCCCGACCCCATGGAGCGTCCCGGCCCGGCTGGCTTCTTTGGCAAAATGTTCCGGCGCCCGGACGACGTGGATGCGGCGCATCGAGCCTTCCGGATGGCGGATCAAGCGCGCGACCAAAGTCAATGGGATCGCGCGGCCAGGCTTTATGAAGAGGGACTTCAGGTCCTTCCTGATAGTTTTGCGCACTTGATTCAGCTCGGAAACGTGCTG
The DNA here is from genome assembly GCA_963741845.1 of uncultured Alphaproteobacteria bacterium. GTDB lineage: Bacteria > Pseudomonadota > Alphaproteobacteria > Rhizobiales > Beijerinckiaceae > Roseiarcus. Next base: position 69,500 of record CAVUJV010000003.1, read on the forward strand.
AAGGAAGCGGGTCAAGGTCATGCTTCGGAGAGCGCCTATCTCAAGGCCTATCGGCTCCAGCCCGCCGACCCGGAGCTCAACCTTCAGATGGGCCACCTGTACAAATCGACAGGCGATCTCGTCAGAGCGGAGCAAAAATATCTTCAGGCTCTGGCCGGACAGACAGCGGTATTGAACGCGTTTGAAGAATTGACGGCGCTTGGCGCCCCTCTCGACCGGATCCTGTCTCTTCTCAGAGATGCGCCGGGACGCGAACCCGCGAAGGCCTCGGGTCCGTAGGCGCCAATACGCGTCCCAGCTGTCTCGACCCTCCTCAGGCCGCGCCGACCCGGCCCGCCTCCCAGCCGATGATCGCCTGCTTGCGGGCGAGGCCCCAGTGATAGCCGGTCAGGGCGCCGGAGCGGCCGAGCACCCGGTGGCAGGGCACGACAAAGGAGATCGGATTGCGGCCGACCGCGGCGCCGACCGCGCGCGCCGCCTTCGGGCGGCCGAGCTTGCGGGCAATGTCCGAATAGGTCGTGGCGCGGCCCATCGGCACGGCGAGCAGGGTTTCCCAGACGCGGATCTCGAAATCCGTGCCGATCATGACGAGCCGGAGCGGCGTTTCGGGACGCCAGAGTCCCGGATCGAAGGCGCGGCCGGCGAAGGGCGCCGTCGCGGCGGCATCCTCCAGAAGCTGCGCGCGGGGCCAGCGCCGCTTCATGTCCGCGAGCGCCGCCTCCCGGTCGCCGTCCACGAAGCCCAGCCCCGCCATGCCGCGCTGCGTCGCGACCACGATCGCCTCGCCGAAGGGCGAGGGGTGGTAGCCGTAGGAGAGGGTGAGGTCGTCGCGGCGGTAGTCGCCGGGCGTCAGCGCTTCGTGCGTGACGAAGAGGTCGTGCAGACGCCCCGGGCCGGACAGGCCGACATCGTAGGCGGCGTCGAGCACGCTCGCGGAATCGCGCAAAAGCTCGCGGGCGCGCTCGATGGTGATCGCCTGCAGAAAGGCCTTGGGCGTGAGCCCGGCCCAGCGCTTGAACACATGCTGGAAATGCGAGGGCGACAGGCCGACATGCCCGGCGATGTCCTCGATCGAAGGCTGCGCGCGCCAGCGGGTCGAGATGAATTCGATGGCGTTCCTGATGGTCGCGTAATCGGCGGCGTCCGGGGGCGTGGGTTTGTCGAGCATGGTCAGGCTCCGAATTTCGAGCCCCAACTCTGCGCCAGGGTTCGCTTACGCTCCACCCGAAAACGACGGTCAGGCGTCCTCGAACAGGCCGGTCGGCAGGCCGTCGATGCTGACCGAATTATGCTTGCGCCGGTAATCTTCGAGGCCTTCTTCGCCCTTCGACTTCGCCCAGTTGTCGAGCGAGGGCCGCTCGCCCTTGTAGTCGAAGAGCGGGACGCCGTAGCCGCAGGAGGTCTGCACCCGGTCGACCGCGAGCCGCACGATCTCCCGCGCCCCGATCGGCTCCACGCCGCCGAAGGCGCCTTCGAGAACCGCCTGATAGGCGGCGCTCCCGCGCTTGAGGACTTCGCCGCGGCCGTAGAGGCGCAGAATGTTCGGCGGCCCCTCGAAAGCGCAGAACATGATGGTGAGGCGCCCGTCCGCCTTCAGATGCGCCGCCGTCTCGGCGCCGCTGCCGGTCCGGTCGAGATAGGCGACCGTGTGATCGTCAAGGACCGCAAAAGCGTCCGTCCCGCGCGGCGAGATATTCACGCGTGAGCCGGGCGCGGCGGAGGCGGTGAAGAAGATATGCTGGCGCGCGATGAAATCGCGAACGCTCTCATCGATGCAGGGAATGACTTTGGCCATGCGCCGCAGATTACGCCAATCCGCAGGCGCGGGAAACGCTTCGCGCGCGTCTCCCGACGCCGGAGGGGACGCTCAGACCAGCTCCTGCTGGACGAGCGTGACCCAATAGGCGGAGCCGAGCGTCAGGATCTCGTCGTTGAAATCGTAGTTCGGCGTATGGACGTTGTGGAAGGAGCCGTCCGGCGCAACGCCATTGCCGATCATGATGAAGGAGCCGGGGCGGGCCTCCAGCATGAAGGCGAAGTCCTCCGAGCCGGTGACGAGCGGCGCATTGCCTTCGACCTTGTCCTCGCCGACGAGCGCCCTGGCCGCGGCCACGGAGGCCTCGGTCTGCTCGGCGTGGTTCACGAGCGGCGGATAGCGGCGCTCGTAATCCACTTCCGCCGTGCAGCCGTAGGCGGTCGCGAAGGTCTCGGCCAGCTCCCTGAGCCGCTTTTCGAGAAGATCGCGAATGGCGGGCTTATAGGAACGCGCGGTGCCGCAAAGGACGATTTCCGAGGGAATGACGTTCGGCGATCCGGGGTCGCCGCCCGCGACATGGCCGACGCTGACGACCGCCGTGTCGATGGCCGGGACATTGCGCCCGATGATCGTCTGCAGGCCCAGAATGAGATGAGCGAGCGGCATGGTCGGGTCGGTCGCCAGATGCGCGCCAGCGCCGCCGTGCCCGCCGGTGCCCCTCAGGGTGATGGTCCAGCTGTCGCTCGCGGCGAGGAACGGGCCGGGCCGGGTGGCGAAGGCCCCGGCGGGCAGTCCCGGCGCATTGTGCATTCCATAGACGGCCTCGACCGGAAAGCGGTCGAACAGCCCCTCGTCCACCATCAGCTGGCCGCCGCCCAGGCCCTCTTCGGCCGGCTGGAAAATGAAATGAACGACGCCGCCGAAGTCCCGGTGCTCCGAGAGATAGCGGGCGGCGCCGAGCAGCATCGCCGTATGGCCGTCGTGGCCGCAGGCGTGCATCTTGCCGGGCGTCTGCGAGCTGTACTCGCGGCCCGGAACTTCCCGGATATGCAGAGCATCGAGGTCGGCCCGGAGACCGATCGCCCGCTGTCCGGGCCGATTGCCCTTCAGGGTGCCGACGACGCCGGTCTTCGCCACGCCTTCCGTGACCTCGACGCCCCAGCCGCGCAGGCGGTCGGCCACCAGTTTCGCGGTGCGCACCTCCTCGAAGCCCACCTCGGGATGCCGGTGAATGTCGTGGCGGATCGCGATGAGCTCGGGCTCGTAGCGCTTGAGCGCCTCGGAAAGTGCGGATTGCGTCATGCTTGGCCTTTTCGTTGCGGGGGGACCTTCGCGCGAGCCGCCGGATCAGTCGATCAGCGGCGCGTCCCTCGTCTCCGGGAGCATCAGGGTGGCCCCGACGCCGACAAGGTTGGCGAGAAGCAGATACCACGCCGGCGACATTGGATCGCCCGTCGCATGAATGAGCCAGGTCACGATCGGCTGCGCCGTCGCGCCGAACACCGTGACGCCCAGCGCATAGGAGACGGCGAGTCCGGCGCTTCGGACCGAGGCCGGCAAGCTCTCCGGAATGACGGCGAGGGCCACGGACCCCAGGGAGCCGACCGCCGCAAGAACGGCCGTCATCGTCAGCAGGACCCCGCCGCTTTTGAACGCGTTCACCAGGAAGAAGGCCGGATAGACGGCGAGCGCGCCAAAGACCTTCGGCCAGATCAGGAGCGGCTTGCGGCCAAGTCTGTCGGAGAGCCATCCGCCGACCAGGCTGAACACGAAGATGCAGAGCCCGAGAACGAAGGTGGCGGCGATCGAGATGCTGGTCGGCATCTTGAGCGTCGTCATCGCATAGGTGGTCATGTAGTTCATGATGTAAGTGCCGATCGTGCCGGAGCTGATCAGCAGAAACGCCAGGATGAAGGGTCGAAGGTTTTTCGTGAGCAGCGACGAAAGCACGGAGCCTGCGCTCTGATGGGTCGTCGGCGCGTCGCGATCCAGCGTCTCCGGCATCTGAAGGCGCATGACCATGGCGACCGGCACGATGAGGATTCCGACCAGAAAGGGTATGCGCCAGCCCCAGGCGTGCATCGCCTCGTTGGAAAGCGCGAGCGACAGGCCGAGGCCGATGGCGCCGGCGATGAAGACCGCAAGGCCCTGACTCGCCAGCTGCCAGCTCGCATAAAGCCCGCGCTGATCCGCCGGCGCCGCCTCGATCAGGAACGAGGTCGCGGGGCCCACTTCTCCGCCGAGCGCAAATCCCTGGATGAGACGGGCGAGCACGACCACGATCGGCGCAAGGATCCCAATCGACGCATAGGGCGGGGTGAGCGCGATGACCAGCATGCCGATCGCCATCAGCGCGACGGTAAGCATCATCGCGGGCTTGCGGCCGGCCCGGTCCGCGTAGGCGCCGATGACGATTCCGCCGATCGGCCGCGTCAGGAATCCGACGCCGAAGCCTGCGACCGACAACATCAGGCTGACGAAGGGATCTTTCGAGGGAAAATAATTCTGGCCGATCATCACGGCGAAAAACGAATAGGTCGTGAAGTCGTAGAATTCGAGGACATTGCCCGCGATCGCGGCGGCCACGCTCTTCCGGGAGAGCGTAGCCTTTGCATCGCGCAGGAGATGATCCGCCGTCAGGTCAAGGTCCGTCATCGCCCCTCCTGACCGGTACTTTTTCCAGGAAATCGCGAAACCCGGAATCACAAATTCGTGTTCGGTTCGGAACGCATCGCCCGACGCCGGATACGGGCTCGCTCACCGCGTCTCGGCAAGCGCGTCCCACCCCCAGGCGAGCAGCGGCAGCGAATCCCTGGCGAAGACACAGAAGTCGGCGACAAGCCCGGATTGCGCAACCTGAGCCTCCGTAACCGGCCTCAGACAGATGAACGAGCGAAGCCGCGCCGCGGCCGCGATCTCGGGATCGTCGATATCCTCGAGCCCCCGGGGCGCGCGCTTCAGCGAATCCTCGTCCGAGAGCGAGAGGCCTGCCTTGGCGAGCTTCGTCGTCATGCGCTTGAACGCTTTGGCGCCGCGCACGGCGGAGGCCCTCAGCCGGGCAAGCTCGTGCGGGTCTGGCATATGGAAGCCGGCGGCGAAAAAACATTCTTCCGGCGAGAGGTGGAAATAGAGCACGCCCGGATCGCTCTTCGAGCCGCTGCGCGTGAGAGCGACGCCGGCGTTCGTCTTGTAAGGGTCCTTGTTCGTCGAGAAGCGGACGTCGCGATGGATGCGAAAGAGCGAGGATTTTCGGTCGCCCCGGATCGAGATTTTCGCTTTTGCGAGGCGCTCGACGGTCTCCTCGACAAGGTCGCCGAGCGGCGCCTTGATCTCGGTCTCATAGATCTCGCGATTGGCCTCGAACCATTCCTTCGTCTGGTGAAATGCGAGCGCCCGAAAGAACGGCAGCGCCTTCGGCCCGATCCCTTCGAACGCCATACGCCGCTCCCGCCGCGCCCGTCAGGCCAACCCCGCCGGCGCCGGGCCGCCGCTCGCCCAATCGAGGAATTCGACCGTGTGCGCGACCGGCGTTTTCGTCCCCGAGGCGATCTGCGCAAGGCATCCGATATTGCCCGCCGCAATCGCGTCCGGCTTCACGCGCGCGATGTTGGCGACCTTGCGGTCGCGCAGCGCATTGGCGATCTCGGGCTGAAGCATGTTGTAGGTCCCCGCCGAGCCGCAGCAGAGATGCGCTTCCGGGATCGGCCTTGCGTCGAAGCCCGCGCGGCGCAGGAGGGCGCGCGGCTGGTCGACGATCTTCTGCCCGTGCTGGAGCGAACAGGCCGCGTGATAGGCGACGACGAGCGGACGGGGCGCCGCAAATTTGAGATCGAGCGAGGCGACGACTTCGCTCACGTCCCTGGCCAGCGCCGACACGCGCTTCGCCTTCTCGGCATAGGCCGGATCGTCGCGCAGCATGTAGCCATAGTCCTTGATCGTCGAGCCGCAGCCCGAGGCGGTGACGACGATCGCCTCAAGGCCGTCGCCCTCGATCTCGCCCATCCAGGCGTCGATGTCGGCGCGAGCCTGCTTGAGAGCCTGTTTCTCATAGCCCATGTGATGGGCGAGCGAGCCGCAGCAGCCCTCGCCCTTCGGGATCACGACCTCGATCCCGGCCCGGTTGAGCAGGCGGATCGCCGCCTCGTTGATCTGCGGCGCAAGCACGCTCTGCGCGCAGCCCCGCAAGAGCGCCATGCGACGGCGCGGATGGGTCTGCGTTTCGGGCGCGAAGACGCCGGGCGCCGAACCGATCCCGGCGGAAGGCAGGGCGTGCGGCGCGAGCTTCAGCATCGCTCCGAGCCGCGCGCCCACTCCGGGCAGACGCTCGACGACAGGCTGAAAGAACCGCCCGACCGAAGCGAGCCCCAGCGCCGCGCGGAAGGCGGCTGGCGACGGCAGAAGCCGCACGAGGACGGCGCGCAGCGTCCGGTCGCCGAGCGGCCGCGAATAGGTTTGTTCGATGCGGACGCGCGCGTCGTCGATCAGCCGCCGGTAATCGACGCCCGAGGGGCAGGTGGTCATGCACGAGAGACAGGACAGGCAATGGTCGATCGGCCACACGTCCTCGGCCTGCGGCTTGCGACCCGACTCGAGCAGGTCCTTGATGAGGTAGATGCGCCCGCGCGGACTGTCGCGCTCGTCGCCCCGCGTCACATAGGTCGGACAGGTCGCGGTGCAGAAGCCGCAATGGACGCAGGAACGAAGGATGCCTTCGAGTTCCCGCATATGCGGGTCAGCGAGCGCCTCGGCGGAAAATTGGGTCTGCAAAGAAGCCTCACACGCCCGCGTACATGCGGCCGAAATTGATGACGGCGCCGGGATCGAAACTCGCTTTCACCCCGCGCGCGAGCCTTCGCTCAAGCTCGGACGGCGGCTGAAACACGTCGACGCGCATGCGAAAAGCCTCGCTCCCGCGCATCAGCGTCGCGTGGCCCTTGCCGCGCGGGATCGCGGCGCGCACCGCCGTCGCCGCCTCCTCTGTCTCGTCCGTCGTCACCCAGACGAGACCGCCGCCCCAGTCGAAACTCGCCGCGCGCGCTGTCGCGCCGAGGCGGAGAAGGTAGCCTGGCGCTTCGGATGGAGGAAGGCTCACCCGCCAGACCGCGCGTTCGCGCGGCTCGGCGATCGGCTCGGCGTCCCGGATCGAACGCCAGAGCGCCTGCGATTCGCCCGCTTCGACGGCGCGCGTCTCGCCATAGGCCTGCATCGACGGCAGGAGACGCCCGGCGCGATATTCGACCGATTCGCCGAAACCTTCGAGACGCAGCGCCGTGCGCGAGAGCGCGTTCCCCATGCCGGGCTGAAGCCACGCGGCCCCGCTGACCCCGTATGGAGAGCCGAGCGCCGCCGTCATCGCCGCGACCGCCTGCTCGGCGTCGAGCCCGGAGACGACGAGCGTCGTCTCGGTCTCCGGCTTCGGCTGGAGCTTCAGCGTCACCTCGGTGAGAACGCCGAGCGTGCCGTTGGCGCCGCAATTCAGCTTGGTGATATCGAGGCCGGTCACGTTCTTCATGACGCGGCCGCCGCATTGGATCGTCTGGCCGAGCCCATTGACGAGCTTGAGGCCGAGCACGCCGTCGCGCACCGCTCCGGCGCTGACGCGGCGCGGACCGGAAAGGTTGGTCGCGGCCATGCCGCCGATCGTCGGCGTTCTGTCGCCGCCGAACAGGGCCTGCGGCCGCATCGGCTCGAAGGGCAGCATCTGGCCGCGTTGGGCGACGATGGCCTCGACGGAATTGAGGCTCGCGCCGGCCTGCACGCGAATCGTCATCTCGGCCGGGGCGTAGAACACGATTCCGGTAAGGCCCGCCATCGAGAGCCGCCGCGCGCCCTCGCGCGGGCGGCCGTAAGCTTCGAGCGCGTCGCCGCCGACGACGTCGAATCTTACCCCGTCCGCACAGGCGGAACGGACAATCCGCTCGACCTCGCCTTCCTTTTCCGGCCTTTCTGTCGGGCTCATGCAGCGCGTTCTACAAGCGGGAAAACCTTGGCGGGGTTCAGGCGTTCCTCCGGGTCGAAGACGGCGCGCACGCGCCTCTGCAGGTCGAGCTCCTCCGGCGTGAACTGCTGGGGCATGAGGTCGCGCTTCTCGATGCCGACGCCATGCTCGCCGGTCAGGCAGCCGCCAAGCTCGACGCACATCGAAAGGATCGCCATGCCGGCCGCCTCCGCCTTCTCCGCCTCGTGCGGATCGTTGACGTTATAGAGGACGAGCGGATGCATGTTGCCGTCGCCGGCGTGAAAGACATTGGCGACGCGCAGGCCGAAGGAATTGCAGATCTCGCCGGTGCGCCTGAGCGCCTCCGGCAATCGTCCGGTCGGCACCGTGCCGTCCATGCAGATATAATCCGCGATGCGCCCGGTCGCGCCAAAGGCCGACTTGCGGCCTTTCCAGATCTGGGCGCTCTCCATCGCCGACATGGATTCCTTGACCGTGCGGACGTTATGGGCGCGGGCGATGGCGCCGATCCGGCCGAGCTGCGCGTCGATCTCCGGCTCGCTGCCCTCGACCTCGACGATCAGCATCGCCTCGGCGTCGAGCGGATAGCCGGCCTTGGCGAAATTCTCGCAAATATGGATCGCCTCGCGGTCCATATATTCCATCGCGACCGGCAGGACGCCGGCGCCGATGATGGCGGCCACGCATTCGCTTGCGTCCTCGACGCTCGCGAAGCCGAAGAGCACCGGCCGCGCGCCCTCCGCCAGGCGAATGAGGCGCACCGTCACTTCGGTCACGATTCCGAGCTGGCCTTCCGATCCGCAGATGATCCCGAGCAGGTCATATCCGGCCGCGTCCATCGCAGGGCCGCCGACGTCGAGGATCTCGCCGTCCACGGTGACGAGCCGGACGCCGAGGAGATTGTTGGTGGTGACGCCATATTTGAGGCAATGGGCGCCCCCGGAATTCATGCCGACATTGCCGCCGATGGTGCAGGCGAGCTGAGAGGAAGGGTCGGGCGCGTAGAAGAAGCCTTCGGGCGCGACGGCCTCGGAAATCGACAGATTCGTCACGCCCGCCTGCACGCGCGCGTAGCGGTCCGCGAGATTGACCTCGAGGATTTTGCTCATCTTGGTCATCGCGATGACGACGGCGTCCTCCTGCGGAATCGCCCCGCCGGAAAGGGACGTGCCCGCGCCGCGCGGCACGACCTTGACCTTCTGGTCACGGCAATAACGCATGACTTTTGCGACCTCTTCCGTCGTTCGCGGAAGCGCGACCGCGAGCGGCAGACGGCGATAGGCGGTCAGCGCGTCCGTCTCGAAGGCGCGGCGGCCGGACTCGTCGGCGATCAGGCACTCCGGCGGCAGGATCGCCGCGAGGCCGTCGACGATCGAATCGCGCCGGGCAAGGATTTTCGGGTCGGGAACGGGAAAGGCGATATGCGACATGGTCACACCTCCACAGGCTGTCGGGTCATCCCGGCGACCCCGAAGACCCGCTTGTAGCGCTCGATTTCCTCCGGCGTCCCAAGCTCCTTGTTCGGATTGTCGGAGAGCTTGACGGCGGGCCGGCCTTCCGCCTCCACGACCTTGCAGACGAGGGAAATCGCCCTGAGTTCGCCGTCGACTCCGGCCGGCGCGCAGCCGAGAAAATCGTTGGTGAGATTGGTCCCCCAGCCGAAGGACAGGTTGACCTGCCCGCGCAGCGCCCGGGCGGAGGTCTCAATCGAATCGATGTCCATCGCATCCGAGAGCACGATCAGCTTTTCGCACGGATTGCGGCCGCGGCTCTTCCACCAGTCGATGAGCTCGCGGGCCCCCTCGACGGGTTGCTTGGAGTCGGGCCGCGCGCCCTTCCAGTCGGCGACCCAGTCGGGCGCGTCCCGCAGGAAGGCGGTGCTCCCGAAACAGTCCGGCAGCACGATGAGCAGATTGCCGCCGTACATCTGCGCCCAGTCGCGCAGAACCTTGTAGGGCGCCTCGCGAAGTTCGTCGTCGCTGTCGGCCATGGCGCCATAAACCATCGGCAGTTCGTGAGCGTTGGTGCCGATCGCCTCGAGGCCGGTGTCCATCGCGTGTTTGACGTTGGACGTCCCGATGAAATTCGCGCCCAGACCCTCCTGCAGCGCCTCGACGCACCAGCGGTGCCAGAGGAAGCTGTGCCTCCGCCGCGTTCCGAAATCGGAGACCTTCAGCGGTCCCTCCAGGGCGAGCCGCCGAAGCCGCTCGACCTTCGACCAGAGCTTCGCCTTGGCTCGCGCATAGAGCACATCGAGGTCGAAGCGGCTCATGGTGCGCATCGCGGCGCGGGCGCGCAATTCGTTGATGATGGCGAGAGCCGGAATCTCCCACATGACCGTGTCGGTCCAAAGGCCGGCGAAGCGCAGCTCGTACTGCCCGTCCCGCTTGGTCAGCTCGTATTCAGGCAGGCGGAAATTGGCCAGATATTCCATGAAGGCCGGCTCGAAAATCTGACGCGTGCCGTAAAAGGTGTTGCCGGCGAGCCAGATCAGCTCGTTCTTGGCGAGACGGAGCGAGCGGGCATGATCGAGCTGGTCGACAAGCTCCTTCTCGTCGACGATCTCGGCCAGTTTGACCGAAGAGGTCCTGTTGAAGAGCTGGAACGTCACATGCAGGCGCGGATGCATCTTCCAGATCATCTGGAGCATCAGGAGTTTGTAGAAATCCGTGTCCAGCAGCGTCCGGACCGCCGGGTCGATCCTGAACGTGTGATCATAGACGCGGGTTGCGATATCCGTAGCCATTGTGCGACCTTACGGAGCCGAATGGGAGGCGACAAGGCGCGCCGCAGCGTCTTTTCCAAGGATTGTAGCCCAAAATGAATGAATCTGCCGCCGAGACCGGCCAGGCTCACAAACCTTCGCCGGAGAAAGCGCCGCGGGTCGGCCTGTTCGTGACCTGCCTCGTCGACATCATCCGCCCGTCGGTGGGCTTCGCGGCGGTCAAGCTGCTCGAAGACGCCGGCTGCAGGGTCGTCGTGCCGAGCCAGACCTGCTGCGGCCAGCCGGCCTACAATTCCGGCGACCGCGAGACGACCAAGGCGCTCGCCGCCCAGACGATCGAAGCCTTCACGGACTGCGACTATGTCGTCGCGCCGAGCGGCTCCTGCGGAGGGATGCTCGCGACCCACTATCCCGAGCTCTTCAAGGGCGAACCGGAAATGGCGGCCAAGGCGGAAGCCTTTGCGGCCAAGACCCACGAGCTCGTCAGCTTTCTCGTCGATGTGCTCGGGGTCGAGAGCGTCGCCGCCCGCTATGACGGCGTCGTCACCTATCACGATTCCTGCGCGGGGCTTCGCGAGCTCGGCGTCAAGGCGCAGCCGCGAAAGCTGCTGGAAAGCGTCGGGGGCCTCAAGCTGATCGAAATGGAGGAGCCGGAGACCTGCTGCGGATTCGGCGGCCTGTTTGCGGTCAAGTACGGCGAAATTTCCGATTCGATCGTCGAGCGCAAATGCGCCGACATCGGCGCCGTTCACGCAGACACCGTACTGGCGGGCGACCTCGGCTGCCTCATGAACATGGCCGGAAAGCTCCAGCGCGAGGGCTCGACCGTGAAGGCCCGGCACATCGCGGAAGTTCTCGCCGGGATGGCGGACGGGCCGGCGATCGGCGAAAGCCGCAAGGAGGGCGCGCGATGAGCGTGGTCGCGACCACCCCTGAATTCAAGGAGAACGCGCACGAGGCCCTGCACGACGCGCGGCTCCAGCGCGCGCTCGGCCATGCCCGCAATTTCATGGGGCGGCGGGCGGCTGCCGCGGCGCGCCTGCCGGAATTCGAGGCGCTGCGCGACAGCGCCCGGGCGATCAAGGACCATACGCTCGCGCATCTCGACCTCTATCTCGAAGCTTATGAGCGCAGGGTCACGGAGGCGGGCGGCCAGGTGCATTTCGCGCAGGACGCGGAGGAAGCGCGGCGGATCATCCTCGACCTATGCAAATCCTTGGGCGCAAAGAGCGTCACCAAGGGCAAATCGATGATCTCCGAGGAGATCGGCCTCAATGAGGCCCTCGAAGCGGCCGGCATGGAGGCGGTCGAGACCGACCTTGGCGAATATATCATCCAGCTCAGGGGCGAAACGCCCTCGCACATCATTGCGCCTGCGATCCATGTGACCAAGGACGACGTGGTCGAGGACTTTCGCCGCGTCCATCGCCATCTCCCGCCCGACCGCGACCTCACGCAGCCCGAGCAGATTCTCGCCGAGGCGCGGGCGATCCTGCGCCAGAAATTCCAGTCGGCCGATGTCGGGATCACGGGCGCCAATTTCCTCGTGGCCGAGACCGGGACCTCGATCATCGTCACCAACGAGGGCAACGGCGACCTCACCCAGATCCTGCCGAAGGCGCATATCGTCATCGCCTCGCTCGAGAAGATCGTGCCGACGCTCGAGGACGTGGGACAGATCCTGCGCGTGCTGGCGCGTTCGGCGACCGGGCAGGACGCCTCGGTCTATACGACGCTCTCGACCGGGCCGCGGCGTCCCGGAGACCCGGACGGTCCGGGCGCCTATCACGTCGTGATCCTCGACAACGGCCGCTCGAACATGCTCGGGGGCGAGTTCCAGGACATGCTCCGCTGCATCCGTTGCGGCGCCTGCATGAACCATTGCCCCGTCTATCACGCCATCGGCGGCCACGCTTACGGCTGGGTCTATCCGGGCCCGATGGGGGCTGTGCTGACGCCGTCGCTGATCGGCGTGGCGGAGGGCGGGCAATTGCCGAACGCCTCGACCTTCTGCGGGCGCTGCGAAGCGGTGTGCCCCGTGCGCATCCCGCTCCCGAACCTCATGCGCCACTGGCGCGAACGCGAGTTCGAGCGGCATCTCTCGCCGGCGCCCCTGCGCTACGGCCTCGGATTCTGGGCGTTCTTCGCGAGACGCCCCGCGCTCTACCGGCTCGCGACCGATCTTTTCGCGCGGGCGATGGGGCTTGCGGGGCGAAGCAAAGGCCGCTTCCGCTCCGCTCCGTTCGCGGGCGGGTGGACCAAATATCGCGATCTCGCCGCGCCCGAGGGGGCGACTTTCCAGAGCCAGTGGCGGGCCAAGAGCGGAGCGGTGAAGTGAGCGAGAGATGCGGAGCGGTCAAGTGAAAGAGAGCGGCGGAACGGTCCAATGAGCGCACGCGACGCGATTTTCGCCAATATCCGCCGCTCGCTCGGCGTGACGGGGCGCGAGGCGCCGCGACGCTTCGAGGTCGAGACTCGGCTCGCCGCCTCGCCGCCGGGGGTCGTACCGAAGCGCGGGCAGGGCGACGTCGCCGAACGGGTCGCGACCTTCAGGTCCGAGGCCGAACGGGCGCAGGCGACGGTGATGGAGGTCGCGAGCCTCGCCGACGTCCCCGCCGAGGCGGCGCGCTATCTGCGCGATAACAATTGCCCCGCGACTTTGCGGATGGGAGCCGACCCGCGGCTCGCAGCCATGCCGTGGGGCGAAACGGCGCTCGAAGTCGCGCATGGGCCGTCGGATGGACGCGATCTCAACGCGCTCGCTTTCGCCTTCGCCGGCATCGCCGAGACCGGGACGCTTGCGCTCGTTTCCGGACCTGACAATCCGACGACGCTCAATTTCCTGCCCGACAATGAGATTGTCGTCGTCAGCCGGGACGAGATCGAGGCGGATTACGAGGGCGTCTTCGCCAAGCTCCGCCGCGTTTACGGCAAGGGCCAAGCCCCGCGCACGTTGAATTTCATCACCGGGCCTTCCCGCTCGGCCGACATCGAGCAGACGCTGCTGCTGGGCGCGCACGGGCCGCGGCGTCTCCATATCGTGATCGCGGGCTGAGCGCCGCCCCTCGTCCGCCCCAAGAAAGCCTTTGTGGAACCTTAACCGGCGCGGAAAATGCTGCGTTTCTGCAGGCGCGCCGCTGATTCTCACAGGCGCGCTCGGGTTCGGTTCAGGATGACGATTCGCACGCTCATACTCGGCGCGCTTTTGCTGGCGCCCCTCATGGCCACAGGCGCCTCAGCGCAGACGCCTTCCGACGCCCCCGCGTCCAGTTCGGCGCCGGCCGCTTCCTCGACCCCGACGCCCGCGGGATCGCCTCTCGTTGCGCCGGTTACGGCCTCGCCTCTGCCTGCGCCGTCGCAATCTGCTTCCCCGGCTGCAAGCCCGGCTCCCGTCGCCGCGACGCCAGCCTCCGCGGCGCCGGCTCGGCCAACCTCCTCGGCGGCCGCTCCCGCTCCTTCGGGGGCGGCGACGACCGCGCCGACCGCCGCCGCGCCGGGTCAGACGCCCACCGCCGGGTCCACGCCCACCGCGGAAGCGAAGCCCAAGCCCAAGCCGAAGAAGGCCTCGCCTCCCGCGCCGCCGCGCGAGACGGCCCTCTCGGTCGATCCCAATCCAACCGTCGGACCGGCGACCTTCTACGCCACCGCGAAGGCGGCCGAGCGCTATGGCGCGATCGTCGATGCGGGCGGCTGGCCGACCGATATCCCGAGCCTCAGGCCGGGAGCGAAAGGACCGGCGGTGGCGCGGCTTCGCCAGAGGTTGGCGATGGAGGGCTATGTCGACCCGGAGCACGCCCATGGAATGACCTGGGGCCCCGAACTCACCGCCGCGGTGAAGGACTTCCAGGAGCGTATGGGCCTGAGACAGACAGGCGTCGTGGCTGGCGCGACGCTCGCGGCCCTGAACGTTCCGGCCCCCGTCCGGTACAATCAACTCTCCGCCAGCGCGAATCGCCTGTCCGGAATGACGCTTCCGTTCGGCGACCGTTACGTCGTGGTCAACATTCCGTCGACCTCGGTCGAGGCGGTCGAGAACGGTCGCGTCGCGCATCGCTATGTCGCCATCGTCGGCGGTCCCGACCATCCTTCCCCTGAAATTCAGGCGCGCGTGCAGTCGGTCAATCTCAACCCGACCTGGACGGTGCCGACCTCGATCATCAAGAACGAGATCATCCCGCATATGCAGAAGGACCCGGGCTATCTGGCCCGGGCGAAGATCCGCATCCTCGACAATTCCGGCAAGGAGGTCGATCCCAAGTCGATCAACTGGGGCACGCAGCGCGCGACCAACTATACGTTGCGACAGGATTCGGGCGCCGGGAATTCGCTGGGCTCGATCCGCATCAATATGCCCAACAAGCTCGCCGTCTATATGCACGACACGCCGTCGAAGCGGCTCTTCGGCGCCGACTATCGCTTCCTGAGCCACGGATGCGTGCGGGTCCAGGGCGTCTACGACCTCGCCGAATGGCTCCTGCAGGACACGAACGGTCCCGATGGCCCCTGGACGAAAGAGGCCATGCAGCGAAAGGTAAAGGAAAGCGCGCCCTATGAAGTGAGGCTGTCGCATCCGGCGCCGGTGATCTGGGTCTATCTCACCGGCTGGTCGAACGGCGACGGACCTGCCCATTTCCGCAACGACGTTTACGGGCTCGATACGGCCTCCGTCGCCCAGGCGAACGCCCCTGTGCAGCTCCAGGGGGCGCAGCTCGCGCCGGCGCAGTAACGGCGCTCCGCCTCCTCAGCGCCTCTTGTAGAGACGCTGGCCCATCACCCAGGTCTCGTCCACGCAGCGGTCGTCGCCGACCATCATCACGCCGAACAGCAGATCCGCGGCCTCCGCGATCGTTCGCGGCGAGCCGCCCTCGGCGATCAGGGACTGGCGCCAGCCCTGAGCGATCGGACCGCCGTTGGGGTCGAGCGCGACGAAGTCCGCTTCCTTGCCGGGTTCGAAATTGCCGAGCTTGTCGTCGATATAGAGACCTTCCGCGCCCCCAAGCGTGATCGACCAGAAGGCGCGATAGGGCGAGAGCTTGTTGCGCTCCGCCTCGGCGAGATCCTTGCGGATCGGGTCAAGGCTGCCATCGAGCAGCGTGTTGTTGCACATGCCGACCTTGTAGGCGTCGTCGAGCACATTGATCATCGAAAAGCGATTGCCGCCGCCGACATCGGAGCCGAACGCCATCTTCACCCGGTGCGCCGGGTCGGTGGCGCGGCCGAGGCGGAAGAGGCCGCTGCCGAGGAACAGGTTCGAGCAGGGGCAGAAGACGACCGCGGCGCCCGACTCCGACATGCGCCGAAACTCGCCGTCGGACAGATAGACGCCGTGTCCGCCCGAGAATTTGGGGCCGACAAGGCCGAATTTCTCGTAGATTCCGAGATAGTCCTCGCAGTCGGGGTGCTCGAGGAGCACGCCGCGGCACTCGCTCGGATTCTCGGAAATGTGGGTGTTGACCCAGCAGTCCGGGTGCTCCTCCTTGAGGCGCTGGCAGGCCCCGAGAAGCTCGGGCGAAGCGCCGAAGGCGAAGCGGGGCGTAATGGCGTAGAGGTTCCGGCCCTTGCGTGGTACTGGGCGATGAGGCGCTTGCTGTCGCGGTAGAAATTCTCCGGCGTGTCGGCGTATTCGGCCGGCGCGTGACGGTCGATGCCGGTGAGGCCGGCGATGACGCGCATGTTGCGCCGTCCCGCCTCCTCGAAAAGCTCCTCGGTCGCGACCGGGGAAGAGGTCGTGAAGGCCTGGCAGGTCGTCGTGCCGCCGGCAAGCAGCGCATCCAGGAAGCGATTCACGCCGTCGCGCGCATAGTCGCGGTCCCGGTATTTCAGCTCCTCGGGAAAGACCCACTTCTGCAGCCAGGGCAGAAGCTGCTCGCCATAGGCGCCGATGACCCGGGTCTGCGGCAGGTGGATATGGCCGTCGATGAAGCCGGGAAGGATGATCCGATCCCTGATGTGGGTCGTCTCAAGGCCCGGATGGCGAGACGCCACGGCTTCATAGGGGCCGAAATCGTCGATCAGGCCGTCGGTCACGACCAGGAGGCCGTCCTGATGGAAGCGCGCTGCGTCCGCCTCGGCGCCGACGTGCTTCCACGGATCGTCCACGAAGTCGAAGAACGTTCCCCGGATGCCGATTGTGCTCATGGGCGGCCCCTTACTGCCCGACATCACTCCTCGAACCGCTCGCTCGTCCCGGCCGGCGCCGCGGGCCCCAGGGAGGCGTCCGGCTTGCGTTCGGGAAGGCCGGGATCGCGGAAGCGATTGACGATGGGATAGCGCCGGTCGCGCCCAAAATTCTTCGGTCCGATCTTCACGCCGGGCGCGGACTGGCGGCGCTTGTATTCGGCGAGGTAGAGCAGCCGCTCGACCTTGCGCACCGTCTCTTCCTCGAAGCCGGCGGCGATCAGATCCCCGACCCGCATCTCCTTCTCGACCAGCCCATGCAGGATGCCGTCGAGAATCGGATAGGGCGGGAGCGAGTCCTCGTCCTTCTGGTTCTCGCGCAATTCCGCGCTCGGCGGCTTGGTGATGATGGTTTCCGGGATCACGTCCTTGTCGGGCCCGAGCGCGCCTTCCGGCTTCCATTGGTTACGGAGCCCCGCCAGCCGGAAGACCTCCATCTTGTAGAGATCCTTGATCGGATTGAAGCCCCCGTTCATGTCGCCGTAAAGGGTGGCGTAGCCGACCGACATTTCCGACTTGTTGCCGGTCGTCACCAGCATCGCGCCGGTCTTGTTGGAAATCGCCATCAGGACGAGGCCGCGGGCGCGGCTCTGGATGTTCTCCTCGGTGATGTCGCGCTTGCGCCCCTCGAACATCTTTGCGAGCGCGTGCTCCGCGCCTTCGACGGGCTCGGCGATCGGCACAATGTCGTAGCGCAGACCCAAAGCCTTGGCGCAGGCGGCCGCGTCGGAAAGCAATTCGTTCGACGTGTATTTGTAAGGCAGCATCACGGCGTGAACCCGCTCGGGCCCGAGGGCGTCGACCGCCATCGCCGCGCAGAGCGCCGAGTTGATTCCGCCCGAGAGGCCGAGCACGACGCCCGGAAAGCCGTTGTTCTCGACATAGTCGCGCAGGCCCATGACGCAGGCCGAATAGTCCGCCTCGTCCCCCTCCTCGACCGTCTCCATGGGCCCGTCGACGCAGCGCCAGCCCTTGTCTCCGCGCTCCCATACGGTTTTGGCGACCATCCGCTTGAAGGCGGGAAGCTGCGCCGCGACGCTGTGATCGCCATTGAGCACGAACGAGGCGCCGTCGAAGATCAGCTCGTCCTGACCGCCGACCATGTTGAGATAGATCAGCGGCAGGCCGCTTTCGACCACGCGCGAAACGGCGATCGACTGGCGGATCGCGAGCTTGCCCCGCTCGTAGGGCGAGGCGTTCGGAGTCATCAGGATCTCGCCGCCGGTCTCGACGATGCATTCGACCGGATCCGGCCCCCAGATGTCCTCGCAGATCGGCACGCCCGCGCGCACGCCCTGAAACACGAGAGGCCCCGGCGACGGGCCGGGTGCGAAGACGCGCTTCTCGTCGAACACGCCGTAATTCGGCAGGTCGACCTTGAACCGCACCGCCTCGATCCGCCCTCTGGCGAGCAGCGCAGCGGCGTTATAGAGCTTGTCGCCCTCTCGCCAGGGCAGGCCGACCAGCATCGCAGGCCCGCCGTCCGCCGTCTCGCGCGCAAGATCCTCGCAGGCGACGCGGCAGGCTTCCTGAAACGCGGGCTTGAGGACGAGATCCTCCGGCGGATAGCCGGAGAGATAAAGCTCCGGCGCAATCATCAAATCCGCGCCGAACCCCTTCGCCTCCTCGCGGGCTTTCCTTAGGCGCCCGGCGTTGCCGGCGATATCGCCGACGACCGCGGAAATCTGAGCAAGCGCTATGACGAGACGGTTGGCGGGAGAGGGCATAGCGAATGCTTAGCGCGGACCGCGCCGGAAGGAAACGCGCGCTATCCACGTCTTTCCAGAAAGCCCTTCCGGCATTCGCAGGCGAGCCCGGACTACCCCTCGGCGCGGACCGGCGAGCGGCCGCCCTCATCGGAAGCGTAGCGCCCGGTCCGCTCGCTCTCGGCGGAGCCGGGAGTGGAAGCGCGGCGGCCGAGCAGCGCTCTGGCCTTGCCGAGTCCGCGATCGAACGCTCGCGCCGTCGTGTTGGCGCAGGCGTCCTTCATGCCCATCGCGCGCTTTTCGACCAGGTTCCATGAGAACCAGGCGAGCGCCCAGGCGATGCCTCCGGACCCGAACACCATCGCGAGAAACGGCATCTTCGGGAAAAGATGCGCCAGCGTCTGCTGGACGGGAAAGGCATAGATGTAAATTCCGTAGGAATAATCGCCCCAGCCGTTGACCTTCCGGATCCTGCCGGCCGGGATATAGGCAAGGCAGAGCAGGAACGGCGCGAGGCAGAGCAGATAGACGGCGAAGACGAAGGTTCCGCCAACGAACGACGCGCCAATCACGAGGAGCGGCAGGGCAGCGAAGATCGGCAGGTTCAGGTGCAGGCGCTCGCGCCAGAAATAGAGGGACGCGCCGTAGAAGAACATGAAGACGGCGATGTCGCTGTTGCTGATCGCGCCGTGGGCATGCGCCCGCACGATCGCGATGAAGAGGCCCGCCGCGATGAGCGGCGCGATGATCCTGAGGGCCGGCGTCCTCAGTTTGGGCGCCCAGGAAAAGGCGAGCCAGCCGACCGCAAGATAGACATACATCCGCGCTTCGACCGGCAGCGTCCAGAGCGAGCCGTTGAACTCGCCCTTGAGCGGAGCCGCGTCGAAGACGCCGGGCAGCGAATAGCGCATGCCGCCGACGACGGCGGCGCCACGCCAGATATAGGTCCAGGTCTCCTTCGCCGAGAAATAGTCCTTCGCCGGCAGCGTCGTCAGCGCCGGCGCCAGCAGGAGCACGGTCAGCGGCAGCATCAGCCACATCGCCGGATAGAGCCTTAGCGCCCGCGCCCAGAGGAAGTGATTGAGATCGCCGCGGTTAAAGAGGCTCGCCGTGACGAGGAAGCCGCTCGTCACGAACAGCATGTCGAGCGCCATCTCGCCGAGCGAGCGGCCCATATGGCGGTAAAGGAAGTCGGGTCCGCCCGCGATCCCGAGAATCGGGCCGCTATGGAAGAGCACGACCGTGAAGGCCGCGATCAGCCGCAACAGCGTGAAGTTGTTGTCGCGGCTGCGCGCGTATTCCGAGAGGCGCATCAGCCCTCCCCGCCGCGATTCCCGCGCGGCTGGACAGGGCTCATTCGGCCGCCTGCACCGGGCGCTCCGGGGCGGCAAGACGTTGCCGCTTCAGGAGGTCCGCGATCAGGAAAGCCATTTCGATGGCCTGTTCGGCGTTCAGCCTCGGATCGCAATAGGTGTGATAGCGGTCGTGCAGGTCGTGCTCCGAGATGGCGCGGGCGCCGCCCGTGCATTCGGTGACGTTCTTGCCCGTCATTTCCAGATGGACGCCGCCCACATGCACGCCTTCGGCGCCGCAGACGGAGAAGAAGCTGCGCACCTCCTGAGCGATGCGCTCGGTCGGACGCGTCTTGAAGCCCGTCGTGGTCTTGATCGTGTTGCCGTGCATCGGATCCGTAACCCAGAGCAGGTTGCGGCCTTCGCGCTTCACCGCCCGCATGAGCGGGGGAAGCGCGGCTTCGATCCTGTCGGCGCCGAAGCGGCAGATGAGCGTGAGACGCCCGGGCTCGCGGTCGGGATCCAGGATGTCGATGAGCCGCAAAAGCTCGTCGGGCGGGAGCGACGGGCCGCATTTGAGGCCGATCGGGTTCTTCACGCCCCGGCAATATTCCACATGCGCTCCGCCCGGCTGGCGCGTGCGGTCGCCGATCCAGATCATGTGGCCCGAGGTCGCGTAATAGTCGCCCGAGGTCGAATCGAGCCGAGTCAGCGCCTGCTCGTAGCCGAGCAGCAGCGCCTCGTGGGAGGTGTAGAAGTCGGTCGCGCGCAATTCCGGATGCGCCTCGGCGTCCAGGCCTACGGCGCGCATGAAGCCGAGCGTCTCGGTGATGCGGTCGGCAAGCTCCTCGTAGCGCTCGGACTGCGGGCTGTCCTTGACGAAGCCGAGCATCCAGCGATGCACGTTCTCGAGATTGGCGTAGCCGCCGGTCGCAAAGGCGCGAAGCAAGTTCAGCGTCGCCGCCGACTGGCGATACGCTTCGAGCTGGCGGCGCGGATCGGGCTCGCGCGCCTCCGGGGTGAAGGCGATGTCATTGACGATGTCGCCACGGTAGGCGGGCAGCGTCACGCCGTCGATCGTCTCGAAGTCGGAGGAGCGGGGCTTCGCAAATTGTCCGGCGACGCGGCCGACCTTCACGATCGGCGAGGCCGCCGCGAAGGTCATCACCACCGCCATCTGCAGGAGGACGCGGAAGAAATCGCGGATGTTATCGGCGGAATGCTCGCCGAAGCTCTCGGCGCAATCGCCACCCTGGAGCAGGAAAGCCTCGCCCGCGGCCGCGCGGCCGAGCGCGCGCTTGAGCTTGCGCGCCTCGCCTGCAAAAACGAGCGGCGGATAGCCGGCGAGCTGACGCTCCGTCTCGGCGAGCGCGGCCAAGTCCTTATAGACCGGCGACTGCTCGATGGGCTTTGCCCTCCAGCTGTCGGGGGTCCAACGCTCTTTCAACATTTTCGATACGCCTCGGCGTCCTTAAGGGGAGCCGCCTTTTGACCGGAATCGCCCAAATATACAAGGAATAACCTACAAACGCATGCCGATTTTCGCATGGGCCGGCCTCATAAGAGCAGGCCTTGCGGCGAAAATCCGTATCCCGTCGGCGATCGCGCCAGGGTCGGCGCGCGGCCCTTGGGGCAGGCTTACTCGAGCCCGGGGATCGGAATGCCGACCGTCTGAGCTACGAGAATGACGTTGAGCACGAGGATGATAACCGCCCCGGCAACGGCGGCGGCGATCGTAAGGCGGGAATTGGCGAACGCCCCCATCAGGTCCCGCCGGCTCGTGAAGACGACGAGGGCAATGACCGGCGCCGGCAGCGCAAGGCTCAGCGCGACCTGCGAATAGACCAGCGCTTCGGTTGGGTTAACGCCTGCGAGGACAACGACGAAGGCAGGAATGATCGTCACGAGGCGGCGAACCAGAATCGGAATCTGGAAGCCGACGAACCCCTGCATCACCATCTGCCCGGCCATCGTGCCAACTGCGGAACTCGACACGCCGGAGGCAAGGAGGGACGTGAGGAACACCGCGGAGGCCGCCGCCCCGAGAACGGGCGTCAGCGTCTTGTAGGCCGCGCCGATGTCGGCGACGTCGCTGTGCCCCGCATGGAAGGCGGCGGCGGCCATCAACACCATCGCCATGTTGACGAGGCCGGCAAACGTCAGCGCCACCATGACCTCGCGGTTCGAAAAGGCGAGCACCATGCGCCGGTCGCTGTCGGTCCTCGCGACCACGCGCTCCGAGGTCAGTCCGGAATGGAGGAAGAGGGCGTGCGGCATCACAGTCGCGCCGATGATGCCGACCGCGATCATCAGAGCGCCCCCGTCCGGCAGCGAGGGTATGATGACCCCGCGCGAGGCGGCCGGCCAATCGATCGGGGCGATGATGAGTTCCACGAGATAGCAGAGGCCGATCGTCGCCACGAAAACGCTGATCACAATTTCAATCGGGCGGAAACCCCACCGCTGCAGATGCAGAATGCCGAGCGTGAGCACGGCGACCACGCCCATGCCAGCCACCAGCGGAATGTTGAAGAGGAGCGAGAGGCCGATGGCGCCGCCCACGAATTCCGCAAGGTCAGTCGCCATCGCCGCGAATTCGCTGATGATCCAAAGCGAGTAAACCGCCGGCTTCGGCAGCTGGTCGCGACACATCTCCGCGAGATTGCGCCGCGTCACGATGCCGAGCTTGGCCGAAAGGCTCTGAAAAAGCATGGCGATGAGATTCGCGACCAGCACGACCCACAGCAGAGAATAGCCGTAGCGCGCCCCCGCCTGAATGTTGGTCGCAAAATTGCCGGGGTCCATATAGGCGATGGATGCGATCACCGCCGGACCGAAGAAGAGCAGCGACGAGAATGCGCGCCGCCGTCCGTCCAGCGTATCCCGCATGGCGGAGAGCGTGCGCTCGCTCGTCGTCGCCTGAGTCATTTTGCGTTCCCCGTGGGCCACGCCGATCATGGAACCCGATTGTAGCCTAGGCTACACAACGAAATGTAGCCTAGGCTACAAATTCGTCAAGGGGCGAAGCCTGCCGCGAGCGCTTTCCCGATTCACCGCGCCCTCGCGGCGACTGGCTTCGCCACCGCCTCGATCTCCCCACGCATCCAGCGATGGGCGGGATCCTCATGATCCCGGCGGCTCCAGATCATGTACATCGGCAGGCCGGGGAAAGGGGTGGGCGGCGGGACCGAGGCCAGTCCCTGCATCAGGCCAAACCGCAGAAGGCTCGGAACCGTCGCTATGAGATCGCTCCCGCGCAGGAAGGCCGGAATGGCGGAAAAGCCCGGAACCATGACCCGGAAGCGCCGCTCCAGGCCTTTGGCCGCGAGGTGCTGGTCGAGGTCGAGCACTTTCTGGGGCTCGTAAACGACCGTGGCGTGCTCGGCCGAAAGATAATCCTCAAGGCTTCGGGGCGGCTTGCGGTGGGCCGGGTCATAAAAGACCCGTTGCCGGTCTTCGAAGAGGCGCTTCTGCATGATGTCGGCGGCGTCAGGCGGGCGCGGACTGATGAGGAGATGACAGCGCTCGTCGCGCAGCATCTCGGGCGTCGGCACATTGGAGGCGATGATCCTGAGCGACACGCCGGGCGCGTGCTCGCGAAGGCGGGCGACGAGCGGCGGCATGAGCGCCTCGCGCTGCAAGTCGTTGGCGGCGATCACGAACACCGTCCGCCAGCGGGACGGATCGAAGGTCTCGGAGGCCGCGAAACGTTCGAGTTCGCGCAACAACTCGCGCGCCTTGACGGCGAGCGCCTCCGCGCGCGCAGTGGCCATGATGCCGCGACCCGACTTCACGAACAGGTCGTCGCCGACAATGACCCTGAGCTTCGCAGCGAGATGGCTGACCGCCGATTGCGTCACGCCGAGGCGGTTCGCCGCCGCGGTGATCGACCCGGTCTCGACCACGGCGACAATGAGACGAAGCAGGCGGGCGTCGAGATCGGTCCAATCGAAATTGCTCATGGAACCTATGATGATTCATGCATTTATCTTTTGCAATTCCGGACCTAACCCGCTTCGCAAACGCCAACGTGATCAGGGGAGCGAAACCTTGTCTTTCCCGGCCGATACCGACCCGACGCCCATGGCGCCCCTCGAAGGTTTCCTCGTTCGAGGCGGCTCCCCGGCGCTTGCCGCGCCGGGAACCTTGTCGGATACTCGCGCCCAGGCCGGCCTTCGCAAAGCCGCCAGCGCGGGAGGAACGAGCCTGTGACTATCGCCGGCCTGTCGTCCATGGCAACTCGACACATCCTCGCGGACCTTGCCAGAGACTATGAGCAACGCCGCGGAGTCGCGGTGGACATCCGCTCCATGGGCGGGGTCGAAGCGGCGAAGCTGTCGCGGGCCGGCGAGCCCACGGACATCGTCATTCTCGCCTCAAAGGTCATGAAGGCGCTGGAGGCGGAAGGCCATATCGTCAAGGGCAGCATAAGGGACTTTGCGCGATCGGAGATCGGCATTGCGGTTCGCGCGGGCGCGCCGCATCCCGGAATCGAGAACGAAGCGGCTGTCAACCAGGCCATGATCGACGCAAACCGCATCTGCTATTCGACTGGGCCGAGCGGCGATCATCTGAAGGCGCTCTGCGAGAAATGGGGCCTCAGCGACACCGTGCTCGCCCGCGCCCTCGTTGCGCCTCCGGGCGTGCCGGTCGCGAAGTCTCGTCGCCAGGGGCGAGGCCGATCTCGGCTTTCAGCAGCTCAGCGAACTCATCGGGCAGCCAGGAATCGACGTCGTCGGCCCCTTGCCGCCCGCGATACAGTCGGTCACGGTGTTCTCGTCCGGGTTGTCTAAAACGTCGGCGCAGCCAGAGGCCGCGCGGGCGCTCATCGCCTATCTGGCGTCGCCGGAGACGGGCGACGTAAAGCGGCGCTACGGCATGGAGCCGGCTTAGCCGGCCCGAGCATCGCAATTCGAATTGGCCGCCTGGAGGCGTTCAGAATGATCATCGACTGTCACGGACATTACACGACGGCGCCGAAGGCGCTGGAGGCCTGGCGCAATCAGCAGATCGCGGGGATCAAGGACCCCTCGGTCATGCCGAAGGTCGCGGACCTCAAGATCAGCGACGACGAATTGCGCGAGACGATCGAAGCGAACCAGCTGCGGCTCATGAAGGAGCGCGGCGCGGACCTCACCATCTTCTCGCCGCGCGCGAGCTTCATGGCCCATCATATCGGCGACTTCGCCATCAGCTCGACCTGGGCCGCGATCTGCAACGAGCTGTGCTATCGCGTCTCGAAGCTCTTTCCGGATAATTTCATCGGCGCGGCGATGCTTCCGCAGAGCCCCGGCGTCGACCCGAAGACCTGCATCCCCGAGCTTGAGCGCTGCGTGAAGGAATTCGGCTTCGTGGGGATCAATCTCAATCCCGATCCGTCGGGCGGCTGGTGGACGAGCCCGCCGCTCACCGACAGGCACTGGTATCCGATCTACGAAAAAATGGCCGAGTACGACATCCCCGCGATGATCCACGTCTCGACCAGCTGCAACGCCTGCTTTCATACGACCGGCGCCCATTACATCAACGCCGACACGACGGCGGTGATGCAGCTCATCCAGGGCGATCTCTTCAAGGATTTCCCGACATTGCGCTTCGTCATCCCGCATGGCGGAGGCGCCGCGCCCTATCACTGGGGCCGTTATCGAGGGCTCGCGCAGGAACTCAAGAAGCCGCTTCTGCGCGACCATCTCCTGAAGAACGTGTTCTTCGACACCTGCGTCTATCATCAGCCGGGCATCGACCTGCTGACCAAAGTCATCCCGGTCGAGAATGTTCTGTTTGCGAGCGAGATGATCGGCGCGGTGCGCGGCGTCGATCCCGAGACGGGGCACAATTACGACGACACCAAGCGCTACATCGAGGCGGCCAATCTCACCGCCGAAGACCGCCACAAGATCTATGAAGGCAATGCGCGCCGGGTCTATCCGCGCCTTGACGAGGCGCTGAAGGCCAAGGGCCGCTGAGGAGCACCGGATGACCGAACTGGGCGTCGTTTATCGCAACATCAAGCGGGCGGATCGCGCCGCAACCGACGCGCTCGCCGAGTTCGGCGCAGCCACTGTCCATGAGGCGATGGGCCGCGTTGGGCTGATGAAGCCTTACATGAGGCCGATCTACGCGGGCGCACAAGTCTCCGGCACGGCGGTCACGGTGCTGCTGCATCCCGGCGACAACTGGATGATGCATGTCGTGGCGGAGCAGATCCAGCCGGGCGACATCGTGGTGGCGGCGATCACCGCCGAATGCACGGACGGCTATTTCGGCGATCTGCTCGCGACCTCGTTCATGGCGCGCGGGGCGCGCGCGCTCATCATCGATGCGGGCGTGCGCGACGTGAAGACGCTGACGGAGATGGGCTTCCCCGTCTGGAGCAAATGCGTCAGCGCGAAGGGTACGATCAAGGCGACGATCGGGTCGGTGAATATTCCGATTGTCTGCGCGGGCGCGCTCGTCAATCCGGGCGACGTGATCGTCGCGGACGACGACGGCGTGGTCGTGGCGCCTGCGGCCTCCGCCGAGAAAACGCTCGCGGCCGCCAAAGCCCGCGAGGCCAACGAGGGCGACAAGCGACAGAAGCTCGCGTCCGGCGTACTCGGCCTCGACATGTACAAAATGCGCGAGCCGCTTGAAAAAGCCGGCCTCAAATATATCGACTGAGGGCCCGATGACCGCTGCGACACAGACCGGACGGCCGACCAGCGGGCCGTTCGAAAAGACCAGGGGCTGGCTCGACTGGTACGACGGTCCGAGCAAGCCGCGCTTCATGCCGCCTGCCGGCGCGGTCGACGCGCATTGCCACGTCTTCGGCCCCGGCGCGGAATTTCCTTACGCGCCCGAGCGCAAATACACGCCCTGCGATGCGAGCAAGGCTCAGCTCTTCGCGCTGCGCGACGGGCTCGGCTTCTCGCGCAACGTGATCGTGCAGGCGACCTGTCATGGCGCCGACAATCGCGCGATGGTCGACGCCTGTCTTGCGAGCGACGGAAGGGCGCGGGGCGTCGCCACGGTCCGGCGCAGCGTGAGCGACGAAGAGCTCAGGAGCCTGCATGACGCGGGCGTGCGCGGCGTGCGTTTCAATTTCGTCAAACGCCTCGTCGACTTCACGCCGAAGGACGAGCTCATGGAGATCGCCGGGCGGATTGCGAAGCTGGGCTGGCATGTCGTGATCTATTTCGAGGCGGTCGACCTTCCGGAACTCTGGGACTTCTTCACCGCGCTGCCGACGACGGTCGTGGTCGACCACATGGGCCGCCCCGACGTGGCGAAACCGATCGACGGACCGGAGTTCTCGCTGTTCCTGAAATTCATGCGCGAGCACACGAACGTCTGGAGCAAGGTCTCCTGCCCCGAACGCCTTTCGCTTTCCGGCCCGAAGGCGCTGAATGGCGAGCAGAACGCCTATCGCGACGTTGTTCCCGTTCGCCCGCCGCGTCGTCGAGGAATTTCCGGACCGCGTGCTCTGGGGGACGGATTGGCCGCACCCCAACCTCAAGGATCACATGCCCGACGACGGCCTGCTGGTCGACTTCATCCCGCATATCGCGACGACAACCGAGCTGCAGCGGAAGCTGCTCGTCGACAACCCGATGCGGCTCTATTGGCCCGAGGAAAAAGGAGTCTGAACCATGGCTCTCGACAAGGAGTTCAAGGAAATTCCCGGCACGATCATCTTCGATGCCGAACAATCGCGCAAAGGTTACTGGCTCAACCAGTTCTGCATGTCGCTGATGAAGGCGGAGAACCGCGCGCGCTTCAAGGCGAACGAGCGCGCCTACCTCGACGAATGGAAGCTCACCGAGGAGCAGAAGCAGGCGGTGCTCGACCGTGATCTCAACCGCATGATGGCGCTCGGCGGAAACATCTACTTCCTGTCGAAGATCGGCGCGACCGACGGCAAGAGCTTCCAGCAGATGGCCGGCTCGATGACCGGCATGAGCGAGGAGGAATACCGCGCCATGATGATCAAAGGCGGTCGCAAGATCGACGGCAACCGCAGGATTGGCGAGGACGGCGACGCTCAGCGTCCCCGGAAAGACTGACGTTCTCCCGATTTCACCATTTGAGGATCCGGAACATGGCCCGCATCACCGCCTCCCTCTATACCTCGCACATTCCCGCTGTCGGCGCGGCCTTCGACCTTGGAAAGACGGAGGAGCCTTACTGGAAGCCGGTGTTCGCCGGATACGACTTCACCAAGGAATGGGAGAAGTCGCACACGCCCGACGTGATCTTCCTCGTCTACAACGATCACGCCACCGCCTTCAGTCTCCAGATGATCCCCACTTTCGCGATCATGACAGGCCCGGAATTCAACCCGGCGGACGAAGGCTATGGCGCGCGCCCGGTGCCGAAGGTCATCGGCCACCCCGAGCTTGCCTCGCACATCGCCTCCGAGGTGATTCAGCAGGACTTCGATCTGACGATGGTCAACGAGATCGACGTCGATCACGGCCTCACGGTGCCCTTGAGCTGCGTTTTCGGCAAGGTCGACGCCTGGCCGTGCAAGATCATCCCCTTTGCCGTCAACGTCGTGCAGCATCCCGTGCCTTCGGGCGCGCGGTGCTTCGCTCTGGGACAGGCGATCCGCAAGGCGATCGAGAGCTACCCCGAGGATCTCAAGGTTCAGATCTGGGGCACCGGCGGCATGAGCCACCAGCTTCAGGGGCCTCGCGCCGGCCTGATCAACAGGGATTGGGACAACAAGTTCCTCGACGAGTTGATCGACGACCCCCGCGAGCTCGCGAAGATGCCGAATATCGAATATGTCCGCGAGGCGGGCTCGGAAGGCATCGAACTCGTGATGTGGCTGATCGCGCGCGGCGCGATGGCGGATGTCGCTGGAGGCCCGAAGCCGAGGGTCGTGCATCGCTTCTACCATGTCCCCGCGTCGAACACCGCAGTCGGGCATCTCGTTCTCGAGAACGCGGCGTAAGGCTCGACATACAAGGGATCAAGGAATGACAAAGTCCATCAAGGCGGCGCTCGCCGGCGCCGGAGCCTTCGGCCTGAAGCATCTCGACGCCATCAAGAATATCGCGGGCGTCGAGGTCATCTCGCTCGTTGGACGCGAGCTCGACAAGACGCAGGAAGCGGCGGCGAAATATGGCGTCGGCCACGCCACGACCGACCTCGCCGACACCCTCAAGCTGCCGGACCTCGACGCGGTCATTCTCGCGACGCCAACTCAGATGCACGCCGCGCAGGCCATACAGTGCCTCGACGCCGGCAAGCATGTGCAGGTCGAAATCCCGCTCGCCGACAGTCTCAAGGACGCGGAAGCCGTCGTCGAGAAGCAGAAGAAGACTGGCCTCATCGCCATGGTCGGGCATACGCGGCGCTTCAACCCGAGCCATCAATATGTGCGCAAGCGCATCCTCGCGGATGAGTTCCATATCCAGCAGATGGACGTGCAGACCTATTTCTTCCGCCGCACGAACATGAACGCGCTCGGCCAGGCGCGCTCATGGACCGACCATCTGCTCTGGCACCATGCGGCGCACACCGTCGATCTCTTCGCCTATCAGTGCCGCTCGCCGATCGTGCAGGCGAACGCCCTCGAAGGCCCGATCCATCCGACGCTTGGCATCGCGATGGACATGAGCATCCAGCTCAAGGCGGAGAACGGCGCCATCTGCACGCTCTCGCTCTCCTTCAACAACGACGGGCCGCTCGGCACCTTCTTCCGCTACATCGGCGACACCGCGACCTATATCGCCCGCTACGACGATCTCTACACCGGCAAGGACGAGAAGATCGACGTGAGCAAGGTCGACGTCTCGATGAATGGCATCGAACTGCAGGACCGCGAGTTCTTCTCGGCGATCCGCGAAGGCCGCGAACCCAATGCGAGCGTGGCGCAGGTCCTGCCCTGCTATCAGGCGCTCGGCGCGATGGAGAAGCAGCTTAAGGCGGGGTGAGGCAGGGGACGATAACGCGCGTCCCACAATTTGCGGACTACCGCGCCCGCGCCTCGGTCACCGTCAGCCATGGTCGCGGCCCGGGAACAGCTTTCTCGTCGGGCGCGCTCGCGCGCTGGTAGTGGATTGGAACGCCCGGAAGGCGGCCGGATTCGAGGGCGCGCAGAGTCGGCTCGTTCGTCACAGCAAAAGAGTCGAAGCCGCACCGCAGCATGAGCGGAATCGCATCGATCAACACATCGCCAACCGCCCGCAACTCGCCCTTGAACCGATAGCGGTCGCGCAGCAGACGCGCGTAAGAAAAGGCGCGCCCGTCGCCGAATTTCGCGAAACCCAGCGCGACCATCGGCCGGCTCGCAAGATCCTGCAGATGCTCCTGGGCTTCGGCGCCCGCCTCAACCGAAACGCCCACCGGCGCGTTGCGCCCCTCGAGCGCCTCGCGCTCGGCGAGCCAGCGCTTCAACGAAACGACGGCTCCGCCCGTCGCGGGGAGCGGCTCGCCGTCGGCGACAAACATCCATTCGTCCTCGACAAAGCCTTTGCGGCGCCAGAGCTGCATCAGATATCGGCTCCCGCATTGAGCGGCCCGAGATGGATGCCGCATTCCGTCTTGGCCCGGCCGCGCCAGCGGCCCGCGCGCTCGTCCTCACCGGGACGCACCGCGCTCGTGCAGGGCAGGCAGCCGATCGACGGGAAGCCCCTGGCGACCAGAGGATGGGGCGGCAGGCCCGCTTCCCTGATGTAATCGAGCACGTCGGTCGCGCTCCAACCGACCAGCGGATTGATCTTCACCCGCTCGCCCTCCGCCTCGAACAGAGGCAGCGTCGAGCGCACAGCGCTCTGAAAGCCTTTGCGCCCCGTGATCCAGGCGTCATAGCCTTCCATCGCTTCCGCGAGCGGACGCACTTTGCGGATCTCGCAGCAACGGTCCGGATCGCTGGCGAAGAGAAACTTCTCCGGATCTTCCTGCGCCAGCGTCTCCTGGCGCGGCTCCGCGACGATCACGTTCTCAAGGCCGAGCGTCTCCACGAGCGCGTCGCGATAGGCGAGCGTCTCGGGAAAGTGTTGGCCCGTATCGACGAATATGACCGGCGTCTTCGCATCCACCCGCGACACCATATGAAGGAGCGCCGCCGCATCCGCGCCGAAGCTGGAGACGAGCGCGACCCGGCCCGGATAGAGGTCCTCGATCACGAGGCGTAGAAGGGACGACGCCTTGACGCTTGCGAACCGCGCTTCGAGGCGCGACGCGGCGATCTGGTCGCCGAACAGCTTGACGTCGTGGGCGCTCATTCAGATGTCCGATCCAGCGCTTCTTTCGTAGAGCGCCTCCTTGAACGGGGCGATGCCCAGTCTCCGGTAGGCTTCAAGAAAGGTTTCGCCCTCGCTGCGGCGCAGATCCATGTAGGTGTCGACGATCGTCTCGACCGCGCCGACCACGTTTTCCGAGCTGAAGCCGGGCCCGACGATCTGACCGATCGACGCCGTCTCGTCGCCCGATCCGCCGAGCGTGATCTGATAGGTCTCCTCGCCCGCGCGTTCGAGCCCAAGAATACCGATATGGCCGACATGATGATGGCCGCAGGCGTTTATGCAGCCGGAAATCTTGATCTTGAGCGGGCCGATCGCCCTGGCGCGCGGCCCGTCGCCGAATTCCCTCGCGATACGCTGCGCGATCGGAATCGAGCGCGCCGTCGCAAGCGTGCAATAATCGAGGCCGGGGCAGGCGATGATGTCGCTGACGCCGCCGGCGTTCGGCGTCGCAAGCTCGACCGAAGCAAGCCGGTCGTAAACGGCGGGCAGATCGTCAAGCGCCACATGCGGCAGGATCAGGTTCTGCTCGTGGCTGACGCGGATCTCGTCGTGCGAATAGTCCTCGGCGAGATCGGCGACGGCGTCCATCTGGTCGGCGCTGGCGTCGCCGGGCGCCGCACCGATCGCCTTCAGCGACACGGTCACGATCACATAGCCCGGCGTCCTGTGCGAGATGACGTTGGAGGTGACGAAGCTCGCGAATCTCGCGTCCTTGCCCTTACGCCGCTCGACGCGGTCGCTGACCGGCTTCTTGGGCTCGAGATCGGGAGGCGCGAAGAAGGCAGCGATGCGCGCGACCTCCTCAGGCGGCAGGTCGAGGCCCTTCTCGGCGTTCGCCTCGAACTCGGCTTCGATCTCGCCGCGCAGCGTCTCGATCGTCTTCTCATGGACGAGGATCTTGATGCGCGCCTTGAACTTGTTGTCGCGTC
The DNA here is from genome assembly GCA_963741845.1 of uncultured Alphaproteobacteria bacterium. Taxonomy (GTDB): domain Bacteria; phylum Pseudomonadota; class Alphaproteobacteria; order Rhizobiales; family Beijerinckiaceae; genus Roseiarcus. The sequence continues at coordinate 101,278 of CAVUJV010000003.1, forward strand.
TTCCTTCCATGTTGTAGACGCGCAGGATCGCCTCGATGTAGCGGAGAAGATCGCGCTCGGGCAGGAAGTCGCGCACCTTGCGGCCGATGAAGGGCGTGCGCCCCAGGCCGCCGCCGACATAGACGGCAAAGCCGATCTCGCCCTTTTCGTTGCGCGCGACCTGCAGGCCGATGTCATGCGCCTGGATCGCCGCGCGGTCGTGCGCCGCGCCGTTGATGGCGATCTTGAACTTGCGCGGCAGGAAGGTGAACTCCGGGTGCAGCGACGACCATTGCCGGATGATTTCGGCATAGGGGCGCGGATCGGCGATCTCGTCATCGGCGACGCCGGAGAAATGGTCCGCCGTGACATTGCGCACGCAGTTGCCCGAGGTCTGGATCGCGTGCATCTCGACGCTGGAAAGCTCGGCGAGGATGTCGGGCGTGTCCTTCAGCGCGGGCCAGTTGTACTGGATGTTCTGCCGCGTCGTGAAATGGCCGTAGCCGCGATCGTATTTGCGCGCGATCTCGGCGAGCTTGCGCATCTGCCGGGAATTCATGCGTGCCATAGGGCACCGCGACCCGCAGCATATAGGAATGAAGCTGCAGATAGAGGCCGTTCATCAGACGATGCGGCCGGAACTGCTCTTCCGTCAGTTCGCCCGAGAGGCGCCGGGCGACCTGGTCGCGGAACTGCTCCACGCGCGCCGCGACGAAGGCCGCGTCGAAATCGTCATAGCGATACATGTTCGGCCTCCACGACCGCGGTCGGGCCGCTATGCGGCGCCTGACCATGAGCCTGCTTGCCAAGGTCGCGCCGGATCGTCGGGCCGGCGGCCCGGATCGCCTCGCGAAGCGACTTTGGCGCAACATGGCCGTTGCGCTCTTCAACCGGGACGGCATAGGGCTCGACGACGACATTCGCCGCCTCGTCGGCCTGCGCGCGCTTCAGCGCCTCGGCGGCAGCGGCTGCGTCGGATATGACGGCGGCGCGGTTGAAATCCTCGGTCCAGGTCCCGTCCTTCGCAAGAAAGACGACGAGACCATCCGCGAGGCGGCTGGCGGCGATGACGTCTGGCATCAGGCACTCTTCGAGCAGCGTCCGGACGCCGCGATCGGTCGAGGCCGTAGCACATTGTACCGTTAGATTCTATAACTAATTTTGTATTACATTATAATATTGTTTTACTGCCCGTTGTTCTCTCGCGCTCGCCACTGACTCGGATTGGCGAGCGGATCGTGCGGACAGGTGGGCCTTCGCCGCGCACGACCGGTTTGCAGCATGTCGATCCGCCTGAAGGCTTTGCTCGCGAAGAGGGCCGGCCAGTCGCGGACTTTCACGCGCCAGATGTCGGCGGGCTGGGACGCGCCGCTCCGATATCCTGCTTCAGCGCGTTGGAACGGGCTGCTCGCCGCGATAATCGTAAAAGCCCCGTTGCGTCTTGCGGCCGAGCCAGCCCGCCTCGACATATTTCACGAGCAACGGGCAGGGACGGTACTTCGAATCTGCGAGCCCATCATGCAGCACCTGCATGATGGCGAGGCAGGTGTCGAGGCCGATGAAGTCGGCGAGCTGGAGCGGTCCCATCGGGTGATTGGCGCCAAGCCGCATGGCCGTGTCGATGGATTCGACGGACCCTACGCCTTCGTAGAGGGTGTAGATCGCCTCGTTGATCATCGGCAGGAGGATGCGATTGACAATGAAGGCCGGGAAATCCTCGGACATCGTCGCCGTCTTGCCGAGCCGGGTCACGAAGGCCTTGGCGGCCTCGAACGTGTCGTCCCGCGTGGCGATGCCCCGAATGAGCTCGACGAGCTGCATGCGCGGCACGGGGTTCATGAAATGCATCCCGATGAAGCGCTCGGGATTGGCGGTCACTGCCGCGAGGCGCGTGATGGAGATCGAGGACGTGTTGGAAGCGACGATCGTGTCGGGCTTCACGAACGACCGGAGGGACGTGAAGATTTTGCGTTTGACCTCCTCGTCCTCCGACGCCGCCTCGACCACCAGATCGCAGTCGGAGAGTTTGTCGAGCGTTGGCGCATAGTGGATCCGCTCGAGCACGGCCTTGCGTTCGGCGTCCGCCATCTGGCCTTTGGCGACCTGTCGAGACAGCAGGCCGTTGACCGTGGCGAGGCCCGCGTTGACGCGCTCCTCGGACAGGTCGGTCAGATAGACCTTCACTCCGGCCTGGGCGGACACCTGGGCGATCCCCGCGCCCATCTGCCCCGCCCCGATGACGCCAATCGTATCAATATTGAGAGCCATTGCAGAGACGTCCAACGCAAATTTGGACCGCGGATCATAGACGAGCAGAAACGGGCGTCCAGTCGGACGCCTCGTCCCCGCGCGTTTCCCCGGTTTCCTTTACCGGCCGATTTTGGCCAGTTCGTCCTTGAGCTCAGGCAGGGCCTGATAGAGGTCGGCGACCAGGCCGTAGTCGGCGACCTGGAAGATCGGCGCCTCCTCGTCCTTGTTGATCGCGACGATGACCTTCGAGTCCTTCATGCCGGCCAGGTGCTGGATCGCGCCCGAGATGCCGACGGCGATGTAGAGCTCGGGCGCGACCACCTTGCCCGTCTGCCCGACCTGCCAGTCGTTCGGAGCGTAGCCCGCGTCGACCGCGGCGCGCGAAGCGCCCATCGCCGCCCCGAGCTTGTCGGCCACCGGCTCGATGTAGGTCTTGAAATTCTCGGCCTTCTGCATCGCCCGGCCGCCCGAGATGATGATCTTGGCGGAGGTCAGCTCCGGCCGGTCGGACTTCGCCAGCGCTTCGCCGACGAACGACGAAACGCCCGGATCGGCGGCGGCCGCCACCGGCTCGATCGCCGCGGAGCCGCCCTCGCCGGTGGCGCTGAACGAAGCCGTGCGCACCGTCACCACGATCTTCGGCGTCGGTCGACTCGACCGTCTGGATCGCGTTGCCCGCATAGATCGGCCGCTCGAAGGTCTTCGGGCCCACGACCCTGGTGATGTCGGAGACCTGCATCACGTCGAGCAGCGCGGCGACCCGCGGCATCACGTTCTTGGCGCTGGCGGTCGACGGCGCGACGATCGCGTCATAGCCGTCGCTGAGCGAGACGATCAGCGCCGCAAGCGGCTCGGCAAGTCTGTGGGCGTAGGCCGCGTCGTCCGCGACCTTGACCTTGCCGACGCCGGAGAGCTTCGCGGCGGCCTCGGCCGCGGCGCCGACGCCTTGGCCCGCAACGAGAATGTCGACCGGCTGGCCGATCTGAGAGGCGGCGGTCAGCGCCCGTGCGGTCAGGTCGCTTAACGCCCCGCCCGCGACTTCCGCGACAAGAAGGACCGCCATGATCAGATCACTCCCGCTTCGTCATGGAGCTTCGACACGAGTTCCGCCACCGTCTTCACCTTCACGCCCGCCTTGCGGCCGCCGGGCTCGGCGGTCTTCAGGACCTTGAGGCGCGGCGCGACATCCACCCCGTAGTCGGCCGGCGTCTTCTCCTCGATCGGCTTCTTCTTCGCCTTCATGATATTCGGGAGCGAAGCGTAGCGCGGTTCGTTGAGGCGGAGGTCCGTCGTCACGATCGCCGGAAGCTTCAGCGACACGGTCTGCATGCCGCCGTCGACCTCGCGCGTCACTTCCACCGAGCCGTCGCCGACGGCGACCTTGGAGGCGAAGGTCCCCTGCCCCCAGCCGGTCAACGCCGCGAGCATCTGTCCCGTGGCGTTGCAGTCGTCGTCGATCGCCTGCTTGCCCATGATGACGAGTCCGGGCTGCTCCGCTTCCGCCACGCCCTTTGAGGATCTTGGCTACCGCCAGCGGCTCGACGATCGAGTCCGTCTTGACCAGAATGCCGCGATCGGCGCCCATCGCGAGCGCGGTCCGGATCGTCTCGCTCGCCTGCGCCAGGCCGATCGACACGATGACCACCTCGGTCGCCTTGCCGGCCTCCTTCTGCCGCAGAGCCTCCTCGACCGCGATCTCGTCGAACGGGTTCATCGACATCTTCACGTTCGCAAGCTCAACCCCCGACCCGTCCGCCTTGATGCGGATCTTGATGTTGTAGTCGACCACCCGCTTGACGGGCACCAGGATCTTCATCGGCGAGGCCACTCCGTATCTCAAATCGGGCGCATGGCGCTTGGGAAATCGAGGCCGAAACCCCTAGTCTCGGCGTTTCCGCAAGTCAACGCGACCAAGGACGAGCCTCGCGGCGGCGGCTACGCGCGCAGATCGCCGAAGAACCCGGGCGCCGCCACGCACTCCCGGAACGCCCGGACCGATATGTGCGGGCGTCGCGGGCCGCTCGTCACTCGCCATTGTGGCGCCGGTTCAATTTGACACAATCACAAATCTGTCGCCCAATTTCCGCGATACCCATGATCGGTCTGGATTGCTAGGCCGGGCTTTGTCGGGAGGACGTCAGCTCATGAACGAACTTGACCGCTTGAACAGCCCGCTCCTGGCCGGGGCGATCTCGCGCCGCGAATTCGTCGGGCGCGGCGCAGCGCTCGGAGCCGCGAGCCTCGCCCTCGCCACGATTCCCGCAAAGGCCGGCGCAGCCGAGTCCAACGACGTCCCCAAGTCCGGCGGCACGCTCAAGCTCGGTCTCGCCGGCGGCAGCACCACGGACAGCCTCGACTTCAGGACCACCAACGATTCGGTGATGATCTCCGTCAATCACGGCCTCTGGAATTGCCTCGCCGAATGGGGCGTGGACGGCAAGCCTCATCCGGAGTTGGCCGAGAGCTGGGAGCCAGCCAGCGGCGCGAAGGACTGGATCTTCAAGCTGCGCAAGGGCGTCACGTTCTCGAACGGCAAGGCGTTCACTGCGGACGACGCCATCTATTCGCTCAACCTGCATCGCGGCGAGACGAAATCGGGCGGCGCCACCGCTGTGCAAGGCGTCTCCGACATCAAGAAGCTTGACGATCACCAGATCCGGATTTCGCTGAGCGCGCCTGACGCTGACTTGCCTTACAGCCTGACGGACTACCATCTCCTGATGGTTCCGGACGGGTTCAAGGATTGGGCGAAGCCGGTCGGCACCGGCGCCTTCGTGCTCGAAAGCTTCGATCCGGGCGTGCGCATCAAGGTGAAGAAGGCCCGGCCTTACTGGAAGGAGGGCCGGGGTCATCTGGACGCCGTCGACGTCACCGTCATCAACGACAGTTCGGCCCGCCTGAACGCGCTGATCTCCGGCCAGATGGATGCGATCAACCGCGTCGATCACAAGGCCATCGCGATGCTGATGAAGACGCCGAGGATCGAGGTCGTCCGCGCGCCGGGCGGCTGGTTCTCGGTGCTCGCGATGGAGGTCGACAAGGCGCCCTACGACAATCCGGATATTCGCATGGCGCTCATGCTCGCGGCCAATCGCGAGCAGATGCTCAAGGCGCTCTTCAGCGGTTACGGGACGCTGGGCAACGATCACCCGATCCCGCCGACCGATCCCTATTTCAACAAGGATCTGCCGCAGCGCAAATATGATCCCGAGCAGGCCGCCTTCCGCTTCAAGAAGGCCGGGATCGCCGATCCGAGGATCCTTCTGCAGGTGTCGGACGCCGCCTTCAACGGCGCGGTCGATCAGGGCGCCCTTTTTCAGGCGAGCGCCGCGAAAGCCGGAATCAAGGTCGACGTCAAGAAGGAGCCGGCGGACGGCTTCTTCGACAACGTCTGGCTGAAGGCGCCCTTTGTCGGCAGCTACTGGGGCGGCCGGCCTGCGGCGACGCAGATGCTCGCGGTGGCCTTTCAAGCGGGCGCGCCGTGGAACGAGACGCACTGGAACGATCCTCCGTTCGAGAAGCTGCTCGCCGACGCGCGCGCCGAGACCGACGAGGCCAAGCGCAAGCCCTATATCTGGGAGATGCAGGCGATCCTGCACGATCGGGGCGGCGCCCTCATTCCCGTGTTCCGCGACTGGCTTGACGCGCATAACGCGAAGGTCGGAGGGCATACGCCCCACAGCGGCTTCGACATGAACAACGGCTGGATCATGGAGACAGCCTGGCTGAAGTCGTGATCCGATCCGCCGCTATGACAGGCGGCGCCGCTTCGTCGGACCGCCTGACGGCGCCCGCCCGGGCGCGTCGAAGCGTTTCGCTGTCTTCCAGGCAATGAAGGAGCGGCGCCGTGCTTAAGCTTGTTCTCAACCGGCTTGGGCTCGGCGTGCTGACGCTCTTCGCCGCCTCCGTGCTGATCTTTGTCGGCACGGAGATCCTGCCGGGCGACCTCGCCTCGGCCATCCTGCAGAATTCCGCGACACCGGAATCGCTCGCCAAGATGCGGCTCGACCTTGGGCTCGACCGTCCGGCTTATCTGCGTTTCTTTGAGTGGCTGTTCGCCGCGCTTCACGGCGACTTTGGCCGTTCCCTTGCGAACGGGCGCGACGTGCTTCAGGACATCGCGCCGCGCTTCGCCAATACGATGTTTCTCGCGGCCTACGCAGCCATCGTAGCGGTTCCGCTGGCGATCGGGCTCGGGCTTCTCGCAGCGATCCGTCAGGGAGGATTTTTCGACCGGCTCGTGAACGTCGTGACGCTCATGGCGATCTCGGTGCCGGAATATTTCCTCGCCTATATTCTCATCAAATATGTCGCGGTCGATCTCGGCTGGTTCCCCTCGCTTGCGAGCGTCTCGTCCGACACGTCCTTCTTCGAACGGCTCTACGTCACCTTTCTGCCGATGCTGACGCTCGTCCTCGTCATCGTCGCGCATATGATGCGTATGACGCGCGCTTCCGTCCTTTCGGTGATGGCGAGCCCCTATATTGAAATGGCGATCCTGAAGGGGTTGACGAAATCACGCATCGTCGTGCGCCACGCGCTTCCCAATGCGCTGGCGCCGATCATTTCCGTCGTCGCGCTCAATCTCGCTTATCTGATCGTCGGCGTCGTGGTGGTCGAGACGGTTTTCGTCTATCCGGGGCTCGGCCAGCTCATGGTGGATGAAGTCTCCAAGCACGACGTGCCCGTCGTGCAGGCCTGCGGCCTCATCTTCGCGGCCACCTTCATTCTGCTCAACATGATCGCCGACATCCTCGGCATTCTCTCCAATCCGCGCCTGCGCCATCCACGCTGAACGCAGACCGAGGGAGCGACATGCGGATTCGTGGCTACAAGCTCAGCGTGACGGCCCGGATCGGGATCGCGATCATCCTGGTCAACCTGTTCGTCGCCTTGTTCGCGCCGCTGATCGCGCCCTTCGATCAAGCGACGCCGGTCGGGGACGCCTGGGCGGATCCGAGCGCGCAGCACTGGCTTGGACTCGACAATCTCGGCCGCGATCTTCTCAGCCGACTTATTTACGGCGCACGCATGTCCATCGGGCTGGCGCTGGTGATCACGGCGCTGTCGTTCCTCATTGGCGTCATTACCGGGTTCTCGGCCGCGGTCGTCGGCGGCTGGGTCGATCAGCTCCTGTCGCGCGTCGTCGATCTCCTGCTTTCGATGCCGACGCTGATCTTCGCCTTCGTCGTCCTGTCCGTCCTGGGATCCGCGATCCCGGTGCTCATCGTCACCATCGCGATTCTCGATTCGACCAAAGTCTTCCGGCTCGCCCGTTCGGTCGCAGTCGGCATCGTCAGCCTCGAATTCGTCGAAGCGGCGCGACTGCGCGGCGAAGGCTGGTGGTGGATCGTCAGGCGGGAGGTCCTGCCGAACGCCATCCCGCCGCTCACGGCCGAATTCGGCCTGCGCTTCTGCTTCACCTTCCTCTTCATCGCCGCGCTGAGCTTTCTTGGCCTCGGCGTGCAGCCGCCGGACGCCGATTGGGGAAGCATGGTCAAGGACTATCGCGACATGATCAATTTCGGCTCCGCGGCGCCGCTTTATCCGGCCGCCGCGATCGCCATTCTGACGATCGGCGTCAATTTCGTCGTCGACTGGATGTTGTCCATTCATTCCCGCGGCCACGGAGAGAATGCATGAGCGAATCGTCCCAGATGTCCCGTACAGCCGGCGAGTCTATCGTGCTCGACGTCCAGGGCATGCGCGTTGTCGTGCGGACGGACGCGGGCGAAGGCCCGGTGCTCGTGGACGACGTCTCGCTGCAGCTTCGGCGCGGCGAGGTGATCGGCCTTATCGGCGAATCGGGCGCGGGCAAATCCACGATCGGCCTTGCCACGATGGGCTACACGCGGCGGGACTGTCACATCGTCGGCGGCCAGATCATCTTCGGCGACCGCGACATCCGCGCCGTCACACCCGACGAGCGACGAGCGCTTCGGGGCCCCAAGATAGCCTATATCGCCCAGAGCGCCGCCGCATCCTTCAACCCCGCGCATACGCTCATGGAGCAGGTCTGCGAGGCCGCTGTCCGCCACGGGCTCATGAAGCCGGGCGAGGCGCGCAACGCGGCGGTCGCGCTCTTCCGCGAGCTGGACCTGCCGAGCCCCGAAACGATCGGCTCCCGCTACCCGCATCAGGTGTCGGGCGGCCAGTTGCAGCGCATGATGGCGGCGATGGCGATGGTCGCGAGGCCCGACATCCTCATTTTCGACGAGCCGACGACCGCGCTCGATGTGACGACCCAGGTCGAATGCCTGGCCGCCTTCCGAAAATTGATCCGTGAGCACGGCGCCGCGGCGCTCTACATCACCCACGATCTGGCGGTCGTCGCCCAGATCGCCGACCGCATCATGGTTCTGCGCCAGGGTAAGATGGTCGAGTTCGGCGATTCGAGACAGATCCTCCAGCAGCCGAAGGAGGACTATACGCGCCGTTTGGTGCGCGAGCGGGTCGCGAACCATAGCCTCACGCCCCAATCGGCGGACCGGGATGCGCCAATCCTCGCCGTAGAGCATGTGAACGCGAGCTACCCCAACAAGCCCAGGGTGATCGACGACGTGAGTCTCGAGGTTCGCAAAGGCGAGACGGTCGCCGTGGTCGGCGAATTCGGGTTCTGGCAAGTCGACGCTCGCCCGCGTCGTCACCGGTCTCCTGCCCCGCGAGGCCGGGGATGTGCGCTTCAACGGAACGAGCCTCCCGCCCCGTTTGCGCGACCGCACAATCGACCAGCTCCGCCGGGTGCAGATGATCTACCAAATGCCGGACGTGGCGCTGAATCCCCAGCACACCCTGTTTGAGACGATCGGCCGGCCGGTCGCCTTCTATTTCCGTCGCTCTCGCAACGCGGTGAGCGAGCGCGTCCTCGAACTCCTGCACCAGATGGATCTTCCGGAGAGCTTCGTGACCCGGAAGACGAGCGAGCTTTCGGGCGGTCAGAAGCAGCGCGTCTCGATCGCCCGGGCGCTGGCCGCCGAGCCGGACCTCATCATCTGCGACGAGGTGACTTCCGCCCTCGATCAATTGGTCGGCGAAGAGATCCTGCGCCTTCTGAAGAAGCTTCAGGACGAGCTTGGCGTCGCCTATCTTTTCATCACCCACGACCTCGGACTCGTGAAGCGAATCGCCAACAAGGTTGTCGTCATGCTCCAGGGCAAGGTCGTCGCAAGCGGCGAGACGGCGAAGGTCTTCGCGCCGCCTTTCCATCCCTATACGGAACTGCTCCTCTCCTCCGTGCCCGAGATGCGCCCCGAGTGGCTCGACGAGGTGCTCGCTCGTCGCGCCGCCGGCGCCGCCGCAACCGCCGCCCTGATGCGTGCGCCGTAGAAGTCCCTTCGCTTCCCCGGTTTGGCGGCCTTGCCCGGTCTGCAAATCGTTTCTATACCCCGCCACTTGACTGGGCGACGAACCGGGCCTTCGAACGCGCCGAGGCGGCCGGCCCCGTTGACCGCACGAATCTGACGTTCCGGCCTGATCGGTCGGGCATAGTGAAGAGGACTGTCCATTCGATGCGCGCGCCGGGCGGACCCCGTCTGTTGCTGCGGCGGCTCCGCGAGGTCATGGCGGAGCCCGTCACAGCGCAGGCGCGCCTCGACCGCATCGTCGTCCTCATCGCCTCCAATATGGTGGCCGAGGTCTGCTCGCTATACGTCTCCCGCTCGGACAGCGTGCTCGAACTGTTCGCGACG
>CAVUJV010000004.1:0-37760 GCA_963741845.1 uncultured Alphaproteobacteria bacterium
GCCTCACCGTGGCCACCCTCGCCGTCGGCCGAGCCTATCCGTGCCCCGAGCAGGGCGCGTCTCCTCGGCGAACGCGATCGCCTCGCGTTTGGCCTCATCCCGGAGAGCGCCGACGATGCGGGCCTCGACGCGCTTCGGATCTTCTCGATCTTCTCGGCGCTTACCGTCCCCGGCGCAAAGATCGTCGGGCACACGCCTGCAAGACGGGCCGCGCGCGCCACCGCGAGCCAATGGTTGCCACCGGAAGCTCTAACGATGGCGAGCGTCTCGCGCGGCGTCGTCAGGAGCTTGTTGGTCGCCCCGCGCGCCTTAAAGGATCCAGTAGGCTGCAGGCATTCAAGCTTCAGCCACAGGTCCGCGTCTGTCGCGGGCTCGGCGCATAGATCAGCGTGCACGAGCGGCGTGCGCCGAACGGCGCCCGCGATCCGTTTGGCAGCGTCCTCCACGTCGCTGATGTCGATCATCTCTGGCGACTCTCCCATGTCGAATTCAGCGGCGATTGCAGGGAGCGCGCGTTTTCGCGGCCAGACCCGAAACTCCGAGGTCAACGTCAGGCTTCCGCAATTTAACAGACCTTCCTGTCCTTGACATCGTGTCGCCGCTCGCTACCGTTGTTGTTACAATCAATCTGCAACACGGAAACTGCCCGAGGAATCCACGGGTCGGTTTTCGTGATTGCGGGTGTCGCGGCGAGATGAGTTTCGCGCCGCTCGAAATGGGAGGGTCACATGAGAATGACGGGCTTTACGCGAGCCGCAGTCGCCGCCGGGATTGCGCTCGTTGCGACAGCAGGTTCCGCGCTTGCAGCCGCCAACTGCATCAAGGGCGAGCACAAGCCGCCATACAAGATCGGCTGGGCCAATATTTATTCGATCCCGACGTGGATGAAAGAGACCACCGCCACGATCGAGGACATGGCGAACGAACTGAAGAAGAAGGGCCTCGTTGAGAGCCTGACGATCACCGACGCGCAAGGCAATGCCAACACGCAGATCCAGCAGATCCAGTCGATGATTGACGCCAAGCTCGACGCGATCATCGTCGATGCGGGCTCCGCCACCGCGCTCAATCGGGTGATCGCCGACGCCTGCGCGAAAGGAATCGCGGTCACCAACTTCGACAGCCTCGTCGACACCAACGACCTGACGACGAAGATCGATACTGATCAGAGCGAGTGGGGCAAGCTCGCCGCCGAGTGGCTCGTCAAGCAGCTCAATGGGAAGGGCAACATCCTCGTCCTCAACGGGCCTGCCGGCGTCTCGGTAAGCGACGATCGCCGAAAGGGCGCCGAGCCGGTGTTCAAGGCCAATCCGGGCATTAAGATCCTCGCGGAGACCAATACCGCTTACAACGCCGCGCCCGCGCAGGAAGCCGTCACCAATCTCCTGTTCAGCAATCCGCAGATCGACGGCGTCTGGAGCCAGGGCGGCGCGCTTACGGCCGGCGCCGTGACTGCGTTCGAGAAACAGGGCCGCAAGCTCGTGCCGATGACTGGCGAGAATTATCGTCCGTTCCTCGAGATGTGGAAGGCGAAGAAGTTGACAGCCTGGGGCACTCAGCAGCCGAACTGGCTGGCTGCGCTCGCCGTCTATGCGGCGGTGGAGGCCCTGCAGGGCAAGGATATTCCGGCCTATATCAATGTGCCGCTGCCGATTATCGACGAGAGCAATCTCGACAGCTATCTGGCGCGCGCGAAGGACTTCGCCGCCGACGGCTACATCTATTCGCCCTATGACACGAAGCTGTTCGACGAGCTCATCGCCAAGAGCCAGAAGAAATAGCCTCGCGCGGAGCCGGGCTTGAACGCGGCGCGGCGGCGGACATGGGCGTGCAGCAGGCGGTCCTCGGAGCACAGAATGTCTCCAAGGCCTTCTTCGGCAATCCCGTGCTTCGCGACGTCTCGATCGAGCTCGTCGGCGGCCGCATCCACGCTCTGCTCGGCGAGAACGGCGCAGGCAAGAGCACGCTGATCAACCTGCTGTCGGGCGCCCTCACGCCCGACAGCGGGGAGATCCGCATCGACGGTCAGCCGATCGCCGCGCTGACGCCGCGCGAGGCGCACAAGCACGGCGTCGCGGTCGTGCAGCAGGAGCTCAGTCTCGCGGCTCACCTCTCCATCGCGGAGAATATTGGCCTCGGTTCCTACGATCGCCGCGGCGGGCTTATCGACTACGGCCGTCTCGCGGCCTCGGTCGAAGAGATCGGCGGCAAGCTCGGACTGATCGAATTCCCCGACACTCCGGTCAGTCAGCTGCCGCTCGGCCGGCGCCAGATCGTCGAGATCGCCAAGGCTCTGTTCATCAAGCCGCGCGTTCTCATCTTCGACGAACCCACGTCTTCCCTCGCCGCGCCCGACGTCGCGATGCTGATGCGGCTCATACGGAGCCTCCGCGACGACGGCGTCGCGATCCTCTACATCTCGCACCGGCTCAACGAGATCCTCGACTTCTGCGACTACGTTACCGTCCTCAAGGATGGCGCGGTCACCGCCGACCGTCCGCTCGCCGGCCTCGACCCGGAAGGCCTGGTGCGGTTGATGGTCGGCCGCGACCCGCAGAACCTGTTTCCGCCCTATGTCTCCCATGCGGCTGGCGACCTCGTCCTGCAGACGCGGAGATTCTGCACCGCGGCTGCCCACGACATCGACTTCGAGTTGCATCGCGGCGAGATCCTCGGGATTGGCGGTCTCGTCGGGCACGGCCAGGAAGATTTCATGATGGGCCTCTACGGCGCCGTCCCCGCCAATGCCGACCAGTTTCGCGTATTCACGCATGGCCGTGAGACGCGGGCCGCGCCCTTCGCGAAAGTCGCCGACGCCAACGCCGCTGGCGTCGCCTACATTCCCGCGGACCGGCGCAAGGAGGGCCTGCTCCTCCCGCATTCGATCGACTTCAACCTCCTCCTGCCGCTCTTCGCCCGACGCAGCGCCGAGCGCCGTCGCTGGGCGGAGGAATCGGCGATCACCGAGCGTTTGGCGCGACGCCTGAACATCAAGGGCGATCGGCGACGGCCGGCGCAAGCCTTGTCCGGCGGCAACCAGCAGAAGGTCGCGGTCTCCAAGTGGCTCCCGCTCGAGCCGTCCATCCTTCTGCTGAACGACCCGACTCGCGGGGTCGACGTCGAGACCAAGCGCGAAATCTATGTCGCGCTTAAGGAGATGGCGGCCGAAGGCAAGGCTGTCGTCCTGCTCAGCAGCGACACGCCCGAGCTCGTCCATCTCTGCGACCGCGTGACGGTGTTCCACAAAGGCCGGGTCGCCGCCACGCTGCCGCACGGCGAGGCGACAGAGGAGGCGATCGTCGCCGCCGCGATGGGCGTGCGCAAGGCGCCTCACGGAGAGGCGGCCTGATGGGGGGCAGGGGCGCGCGGCTTTATTGGCGTATCCAGTGGCGCCGCAACGACGGTCTCGGCGCGCTGTTCCTCGTCCTCCTGCTGTTCGGCATTCTCTATGCGATATTGTTTCCGGGCATCCTCGGGTTTGGCGCGGCGTCGAAATTCGTCCAGGGTTGGTTCCCGACTGCGATGGTTGCTGCCGCGCAAACCATCGTCATGCTCACCGGTGGCATCGATCTCTCGGTCGGCCCGATGGTCAGCCTGGGCTCGGTGGTGGCGGCCTCCACAATGGAGGGGCCGCTCGGCATATTCGGCGGGGTGCTCGCAATGCTGGCGCTGGGCGGCGGCGTCGGCGCCATCGTCGGCGCGTTCGTGGCTATCGGCCGATATCCCGCGATTATCGTGACGCTCGCCCTCTCCTTCGTCCTGCGCGGCATAGCCCTGCTTCTCATGCCGCGGGCGGGCGGATTCGTGCCTCCCTCGCTGTCCGAGTTTCTCGCCGGCGTGCATCCGACCGCGGCGGTCCTGCTGGTGCTGCTCGTGATCGTCTGGAAGCTCTATCAGGCCACGCCGCTCGGGGTCAGCCTGATCGCGGTCGGCGACAACGCGGAGGGCGCATATCGCTCCGGAGTCAATGTCATCGCGGCGCGCATGTGCGCGTATATCGCAAGCGGCATCCTTCAGGCTTTCACCGGACTCTTCATGGCGGCGAAAACCGGCTCGGGCGACCCCCTCATCGGCGAGCCGATGACGCTCGCCGCCATTTCCGCCGCGGTGCTCGGCGGCGTGGGCTTTCTCGGCGGCCAGGGGACAATGCGCGGCGCGCTTGCCGGTAGCCTGCTCATGAGCATCCTGATCAGCGTCATGTTCTTCCTGCATCTGCCTCTGGTGGCGCAATATGTCGTGCAGGGCCTGATCATCGTCGTGACCGTTGGGCTGCCGTTGATCCGCGCCTCGTTGCGGAGGGCGACATGACGGCCGGCCTCCAGCGCTTCCTGATCGCCTACGCCCGTTCGCTGGTCGCCTATGGCGTCGTCGCCGTCCTCTGGGTCGTGGCTTCTCTTCTGATCGCCGGCTTCGGCGTCTATCCGCATCTTCGCTATATTGTCGAACTCGCGGCGGTGATTGGCCTCGTGGGGGTTGGCCAGACCATCGCCGTGATTGGCGGCGGCATCGATCTGTCGGTCAGCGCGGTCATCACGGTGACTGCGCTCGTCCTGCCGATGGTCTCCTTCGATTTCGATAGCTCGGGCCTCGGCGCCATCGCGCTTTCGCTGCTTGTCGCGGCCGTCATCGGCGCCGTGAACGGCCTCGGCATCGGCTATCTCGGTCTCCCGCCGCTCATCATGACGCTCGCGATGGCGACGATCCTTCAGGGGCTCCTGGTGCTGATCGCCGGAGGCAGCGCGATTTCGGTCAGCAACGCGACGCTCGACTGGCTCGGCTCAACCCATGTGCTGACGATCTCGGCCAGTATCCTCCTTTGGCTGGTCGTGGCGGCGATCTGCCTCTTCTGGCTGCATGGCACGCGGAGCGGCGCGCTCATTTTCGCAATCGGCACGAATCCGGTTGTCAGCAAGCTGTCGGGCGTGCCGATCCGGCGGTTGACGCTGGCCACCTATGTCATCTCGGGTTTGTGTGCTGGGCTCGCCGGCCTCCTGCTCCTGTCGATGAATGGACAGGGCTATGTCGGCATCGGCGATCCGTATCTGCTGTCGTCGATCGCCGCGGTGGTGCTCGGCGGCACCTCGATCCTGGGCGGGCGGGGCAGCTATCTCGGCACGATCGCCGGCGCGGTATTGCTTGTGACGATGACTGCGCTCATCACGGTAATCAACGCCTCGGAGGGCTGGCGCAGCCTCATTCTGGGCTGCCTGATCCTCGGCATGCTACCATTGTCGGGCCGCGACCAGTCGCGCTGATGACCAGCCGCAGCGCGGAAGAAGGAAACAAGGGGTTCTTCAAGAAACCCCCGACGGGAGGAGGACAACCTCCGGCGCTGCCAGACCTATCTCGACCGGCACGGCCTGCGGCTGCGCCCGCACATCAAGACCCACAAGATCCCCGAATTCGCCCATATGCAGATCAGGCTCGGCGCGAAGGGCGTGAATTTGGCATTCAGGCGAGAGTCGTCTCGCACGCGGCGGCCGACCGCTGCGTCATCGACGCCGGATCGAAGAGCCTGTCCTCGGACCTGCTCGGCCTGCAAGGCTATGGCCGTATCCTCGAGCATCTGGACTGGGAGATCGGCGGACTGAGCGAAGAGCACGGACACGTGCGCGCCCCGCCGGGCTCGGAGGAGCCGCGGATCGGCGAGTTCGTCACCGTCATTCCAAACCACGCCTGCGTCGTCACTAACCTCTATGACCGGGTCTACGCCGCGCGCCAGGGTCGAGTCGAAACCTTCTACGAAGTCGCCGCGCGAGGAAAGGTGCTTTGAGCTCGAAGCCCGACGTCGGTCGCCTCGTCGGCCTGCTCGAACGTCTCGTCGCCATCGACACCGAGAATCCGCCCGGCCGCGATCCAACGATCGTTTTGTCCGCGCCATAGTCCGTAGGTGTTTCTACGTCCCGGATGGACGTCCTCCTGCTCGACTTCGCCGCCGTGGGCTTCAAACCACGCTGCCGTCTGCGCTGCGATTCGGCCCTCGTCGACGATGCCCGAGCGCGGCCCGGCATTCGCCGGTCCGACGCTTGGAATGCGGACCAGGCGCTGCACCCACTCGACAACGCGCTGCGTTTCGACCATCGTTCGTTTTCTGAGTTCGCCCACGGGCGCAATCGATTGCGTCCTTAGGTAAGGGCCTGTTCGACGGATCGGCGCTCTATGCAGACCATCGCCGGCATTTTGGACATCGATGACGTGGGGACTTCTCCCGAACGGGTATAGTTTTTGCTGAACGGTCGAAGCGCCGGGTCCAGTGAGGTTTGAGGAGATGGCAGACAAACAAAGTCCGGAATGGATGGGCAAGAACGGCAAGCTCACGCCTGCGGAAGTTAGAGAATTCCTGGCCGGGCCGGTGGTCGCGCGGATCGCCACCATCGACGAGAACGGCGTGCCGTACGTGACTCCCGTCTGGCAGGAATGGGACGGCGAAGCCTTCTGGATTGTTCCGCGCCAGCGTTCGGCCTGGGTCGCCCATATCAAGAAGAATCCGAACGTCGGGATCTCGTGCGCCCAGGACGCCGGGACCTATAAGCGCGTCACGGCGCAGGGGAAGGCCGAGATCGTCTCCGGTCCGGCGCCGATGCAGGGTCAGTGCCTGGACGTCGCCAATCGCATGGCGCTGCGTTTCCTCGGCGAGCGCGGTCCGGAATATCTCGTGCCAACCTACGACCGGCCGCGCTACCTGGTCAAGATCGTCCCGACGAAGATGCTGACCTGGGACGGAATTGAGTGGGCGAGCAAATATACCGACAAGTAGCCGTATGCGAGCGAGGCGGGCCGCTCGGAGCGAAGGATCGGCGGCAGGCCCCACATAGGGCGACCGCCAGCGAGGACAGCACGATCGGCCGGAGCGCCAAAGGAGAGGCGTGAACATGCTGTGAGCGTCCTGGGCCAAGACTCCGTCCCCTCCCGCCTGCTTGTGTGGTCGCTCCGGTCGGCGATCCGCCGCTACGGCGTCTATTGCTCGCTGGCGGTGCTGCTGCTCGTCGCCCTGATCATCCGACCGGAAGTCTACCGGCCGGAATCCATGTTCCTGATTCTGCGCTCGGCTTCGCAACTCGGCATGGTCGCGCTCGGCCAGACGCTGGTCATGCTGGTCGCCGGTCTCGATCTGTCGGTTAGCGCCCTGATCGTGCTCACGTCGGTTGTGATTGCGCAAGTCGGCGCCGGCCAGGACAGCCATATTGTTCCCGGCCTGCTGCTCGCGCTCGGCTTCGGCGCCGTGATCGGCCTCGCTAACGGGCTCTTGATCACAAAGCGCAACGTTCCTCCGTTCGTGGCCACGCTCGGCATGCTGGTGCTGATCCGCGGCGCACAGAGCGCCTACACGCAAGGCATCCCCAGCGGCCAGGTGCCGGACGGCCTGAAGCTGCTCAATCAGTCGCTTGGTCCGCTGCCCGTCTCGTTCGTGATCTGGATCGCTTTCACCGCGCTGCTGGCGTTCATCCTCTCCATGACCCCATTCGGCCGCCGGGTCTACGCCATCGGCAGCAACCGCGAGGCGGCCCGGCTCTCGGGTATCGCGGTCGACCGCTACGTGATCGCGGTCTACGTCATTTGCAGTCTGCTCGTCGTCGGCTCGGGCATCATCCTGAGCGGCTATGTCGGCTATGTCGACCGCTATCTCGGCCGCGGCTTCGACCTCGACTCGATTGCGGCCGCGGTCGTCGGCGGCGTCGCCTTTTCCGGCGGACGCGGCAGCCTGATTTCCGCGATGGCCGGCGTGTTGCTGATCCAGTTCCTCAACAGTCTGCTGCTGATCATGGGCATGGACGTACAGGCTCAGTTGATCGTCAAGGGACTGGTCGTCATCGGCGCGGTCGCGCTCTACAGTTTGGCCGGAGGCCGGTCATGAGCTTTTCGGCGGAGACACTGAATGGCTCCTCCGTCGGAATTGAAGGGCGACACGAGACGATCTTCCCTCGCCGCGTAACGTCGATCTCAGGAGAAGAAACCCATGAGAAAAACAGTCGCATTGTCCGTTCTGATGATGGTTCTGAGCGGCGGACTCGTCCGCGCCGACGACGCCGCTCCGGCGGCCGCCAAAGCCGCGACGGCGCCCGAAATACACCCAGGCGGAGCTTGACGCGAGCCCGTATCTCAAGAGCGTCATGATGCGCGAAGGCGTGATGGCCGACACCTCGAAGTTCAAGAAGAGCGGTCCGTACAAGATCGCGCTCGCCGCGCAAGGGCCGACCAATTCGTGGGCCGCGCTCTTCGATCAGGAGGCCCGCTATCATGTCGATCAGCTTGGCAAGAACAAGGTCTCCGAACTGCTTTACGCCAGCGCCGACGGCAACGCCGACAAGCAGGTGCCGGAAGTCGAAGACCTGTTGAGCCAGAATCCCGACGCGCTGATCCTCGTGCCGATGGGCCGTGCAGCGCTCGCCGCCTCGGTCGACCGCGCGGCGGCGCAGGGCGTGCCGGTGGTGCTGTGTGCCAGCGGCGTCGACGGCGACAGCTACGTGACCGAAGTCGGCACCAACCTTTACGATCTCGGGGCCCGCATGGCGAACTGGCTCTCCGACCAGCTCGGCGGATCAGGCGCCATCCTCGTCATGGACGGCATCCCCGGGGTCGACACGGCTGAAATCGCCAAGGCCGGAGCGGCCTCGGTATGGCGTAGCAAGCCGGGCATCAAGATTCTGGACCAGCAGTACGGCCAGTGGTCGACCAGTGAAGCCAAGAAGGTCGCCGAGCAGTGGATCGCCAAATACGGCAAGTCCATTCAGGGCGTGTGGTCGGACGGCGGTCAGATGTCGCAGGGCATCATCGAAGCCTTCCAGGAAGCGAAGCTCCCGGTTCCGCCGATCGCCAGCGCAGACTACAGCAACGGCTTCCTGCGCCAGGCGAAAGACGGCCACATCAACTTCTTCGCCGGCCAGTATCCGAACGCCATGGTCATCCTGTGCATCGACACCGCGCTCAAGATCCTTAATGGCGAGCCGGCGCCGCGTTTCATCGACTTCCGCAACGCGATGGAGAAGACTCAGGACGTTAATACGTCGAACATGGACAGCTTCTTCAATCCGAAGTGGAGTGACGACGTCTTCCCGCCGATCTTCCTGCCCGAACTCGAAGATGGTCGAGCTCAAGTACATGGTCAAATAGCGACCTCAAATCGCATGGGGATGCGGCTTCGGTTGCGTCCCCATGCGGTCTTCGAATCTTCCTCCGCGAACGGAAGGATGTCCGGCGCACCCGCGCTCACAAGCGAAAAGGCGATGCAGAGGCGATCGGCCGACGAAGGCGAAGAAAGGCGACGCGAGGGGATCGGCGAACAACCGACCGAATCTCCAAGCATAGTCGACGCCCCCATTCTCGAAATGCTGAACATCTCGAAGGCGTTCGGCGGCGTTCAGGCGCTACGCGACGTAAGGTTTTCCTGCCGCAAGGGGAAAGTTCACGCGCTGATCGGCGAGAATGGAGCCGGGAAGTCGACGCTGATCAAAATCCTGGCGGGAGCTTATCAGGCCGATAGCGGCGAGATCGTCTTCAAGGGCCGGCGCTGCGCAGGCTTCACCGCCCGCGAGGCGATGGCGACCGGCATTAGCATCATTTATCAGGAATTGAATCTCGTCCAGTATATGACCGTCGCGGAGAATATCTTCCTGGGCCGCGAGCCGCGCAATCGACTGGGCGTCATCGACGTGCGGCGGATGGCGAAGGAAGGGGCCGCCCTGCTCGACCGGCTGGGCGTTCGACTATCGCCCTCCGCGTTGATCGGCGATTTGACCGTCGCCGGCCAACAGATGGTCGAAATCGCCAAAGCTCTCTCGCAGGACGCCGATCTGATCGTCATGGACGAGCCGTCGGCGATTCTGGCCGGCCAGGAACTCGATAGCCTATTCACGACCATTCGTTCGCTCGTCCAGCAGGGCGTCACAATCATTTACATCTCGCACCGGCTCAACGAGGTCTTCGAGATTGCCGACGACGTCACCGTTTTGAAGGACGGGCAGGTCGTCGGCGCCCATTCGACCAGGGACCTTAGCCGCGCCCGATTGATTCAGATGATGGTCGGCCGGCCGCTCGAGGAAATCTTTCCGCGCGCTACTCGACAGCGCGGAGCGCCCGCGCTGACCGCTGCGAATGTCACGACCGAACGATTGTCGCAACCCGCCAGCCTGACGCTGTACCAAGGCGAAATTCTCGGCCTGGCCGGAATGGTCGGCTCGGGGAGAACCGAGGTGGCGCGGGCGTTGTTCGGCGCGGACGCTCTCCGCTCCGGTAAGATTCTGATTAAAGGCGCGCTGCTTCAGCCGCACAGCCCAAAAAAGGCGGTCGAGGCGGGGCTGGCGCTGATCCCCGAAGACCGCAAGACGCAGGGGCTGTTCATCGAACAGCCGATTCGTAACAACATTACGATTTCGAGCCTGGAGAAGCTGACGCGATTCGGCGTGATTCAGCGCAGCGTCGAAACCGAGACGATCAACCGGGTTCAGCATGAATTGTCGATCAGCATGGCCTCGCCGGAGCTTGAGGCGCAATATCTCAGCGGCGGCAATCAGCAGAAAGTCGTGCTGGCGAAGTGGCTGCAAACCTCGCCCTCGGTGATCATTTTTGATGAGCCGACGCGCGGCGTCGACGTCGGGGCAAAGTTCGAAATTTACCAGCTCATGCGCCAGCTTGCCGAGCGCGGAGTCGCGGTGCTGATGATTTCGTCGGATCTGGTGGAAATTCTCGGCATGAGCGACCGGATTCTGGTCATGCACGAACGCCGCATCGTCGCCGAGCTGCCCCGGGACGAGGCCAGCGAGGAACGGATCATAGAGTTAGCGACGACCGGCAGCGAGGCGGGGCGCGAAGCCGAATGAGCGCCAGCGCGTCATCCCCTTCAGAGAGCGGCGGCCTGCGCGTTCCGTCCGGCTTGCGCCGCCACGCCTCACTGCTCCTCGTCTACGGACTGATCCTGATTCTGGGCGTCTACGCGTCGGCGTCGTCCCCGAACTTCCTGACCGAGCGCAACATCTTCAACGTGCTTCGGACGGCCGCATTTCTCGGCACGGTGGCGATTGGGGAAACCTTCGTCATCATCAGCGGCGGCATCGATCTCTCCGTCGGATCGGTCATCAAGCTTTCGGTGCTGATATCGGCCGTCCTCATGAACGGCCGGCCGGAGAATATCGCCATCGCCGTCGCAGCCGCGCTTTCCATGGGCGCGGTCGTGGGGCTGATCAACGGCCTCTTGATCACGAAATTGCGGATCGCGCCGTTCATCGTCACCCTTGGCGCCTACACCATTCTGCGCGGCGTCAGCTATATTGTTGCGACCGGGCCGGTCGGGAGAGCTGCGCCTGGCTTTCTGCGCCTCTACGATTTCAAGATCGGGGCGATTCCTCTGCTGGTGGTCTTTCTGGCGCTGCTGACGGCGATCGGGATTTTTGTGCTGCGGCGGACGACGTTCGGCCGCTACATTTACGCGATCGGCGGCAACGAACAGGTGGCGCGGCTGTCCGGCATCAACATCGATTGGGTCAAGATCGGCGTCTATATGCTCTGCAGCACGCTGGCTGCGCTGACGGGCCTGCTGTATCTCGCCCGCGCGGGCGTCGGCGACCCGGTCACCGGCGAAGGCGCGGAGCTTCAGGCGATCACCGCTGTGATACTCGGGGGAACGAGCCTGTTTGGCGGCCAGGGCGGACTGATCGGCACGCTTGGCGGCGTGCTGTTGATGGGCGTCACCAACAATGTCCTGGTCGTCCTGAATGTCAGCTCGTGGTATCAGGAATTGATTCAGGGCCTGGTCATCGTCGGCGCGGTCGCGCTCTATAAGCAAAGGCGCCGATGAACGAAAATGCATGCGCGAAAGGCGTATTCAAGGTCAGCCTGACGCCGGCGCGAAGCAGACTTGAACCTGCTCGGCCGCCAGCAGCTTGTCGTCCAAGAGCGGCTCTCGCGGCTCGCGTATTTCGGGGGTCACGTTGTACGGAACGGCGCTCGCGGCGAGCTTCAGCATCAGCGGCCCCAGCGCCGCGACCCCGAAGGACCACTCGCCCACATGGACTCGCTCTCATAGACGCCGTCGAGATAGCAGCGCATCGTCGGCACGGGCTTGTCGTAGACGTGAACGCGCAGCTTCTCGAGCATGGGCGCGTGACTGACGCCGAGGCCGAGGATGAAGCGATCCTCATAGAGGCCGGACAGGGCGCGCAGGCCGCATCGGGCGGTGAACGGGTCACGGGCGTAGATATTCGCGATCGAACTTCCGATGATGAGGCGGCCGGCGTTCGCCAACATGAAGCTGGCGGGTCCTGTCCAACCGGTCGATTGGATACCAGACCCCGAGTCGTCCGAGCTATCTCATCCTGAGAACTCCCGGGGGCGCGCCGCTTGAAGACGTGGCGTCCCTCTCGCGATTGCATCTGTCCCAGAGATACCACATCATCCGTGAGCCGCCTCTGATGGCGCGCAGACACATCCGGAACAGCATTACAGGGTGATTGTGATGGGCGTTTCGAGCGACAGCGGGCTTCTGACCTGGCTCGAAGGAGCGCCTCTCGCAGAGTTGATCGACGCTGCCGGCCGCCTGCGCGACGAGGGACATGGGCGCCATGTCACATATTCGCGCAAGGTGTTCATTCCGCTCACGCATCTTTGCCGGGATGTCTGCCACTATTGCACCTTCGCGGAGAGGCCCCGAGCGGGGCGGTCCGCTTACCTTTCCCCCGATGAAGCGCTCGCGATCGCCCGCGCCGGAGCGGGCGCCGGCTGCACGGAGGCGCTCTTTACGCTCGGCGATAAGCCGGAACTTCGCTACCGCGCCGCGCGGGAGTGGCTTCGTGCACTTGGACACGAAACGACCCTCGATTACCTCCAGGCGATGTGCGCCCTCGTGCTGCGCGAGACCGGACTGCTGCCGCACGCCAATCCCGGCGTCATGAGCCGGTCCGAGATGGCGGGCTTGCGGACGGTCACGGCCAGCCAGGGCGTCATGCTCGAAATCCCTGAGCGCGCGGCTGTGCGAGCCGGGCGGGGTTCACTATGGCTCGCCCGACAAGCGGCCCGAAGTGCGTCTTGAGACGCTGCGGTTGGCGGGCGAACTGAGTGTGCCCTTCACGACCGGAATCCTCATCGGCATCGGCGAGACGCGGGCCGAGCGCCTCGAAGCTTTATTCGCGATCCGCGACCTGCACCGCCGTTTCGGGCATGTTCAGGAGGTGATCGTTCAGAACTTCCGGGCCAAGGCTGGCACGAAGCTCGCCGGGGCTGCTGAGCCGGATCTGGACGACCTGCTTTGGAGCATCGCCGCCGCACGCCTGATCCTAGGCCCCACGATGAACATCCAGGCGCCGCCCAACCTGTCACCCGGCGTCTACCCGCGGCTGATTGCGGCCGGGATCAATGATTGGGGCGGGATTTCTCCCGTCACCGCAGATCACGTCAATCCGGAGGCGCCCTGGCCCGTGATCGCCGAGCTTGCCGAGCGCACGGCCGCCGTCGGAAAACTCTTGGTTCACCGACTGCCGATTTATCCCTCGTATGCGCGCGATCTGTCGACATGGACGGCGCCGGAGATCGCCACGCACGTGCTCCGTCTCAGCGACGCCGAGGGCCTGGCGCGCGACGACGATTGGGCGCCGGGCGCGAGGGTGGCTCTTCCCGCGCCGGCGGTGCGAGCGCGCTCGGTCGATCCGGCGATCGAGCGCATCGTCGCGCGCGCTCAAGCCGGCGATCGCCTCGACGAGCCAGCGATCATGCGCCTGTTTGCGGTTCGCGACGCCGACTATCGCTGCGTCGCCGCCGCCGCCGATGAGCTTCGCCAAGCAACGACCGGCGACGTCATCCGCTACGTCGTCAACCGCAACATCAACTACACCAATATCTGTTCCTATCGCTGCCAGTTCTGCGCCTTTTCCAAGGGCAAGACGCACGAGGCGCTGCGCGGCCCGGCTTATGACCTCGCGCACGAAGAAATCGTCCGCCGCGCGACCGAGGCGTGGGACCGAGGCGCCACCGAGGTCTGCCTGCAGGGCGGCATCCATCCGGCCTATACGGGCGAGACCTATCTCGCCATTTGTCGGGCCATCAAGGCGGCGGTCCCGGATATGCACATTCACGCCTTCTCGCCATTGGAGGTCACTCAGGGCGCGGCGACGCTTGGATTGCCAATTCGAGTGTTTCTGGAACAGCTCAAGGCCGCCGGGTTGAGCACCCTGCCGGGCACCGCCGCCGAAATCCTCGACGACGAGGTGCGCGCCGTGATTTGCGCGGACAAGGTGAACACCGCGGAATGGCTCGATGTTGCGAGGACCGCGCATGGGCTCGGCCTGCGCACGACCTCCACGATCATGTACGGGCATATCGAGCATCCCCCGTCGTGGGCGCGCCATCTGCTGGCGGTTCGGGATTTGCAGGCGGAGACCGGAGGCTTTACCGAATTCGTGCCCTTGCCCTTCGTGCATATGGAAGCGCCGATGTATCTGCGGGGCGCGGCTCGCCGTGGCCCGACCTTCCGGGAGGCGGTCCTGATGCATGCGGTCGCGCGGCTGGCTCTGCATCCCCATATCCCGAACATCCAGACATCGTGGGTCAAGATGGGCCCTCAAGGGGCGGCGGCGTGTCTTGAGGCCGGCGCCAACGATCTCGGCGGCACTCTGATGAACGAGAGCATCTCCCGCGCCGCGGGCACTGAGCACGGCCAGGAATTTCCGCCCGCGGCCATGGAGGACCTTATCCTGTCGCTGGGGCGGACGCCGGAGCAGCGGACAACGCTCTACGGCCCGGTTCCGGCGGAGCGGCGGGCGGCGTCGCTGAACGCGCCCGCGCTGTCGCCGGTCGTGTTGACGCCGCCCCGCAAGCTCGTCGCTGCGGAATAGCCGCTTCGAGCAAGAGGGATCGTCGTCTAACTCGCCGCCAGCAGGCGGCTCGCGATCCCCGATCGCTCCAGGAAAGCATGCGTCCGGGTGGATTCCGGCCGCGGCATTTTCAGGAACGAGACGAGATCGACGGGATGGTCGATATCCATCCCGATGCCCGGCTGTCGGACGATGAGCGGGTCAATCCCGCAGTTCCGAGCCGCATCGAGATGCGGGTAGAAGCTGTCCTGGCCGAAACGCAGTGGAACGGCGTCCGGCGGCGAACAGATGACGGCGTTCGATCCGAGATCGTCATGCGCCGGCACGATGGTGAAGGCAGGCGCGGCCCGGTGCGCCGCCAGCGTCGCGGCGATTTCGTCCGAGGACAGCGCCGGAATATCGCCCGGCATCGTCATCATTCCCGCCTGACCCTCGCGGACGAGCAGGCGCGCAGCGCCCTGAACGGCGCCGGTATGGCCCTCCCGCGCCGCTTCCGTAACGATGCGCGCGCCGTAGCGGCCTGCGAGCGATGTCGCGACGGGATCGACCGTGACGACGAGAATGCCGGAGATCTGCCGGACGGCGCTCAAGGCGTCGAGCACATCCTCGAGCATGGTCGTTGCGAGCGTGCGACGCTCGTCCGAACTCAGGCATGACGACAACCGTTGTTTGGCGCCCGCCAGTTCCTTGACGGGCACGACGGCCCAGACGCCGCTCACGCGACGAAGTCCCGGCGGCGGTTCGAGGAGGCAAGGGCGTCCGCCGCACCCAGCACGACGCGAGCCAGTTCCTCGCGCTCCGCGAGATTCGTCATGAGCGTGGGAGCGAGCGTCACGTTTGTCGTCACCCGCCCCGCCTCCTTCGCATCCCCGACATCCATCACGTAACCGTCGAGCAGTTCGCCATAGCGCTCGGCCACCGCGGCGGCGCTCGGCGTCATTCCCAGTTCCGCCATCATTTTTGCCGTTGGACCTTTGACGGCGCAACCGCCTATGATCGGAGAAACCGCGATGACAGGCGCCGCACAGGCCGAAAGAGCCTCACGCAACCCCGATACGGCGAGAATAGGCTCGACGCTGATGAAGGGATTGGACGGGCAGATGATCACGGCGCGCAGCCGTTCGTCGCGCAAAGCCGCGAGAAGGTCGGGGTGAGGGCGGGCGTCTTCCGCGCCATCGAAAACGAGCGCCCGCACGACCGGACGGCATTGGAGCCGCACGAAATAATCCTGGAAGTCGAGCCACCCCTCGTCGGTCCGCAGCCGGGTGCGCAACCGATCGTCTGTCGCCGGCAGCACGCGGGGACCGACGCCGAGGCGACGGCAGAAATCGGCGGTGATGGTGGAGAGCGTCTGGCCCTCCCGCAACCGACATGTGCGCTCGACATGAACCGCTAGATCGCGATCGCCGAGGCGAAACCAGTTCTCGCCTCCGAGCGCCGTGAGCGTTTCCATGAACGACCAGGTCTCGTCCTGTCGGCCCCATCCGAGCTTCGTGTTGTCGAGACCGGCAAGCGTGTACATGAGCGTGTCGACGTCCGGCGAGATATGGAGGCCGAGATGTTCGAAATCATCGCCGACATTGGCGACCACGAGCAGATCATCCGCAGGCACGACCCGGCTGAGGCCCAGCGCGAGCTTCGCGCCTCCTATGCCTCCGGATAGGGCGACCACAAGATCCCGAACTCATCGAAACAGATCCTCGCTTGCGGAACGAATGACGCTGGCCGCCGTCGATTCGGGGGCCGACCAGCGCAAGCCCCGGATCAGGACCGCGGGCGTCGCCTCATCCGCCTGACCCATCAAGAGCGAGGCGGCGGCGGCGACCTCATCCGCGAAACCGATCACGCTGACCTCGAGCTTCCGGCCGAACAGGTCGGGTCGCCCGCGCAGGTCGATCAACGCGGGCAGACCAGCGACGCCGATCGCGACGCCCGTGGTTCCATGACGCCATGGACGCCCGAAACTGTCGTTTATGACCACCGCCAACTCGTTTCCGGTCAGCCTCGCCAGCCCGCGCCGCAGCGTCTCCGCGCTGCGATCCGGATTCTCGGGCAATAGAAGCACGCGGGGCGAGCCGTCTGAAGACGCCACGTTCGACTGGTCAACCCCGGCGTTCGCCATGATGAAGCCGAGCCTGTGTTCAACGATCAGCACGCTGCGGCGCGCTCGCACGACGCGAACCAATTCGGAAAGGATGACCTCCACGAGCCTGGGATCCTTGTCGACCTCGGCCGCAAGCGCGACAGCCCTCGCGGAGGGTTTGATCGTCGCGAGGTCGATTGTGCGGCCCTCGGCCTTTGAGACGATCTTTTGCGCGACGACGAGCACGTCCCGGTCCTGCGGCGCGACGCCGTTCCGCTCGAGAGCCGAGGCGATCAGTTCGGCCAAGTCATCGCCCGCCTCGATCAAAGGCAAGGACCGCAGCGGAACGACCTCGAGAGAGGTCATGCGCCATTCCCCGCTTCGCCCATCTTGTCGAAACGGCCGCGAAGGCGCGGCAGAACGTGCTCCGCATAGAGCCGGATGAACCGCTCTTGATCGGGACCCGGCGCATGAAAGACAAGATGGTCGAAGCCGAGATCGATATAGTAGCCGATTCGCTCGGCATGTTCGTCCGGATCGGTCGAGACGATCCAGCGACTGGCGGCGCGCTCGGCTGAGAGCCCGGCGGCGAGCCGCTCCATCTCTTCCGGACTATGGACGGAAACCTTCTCTTCCGCCGTCAAGGCGAGAACCGCCCAGTGGCGCGTGTCCTCCATGGCGCGTTGCATATCTGTGTCGAAGGAGACTTTGACCTCAATCATCCGAGCATAGTCGGGCGCTCGCGAGCCGGCCTCGCCCCGCCCCTCCAACACGTTTGGCAATATCGTCTCGGTATAAAGCTCGCGCGCCTTGCCGCTGGTGCAGATCAAGCCGTCCCCCACCCGGCCGGCATATTTCGCGATCAGCGCTCCCGCCGCCGCGATATAGATCGGAACGGGCGTGGTCGGTCGATTATAGATGGTGGCGTCCCGGGTGCGGTAATACTGGCCTTCGAACGTCACCCTCTCCTCTGTCCAGAGCCGGCGCATCAGAGCGACAGCCTCACGCAGGCGCGCGAACCGTTCCTTGAAATCGGGCCACGTCATGCCGGTCGACGGCACTTCGTTCAGCAATTCGCCGGTGCCGACGCCCAGCACGACCCGATCGGGGAACATGACCCCAAGCGTGGCGAAAGCTTGCGCGACCACGGCGGGATGATACCGGAAAGTCGGCGTCATCACGCTCGTGCCGATGGTGACGCGCGAGGTCACGGCCCCGAGGGCGCCCAGCCACGAGAGCGAGAAGGGCGCGTGGCCGCCATGATGCTTCCAAGGCTGGAAATGGTCGCTGATGAAGACCGAGTCAAAGCCCGCCTCCTCCGCGAGGCGGGAAAACCGGAGCAGTTCCGTAGGCCCGAATTGCTCCGCCGACGCCTTATACCCCAGCTTGAGCACGATCCGCTCTCCGACCTCCCGAGGCGCAGACGCCCGGCGCGCGCCACAATAGCGCAGAGAAAGCGTTCAGCGCGACCATTTCGCCTTGGCGCCGGCGCGAGACGGATCGCGGACCCGGTAGAACGAGCGCTCAGGCTTGCTGATATGCGGCTCCCGTCAAGATCGCGCAAGCAATCAGACTGTCTGCGCAGCCGGCCAACGCTATGGGCCGACATCTCCCGTCCCGGCGGCGACGGCTTGACCACTTTCGTCAGATGAAATTCGCCGTCATCCCATCGTCTGCACGGCCGTTGGAACGATCTCGAAAGTGACTCTCACTTCGTCAGGTCGGCTCCAAGGATACTTGTCCTTGCCGAGGTATTTCTTGGCGAGGGAATCGATGTGCGCGGGCGCGCCCTCCTCGGTGACTCGCGCGACGCGGCCGCGGATCTGAATGTAGCGATAGGGATTGTCGGGGTCGAGTATCGAAAGCGCCACAGGCGCGCCTTCCTGCATATTGCGCGTTTTCACGCGGCCTTTCGCGGAATTTATTCGGATCTTTCCGCCCGTATAGTCAAACCACACGGGGGTAACCTGGGGCGTCCCGTTCGGCATGATTGTCGCCAGATTCGCGAAAGCCGCCTTCTGCTGAAGAAGATCGAGATAATCCGAGGGAATTTCCGTCATGAATGCCTCCCTGCTGACTTGTGTCACGTCGACCGGCGCCAGCTTCTCAGGCGGTCGCCAGCGTAAGCCTCGCGGCGGGACAATTCAATGAGATGAAGACCGGTAACTTCGCTGGGGTCCGGCGGCTGCACACTATCGCGTCGACGCAATTGTCAGCGCGCTGGCCGCCTGCTTGCCGAGCCACACGCGGTGAGTTCGCTTCCAAACCGCGCCAGCGTATCTGCGGCCATATCGCAGCAGGAACCCCTGAATGCGTTGCCGGGACTGCCTCACTTGACGGACGGAAAATCCTCGCGCCCGCCCCAGACTTGCAGGGAGGACACGCGCCTCTCGGTCACGCTCGTCAGCGCCTGCCGATCGACCCCGCCCTGCACGGTCGCCCCAATCGTAGCAAAACGATCGAGCCGATTGATTGGCCTTTCCGCGTCGATCCTCGGAGCGAGCGTCATTCAGATACCCCTCAGCCATAGGCGGCGTCGTGAAATGCGATCTCCAGCCTTTGAGTTTGACCAAAGATCGCACTGAGCTTGGAGCGTTCAGCTTCGTTGAGGTCGACGCCGGATTCGTCCAGCGTGTCGCGAAGCCATTGGGCCTGCGCCTCGAACTCCGGCGCCGCGTGCAGCGCGACCCACTCTTTGAGCAAAGGGTCAGAGATCGCACATGCGTTCGCTGCGCGGCACCAGGTCCAATACATCCACTCGGCGGCAAACATCGCGGCGATCGTGTCGAGAAACCCGCCGTCGCGGGCAATCGTAAGCATGCCTTCGCGAAACGCAGCAACCTCCGGTCGGTCGACGTCGAATTGGCCGGGCTGAAACCCCCGCGCGACGAAACTCTTCTGGAAATAGGTGATCTGATGGTTCGCGAGCGCGTCGAGAACGCTGATGAGCCATCGCTTCTGCGCAATCGAGCGAGCCTTGGCCGTGGCGTAGGAGAAGATTGCGATGGCAGTCTCCACGAAAGCGCCCTCGTGAGCGAGATATCGGTCGAAGACCTCAGACGGGAGGCGGTCCGCCTTAATATCCTCAACGAAGCGATGGCCGACCATCGCTTCGAATACGGCATGGTTCTCCCGTAACATTTGTTCGGACAGGCTCTCGCTCACGATCAATCCTCCCCGGCGCGCGCAGCCGCGACGAAGGCTCTGACGCGAGCGGGATCGACCGGATTCCACCAGACGCCGCCCTCTTTCAGCGAGGAGGCGACGATCACACCCTGCGTGCGCTTTAAGATCTCACCGACATTTGCTTCGTTCACGCCGGATCCGACAAGAACCGGCAGATGGGTAGCCGCTGCGATCGTTTCGATCTCCTCGATCGCGGCGCTGTCGCCCGTACGCTGGCCGGTCGCGATGACGGCGTCGGCGTCAAAAAAGGCGAGGTCCCGGGTCAGTTCTCCGATGGTCCGATCCGAGGTGATCGCGTGCGCTCCATGCTTCACATGGCTGTCGGCGAAGACCTTGATATGTTCGGCGCGCAATTGCCCTCGGTAGCGCATCGCCTCGGCGGCGCGGCCCTCGATGAAGCCCTCGTTGGCGACATAGGCGTTTGCCCATTGATTGACCCGAATGAACCGTGCGCCCCCTGCGAGGGCGATCGCGAAGGCCGGCAGAGGCGCATTGGCGAGAACGTTGACGCCAAGCGGCGCGCCCGTCGCGCGTGCGATCCGGTCCGTCACGACTGCCATGAAGGCCGGGGTCTCGGGTCCGATGTCGTCGGGCTTGGAGAACGGAATGTCTCCATGGTTCTCGACGATCAGACCGTCCATGCCACCTTCCAGAAGGGCCTCCGCGTCGCGCATGCAGGCGTCGTAGATGGCGTCCATCGCGGTACTGCGATAACGGGGCGCGCCGGGAAAGGCGGGACAATGAATCATGCCGATCAGCGCCTTGTCGGTCCCGAAGATCTCGCTTATGGCGCTGGATACACGGTCGGAAATCGGCTGCATCTTGCTCCTACAGAAAGCAATTCATGCGTGCATTGGTCATAGGCAATGTCGCGCTCGACGAGACCTTCGCCGTGCCCGCCATGCCTGAAGCCGGTCTCTCGATTCTCGGCCACGCGGCTGCTCGCGACCTCGGAGGCAAGGGAGCGAACCAGGCGATTGCGATGGGGCGAGCGGGGCTGCGAACGCGGCTGCTCGCGGCGATCGGACAGGACGCGCGTGCGGCGGAGATCCGCGAAGCGCTGGCGAGCGAGCCGATCGAGGCCCGGCTAATCGTACGCACAGACACTGCGAGCGACGCGTCTATCATCTTCACGACACCGGACGGCGAGAATGCCGTGGTGACAACCGCCGAATTCTGCCGAACTCGCTAACACCAGCTGATGCCCGGCGCGCCCTTGACGACACCCGAC
Source organism: uncultured Alphaproteobacteria bacterium (assembly GCA_963741845.1). Lineage (GTDB taxonomy): Bacteria > Pseudomonadota > Alphaproteobacteria > Rhizobiales > Beijerinckiaceae > Roseiarcus. The sequence continues at coordinate 21,299 of CAVUJV010000004.1, forward strand.
CGGGCGACGTTCTCGTCATGCAAGGCAACCTCTCGGCGGAGACGACGCGGGACGCGCTTTCGGAGGGAAAGCGGCTCGGCCTCGTCACCGTATTCAATCCATCGCCGCTCCGTCCATATTTCTCCAGCCTTTGGCCGCTCGTCGACATTGTGGTTGTCAACGCCAGCGAGGCGATGGCGCTCGCTGGCTCAGCTGGCGTCGAAGCGGCTCGGCGGCTTTGCGAAGGAGGTGTCCGCCAGGCCATCCTCACGCTTGGCCGCAAAGGCGCGCTCCTCGTCGAGGCAGGTCGGGAGACGGCCGTTCCCGCCGCGCCCGCGAACGCCCTTGACACGACCGGAGCCGGTGATGTCTTTCTCGGCGTCACAATCGCCTCCGCCGCGCTGCGCGGCTGCGCGATCGATGCGCGTGCTCTACGCCACGGCGCCGCAGCGGCGGCAATCGCCGTTGGCCGCCGGGGCGCCCGCTCCAGTTTCCCGACACGCGACGAACTCGCTGCCATTCTCATGCGGTGACTTTCTTCAGCGCGGGGCGGTCAGCCAACCGAGCAGGTTCTTCCACAGTCGAGGATATCCCTCCCAGGCACAGAAGGCCGGAGACAGCCAGTGCGGGCCGATGTCGGAAGTCCAGGCCGCCGTCCGGCCTTTGCCGTGCTCGCCGAGCACGAGAAGCGGATGGCCGCCATGCTCCTCGGGAAGGCGGGCTATCACCTCCGCATCTGCGCGTTTGCGAACCTCGACTTCGTTCACGCCGAGCAGCAGCGGCCATTCTCCGTCGAGTCCGGCCATGACCGGATGATCGGGCTTGAGGATTGAGGGCGTCGCGCCTTCCGGAATCTCTACCCGGTCATCATAAGGCAGGCAGGTTACAGGCAGCACGTCCTCAACCGGCGTGCGCCGCCAGCGCGCCTTGCCGTCGATACCTTGGAAGGAGAGATAGCCGCCGATCATCAGGAGGGCGCCGCCCTTCTCGACCCAGGCGCGGATCAGTTTTAGGCGGTTCGGCGCCGTCTTCGAATTCCAGCCAGACCTGCGGAGGCAGAAGCAACGAATTGGAGCCGATGTCGGACAGGATAACGGCGTCATAGGCATCGAGCTCCTCCATAACGAAAGGAAACTTGCCGACAGCTTCATGAGCCGGCAGGTAAGTAAGCGCGAACTCCGAACCCTTGAGCGCCACCACGAGGGGTTCGGCGCCGAGGTGAAAGGTCACGCTGCCGAACTGGTCAAAACCTTTGTAGTGGGTCGCGGAGCTCATCCAGCTTTCGCCGACGAGCAGGACATTCTTCGTCATCGTCTTTCCGTGTGTTGAGAAAAGTCTGGCGCTCAGGCCGCAGCCTCGAAGACAGAACGCGGATTTGCGCGCATGAAGATATTGAGCGTCTCGTCGTCAAGGCCATGGCGATTCAGGCGCGGAAGGAAGTGGCGCAACACGTAGCCATAACCGTTTCCCCCGTAGCGGGTGAGCATCATCTTGAGGAACACGTCGTGCGACAGCAGGACGCGATCACGGTGTCCCCTCTCGACAAGCTTAACGATAGCGCGCGCCGCCTCGTCGTCGCTGGGGCACTGGACCTGCTGGTCGGCGTAGAAGAAATCCATGCCAATCATATCATATTCGAGAAAGGCGCCGCGCGCGGCGAGTTCGCTCTGATAGGTGAGATCGTCATGCGAGGGATTCATGTGGCATAGGACCGTGTGCCGAAGGTTCGCGCCTTCGGACGCGACGATGTCGAGAACGTCGTGGCCGAGTCGGAACCAACCCGGCAGGTGGACCATCAGCGGCAGCCCTGTTCGAACCTGCGCCTGGGCGGCGCCGCGCAAAGATTTCTTCTCGGCCTCCGTGAAATTCGAAGAAACTCCGATCTCGCCGATCAGGCCGATCTTCACGTCCGTGCCATCGGCGCCGCGCAGCGCCTCGCCGACGATCTCGTCCGCGATCGCCTCGGCTGTCATCTCTGCGACCTTGGCCGGATGCGACGAAGCCAGATAGAAACCGGCGCCCATGATGATGTTGAGGCCCGTGGCCCTCGCGATCCGGGCGAGCGCCGCCGGGTCGCGTCCGATTCCCTGACAAGTCGGCTCGACTACCGTACGCCCTCCCTGACCTACGAAATCCATAAGCTCCTTGACGGCAAGCGGCTCGTCGTCGAGCGTGATGTTGTGCTTGTTGACGAAAGGATCCTGCCGAAGCTCGCCGAGAATTTCGATGCAGACGAAGCTGTCAGCGAGGCGCTGACGCTCCTTTGTTTTCGGAGCGTGGTGCCAGCACCGGCAGTCGTTCAGGATATGCTCGTGCATGAGCGTGACGCCCAGTTCTGCGCTCGAAACGGGACCGAGCACGGTCATCACGCGGCCGGAGCCGACATGCCCTTCGGAAAACTCGCTCGCCATCAGACGCGCCTCCTCGCGCCGAAACGGAAGTTCGTCGTGAAGATCCGCGTATTGAGCCAAATCGCTACGAGGATGATCGCGCCGGTCACGATCTGGGTGAAGAAGGGTGAAATGTGCATGAGGATAAGGCCGTTGCCGATGACGGCGATGGTCATCACCCCCAGCACCGTGCCGAGGATCGTCCCCCGCCCACCCATCAGAGATGTGCCGCCGAGCACGACGCCCGCGATGACATCCAGCTCAAAGCCGACCGCCGCGTTGGAGGAGCCGGAGCCGAGGCGGGCGGCAATCAACAGTCCGGCGAGCGCGGCCGCGAGCCCCGAGACCAGATAGACCGAGGCCACGATCCATTTCGCCGGCATTCCGACGCGCCGCGCCGCCTCCATGTTGGAGCCGACGGCGACAATCTGGTGACCATATTTGGTCGAAGCCATCACAATATAGCCGACGACGGCCACCATGATCGCGATCAGCGCCGGAACCGGCACGACGCCGATCTCGCCCCGCCCGAGAAAGAAAAAGCCGGGAGCATCCCTGATCGGAATCGAAAAGCCCTGTGTGAGATAGAGCGCGACTCCGCGCAGGATCGAGAGACCCGCTAGCGTCACGATGAAGGCCGGGATGCCCTGATAGGCAATGAACCAGCCCTGCGCCAATCCCAGCACGCTCCCGAGCGCGAGCATGGCGAGCGCAACAATTGGCCAGGGAATGCCGAAGGCTAGCGTGATCGCCGCCACGGCGTTGATGAGCGCGACCATGGAGCCGACGGACAGATCGATGCCGCCGGTCACGATGACCAGCGTCATCGCAACCGCCACAATCAGATTAGGCGCCGCCTGGCGCACGATGTTGAGCAAGTTGCCGGCAGTCAGAAAGGTCGTCGTCGCCAGCGAGAAGACGATGACGCAAACGGCGAAGAACAGCGCAATGGAAAGGACCTGCGCGTGCTCGGACCAGAAGTCCGCAAGCCCCGAGCCCTTCGCGCGTTCGGTATAAGCGCTCGTCACCGCCGGTCTCCTACGATCAGGCGAACTAGGTCTTCGAGGCTCGTTTGAGCGATGTCCCGTTCCGCTACTTTTGTCCCCTCATACATGACCGCGATCCTGTCGCAGACGCGGAAAAGGTCCTGCAGGCGGTGGGTGATCAGCACGACCGACACGCCTTTGGCCTTCACCCGGTTGATAAGGTGAAGCACCGCCTCAACTTCCGCCACGGCGAGCGCGGAAGTCGGCTCATCCATGATGAGTACCCTCGGATTGAAGGAAGCGGCACGAGCGATCGCGATGGCCTGGCGCTGGCCGCCAGACAGTTTCTCGACCTTTGCGGTCAGGCGCGAAATGCGGATTTCGAGGGCGTCGAGCATCTTGCGCGCCTCTTCCAGCATGGCCTTGCGGTCTAGGAACGGTCCCCTTGTCCACTCTCGACCGAGGAAGAGATTGCCCACCACGTCCACGTGGTCGCAGAGGCTCAGGTCCTGATAGACCATTTCGATGTTGCGGCTGCGAGCGTCGGCTGGCCCTGAAAAGCGCACGGTCTCACCGTTGAGCGCGATGGTTCCCTCGTCCGGAAGGTAGGTTCCCGAGATGATTTTGGTGAGCGTCGACTTGCCCGCCGCATTGTCGCCGACGAGGCCGAGGCATTCGCCGGGATAGAGGTCGAGATCAACGCCCCGCAGCGCCTGGTGAGCGCCGAAAGTCTTGCGGATTCCGCGCAGCGAGACCGACGGTGTCCTGGTCACGGCGACGGGCCGCGGGGTGGCTTGCGCTTCCCCGACTCTGTCGTCGAACTGAGGGCTGCGGGGCGTTGTCGTCACTTGAAGACCGCGCGATAGGGCTCGACATTCGCCTTGGTGACGATCGTGATCGGCACGGCGATGCTCTTTTCCACCGATCCGCCGGTAGCGAGCTTGTCGAGCGCCTCGACCGCCGCCTTGCCTTCGCCGGCGGGGTCCTGCTGCACCACCGCGACGACATATCCGTCATCAAGGCCAGAGATGGCCTGTGCGGTCAGATCCCAGCCAAATACCTTGATCGCCTTCTGTTTGCCCTGGCTCTGGACCGCGGCGATCGCTCCAAGCAGGGCGGGCTCCCCGGTCGCATAGATCGCGGTCAAATCCGGATTGCCAGTGATGAGGTTTTCGGCGGCGGTGAGGGCATTGTCCTGGATGTTGCGGCCGTCCACCACGCCTGCGACGGAGATGCCCGGATCCGCCTTGATTGCGTCTTCGAAGCCCTTCTGGCGCTGGTTCTGGATGAAGGAATTGAGTGCGCCGACGATCCCGACTTTCGCCTTGCCGCCCATTTCTTTCTTCACGTAGTCGACGAAATAGGCGCCCATGTCCGCGCCGGCTTTCGTATTGTCGACGCCGATCTGCGCCTTCTGCGGCCCCTCGGGCAGAATGGCGTCGATGGCGACGACCGAAATGCCCGCCGCCGCGGCTTCCTTCACCGCCGGCATGATTCCGTTGACGTCGATCGCGACGACGATCATGCCGTCGACCTTTTGCTGGATATAGGTTTCGATGGCGCTGTTTTGAGCGGCCGCGTCGTTGTTGGCGTTGAAGATAACAAGCTTGTCGCCGGACTTGTCGGCTGCTTTCTGCGCCCCTTCGTTGATCTGGTTGAAGAAAAGCGCCTGCTGATTGATTTGCACGAGCGCGTAGGTCTTGTCCTTCGCATGCGCCGCGAGCGTGGCTCCGGCCAGCGCCGTCGCGGCAAGCGCGGCGACGATCGCTCTTCGTCCAATCCCATTCGTCATTGCTTCGGTCCTCTCGTCCGTTTGGGGCGTTGCTTCGTGTGTCTCGGCGGCGGCGCAACGGATTTCCGCACGACGATTTCGACCGGCAGGATTTCCTCCTCGGAACGCGCTTCGCGCTCCTGCCAGTTCGTCTCGAGAAGCAAGGAAAGGGCCCTTTGACCAAGCGCGCGGACGGGCTGACGAACAGCGGTCAGGGGTGGATCGAAGAGGTAGAGCGGACTTATGTCGTCGAAGCCCACGATGGAGACTTCTTCGGGGACCGAGACGCCGGAGGATCTCAGCACCTCAATCATTCCGATCGCGATCTCGTCCGAACTTGCAAAGATGGCGGTTGCAGGTCGACCTTCCGCGAGAAACCGTCGCGCCGCCTCGCGTCCGTAGGATACGGTATAGTCGCCCGCGTAACGCAGGATCGAACTCTTGCCGTCGAACGCCTCCCGCAGCCCGGCTTCAAAGCCTCGGAAACGGCGTTCGGTGCTGATCATCCCTTCCGGACCTCCGACATAAAGCGCTTTTGCGTGACCGAATTCGGCCGAGGAGGCCTCCAGCCAAGCGTCCGCCGTGCTCGTTGTCGCAGAACAGTTTGGGGACAGCCGCGTCGGGAACATCCTCGTCCACGACGACGACATTGCCGACGCGGTTGATAAGTCGCCCCAACTCGCCGTTGTCCGGATGATTGGTCACAAAAATCAGTCCGTCGACGTGATTGCGCTCCAGCAGGCGCACATAGGCGCGTTCCCGACCGGCGCGGTTGAGCGTGGCGTGAAGGGAAAGCGCGAGGCCGCGATTATCGGCTTCCTCCTCGACGGCCGCGACTAGCGTCGCGAAGAACGGATTGGCGATGTCGGGCACGACCAGGCCGATCGTGTCGCTGCGCCCGCGGCTTAGCCGGCGGGCATGCGGATTGGGTTCGTATTGCAGCGAACGGATAGCTGTTTCGATCCGCTCTTTCGTCGCCGCAGGCAGATCCAGCGAGCCGTTGAGGAGGCGGGACACGGTGGCGGCCGAAACGCCGGCGGCCTTGGCCACATCTCGCAGGCTCGTCGACTTGCCTTCCGCCATGCTAGATAAACCGGTTTACTAAAGCGCTTAACTCGTATCGACAAAAGCGCCTCCGCGTCAAGCGGCCGTTGCCGAATTTTCTCGAGGGCGCCGTGAAGTTAACGGCTTGCGAAGCAGAGAGCGGCTGCTTGGCCGCCATGCCGCCCGTCCGCGATCGTCTCTATCGCCGCCATCGTTTCCCGCCCGAGGTTAGCCATGGCGTCTGGCTGTGCTTTCGGTTCCCGTTGAGTCTCCGGATGGTCGAGGAGATGCTCGCGGCGCGCGGGATTTATGTGAGGTACGAGATGGACGGGGCGGCAGTGGGGAAAGAAATTCGGCGAGGCCTTCGCTGACCAGATCCGCCAGCGTGGCCCGCTCGCGACGACAAATGGCCTGTGGACGAGGTTGTCGTCTCGATCGCCGGCTTGCGCCCGGAGGCCGATGGAGGCTGAAGCGGCGTGGCGCGCCTATGTATCGGCCTCAGATGTCCGCGGCGATGCTACGACGGGCGCGCAGCTATCGCCGACGATGAGCGCAGACGGAAAGACGATGTTGCGCCGGCCGCCGGCGTCATTCCGCTGGATGCGATCCATCAGCAGTCGAACCAATTCGTTGACCATCTCCACGATCGGATGTTCCGAGCGCGTCAGGTTCGGTCGCAGACCTCTGATGCCCGGAATGTTATCGGTCGACGCGATTGAAACGTCCTCCGGACACCGCAAACCGAGGTCGGCTACGGCCCGCATCACGCCCAGCGCCATGACGCCATTGGCGACGTAGAGCGCCGTGGGACGGGTCTCCCGCTGGAAAAGGTCGCGCGCCGCCGAATAGGCCACCTCTTCCCGGAAATCGCCGGAGCGCACGAAACGCGGGTCGAGCGCGAGCCCCCTGGCGGCCATCGCCGCCTGCATGCCCTCCATCCGCTCGCGGCCCGTGCTCAGATGCGCCGGTCCCGTGACCGCGCCGATGCGGCGGTGGCCAAGGTCGATCAGATAGGTCGTCGCCTGATAGCTGGCCGAGATATTGTCGATCGTAACCGCGTCGAACTGATTGCCGTCGAGCGTGCGCCCGAAGAGCACGGTCGGAGGAGCCTGCGACCCCGAATCGCGGCGCAGCCCCTTGATCAAATCGCCGACCGGCACGAGCAGAAGGCCCTCACAATGAAGCGCGCGGACCCGCGCCAGAATGCGCTTCTCGACCTCCGGCTTCTCGTCGCTGTTGAACACGACGAGCGAATAGCTCCAGGCCGACACGGCGGCTTCGGCCGCGCAGATCACGCGGGAATAGAAAGGGTTCGAGAGGTCAGCAACTACGATCGCGATGAGCTCGCTTTGGCCGCGCCTCAAGTTCCGCGCGAGTTGTGAGGGCGCGTAGTCGAGGTCGCGGACAGCCTCGAGCACACGGGCCCGCAGCGCCGGGCTCACGAAGGCCAATTCATTGAGGACGGCGGAGACGGTCGCGGTCGAAACCCCGGCCGCTGCGGCAACGTCCCGGATCGTGGCCTTAGGCGCTGGCAAATCGTTTAGCCAATTTGAGCGGAGTCATTGGCCTCCCCGTGCGCCGCACCTTCGTGGGCTTCCGCTCTTCTTACGGTAGTTCCAAGCGCTTTTCCACTTGCGCGCCGCTTTCGATTGCGAGAGGCTAGCGAAACGGTTCGTTGAAACCACGTCGCAAGGGAGGAAAAAATGCGAATGGGAGCGATCGGCGCCGCGCTTGCCGTCCTGGCGCTCACTTCGGGAGCGGCCCCCGCCGCGGAGCCCCTCGTGGGCATCGTCTCGATCTCGGCCACCGAGGCCAACAACGCCCGCTATATCGCCGGCGCGCAGGCGGCGGCCAAGGACATCGGCTGGCAGGTCTCGGTGATCGACGCCGCCGGCAACGCGGATCAGGCGAACGCCGCCATCCAGAATTTCGTGCAGCGCGGCGCGACGGCGATCGTGGACATGGTCTTTCCGTATTCGTCGATCGGAGCTGGCCTCGACGCGGCGAAACGGGCCAACATTCCCGTCGTCACCTGGGGCGGCGGACTCGGCGGCGGCGTCGCGGCGACGAACGGCTCCGGCGGCCCGATGGTTGTGCCTGTCAATGACCTGATGCTCAAGACGATGGGAGGCAAGGGCTCGATCCTCGCGCTCACCTATCACACCGGGGAAGTCTGCCGGAATCGCGAGGTCGAGCTGGACAAGGCGCTCAAGGACGATCCCGATATCAAGGTGACCAAGAACGAAGTCCGCATTCCCGGCTATTTCGAGGACGGGGCGCAATATGCGAACGCCTGGCTCGCTTCGCATCCGGCCGGGAAAGAGAATCTCGCGATCTGGGGCTGCTGGGACGATCCAGCGATCGGCGCGATCGGCTCGCTGCGCGCGCAGGACCGCAAGGACGTGAAGGTCTATGGGGTCAACGGAAACGCGCAGGCGCTCGAGAACATCAAGAAGGGCTTTATGACCGCGACCGCCTGGCAGGACAGCTATACCGAAGGTCACAACATGATCAGCCTCCTGCCGGAGATTGTGAAGGCAGGCTCCGGCTGGAGGCCCAAGGCGGTCGAGGTGCCCGCGGTCCTGGTGACGTCCGAGACCATCGACAAGTTCCTCGCGGATCATCCTGCGGCGGTGCAGTGAGTCTAGGCGAGCGTACTGCATGGATGCTTTGAGACGTTCGGCGGGGACGCCTTCGGCGCCCCCGTTCGTTTCTGCGAGGGACATCCGCAAGGCCTACGGCGGCGCGCTCGCGCTGCGCGGCGCATCGCTCTCGATTCTGCCCGGCGAGACGCATGGCCTCGTAGGAGCGAACGGCGCCGGCAAATCCACGTTCATCCGCATCCTCGCCGGCCTGACCCAGCCGGATGAGGGCGAAATCCTGATCGATGGCAAGCCGACCTTCGTCGATACGCCGCACGCCGCCAGTGAACTCGGCATGAGCTTCATCCATCAGGAACTCGCCTTCGTTCCCGGCATGACGGTGCTGCAGAACATCATGCTGGGGCTGCCCAAGAAGACGCGCCTCGGCGTCGTCGACTGGCGCGCGATCGCCGAAGAGGTCGGGCCGATTGCGAAGCGGGTCGGCGTCACGGCGCCGCTTGGCGCAAGCGCGAAAGGGCTCTCGACCGCCGAGAACTGGCTGATCAACATCACGCGGGCGCTGGTGCGCAAGGCGCGGCTAATTGTGATGGACGAACCCACGGCGGCGCTGTCCGCCGCGGAAAGCGAGCGCCTTTTCGCCATCGTCCGGGACCTGTGCGAATCGGGCGTGGCGGTGCTGTACGTCTCGCATAGGCTCGACGAAATCCTGGCGCTCTGCCAGCGCGTCACGGTGTTTCGCGACGGGAGTTCGGTTTCGGAACTCGCAGGCCCAGCCTTGGCCCGGTCCGCCTTGGTCGACGCCATCGTCGGCAGGGCTCTTCAAACCGAGCAGAAGCGCGCGGCCACTATCCCGAGTGATCGAATCGTGCTTTCGGCGCGGGCGCTCAGCCGCGCCCCGAAAGTCGCGGAGGCGAGCTTCGACCTGCGCGCGGGCGAAGTTCTGGGACTGGGCGGGCTGGTGGGGTCCGGACGCACGGAACTGGCCCGGCTGCTATTCGGCGTCGACCGTCCCGATTCGGGGGCGATGCTCTTCGAGGGCCGTCCTTTCGCGCCCAAGAGCCCCGCAGAGGCGAAGCGGGCGGGCCTCGGTTTCGTGCCGGAGGAGCGGCGCGCGGAAGGGCTCATCCTGACGAAAAGCGTCGCCTTCAATCTCAGCCTCGCCAGTCTGAAACAGTTGGTTTTTTCTCCGGCGCTGCCGATCATCAGCGGAGGGCGAAGGCGCGCGATGGCGGAGCGCGCCATTCGGGAGCTCGCCATCAAGACGACGGGGGCCGACACGCCGGTCGGCAGGCTGAGTGGGGGTAACCAGCAGAAGGTTCTCATCGGCCGTTGGCTCCAGTCGAAGATGAAGGCTCTGATTTTGGACGAGCCGACCCGCGGCGTGGATGTCGGGGCGCGCGGGGAAATCCATCGCCTGATCCGCAAGCTCGCGAAGGACGGCATGGCGGTGCTGGTTGTATCGTCCGAACCCGACGAGCTTCCGGATCTTTGCGATCGCGTGCTGGTGATGGCGGAGGGCCGGATCGTCGCCGAACTTTCCGGCGACGCGCTTGACCGGCAGAGCATCGTCGCGGCGAGCTACGCCGGAGCGGAGGAGCGGAACGGTTCATGAGCAAAGCCATCGTGTCTTCGCGGCGTCTCTCGCCCGCCGCGCGGACGGGTCTCGCCGTCTTCGCTCGCTATGCGACGATCATCGGCCTTGCGCTGATGGTCCTTGTCTTCTCGATCCTCTCGCCCGACGCCTTTCCGACCTACAGCAATTTCATCAACGTCCTCAATCAGGCGTCGCTCGCGATGATCATCGCGGGCGGCTTGACTCTCGCCGTAGTCGTCGGCGAACTCGACCTTTCAGTCGGCTACGCGGCGAGCCTGCATGGGGTGCTGGTCACCGGCCTCATCGTGCACAACAAGCTGCCGATCGCGCTTGCGATCCTCATCGTGCTTGCGCTTGGCGCGCTCGTCGGAATCGTCAACGGCCTGATCGTCACCAAGCTCAGGGTGAATTCCGTGATCGCGACGCTCGGCGTCGGGACGATTATCGTCGGGCTCTCCTACGCCTATTCCTCAGGAGTGCCGATCGTGGCCGGCGTTCCGGAAGGGTTTTTGCAGCTCGCGCTCGGACGCTGGCTCCTCGGCATTCCCAATCCCATCATCGTGATGGCGGTCGTCGTCCTCGGCCTGTGGGCGCTCGTCGAGCGCACGGCGATCGGCCAGGAGATCCAGGCCGTCGGCGGCAATCCGACAGCAGCGCGCCTCGCCGGAATCAGCGTCGATCAAATCAAGATCCTCGGCTTCGTCATTTCCGGAGTCTGCGCAGCGCTGACTGGCGCGTTGCTCGCATCCCGACTTGGCAGCGGCGCCACCAATGCCGCGGATTCTTATCTTCTTACCGCCTTCGCTGCGGTGTTTCTTGGTTCGGCGACGCTGCGCGACGGGGAGTTCCACGTGTTCGGAACCTTCATAGGCACGCTAATCATCGTCTTCGGATTCAACGGCCTCAACATTTTCGGAGCGCCGACCTTTTCGCAATTCGTGTTTCAGGGCGCGATCCTTATCGTGGCTGTCGCGCTCTCGAGTCTGGGAAGAATGCTGGCAGAGGGCTGAGGAGAGCGGTCATGGACGAGAACGCGACCTGGGATGTCTATGTGATGGAATATGCCCGCTCCAAGAATCAGCCTTGGGTCGACCTGATCAGCGGCATGTACAACGAGGGGGTGATGGACCTGCCCTTCTCGTTCATCTACGCGACGCGCGGAGACGACCGCATATTGATCGACACCGGGTTCATGCAGGACAGCCACAGCTCCGGCTTCTCCCGCAAGTTCGGGATCCCGACGTGGATCTCGCCGCTGCGGATGCTGGCCGAGATGAATGTCCATCCCGACGCCATCAACGCGGTCTTCGTGACCCACGCGCATTTCGACCACATGGGATCGATCGCCGAATTTCCCCATGCCCACATTTACATCCAGAAGAGCGAGCTTCTCTCCTGGTACGAGGCGTTTGCGCTGCCAAAGCGCTTCAGCCACCTGACCGCGATTGTCGATCCGGACAATATACGCACGGCGCTGGACGCTTCGATCGCACATCGCGTCACCTTGATCGACGGCGACAAGGACAACGTGTTGCCAGGAGTGCATGTCAGGCTGGGCAGCGGCCATACGATCGGCCAGCAATTTGTGGTGATCGGGACGGCCGCGGGGCGCCGGGTGATTTCCGGCGATTGCGTCTATTCGCGCCGCCAGTTCACTGGTCACAACGGCGACGGAGTTTATGTGCCGCTCAACAATGCGGTGGGCAGCGTGTGGGAACAACTGAAGACCATCGACAAGATGAATGATGAACTCGGGGGCGACCTGTCGCGCCTCGTCGTGCTCCACGACATCGAGCGATGGAAGGGAATGCCAGTTGTCAAAGAGGTCGAAGGCTTTCGGATCGTTAAAGTTGGATGACCCGCGGAGTGCGCCTGCGGCGGCGGAACGCTCGCTGATGACGTTTTTCGCGACCGAGCCTACAGGGGACTTATTGCGGACGAACTCGGCTGCTCGTAAGCGTTCCTACGCCTGACTGGCCCCAGATCCTATAGCCGAGGTGGATAGCGGCCGACGCCGTGACAGAGTGCGGTTGTGATCACTCGGGGTAGGAGCTCTCCGTTTCAGCGTGGGCGCCGGCATGAGCGGCTGCGTCTGGCTGGTTGAACAGAATGAACGCCAACACATTGCCTGGATCCGACGTCGCATCGCTGCGATAAGCGGCCAATTTGCCGTCGACGCCAGTCGAATATTCCGCCACCACCTCGCCGAACATATTCCGCTGAACCGCGATCTTCTGGCCGGCCTTGACCTCGTCGTCGAGCTTCACGAGAAACTCCACAAGGCCACCCTGCGTCGCGATGATCGGAAGCGCGCTGTTGCCGATGAAGGCGCCTGCGTCCGACGCCGTACGGCCGATCGGCCCGCCGATGACCCCGTAGTGCTTCAGCACGTTGAGAGTGCCCTCCACAAACAGGGCGGTCATCTCCCTATTCAGGATGCGCGCGGCTCCAATCTCAGGCGTGAAGCACGGGATGCCGACGTCGACAAAAGCATTGTGCAACACCCCGGGATAAGCTGCGTTGTCCCACATCTGCCCAATAGGATAGAGGTCCATCATGGTCTTGACGTCGGGCAGGCTACGATCGCCGATGCTGAAGGCGGCGATCTCGAGGCCTGTTGTCCCGGTGTGAAAATCGATTGCGAGGTCGGAGTTTGGCCTCAAAAGCCGGTTGAACAGTAGTCCCGCGTGTCGGCTTGTGGCGCTGGCGCCATTCTCGTCGCCCGGCCACTCGCGATTCATGTCGATAAGATCGGCGCCTCGCCCCGAGTTGGCCCATCGGCGCTGCATGCTTTCCACGGCCGGGCGCGCCACGTCCAGAACGGCCATGACGGTTCCCGACATCTGAGCCGGGTCGAGCTGATCCATCACGGTCTGGACCGTCCGGATCGAACTCATCTCGTCGCCATGCACGCCGCTGGTCAACGTGAACCGCTTGCCGGATCGAATACCCTTTGCGACGACGACTGAAACATACAAATGCTGACAGCCAGCCGTCTGTACGCCCTGAAAATAGAGGAGATGCTTCTTGCCGTGTTCGAGATCCGCTACATCGAGCCGACTGACAACCTTTTTCCCCTCCATGACGTCGCCCGTGTAGATGGTTCCCGACCCAGATGCAGCGGCTGTTATGTTCCGCGAAGCGTCGGCAGCCTCCGCTTCAGAAACCGCAATCGCTGGCGCGCCGACAGCGGCGATTGAGCGGGCTATAAAATCGCGACGATCGAGTCGGTCGGTTTCGTTAAGCGGCATGTCGGACCCTCCATGTCGTAATCCGCCATCTTCAGGGCTCCTAGGTGAATCGGATCGAGCCGTCACCTTCCGGCTGCGGGTACGGGATACCATCTCGGAGGAACATGGCTTCCATTGCGGCTCTAAGGGGATCGTCAGAGTTTAGAGTCCCCGATAGGGGATCGGGAAACCCCACGCCTTTAGGCGGCTGGATGGCGGCGCTTCGGGTGTAGATTGGCGGGATGGAAGCGTACAAGCGTGGCGGCCACACGGTCTGGGACTGCAAGTATCACTTGGTCTGGGTGACGAAGTATCGTTACGCGGTGCTTGGCGGCGACATAGGGGTTCGTTGCCGCGAACTTTTGCGCGAGACGGCGCGGGCGCATGAGATGGTTGTGCACGCCGGGTCGATCAACCGCGACCATGTTCACATGCTGCTGTCGATCCCTCCGAGCCTGTCGGTGTCGCGCGCTGTGCAACACTTGAAAGGGCGCAGTTCGCACAAGCTGCTGAGTGAGTTCGGCCTGCTGCGCAAGCGGTACTGGGGTCAGCATCTGTGGGCCAGGGGCTATTGGGTGGTAAGTAGCGGCAACGTGACGGACGACATGTGGATCGAATACATCAAGAACCAGGCTCCGCCCGAGCCCGACACCCCGGCGACATTCTGCATCCTGCGCGCGAGAGCGCGCAATCCTTAGCCGATACGCGACGGGCGATTTCGGAATTCAGCTTCGCCAGCCAATATCAGCAAAATCCGATCCCGCTCGGCGGCGCGATCGTCAAGACCGAATGGCTGTTTGTTCACGCACCCGGTGAGGAGCCGAGGCGATTTTCTCATTCGTGCTTCAGAGCTGGGACACCGCCAATAAATCCGGCGATCTGAACGATTTCAAGCGTATGCACGACGTGGGGCGTCTTCCATGAGGGGTACTTTTACCTGCTCCACGTCTCGCGCAAGCGTCTCGCCTATCCCGATCTGAAACGAGAGGTCCGAAACCTCGCCGAACGTTTTATTCTCCGGGAGAGATCTTGTCGAGGACAAGGCGTCAGGCACCCAATTGATCCAGGATCTACCGGGCGAGGGACTTCATCAGCTCGTCCCCGACACGCCGCCGGCGGGCGCCGACAAGATCATGCGCCTCCACACCCAGACCGCCGTCTTTGAAAACGGGCGCGTCCTGTTGCCAAGAGAAGCGCCGTGGCTTGCCGAGTTCGTCAACGAGTTGACCGGATTTCCGGGTTCGCGCTACGCCGATCAAGTCGATTCGACGACACAGGCGCTGGACTATCTGCAGACCGCCTATCGGAACGATTGGATGAGCCGTGTTGACTGGGACGCTCTTCTTCGGGAAGAGCGGCTTTACGCGAGACGATCGCAATATCAATTTTGACCTGAATTGATTCCATGGGGGTCAGACCATTTTGGATCCATCTCATTGAAAAAGACAGGAACGTCATGGCCGCGGGTGATTGCATTGAGCTATGCGGGAAAGTGGGTGACGGCGTGAATCAAGCGGCGGATTTGATTTCGGCGGCGGCTTCAATTCCGTCTTTGAATTTTACACCGTCGATGACTTTCGGCAACTGGTTTTGACCTTGCAATCGCCGCCAGGTCTTCGACGCCGCCATCACCAGTTTGAACACCATGAGACGCGCGGTGTCTTGCGACAGCGCGCCCTTCATGCGGACGGTGCGATGCCTCACCGTCGCGAACACGCTCTCGATCGGGTTCGAGGTTCGCAAATGGTCCCAATGATCGGCGGGAAAGTCGAAGAACGTCAGCAGCGTCTGACGATCCTTGATCAGGCATTCGACGGCCTTGTCGTATTTGGGCGCGTATTTCTCGGCGAATGTCGTCATCGCCGCTTCCGCCGCGGCCCGGTTCGGCGACAGCCAGATCTCGCGCAGATCCTTGTGCGCGTTGGGTTGCATCGACTTCGGGAGCTTGTCGAGCACGTTCAGTGTCTTGTGCAGCCAGCATCGCTGATGACGCGTCGTCGGGAACGCCTCGTCGAGGGCTTTCCAGAACCCGAGCGCGCCATCGCCAATGGCGACTTGCGGCGCGACGGCCAAGCCGCGCGCCTTCAAATCGACGAGCAGTTCCTTCCAGCTTTGCGCGCTCTCCCGCATGCCCGTCTGAAAGCCGATCAGCTCCTTCTTGCCCTCCGGCGTCGCGCCCATCAGCACCAGCATGCATTCGGCCTGCGGCTCCATGCGCGCCTGCAAATAGACGCCGTCCGCCCAGACGTAGACGTAATGGCGCGCCGACAAATCGCGCTTCTGCCATCGCCGATATTCGTCTTCCCATTCGCCCTTGAGGCGCGCGATCACCGCCGGCGACAGGTTGGGCGCGTCCTTGCCGAGCAAGGCGGCAAGCGCCTCCTGGAAATCGCCGGCGGAAATCCCGCGCAGGTAGAGAACCGGCAGCAGCGCGTCGAGGCTCTTCGTGCGCCGCGCCCATTTGGGCAGGATATTCGACGTGAAGCGAATCCGCGCGCCCGTCGCCGCGCCGCGATCGCGAGCCTTCGGCTTTTGCACGTCGACCGGGCCGATCCCCGTCTGGATCGCGCGAACCGGATCATGCCCGTGGCGAACCACCCGCCGGCGGCCGTCCGGAAGAACCAGCTCGGCGTTCGAGGCCAGAAACGTCTCGAACTCCGCCTCGACCGCCTGGGCGATCAGCCGGCGCGCGCCGGCTCGCAGGATTTCGGTGAGCGGATCGTCGATTGCCCCTTTCTGTCGAAGGGAAACAACTCTATTCTCGTTCATGGCGTAACGCTCCTTCCGGGAGGTTCGGGTGGTTTCAGCACCAACCCCGTTACGCCGCCTTCCTCATACCGTCACCCAGTTTCCCGCATAGCTCGA
>CAVUJV010000005.1:0-8934 GCA_963741845.1 uncultured Alphaproteobacteria bacterium
CGGCACGAGGATCAGCGCGTTGGGATTCTGGCTCGAGGGGCTTACTTCCGGCACCTGCTTGTCGGCGTTGCCGTCGGCGCTGGCGTAAAGCAGTTCGGAGACCTTGTTCTTGCCAAGCTGATCGACATGATAGCGGGCCTCCTGATCGAAGAGCGCGGCCCACGAATTGGTCGGCCCTTGCGCGGCGAGCGCGATCTTGTACGGACCGCTCTTCTTGAACTTCGAGGTGTCGGCCATCACGCCTTCGCGCAGTCATGACGCTCTTGAGATACGGGCTCGCGTCAAGCTCCGCCTGGGTGTATTTCGGGGCCCCGTCGCGGCTTTGGCGGCCGCCGGAGCGGCGTCGTCGGCGCGGACGAGTCCGCCGCTCAGAACCATCATCAGAACGGACAATGCGACTGTTTTTCTCATGGGTTTCTTCTCCTGAGATCGACGTTACGCGGCGAGGGAAGATCGTCGTGTCGCCCTTCAATTCCGACGGAGGAGCCATTCAGTGTCTCCGCCGAAAAGCTCATGACCGGCCTCCGGCCAAACTGTAGAGCGCGACTGCGCCGATGACGACCAGTCCCTTGACGATCAACTGAGCCTGTACGTCCATGCCCATGATCAGCAGCAGACTGTTGAGGAACTGGATCAGCAACACGCCGGCCATCGCGGAAATCAGGCTGCCGCGTCCGCCGGAAAAGGCGACGCCACCGACGACCGCGGCCGCAATGAGTCGAGGTCGAAGCCGCGGCCGAGATAGCGGTCGACATAGCCGACATAGCCGCTCAGGATGACGCCCGAGCCGACGACGAGCAGACTGCAAATGACGTAGACCGCGATCACGTAGCGGTCGACCGCGATACCCGAGAGCCGGGCCGCCTCGCGGTTGCTGCCGATGGCGTAGACCCGGCGGCCGAATGGGGTCATGGAGAGGATGAACGCCAACAGCGCGGTGAAAGCGATCCAGATCACGAACGAGACGGGCAGCGGACCAAGCGACTGATTGAGCAGCTTCAGGCCGTCTGGCACCTGGCCGCTGGGGATGCCTTGCGTGTAGGCGCTCTGTGCGCCGCGGATCAGCACCAGCATGCCAAGCGTGGCCACGAACGGAGGAACGTTGCGCTTTGTGATCAAGAGCCCGTTAGCGAGGCCGATCACGGCGCCGAAGCCGAGCGCGAGCAGCAGGCCGGGAACAATATGGCTGTCCTGGCCGGCGCCGACTTGCGCAATCACAACCGACGTGAGCACGATCAGGGCGCTAACCGACAGATCGAGACCGGCGACCAGCATGACCAGCGTCTGGCCGAGCGCGACCATGCCGAGTTGCGAAGCCGAGCGCAGAATCAGGAACATGGATTCCGGCCGGTAGACTTCCGGTCGGATGATCAGGGCGACGAGCAGCAGCACCGCCAGCGAGCAATAGACGCCGTAGCGGCGGATCGCCGACCGGAGCGACCACACAAGCAGGCGGGAGGGGACGGAGTCTTGGCCCAGGACGCTCACAGCATGTTCACGCTCTCGCTCCGGCCGATCGTGCTGTCCTCGCTGGCGGTCGCCCTATGAGGGGCCTGTCGCCGATCCTTTGCTCCGAGCGGCCCGCCTCGCTCGCATACGGCTACTTGTCGGTATATTTGCTCGCCCACTCAATTCCGTCCCAGGTCAGCATCTTCGTCGGGACGATCTTGACCAGGTAGCGCGGCCGGTCGTAGGTTGGCACGAGATATTCCGGACCGCGCTCGCCGAGGAAACGCAGCGCCATGCGATTGGCGACGTCCAGGCACTGACCCTGCATCGGCGCCGGACCGGAGACGATCTCGGCCTTCCCCTGCGCCGTGACGCGCTTATAGGTCCCGGCGTCCTGGGCGCACGAGATCCCGACGTTTGGATTCTTCTTGATATGGGCGACCCAGGCCGAACGCTGGCGCGGAACAATCCAGAAGGCTTCGCCGTCCCATTCCTGCCAGACGGGAGTCACGTACGGCACGCCGTTCTCGTCGATGGTGGCGATCCGCGCGACCACCGGCCCGGCCAGGAATTCTCTAACTTCCGCAGGCGTGAGCTTGCCGTTCTTGCCCATCCATTCCGGACTTTGTTTGTCTGCCATCTCCTCAAACCTCACTGGACCCGGCGCTTCGACCGTTCAGCAAAAACTATACCCGTTCGGGAGAAGTCCCGACGTCATCGATGTCCAAAATGCCGGCGATGGTCTGCATAGAGCGCCGATCCGTCGAACAGGCCCTTACTAAGGACGCAATCGATTGCGCCCGTGGGCGAACTCAGAAAACGAACGATGGTCGAAACGCAGCGCGTTGTCGAGTGGGTGCAGCGCTTGGTCCGCATTCCAAGCGTCGGACCGGCGAATGCCGGGCCGCGCTCGGGCATCGTCGACGAGGGCCAAATCGCAGCGCAGACGGCAGCGTGGTTTGAAGCCCACGGCGGCGAAGTCGAGCAGGAGGACGTCCATCCGGGACGTAGAAACACCTACGGACTATGGCGCGGACAAAACGATCGTTGGATCGCGGCCGGGCGGATTCTGGGTGTCGATGGCGACGAGACGTTCGAGCAGGCCGACGAGGCGACCGACGTCGGGCTTCGAGCTCAAAGCACCTTTCCTCGCGCGGCGACTTCGTAGAAGGTTTCAACTCGACCCTGGCGCGCGGCGTAGACCCGGTCATAGAGGTTAGTGACGACGCAGGCGTGGTTTGGAATGACGGTGACGAACTCGCCGATCCGCGGCTCCTCCGAGCCCGGCGGGGCGCGCACGTGTCCTTGCTCTTCGCTCAGTCCGCCGATCTCCCAGTCCAGATGCTCGAGGATACGGCCATAGCCTTGCAGGCCGAGCAGGTCCGAGGACAGGCTCTTCGATCCGGCGTCGATGACGCAGCGGTCGGCCGCCGCGTGCGAGACGACTCTCGCCTGAATGCGAAATTCACGCCCTTCGCGCCGAGCCTGATCTGCATATGGGCGAATTCGGGGATCTTGTGGGTCTTGATGTGCGGGCGCAGCCGCAGGCCGTGCCGGTCGAGATAGGTCTGGCAGCGCGGGAGGTTGTTCTCCATCACGTCGAGGTCGACGACCGCGCAGGCGTGTCGAGGTCTTGCACAAGCACCCGTTGTCCTCCTTCTTCCGCGCTGCGGTGGTCATCAGCGCGACTGGTCGCGGCCTGACAATGGTAGCATGCCGAGGATCAGGCAGCCCAGAATGAGGCTGCGCCAGCCCTCCGAGGCGTTGATTACCGTGATGAGCGCAGTCATCGTCACAAGCAATACCGCGCCGGCGATCGTGCCGAGATAGCTGCCCCGCCCGCCCAGGATCGAGGTGCCGCCGAGCACCACCGCGGCGATCGACGACAGCAGATACGGATCGCCGATGCCGACATAGCCCTGTCCATTCATCGACAGGAGCAGGAGGCCGGCGAGCCCAGCACACAAACCCGAGATAACATAGGTGGCCAGCGTCAACCGCCGGATCGGCACGCCCGACAGCTTGCTGACAACCGGATTCGTGCCGATTGCGAAAATGAGCGCGCCGCTCCGCGTGCCATGCAGCCAGAAGAGGCAGATCGCCGCCACGACCAGCCAAAGGAGGATACTGGCCGAGATCGTCAGCACATGGGTCGAGCCGAGCCAGTCGAGCGTCGCGTTGCTGACCGAAATCGCGCTGCCTCCGGCGATCAGCACCAGGAGCCCCTGAAGGATCGTCGCCATCGCGAGCGTCATGATGAGCGGCGGGAGACCGAGATAGCCGATGCCGAGGCCGTTCACGGCGCCGATGACGGCCGCGACAAGCAGCGAAAGCGCGATGGCGCCGAGGCCCGAGCTATCGAAATCGAAGGAGACCATCGGCAGGACGAGCGCAGTCACCGTGATGACCGCGCTGACCGACAGATCGATGCCGCCGCCAATCACGGCGATGGTCTGGCCAACCCCCACGAGGCCAATCACCGCCGCGAGTTCGACAATATAGCGAAGATGCGGATAGACGCCGAAGCCGGCGATCAGAAGAGAAGCCACGACCCAGAGGACGGCGACGACGCCATAGGCGACCAGCGAACGGGCGTAGGCGATCAGGAAGCGCTGGAGGCCGGCCGTCATGTCGCCCTCCGCAACGAGGCGCGGATCAACGGCAGCCCAACGGTCACGACGATGATCAGGCCCTGCACGACATATTGCGCCACCAGAGGCAGATGCAGGAAGAACATGACGCTGATCAGGATGCTCATGAGCAGGCTACCGGCAAGCGCGCCGCGCATTGTCCCCTGGCCGCCGAGAAAGCCCACGCCGCCGAGCACCGCGGCGGAAATGGCGGCGAGCGTCATCGGCTCGCCGATGAGGGGGTCGCCCGAGCCGGTTTTCGCCGCCATGAAGAGTCCGGTGAAAGCCTGAAGGATGCCGCTTGCGATATACGCGCACATGCGCGCCGCGATGACATTGACTCCGGAGCGATATGCGCCCTCCGCGTTGTCGCCGACCGCGATCAGGCTGACCCCGAGCGGCGTGGCCTGATAGAGCTTCCAGACGATCACGAGCAGCACCAGCAGGACCGCCGCGGTCGGATGCACGCCGGCGAGAAACTCGGACAGCGAGGGAGGCACGAATCCGCCCGCCCGCGGCATGAGAAGCAGGGCTATGCCGCGCAGGACGAAGGAGAGGGCGAGCGTCACGATAATCGCGGGATATCGGCCGATAGCCACGAACGCGCCGACGATGGCGCCGACGCCGCCGCCCAGCGCCAGCATTGCGAGCACCCCGCCGAATATGCCGAGCGGCCCCTCCATTGTGGAGGCCGCCACCACCGAGCCCAGGCTGACCATCGGGCCGACCGAGAGATCGATGCCACCGGTGAGCATGACGATGGTTTGCGCGGCAGCAACCATCGCAGTCGGGAACCAACCCTGGACGAATTTCGACGCCGCGCCAAACCCGAGGATGCCCGGAAACAATATCGCATAGAGAATGCCGAACAGCAGGAGGACGAGGAACAGCGCGCCGAGACCGTCGTTGCGGCGCCACTGGATACGCCAATAAAGCCGCGCGCCCCTGCCCCCCATCAGGCCGCCTCTCCGTGAGGCGCCTTGCGCACGCCCATCGCGGCGGCGACGATCGCCTCCTCTGTCGCCTCGCCGTGCGGCAGCGTGGCGGCGACCCGGCCTTTGTGGAACACCGTCACGCGGTCGCAGAGATGGACGAGCTCGGGCGTGTCGCTGCTGAGCAGGACGACAGCCTTGCCTTCGGCCGCCATCTCCTTAAGCGCGACATAGATTTCGCGCTTGGTCTCGACGTCGACCCCGCGGGTCGGGTCGTTCAGCAGAAGGATGGACGGCTCGAGCGGGAGCCACTTGGAGACCGCGACCTTCTGCTGGTTGCCGCCGGACAAGGCTTGCGCCGGCCGTCGCCGATCGCCCTTGATGTTCAGGCGTCGCGCCAAACGCTCGGTGATCGCCGATTCCTCCGCCCAGCGACGGCGCTCGGCGCTGCGTCGGGCGAAAAGCGGCAGGAGGAGGTTGAAGTCGATCGAATGCGGGAGGAGCAGGCCCTCCTTGCGCCGGTCCGCGGGAATGTAGGCGACGCCAGCGGCGTTGGCGTCGGCGACTTTCGCGAAGGGCGCGGCCCGCGTCTCACGGCCATGCGTGAATACGCGAAACTGGTCGGCATTGGCGGGGACGGCGCCGTAGAGGCCCATCATGAAATCTTCCTGGCCGTGCCCGACGAGACCGCCAATCCCGAGGATCTCGCCGCGATGCAACTCGAAGTCGATGTCGTGGGCAGCCGCGGTGCAGAATCTCCGCGTCTGCAGGACGAGGTCGCCAGCCGCATGGGAGACATAGGGCGGAAACAGGTTCTGCGGGTCGCGGCCGACCATCAACCGCACCAGGCCTTCCGGGTCGAGGCCGGCGAGCGGACGGTCGGCGGTGACCGCGCCATCCTTGAGGACGGTAACGTAGTCGCAGAAGTCGAGGATCTCGTTGAGCCGGTGCGAGATGTAGAGGATCGCGACGCCGTCGTCGCGGAGGCTCCGTATGAGCCGCATCAGCATCGCGACGTCGGGCGCGGCGAGGGAAGACGTGGGTTCGTCGAAGATGAGAACGCGCGGCTTGATGAACAGAGCCTTGGCGATCTCGACGATCTGGCGCCGGCCGAGCGGCAGCTGACTGACCGGAGTGTCGGGAGATTCGATCAGTCCGAGCTTGCCGCCGATCTCTTCGACCGAGGCCGCGAGACGGCCGTAGTCGATAAGCCCGCCGCGGCGATCGTAGGAACCGAGGCCAATATTCTCCGCGATGGAGAGGTGAGCCGCGAGACTGAGCTCCTGCTGCACGACCGCGACGCCGTGCTTGTGCGCCTCGCGCGGCGTCAGCGCGGCGATCGGCCGACCGTCGATGCGGATCTCCCCGCTGTCGGGCGTGAGGGCGCCCGACAGCAGGTTGATCAGCGTGCTCTTGCCTGCGCCGTTCTCGCCGAGCAGAGCGTGGATGCGGCCGCCGACGAGCTCGATCGAGACGTCGCGAAGCACGGGATTGCCGAAGAAGGCCTTGGAGACATTCTGTGCTCCGAGGACCGCCTGCTGCACGCCCATGTCCGCCGCCGCGCCGCGTTCAAGCCCGGCTCCGCGCGAGGCTATTTCTTCTGGCTCTTGGCGATGAGCTCGTCGAACAGCTTCGTGTCGTAGGGCGAATAGATGTAGCCGTCGGCGGCGAAGTCCTTCGCGCGCGCCAGATAGCTGTCGAGATTGCTCTCGTCGATAATCGGCAGCGGCACATTGATATAGGCCGGAATATCCTTGCCCTGCAGGGCCTCCACCGCCGCATAGACGGCGAGCGCAGCCAGCCAGTTCGGCTGCTGAGTGCCCCAGGCTGTCAACTTCTTCGCCTTCCACATCTCGAGGAACGGGCGATAATTCTCGCCAGTCATCGGCACGAGCTTGCGGCCCTGTTTCTCGAACGCAGTCACGGCGCCGGCCGTAAGCGCGCCGCCCTGGCTCCAGACGCCGTCGATCTGCGGATTGCTGAACAGGAGATTGGTGACGGCTTCCTGCGCGGGCGCGGCGTTGTAAGCGGTATTGGTCTCCGCGAGGATCTTAATGCCCGGATTGGCCTTGAACACCGGCTCGGCGCCCTTTCGGCGATCGTCGCTTACCGAGACGCCGGCAGGCCCGTTGAGGACGAGGATGTTGCCCTTCCCATTGAGCTGCTTGACGAGCCACTCGGCGGCGAGCTTGCCCCACTCGCTCTGATCAGTATCGATCTTCGTCGTCAGGTCGTTGGTGTCGACGAGGCTGTCGAAGTTGGTGACCGCGATTCCCTTCGCGCAGGCGTCGGCGATCACCCGATTGAGCGCGGTGGCGGAGCCCGCATCGACGATGATCGCGTCGAGCTTGGCGTCAATCATCGACTGGATCTGCTGGATCTGCGTGTTGGCATTGCCTTGCGCGTCGGTGATCGTCAGGCTCTCAACGAGGCCCTTCTTCTTCAGTTCGTTCGCCATGTCCTCGATCGTGGCGGTGGTCTCTTTCATCCACGTCGGGATCGAATAAATATTGGCCCAGCCGATCTTGTATGGCGGCTTGTGCTCGCCCTTGATGCAGTTGGCGGCTGCAAGCGCGGAACCTGCCGTCGCAACGAGCGCAATCCCGGCGGCGACTGCGGCTCGCGTAAAGCCCGTCATTCTCATGTGACCCTCCCATTTCGAGCGGCGCGAAACTCATCTCGCCGCGACACCGCAATCACGAAAACCGACCCGTGGATTCCTCGGGCAGTTTCCGTGTTGCAGATTGATTGTAACAACAACGGTAGCGAGCGGCGACACGATGTCAAGGACAGGAAGGTCTGTTAAATTGCGGAAGCCTGACGTTGACCTCGGAGTTTCGGGTCTGGCCGCGAAAACGCGCGCTCCCTGCAATCGCCGCTGAATTCGACATGGGAGAGTCGCCAGAGATGATCGACATCAGCGACGTGGAGGACGCTGCCAAACGGATCGCGGGCGCCGTTCGGCGCACGCCGCTCGTGCACGCTGATCTATGCGCCGAGCCCGCGACAGACGCGGACCTGTGGCTGAAGCGTGAATGCCTGCAGCCTACTGGATCCTTTAAGGCGCGCGGGGCGACCAACAAGCTCCTGACGACGCCGGCGCGAGACGCTCGCCAGGGGCATCGTTACAGCTTCCGGCGGCAACCATGGGCTCGCGGTGGCGCGCGCCGCCCGTCTTGCAGGCGTGTCCGCGACGATCTTTGCGCCGAGGACGGTAAGCGCCGAGAAGATCCGAAGCGCGTCGAGCGCCATTTCGGAGGGCGTCGCGGACTCCGCGTCGTTGAGCACTGACGTCTACTGTGGCGACAACGGAAACGTTGTCACCGTGGCTCATCGTCACTGACCGCGTCGCGGCGCCGCGACCATACGAATCAAGCAAACCCAGCAGGAGAAACTATGCCAAAGAACCCGTCGCCTCTCGGCATGGCGATCGAGGCTGCGCTCGGCGAACGCTTCGCCCGGCACCGCGACCCGGTCCAATATCTTGCCAGCTTCAGGACGCCATGCGGCGCGATTTTCGCGTGCGAACGCATCACCAAAGGCCACATCAACCTGTGGCTGTCGGGGCATCCGGCGGTGAAGGCCGCTGCAGAAGCCGAGGGCCTACCGATCCGTCGCAGCGTTCCTTGGCAGGACGGCCGCGAGGGCGACTACGGTCGTATCAGTTCGCTAAAATCCATGCCTGAGATGCGCGACGAACCGTTGTACGTCGTCCAAGTGACTGTGGCCGGCGAGGCGGTGTCCATGGCGGAGGCGTTATCGTAATCCCCGAAATTTTTCCGTCATTTCCGCTCGTTGCTCCTTGCTGCCAGCGAGGACCCTTCTCTCGAACGATTAGAGCTGGAATCCGCCCCCTCGCATCCCCCGGCGTGGTCGGCTTCGGGAGGCCAGCGTCCCGCCGGACGCGCCAAGGTCGGGCCAGG
>CAVUJV010000006.1:0-204427 GCA_963741845.1 uncultured Alphaproteobacteria bacterium
CCCCCCTCGGACACGGTTACTACCCCTACCCGTCGGACGAATCGAGACGCCGACGATCTTGGCGGCGGCGTTGTAGACCATCTCCAATCGAAGCGCGGCGTACAGTGGTGCCAACTCCGATGGATCGGCGCTACTGAGCAGCTCAGCGACGTTTCCGAGTCCGTCGACGATTTCCGCGATCTTCTTCTCGGTCAGGACGTTGGTGGTAGGTACTCGATCGAGATCGGCGCGGGCAGCCTCACGTTCTTCTAGCGCACGGTTCAGCTCATCCGCAACGGCTGCCGGTTCCACACCAGCCTCGATCGACAGCTGTAGTCGGCGCATGCGCGTTTCAGCATCGGCGAGCTTCTTCTTCGCCTGCCGCAGACGGCTGTCGTCGACCCCACTTGCTTCTGAGCCAGCCTCTGCCAATCGCCGAATGGTTTCATTCCGATGCTCGCGATTGAAGAGTCGACCGATCCATGCATTCAGCGGTCCGACGAGCAGCCGCTGCTGCTCGACAAGAAACCCCGATCGGCATCACCGCGACGGTGGAGGCACCCGGCGTCGTCGCGTTCATGGTGGAGACGACCCAGGACGGGAAATACGCCCGGCAGGCGCCGCGGTCCTGCACGCCGTCGAAGGAAACGCGACGACCAGCCGCCCGCGCAGAGACATCGCTGACCTGCTGGCGAGCCATCCCCACCCGGTGGACGGTGACGAGATCCGAGAAGTGGATGGACAAGCGCGGCCACCGACTCGGTCCGGCGTTCGCCGGCCTGGTGGCGCCACACCGCCGAAGAGGCCGGCGACACGGTGCTGGCCGAGGTCTGTGCTGCCGGGCCCGCTGCGCGTCCCAACAAGGCGCCTACGGCGTGCATCCGGCGCTGCTGGATGCCTGCTTCCAGTCGGTCGCGGCGCACCCCAGTGTCCGCAGCGCCTGCGGTGGCCTGCTGCTGCCGTTGGGTGTGCGCCGGCTGCGCGCCTACGGCTCGGTCCGCAACGCCCGGTACTGCTACACGACGGTCACCGAGTGCGGCTCCGGGGTCGAGGCCGACCTGGACATCGTCGACGAGCACGGCACCGTCCTGCTGGCCGTGCGCGGCCTGCAGATGGGCACCGGCGCGTCGCCGAGCAGCGAGCGCGACCGCGTCCTGGGCGAGCGGCTGCTGACCATCGAATGGCAACAGCGCGAGCTGCCCGAAACGACCATGACCGAGCCCGGCACCTGGCTGCTGATCAGCACCTCCGACGCCACCGACATGCTGGCCACCGCATTGACCGACGCGCTGAAGGTGCACGACGCGCAATGCACCACCCTGTCCTGGCCGCAGCACGGCCGACCATGCAGCGCACGCGGCGCGGCTGCGCGACCAGCTCGAGGCCGGCGCGTTCACCGGGGTGGTGCGTGCTCACCGCGCCGCAAAGCGGCAACCCCGACGAGGAGTCCGGCGGTCCGCGGCGGCGAGTACGTCAAGCATGTGGTGCGCATCGCCCGCGAGCTCCCGGAAATCGCGGGCCAGCCGCCGCGGCTGTACGTGTTGACCCGCAACGCCCAGACGGTGCTGGCCGACGACCGCGCCAACCTCGAGCAGGGCGGACTGCGTGGCCTGCTGCGGGTGATCGGCACCGAGCACCCGCACCTGAAGGTCACCTACATCGATGTCGACGAGCACGACCGGCACCGAGCAGGTGGCGCGCCAACTGCTGCTGGCCACCGACGAAGACGAGACCGCCTGGCGCAACGACGAGTGGTACACCGCCCGGCTGTGCCCGACTCCGCTGCGCCCCGAGGAGCGCCAGACCACCGTCGTGGACCACGAGCACGACGGCATGCGCCTGCAGATCCGCACCCCCGGCGACCTGCGAAACGTTGGAGTTCGCGGCGTTCGACCGGGTGCCGCCGGGTCCGGGCGAGATCGAGGTCGCGGTCAGCGCGTCCAGCATCAACTTCGCCGACGTCCTGGTCAGCCTTCGGCCGCTACCAGACCTTCGACGGGCAGCTAGCCGAGCTGGGCCTCGATTTCGCGGGCGTGGTGACCGCGGTCGGACCCGACGTCACCGACCACAAGGTCGGCGACCACGTCGGCGGCCTGTCCCCGAACGGCTGCTGGGCCACCTTCGTCACCTGCGACGCGCGCCTGGCCGCCACGATGCCGGACGGCCTGACCGACGCCCAGGCGGCCGCGGTGACCACCGCCTCCGCCACCGCCTGGTACGGCCTGCAGGATCTGGCCCGGATCAGGGCCGGCGACAAGGTGCTGATCCACTCCGCAACCGGCGGGGTGGGCCAGGCGGCGATCGCGATCGCGCGCGCCGCCGGAGCCGAGATCTTCGCCACCGCCGGCAGCGAGAAGCGCCGAGAGATGTTGCGCGACATGGGAATCGAGCATGTCTACGACTCCCGCAGCGTGGAGTTCGCCGAGCAGATCCGCCGCGACACCGACGGCTACGGCGTGGACATCGTGCTCAACTCGCTGACCGGCGCCGCCCAACTGGCCGGGATCAAACTGCTGGCCCTGGGCGGACGCTTCATCGAGATCGGCAAGCGCGACATCTACTCGAACACCCGGCTCGGAGCTGTTCCCGTTCCGGCAGAACCTGGCGTTCTACGGCGTCGACCTGGCGTTGATGGCGGAGAGCCACCCCGACGCGGTCCGCGAGTTGCTGAGCACGGTGTACCAGCTGATCGCCGAGGGCGCGCTGCCGATGCCGCGAGAGCACCCACTACCCGCTGGCCGACGCGGCCACCGCGATCCGGGTGATGGGCGCGGCCGAGCACACCGGCAAGCTCGTCCTCGACGTCCCGCACGCCGGGCGCAGCAGCGTGGTGATGCCGCCCGAGCAGGCGCCGGTCTTCCGCGGTGACGGTTCCTACATCATCACCGGCGGCCTCGGTGGCCTCGGCCTGTTCCTGGCCGAGAAGATGGCCAGCGCCGGCGCCGGCCGCATCGTGCTCACCTCACGCTCGCAGCCCACCCAAAAGGCGTTGGAGACAATCGAACTGGTCCGCGCGATCGGCTCCGACGTGGTGGTGGAGTGCGGCGACATCGCCGCAGGCCGGCACCGCGGAGAAGTTGGTGGCCACGGCCACCGCCACGGGTCTGCCGCTGCGCGGGGTGCTGCACGCGGCCGCCGTGGTGGAGGACGCCACCTTGCCCAACATCACCGAGGAGCTCATCGAGCGCGACTGGGCGCCCAAGGTGCACGGCGCGTGGCATCTGCACGAGGCCTTGCAGACACGAAGCCGAGCAGCCACTGGACTGGTTCTGCTCGTTCTCCTCGGCGGCGGCGCTGGTCGGTTCGCCGGGTCAGGGAGCCTACGCCGCGGCCAACAGCTGGCTGGACGCCTTCACCCACTGGCGGCGGGCCCAGGGCCTGCCGGCCACCTCGATCGCCTGGGGCGCCTGGGGCGAGATCGGCCGCGCGACCACGTTCGCCGAAGCAGCGGGCGACGCCATCACGCCCGAGGAGGGCGCCTACGCGTTCGAGGCGCTGCTGCGGCACAACCGCGCCTACACCGGCTACGCCCCGGTCATCGGGTCACCGTGGCTGACGGCCTTCGCCGCAGCGCAGTCCCGTTCGCGGAGGAGTTCAATCCACCGGCAAGAACCGTGCGGGCAACAGCAAGTTCCTCGCCGAACTGGACAAGCTGCCACAGGAGGAGTGGCCCGCCCGGCTTCGGCGCATGGTCTCCGAGCAGATCGGCCTGATTCTGCGCCGCACCATCGACGCCGACCGGCTGCTGACCGAGTACGGCCTGGACTCGCTGAGCAGCCAGGAACTGCGCACCCGCATCGAGTCCGAGACCGGGATCCGCATCACCGCCACCGACATCAACACCACGGTGCGCGGCCTGGCGGATCTGATGTACGAGAACTTGGCGCCACGGGGAACGCGCCGGCGCCTGCCTGACGCAAAGTGTTCACGCACGGCGTACCGGAATGAGAGGCTGGGTTCGCCGATGAAATTCGTCTTGGCAGTACACGGGACTCGCGGCGACGTCGAACCTTGCGCCGCCGTTGGCGTGGAGTTGCAACGGCGCGGCCACGAGGTGCGATGGCGGTGCCGCCCAACCTGATCGGATTCGTCGAGTCCGCGGGGCTGACCGGCGTCGCCTACGGGCCGGACTCCGGGATCAGATCAACCAGGTCGCGGCTTTCGTCCGCAATCTCACCAAGGCGCAGAATCCCCTGAACCTGGCGCATGCCGGCAAGGAGCTGTTTCGTCGAGGGCTGGGCGGAGATGGGCACGACGCTGACCGAGCTGGCCGACGGGTGCCGACCTGTTGATGACAGGCCAGACGTACCACGGCGTCGTCGCCAATGTCGCTGAATACTATGACATTCCGATGGCCGCGTTGCATCACTTCCCGATGCGGGTCAACGGCCAGGTCGCGATTCCGCCGGTACCGACGCCGGCGCCGGTGATGCGCATCGACGATGAAGGTGCCTGGCGGCTGTATTCGTACGTCACCAGGGACGCCGATCGCACCCAACGGCGCGAACTCGGCCTGCCACCGACATCGGCCCCGGCGGTGCAACGGATCGTCTGATCGCGGTGCGCCCGAGATCCAGGCCTACGACCCGGCTTTGTTTCCCGGATCGCGGCGGAATGGGACGGCCAGCGGCCCTTTGTCGGCGCGTTGACGATGCAGTTGCACACCGAACCCAACGACGAACTCGAGTCGTGGATCGCTGCGGGAACACCGCCGATTTACTTCGGCTTTGGCAGCACACCGGTGCAATCTCCCACCGAGACAGTCGCCATGATCGCGGATGCCTGCGCAGAGCTGGGCGAACGAGCCTTGATTTACTCTCCCATGCAAGGCTCCGACGATATCGGCCGTCCTGCCGAACACGTGAAACTTGTTGGCCTGGTTGACTATTCAGCTATTCTTCCCAAGTGCCGCGCGGTCGTCCACCACGGTGGCGCCGGCACCACCGCCGCGGGCCTGCGTGCCGGAATGCCCACGTTGATTCTGTGGGACGTCGCCGATCAGCCGATCTGGGCGGGCGCGGTCCAACGGCTGAAAGTCGGCTCTGCCAAACGCTTCGACGAACATCACCCGCAAGTCGCTGCTCGCAGAGCTCCGCACTATTCTTGCGCCGGAATACGCCGCCCGAGCCCGCGAAATCTCTACTCAGATGACCAGACCGGCAGCCGCTGTCGCCGCGGCAGCTGACCTCTTGGAGGAAACGGTACGCCGGGTTGTCTGAGATGGGCGTTGGGCCCTACGTCTCGTTGACGGCGACCCCCGTACGCCATTGGACCACTCATAAACGTAATTCGGTGACTTCCACATCAATCCTTTTCGAAGCAGTACACGCGGTAGGTAAACCCTCCGGCGCGGCGGAGATCCCCAACAAACCTTAACCCCCAAATATGCGGAAAGCGGGGCTAGGCGGAGATTCCACTGGCTGAATCCGGCCTTGCGACAACATCCCGGCTGATAAACTGGGCGGCGTTTCTGAGCTAGATGAGGAGGACCGGAATGCCTGTTGTGCAGCGCGTCTCCAGGGAGAATCGCCCGCGACGCAAGGCCCAAGCAGAGGGGCGGCGCGTCTGGCGGCGGGCACAAGCCACCTTGATTCTATGGGCGGGGCGCTTGCTGGCGAAGAGACTGAAAATCCAGGCCGAAATGCTCGGCGACTACATCGGCCGAGGCGAAACGGTTCTCGATGTCGGATGTGAATCAGGCCATCTCTGCAAGTACTTAGCAGAGATGCATGGCGCGACGGCAACCGGCATCGACGTACACGATGCTCGGACTATCCCGATCGACTTCAGAATCTTCGACGGCGAATCGATCCCTTTTGCGGACAATGCCTTCGACCACGTTGTGCTCAGCTTTGTGCTCCATCACAGTAACGATCCGATGGCCCTGATCAAAGAATGCCGCCGAGTCGCCCGACGTAGTGTCATCGCATTCGAGGACTTGCCCGAATCCCGGTTCGGCAGGATGTCGACATCAATCCACGTGTGGCTCTTCAATGTGATTTGGCGACTCCAATCCGCTGGCGATTATCGCGCGGCGCTCCGGTGGCTCGGCGACAACGCCGCCAAAGTGGTCGAGACCCCACTGCCCCCACTGCCTGGGGATCCGTTCGATTTCTTATACCGTGTGCCGCACGCTCTGCTGGTTTACCAACTTCCAGACGACTGACACAATCTGAGTCTGGCGGTCGGCCATTGCCGGTTGGCCGACACCGGCTCTGCTGGCAGCCTTTCAAGAGATCCGCGGCGGCCGCAGCGCTGGTCGCTGGTTCGCTCGTCGGGGGCCGCGATCCGGCGGGCTCAGGTGACACTTTGTGGCGCAAGGGCTGAAGGGCGGAGCTCGGCGGCCAGGGTTTCCTGGGTTGCGCGAAAAGCGCTGAAATAATGCGAGTTTCAGTCAATTGCTATGCGCAAGCAGTGGCTCGTCGGACCGATTCAAAGGATCAAGGTAGGGACCCGGGCTCGCATGCCTGCCGCAATTGTGCCCGGGCCACTGGGGAGGTTGTCCGGGTCTGACCGGAAATGAGTTGGTGAGTCGGCAGGCGAAGCAGCGGGCGGCGCGTGCGGAGCCGGGTGAGGTTGCGCTGGTGTGTGTTTGAGGGCTTAGGCGGCGGGTTCGAGGGTGACCCGATGCTCATGGCGGTGAGTTGGGCGATGCGGTTGCGCAGCTTGCGCTCGGTGTGGATGTGCAGCGTGTGGTAGTCGGATCCGAGGTCGCGGAAGCGGGCTGCCGGATCGGCGAGCAGGTACCAGATGATGACCAGGATCGAGCGGGCAACCGTGGGCAGGGCCTTGAGTCTGCCGCGGCGCTTGACGATACGGCGGTGGCGTTCGTTGAGGAAGGCAAAGCATCCCCGGTTTCATGCACACCTCATTACGTGTGACCGGTGTGCTTTCCGGCGTGGAGTCGAGCGTAGTACTCGCTACTGATGCGCTCCCTAACGACGATGTCTTGGCGACTGTGTTCGTACATAACCAAGGATGCCGATCGCGCGCAACGCCGCGAACTAGGCCTGCCACCAGCAGCTTCCGCGGCGGCGCAACGCATGGTGGAACGCGGAGCGCCCGAAATCCAGGCCTACGACCATGTTTTGTTTCCCGGACTCGCGCCGGAATGGGACGGCCAGCGACCCTTTGTCGGCCCGCTGACCATGGAGTTGCATACCGAACCCAACGATGAACTCAAGTCGTGGATTGCTGCTGGAACACCGCCGATTTACTTCGGCTTTGGCGGCACACCGATCCAATCTCCCACCGAAACGGTCGCCATGATCTCCGATGCCTGCGCGGAGCTAGGCGAACGAGCCTTGATTTATTCAGGTGCGAGCGAATTTAACCCCATCCCACATGCTGACATTGTGAAGCTGATCGGCCTGATCAACTACAGGACCATCCTGCCCACCTGCCGCGCGGTCGTGCACCACGGTGGCGCGGGCACCACACCTGCGGGCCTGCGAGCCGGACTCCCCACGTTGATCCTCTGGGACCTGGCCGATCAGCCGATCTGGGCGGGCTCGGTCCAACGGCTGAAAGTGGGCTCCGCCCGGCGCCTGTCGAACATCACCCGGAAATCGCTGGTCGCAGAGCTCCGCTCCATCCTTAGGCCGGAATCCGTGGCCCGAGCCCGCCAAATCTCCACTCAGATGACCAAACCGGCAGCCGCCGTCGCTGCAGCCGCGGACCTCTTGGAGCAAACGGTACGCGTGCGCGCTTAGCAGCTTCCTAGCAGCTGGCCGTGCAGGCGAGCGGGAATGACTTGTGCCACTTGCGTCTATGCTCCTTTCCCATCTCGCGAAAGATGCCCATGGCGGCGGGCCAGCCATGTGTTCGACTAAAACCCCGGATCATTGCCGCACTTGCGCCCCAATGATATTGCCGACCACCGAAGTGGGCGTTGGCGGTCTTGCGTCCGAAGTGGTTGATATAACCCATTTCCGTTGTGTACAGACCGAACCCAGCCTTCCGGGCACGTAGCGCGAGATCAAGGTCCAGCCCCCATCCGTAGCGCCCGAAAGTGGACAGATCCATTCCGCCAACAGCTTCCCAGCATTCCCGGGACATCACGACCGCCGTTCCCTCCACGGCAGGCACTACCCGATACAGCGGTCGGGGAATGTACTCTGCGGCGTCGGGCTTTTCGTCGGCTACCGCGTAGGGGAACCCTGCGTCGAACATCGGTCCTACCATTCCCACGTCGGCCGGCAGGCGCGGGTAAAGTAATGCGGCGACAAAACCTTTCGAAATGCGGGTGTCATTGTTGAGCGTCATTGCGTGGGAGTAATCCTCCGAGAACGCAATTCGGAACCCAAGTTCACTGCCGCCCGCCCAGCCGAGGTTTTCGCCCGGTGTGCTGACCCGTTCATTGCTGATTTTGGCGTAGTCGCCACGGTTGTCAACGATCAGATGGTCGGCGCCCTCACGCTCCAAGTCGGCCACGAGTGCGTGCGTGTACTCGTGTTGACCGAACACCGGCACCGTAATCAGCAGCGACACAAGGGAAGCGTACACCAGAGGCCGCCGCGCCGAGGGACATTCGGAAACGACCCAACCCGGCCTAGCGTCCACGGCGGGCAACGTCTTCCAGAAGATCGGCGGTGGCGGCAACGCTAGCGACGGGTTTGGTCATCCGGGAGGCAAGTTCGCGGGCTCGGGTGACGTAGTCGGGCGCGAGAATCGCCGCAAGGTCCGCAACCAGCGACTCTCGGGTGGCGCTTGAAAATCGCCGTCCTCGGCCGACTTTCAGCTGCTTGATCTGGGCCGCCCAAAACGACTGGTCGGACGTGATCCAGAGAATCAAGTTGGGGATTCCGGCTCGCAGGCCCGCGACAGTGGTGCCGGCGCCGCCGTGGTGAACGACCGCACGACAGGTGGGAAAGATAGCCGCATGGTTCACCGCGCGCACCACCTTCACGTGGTCGAAATGCGCTGTCTGGGTCAGGTCATCACGAGGGCCCGCGCATATCAACGCTCGCTCGCCTAACTGCATGCAGGCCGCGCCGATCATGTCGACCCGGTCGGCGAGAGATCCAACCGGCATGCTCCCGAAGCCGAAGTAGATTGGCGGTGTACCAGCAGCAATCCAGGAAGCAACCTCGTCGTCGGCGTCAGTCGGCAACTCCATGGTCAACGCACCGACAAAGGGCCGTCGGCTCCCCCATTCTGCCGCCAATCCGGGAAAGCAAAGCTCGTCGTAGGCCTGGATCTCGAGCGCTCCGCGTTCGGCCATCCGCCGCGCGCGGGAGTTGTTGCCTTTGACAGGCCCAATTCACGGCGCTGCGCATCCTCGACGCCCTTCGTCGTGCGCCAATACAGCCAGTCGATGGCCGTGATTGTGGAGCGGACCAGCGGGGCCGGCAGACCCGCCGGAAAAGCGATCTCGCCGTTGGCCCGCATCGGGTAGAAATGCAGCGCGGCCAACGGAATGTCATAGTGCTCCGCCACGTTGGCGACGGCCTCCTGGTAAATCTAGCCGGTCAACAAAAGGTCGGCCCCGCGCGCCACTGGTGTCAGCATTGCGCTCAACTCGGCCCAGCCCTCGGTCACGGGCGCCATGGCTTCGCGCAGCAGCTTGATCGGATTCTGGATCTTCCATGCGTTGTGCAGGAATTGCTCGTCCAGCTGCTTCTGCGAATCCCGGTTGCCGTAGGCGAGCGCGGGAAGCCCCGCCGACTCGACGAAGCCAATCATGTTCGGGGGAACCGCCAGCTGCACTTCGTGCCCACGGCGCTGCAGCTCAAGGCCGACGGCGGCGCAGGGCTCGATATCGCCGCGAGTCCCATAGCTCGCCACGACAAACTTCATTGACTTTTCACTGGCGTGGTCGCGGCCTTATCGATCCTTGACGAAGCAGTACACCCGATAGGTGAACCCCCCGGCGCGGCGCAGATCCCAGTCCAAAACGCGGAAGCCATAACGGATTAAAGCGTTCAGAAACGCCGGCATGCGGCGACCGAGCTGCTCCTGCGTCCGCCGCGTATTTGCCGCCACCCCGCGCTTGGCCTCATTCGTGATGTTGCTTTCCGAAACCTTCCGCAGCGGGGCGGTGGCCAGCACCGCTTCCCACTCGGCGATAACGGGAGCCCGTCGAGAATCGGTGTACAGAAGATGCCCGCCGGGACAAAGCACACGCGCAACTTCATCCAGGAAGCCAGGAACATTGGGGTATTGGTGCGAGGCTTCGACATTGATCACCGCGTCGAAGGATCCATCTGGGAAAGGTAGGTCTTGGGCATCACCCTGGACGAAATCCAGGCCTGGCACGTGGTGCCGTGCTCGGCACTTGTCGATGCTGGCCGGGTTCAAGTCCAGCCCCGTGTACGATGCAGGGCCCAAGGTGCGCGTGATGTACGAGGCTCCGCCGCCTGCGCCACAACTGACCTCCAGCACCCGTTTACCCGTCAGATCGACCTGCGAGGCCGTTACGTGGTAGAGCTGGATACCGTACCGGTTGGGCTCGTCTGACGCTGCCAACGGGAGCGCCATCGGCGGGTCCT
This sequence comes from uncultured Alphaproteobacteria bacterium, assembly GCA_963741845.1. Classification (GTDB taxonomy): domain Bacteria; phylum Pseudomonadota; class Alphaproteobacteria; order Rhizobiales; family Beijerinckiaceae; genus Roseiarcus. The sequence continues at coordinate 10,470 of CAVUJV010000006.1, forward strand.
CTTCGTAACCGAAGTTGAAGAACACCACGTCATCGCCGACCTGGCGGGTGCCGAGCGGCAGTACGTATTTCGTAGTGAGTCTGCCGATGAACGGGTTGGACTGCAGCGGCAGTACAAATTTCGTGCGCGGCGACGTAGTGAGTCTCCCGATGAACGGGTTGGACTGCAGGCGGTATCTCAGGGCCACGGGGAAGAGTGTCGCACAACTCCGCGGCGCACGATGCCGAAAGGTCGCATACAGCCAGATCAGCACGCGCGTCCAAGTTTAAGATCGCCGAGTTACCCGGGTTTGGACCCCGGATCTTGTCAGCGGGAACGGCGGTCAGCCTCCGCATTGGTGCCGCAAGAGACCTCTGACGCGAAGATTTCCCTGGTGCCGGTGATCAAGTGGCGTGGGTCAGGGTGACGTGGTAGCCCATAGCCTCGAGTTGGGAGATGGCCCGCTTTTTTGCTCGCTCGGGGTGGAGCCGGTTGAAGTAGTCGGCGCCGGGATCGTCGTAGAGGCAGCCGTTGGTTCCCATGTGCCAGATGGCGATCAGGATGGAGTGCTGGATCGCGACGTTGGCCTTCTGAGGTTCGCGGCGTTGGGCGATGCGTCGATAGCGGGCACCGAGGTAGGTGCGTGGATTCTGGGCGCACGACATGGCGGCGGCGCCGAGTGCACCAGCGCCCGATCGGCGATCACGGGAATCCCCAGGCCGCGCCGTTTTCCGTTGCCCTTCGGAATGAACACCCGCTTGACCGGTCGAGGCCTCCACGCGTCGGTGTCGCGCTGCAGCCAGGCGGCCATCTCGGCCTTCTCCCATCTCGCAAGCACGACCCTGCCGTCGACCCCGGCCGTCTTGCGGCCAGCGTTAAGCTCGGTGACCCGCCGCACGCTCAACAGAGCGTTCGCGCGGGAACCAAGCATCAGCTTCTGCAGATTGCGGACCCGCTTGAGGTCCCCCGCCTGCGCCGCCGTGAAAATTCGTCGCCGCAGCCGCCGTACGTCACCCTCAACCCGACGCCAATCCACGGCATCCCAGTCGCTGATCTCGTCCTCAGGTCCGTTCACCGTCACGGTGTCCAACTTGCCCATCGGTTCTGGCGTCTCCGATCGTCTGGTCTTCACAGGCTCACCCGACCCACGTCAGCTCCCTTTCGGGCCGGGCAACACGCCCGTATCCGACCGGTTATGCGCCAGCCATCCGGCGGAGGAGCCGAATCTGCGGTTGCCGGTTTCCCGTCGCCTTTCGGCGTGTCGGCGTTGGCTTCTTGGGTCATCCAGCGCCCGCTGGGGAGTTGCACCTTCCTCACGGTCGGCCTACCGGCAGAATCGACCGCCGGACCCCAACGGGGTTGTCATGTTGCGCATGAACAAGATTCGACCGGGCAGGGTGCCCCCTTTACCCCGGGGACGGTGGTGCGCTCCCGACCGGCGACTACTCTCCGGCCGGCACCCGCCGCTTTCCAGCGGCCAGTCCCTACGGCCCCGCTGACACATCCCATCGGCGGGGGTCACCTTCACGAGGCGTCATCAGGGGTTCACTCACGTTCACCCATCACCCCAGGACGACCGGATGCCGCCCCGCAGCCGGGAAGCGCTAGCTTCCCGCCGGTCTTCTCCTTGCCCGCGGCCCCCGGATGGAACGGGAACCGCTTCGGCTTCGACCTCGGGCTTCGCACCCCGCAGTCACCCGCAGAGCACGCCGAGGCGGAGACAGGCCCTCGCGCACTGGCCCGAGTACTACACCTACGGCATCAACCAAACCTCCAAACGGTGCCTCCTACTTCACTCATGCACCCTCATGTCGCACCCAACCGTAGGTCGCTTCGAGCACCACCTCAGGGTCAGGCCCGGCCTGCTCGAGCTCCAGTCCCAGCGCGACCGGATCGTTGAGGATCCGCACCGCCGACAGCTGCTCCCCGGATTCGGACTGGCGCACAATCACCGACCGCCGCCGATGCAAATCGATCCCGACGAACTGCCTACCGTCATACTCGTCCATAGGGGCCTCCCTTGGTTCGTGGAAGTAACACCCCCAGCATTCGCCGGGAACGTCACGAGGAGCGGAGGCCCCGCCCCTTCATCGCATCACGACGTTGTCACTACTAAGGGCGGATGCGGTGACTCGGCTTGGGACGGGTTGAGACTGATTCTGCAGCTCAGCGGGACTTTGGTGGCATCCTGAAACAAGCGAAAACATGTCAGGCCTGACTGGGGGTCAAGTGGTCGCAAGTTCAAATCCTGTCGCCTGAGCAGAGTTATTGCCGGTCGGAGGCAGTTTGCTAGAGATTCGGGACTGGTTCGATGCCTCGGGTTGGCACGGCGGAAAATCTTGCCCACGGGGGGCCTACGGCAGGCGCGGTAGTCATTTCTTCCGCGGCCCGAAATTTTCGGCCCGGATCGCGGCGTGACGGTCGAGGAGCGGTGCGTACGGACCGATTGGTTGGTGCGCATCGGTCGGCTCTAGCCGCCTTATGCTTCGTTCAGGCGCTTAGGCCGTGCCAGCGAGCTGGAGGTACATCCCCGCATGAACGAACCGTTCGACACGTCCGATACGCCAGCCAGACCGCAGGATTATGCCGGTCTGCTTGCCGAATTAGCCGAGCTAACTAATGATTTCACACCCGTGATCACCGAGCTGTGGCCTCGCCTGGAAGACCACAAGTACCGTTGGGAATTGCACGGCTACGGGCTCCCTGAGGGATACGACAGACAAAGGGATACGACAGACAAGTAGTCGCTGACGTCATCGCTCTGCTGATCGAGGCTCTCAAGGGCATCGGCATCGCTGACAACAAGCTCCTGCAGGCTCACACCAGAGCCGACTGCCACAATCCCAGCAGCCCGGACACCGCCTGATCGAGCGCGGCCATCGGCGAACGGGTCACGACTCGGGATCGACAGGTCAACGCATACGCAAATGCGTAAATACGCGGTGGGGTTTCAGGCCGCGCCGCAGGTCACGGGCGCCGAGCTTTTACCGAAGTGTTTAACCCGCCTGAGGTGTTGCCGGTGCACGCTGCGTTCGGAGCCAGCGCTCGGCGGCGGTGAGGTCGACGAACATCAAGATCATGCGCAGGGGAACGAGTGCTCCCACGTTACCCCCGCCTGGAAGCTTCCCAGCCACCTCAATCCGCAGTGTCTGAGTTCCCGATCAGTTGAGTAAAGGGCGTCTTCGACGTCACTACGTTCATGGCTTCGCCACCCTTGACACATCCGATCGTCAGCGCAGGCTCGCCGGGTATGAGGAAGCGGGGGTGCCGCTGTTTCGCGCCGTGAGCTGACGACAGTTCTGACGACAACGATGACGACAGTCAGGCTTCCCGACACCTTCAGCTACACGACAACAGAACTCCTATCGTGCCTGGTCGTAACATCGGCCTGTGCCTACGGATCAGAAGGTTATGGTTCGAATCAAGATCAGATCCCGCTTTCGGACAGTCTCCTATTCGGCTTTGGCGGCTGGCGACCTACGACATCGTTTGAGCGACGGCAGTGGACCCGCGGGGCGGCGTCCCCAGGCCCCTGAAGTATTCCGAAGCGCGGAGTTGACCGCCAAACCAGTCGTCGTTTATTCGACGCCAATGACCCGGAAACGACGGGAATTATCCGGTTCTCGCCGGAGTCGTTGGACGATCAATTATCTTGTCGCACAGCAGAAGACAGGAAATAACACGACCTGTCCAGACCGTGGGTTGGGAATCCGTTGGTCGCGGGTTCGAGCCCGCCCGCCCCACAACCCAAGTCGCAGCTAAAAGACGATTTTTGGCTGTGGGCAGCGGGCGGGTTGCCGCCGTTTTCGGCCACCGTCACAGCGGCGTGACAGCGGTACGGCTTGCCCGCGCGGCCTACCAGCGACCCGGTTTACGCGTCGGCTTCGTATTTGTCCGCGAAGGCCAGCACGCGCGGCGCTAGACGATGAAGCGGCGGCATCAACGTACGTCGCGTGAAACCGGGGCCGTTTTGCAGCGCGTACAGGCCCTGCCTGCCCTCGAATCGGCCGATCAGTTCCTTGACCGTGGCGGCATCATCGGCCACGTTGGGGTACAGGATCTTGTCCAGCTTCTCTTGGAGTGGACCCATTTCAGCCTGAAGCGCCTTGATCATGTCCAGAACGCTGGGATCAGAATCATTGTTCCAGTTCGCTACGCTTAAGCCAGGCTTGTTCCTAGCCTCCCTAGTGAACTGGAGCATGTACCCGCGATCCATGTACACATTCACCTCAGGGTCGCCGTGCAGCCGTGCCGTGAAGTCGTACTTGAACGCGTTGATATCGCCGTGCAGCAGCGCATCGCGCATTTCTCCCAGCCAGCGGTACTCAAACGACGTCGTCTTCAAGTCGTTGAACAAGGCCTGTACTGCCTGTTCTTCCGGCGTGTTCGGCGCTGAAGGCGTTGCGCGCAGCGCGGATTGTTTGATCCTCGTGAATCTGTAGCGCGCTGGTAAAGGAGATCAGCGCCGAGCGAAGTTTGCGCCTGCGCTCATCCCAGGCGTCCTCATCCATCAGTGAGATCCGGTCGCTCTGTAGATCCTGAAGGATGCCGATCACCGCGTCGATCACCGCATCGCTCTCATCGGAGATGTGCCGCAACAACTCACTGTCCACCATTTTCCGGAGCCGTTCGTGCGCATCGCGATAGCGCGTGTGCTCGGCTTCGGTGAACGAACACACCTTGTCGAAGATCAAGCCCACATCGCGGTTGTCATCTCGGTATCCGAGAATCGCCGTACGGGTCTGCGGTCGCCTCTTCCTCGGCCTGCTCCAACTCGGCATCCCTCTTCTGGAGTTCACCCATCGCCGCTTGCACGTCCCCCTTAGCGGCGGCGATCCGTTGCTGGACCTCCTCCGCCGACGGCAGCCCTTCGGAAAGCCAACGCGCGCTACTGGACAGAATGCCGTCCAGCGCGTCCTTCAGAAGCTGCTGAGCTCCATCACGAGTCAACCGGTCCCGAACGTCAGGGGTGTCCACCCAGTCCGTCGCCACGGTCTTCATCACCTGCGTGATAGCGCCAAAGGCCTCGACGATGATCAGAGCTGCGGGACTAGCTGGCGGCGGGCTAGCCGACATGGCGGTGTTCTGCCATGCCAGACAGGCGCTTTCTCGCAGGAGTCGGTTGGCGTGGTGCCCTCGAGGTCGTCCAGCGACTCCACGAAGGCTTGTAGCCGGCGGACCCAGGTCGTGTCCCAGCCACGGTGTAAATGACGACGGACGTAGGTTCCTTCAAGAGCTACCAACTCAGCGAAGGAAGGACTACGCCCGTGTCAGCACGAGTATCACCCACGGACCGGATCCGTGGCGAGATCGACGCCCTGTTCGATGGGTCGCGTGACTTATCGGAGGTCATCGAGGACGTCGCCCGGTTGGGTGCCCGGTTGATCATCCAGACCGCGGTGGAGGCCGAGGTCGATGTGTTCTTGGGCCGGGCCCGCTACCAACGAGCCGCCGAGTGTCCGGATGCCCGGGCGGGCAGTCGTAACGGCTTCTGCGAGTCGACGATCAAGACCACGGCCGGGCCGGTCACGGTGGCGCGGCCGAAGCTGCGTGGCACGACCGAGGCGTTCGTCTCGCAGCTGTTCGGCACGTCGGTGACGAAGTCCAACGCGTTGGAGTCGCTGGTTATCGCCGGGTTCGTACGCGGGTTGTCGACGCGGGATGTGGAGAACACTCTGGCCGACGCGCTCGGTTCTGAGGCGGCGCTGTCCAAGTCGACGGTCTCGCGGGTGTGCCAGGCGATCGGCGATGAGTTCACGCAGTGGTCGGCGCGGCGGCTGGACGACCTGGAGTTGGACTACCTGTTCCTGGACGCCTCCATGTTCAAGATGCACGCCGGTGCCCGGGCCGAGCCGGTGCTGGCGGCGTGGGGCATCACCACCGAGGGCGCGCCGGTGTTCGTGGCCTTGGCCGCAGGCGGTTCGGAGTCCACCGACGCCTGGGGTGACTTCCTCGATGAGCTGGTCGGCCGCGGGTTGCGCTCGCCGTTGCTGGTCATCAGCGACGGCGCTGCCGGGCTGATCAGCGCCGTCGAGACCGCGCTGCCCCGTTCGCTGCGGCAGCGTTGCCTCATTCACCGCTGTCGGAACGTGCTTGCCAAGGTGCCGGCCGAGGCGCAGCGCGAGCTGCGCGACGCCTATTGGGCGATCTTTGACACCGAGGATCTCATCGCCGTCGGACTGCAGCCCGGGCCGGGCCTGGTGGCCGCCGTGCAGCGGCGCATCGACGCCTTCGCTGAGACCTACAGCCGCGCCTACCCGGCGGCGGTCAAGTGCCTGCTCACCGATCGCGACCAGCTGACCAGTTACCTACGTTTCCCGGTCGAGCACCACCGCCGAATCCGGCACTCCAACTTCATCGAACGCACCTTCGGCGAGACCCGCCGGCGGGTGAAGGTGATCGGCCGGCTGCCCGGCGAAGCAAGCTGCCTGAACCTCGTGTGGGCCGTACTCGACCGCGCCTCCCGCGGCTGGCGCGGCATGACGATGGCCCCGACCGGCACCCGGCTGCTCAACGACATACGCCACCAACTACTCGACCCACCGACGCCGTTACGACCCACCGACACCACCACAATCACCGGCGACGAAACCGTCGGAGCCGTCGCCTAACATGACCACCGAGGAACCGAGTCGGTCGTCATTTACACCGACGTTGGGACACAACCCGGACCAGTCGCATACCGCTATTTCCTCTCCCTGTTCTTCACCTTCTGTCATGTCGACAGTCCTTCCTGTGTGCTGATCACATCGTGTGTGGCTCCCTTCTGTTGGGCAGCGGGGCAGAAATCGCACAATCTCGGCCGAAATGGCCCGTCAATTTTGCCCGCGTGTCGCCTGGCCCGCCCGGCCGCCTTCCACGCGCAGCCGGGTGCCCTACCCCGTTCGTTGCCCCGCCGCTCCCGGCGGAATCTTTTGGAGCCCGCTAAGGTCCGGACAGCCGTCAAGCTGGCTGCAGCGCCGAACTTTCCAGCAAACGCCGGGTACGGACAAGTGCCCACTACGCTGAACAAACGTTCAGGCGCGGACCGCGTTGGGCCTTGTGAACTTGGCCAAGAACAGAGGGCTATGCCTTCCGACTTGACCAACACCCCAGTGGGAGCTGATCGAGCCGTTGGTGCCCACCCCGCAAGGCGGGTGGCCCGTCCGGCGATGCGTTGGCGGCGCCGGATCGTGAGTTGGGCCCGTGAAATTTCCTGCTAGGAGCTCAAATGGATGCGTAGGGTTAGTGGGCAAGTCCCCCCTCGGACACCGGTTTCACGGCCCGACATGCCTCTTCGGTGGTGGGTAGACGGCCCTGGCGATCGTCGCCGACGGCCCGCCGATGAGCCAGTCCGCCGAAAACGATCATGAACGTGCGCCGGGTGGCGCCGTCGGCCACCAACGAAACCCCGGCCAAGATGACGGCCCACACAATCGCGCAAGCAATGCTGTAGCCCGTGTAGGTGTTGCGCGACTCATAAGGGCAATCCTCTCGCGTCGCCGCCCAATCCCCCTCGCGCACAAGGTTATCTAAGTTATAAGGAAACCCGCAACAAGAAGCCGAGTGAACGGGCTTGTCCAGAACCGCAACACCGCACGTAGGCTGGATAAAAGCCAATAGCCTGGAATGCGACGACCATGACCCCACCGAGCGGCTTCCTCCGGCGAACAGCCGGATGTCGCACCTTCCGCGACCGTCGTGAAGCCGGTCGCGCGCTGGCCGAGGAGCTGGCGTCCTACCGTGACAAGGACGGTGTGCTGGTCTTCGGGCTGGCCCACGGCGGAGTCCCGGTGGCCCCTGTGTGGCGTACCTTGAGTTCAGTTCTCGTATTGCTCCCCGCGCCGCGGTAGATATCCATCCAGCTGACGACCTGCATCAGCCGCGGAACAAGCGCATTGGTCAGGGCCACGCCCATCGAAGTCGCGGTCATGAAAAGGCCATCGCCGGCCCCGGTCGCGCCGGCCGAACCAGGCCATGATCAGTTTCACGCCGGCCGCGAAGTCGGCCCCGCCCGCGAAGCCCATCATCGCCTGAAGCGCGACCCCGCCCGCCACCGTGCGGGCATAGCCGAAACCGAAGGTCGCCGCGCCAAGCAGCATCAGGGCGAGCGAGATCGTGAGGCGTAGGCCGACCCGGTCGCTGGCCAGTCCGCTGATGGCGGACGATCACGACATAACCAACGTCAAAGGCGCTCACGAACAGGCCGAGGGCGGCGAGGCCAATCCCGAAGGATGCGGCGGCCCGAGGTGCCAGCCGAATATCCAGATGAGCCAATCAACAAAAGAGAGCAGAAACGCCAGCCAGACCATCGCAAGGACAGCCCAGCGAAACGCCGCGCGCGGCTCGCTCGTTTCGGTGGTCGGGAGGACTTCCGGGGCGGATTGCGCGGCGAGCAGAGCATCCTCCAGACGAACGTAGCGGCCGTCCGGAGAAACAGACCTCCGGCCGGACCTTCCAAGGCGTTCGCGGCCGATCTTATCGCCCCGGTCGGCGAGGCGCATCGGCTCCACTCAAGGCGGGGCCCAGCGGCGCCTGTGAGTGGCGCGCGTTTTCGCGCGTTTTTCGTGCGATGCGCGCCCTTTCGGCGTCAGACACGCGAAAATCAGCCGATTCGCGACGATTTTCAGCGAAAAACCGGCCGGAAAAGCAGCCATTTCCTTCCGCGAATCGGGACTTTTCAAGGACTTGCGCTGGCTTTTCCTTCCGGCAGGGGCGCGGTTTGACGGTTTCGCGATGGCCGAAACATGGCCAAAACATGGCCGTGCGACCTCGCGGGCGGCGCGGCGGCTTCGGCGAGGTTGGACATGGGGCGGCTTCCGGATGACGGCGATGAGGCATCATACTCGTGATGTCAGAAAATCAGAAGGAAATGTTTTCTCCTTTCAAAGTTTCCGGCCTTCGGGTCCTGGCCTGTTACGAGATTCGAGCGCGACCGAGCGCCGCAGCGTGGTGGCTTTTGTCACGCCGCCGATCACGATATGCAAATTCCCGACGCGCACCTCCATTTCAATATCAACAATGAGGATCCGATGAGATTGACACGACGCGCCGCGACGCTCGGGGGACTTCGCCTGCTCGCCACGGGAGCGCTTTCGTCCCGCGCGATGGCCCTCGACGGCCCCCTGACGGACGTCGTCAAAGGCGCCGAGGATTTCGGCATCGCCTCGGACGCGTACATTTACGGCTATCCACTCATTACGATGGAGATGACCCGACGCGTGACGACGAACGTCGCCAAGCCGGAAGGAACACGGGCGCGATGGGCAGCTCGTCGAATGCGCGCCTATCCGGACGCCGCGTTCCGCGATGTCACGGCTCCGAACGCCGATACGCTTTACACGACCGCCTTTTTCGACGTCGCCAATGAACCTTGGGTCTTGAGCATCCCCGATATGAAGGGGCGGTATTTCCTGCTGCCATTCCTCGACGGCTGGACGAACGTCTTCGCCGTCCCGGGAAGCCGCACCACGGGAACCGGGGCTCAGACCTTCCTGATCACCGGGCCGGGCTGGTCCGGCGCCGTTCCGGCCGGCATGGCGGAACTGAAGTCGCCAACGTCCATCGTCTGGCTTCTCGGGCGCATTTACTGCGCCGGCACGCCCGAGGATTACGCCGCTGTGCATGCGCTGCAGGACGCGTTCAAGCTTCAGCCCCTTAGCACATGGGGCAAGGACTACGCGCCGCCGCCCGGCAAGGTCGATCCGGGGATCGACATGAAGACGCCGGTGAGAGACCAGGTCAATCGCCTTTCGGCTGGCGAATTTCTTTCGCTTCTCGCCGATCTCATGAAGCAAAACCCGCCGGCGCCCGCCGACGCGCCGGCGTTCGCGCGCTTCAGGGCGATCGGCCTCGACGCCGGCAAGAGCTTCGACGCCAAGTCGCTCGAAACCGCGATGGGACGCGCGCCTGCCGCAACTCTCCTCGATCGCATCATGCTGCATATCGCGTCGCTCGAGCGGGAGAACGGCTGGCTGTTCACGACCGGGACGGGCGTATCGGGACCGACTATCTCCAGCGCGCCTTCATCACAGCGATCGGGCTCGGGGCCAACCGTCCGCAGGACGCAGTCTATCCGATGTCCCAGCGGGCCTCGTTGTCGAGCCCTATGAAGGCGGCCGCAGTATGCGCTGCGCTTCGAAAAGGGGCGGCTTCCGCCGGTGAGGGGATTCTGGTCGCTCACGATGTACGACGAACAGATGTTCTTCGTGGCCAACCCGATCAACCGCTATTCGATGAGCCTTCGCACCCATCCCAAATTCGAGCCCGACGGGTCGCTGGTGATCTACATTCAGAACGAGAGCCCGGGCTCCGACAAGGAAGCCAACTGGCTGCCCGCGCCGAAGGAAAATTCCACCTGATGCTGCGCCTCTACTGGCCGGATGAAAATAATCCCTCGATCCTCGACGGATCGTGGGCGATTCCGAAGGTCAGGAAAGCCTGATCCGCTGTTCCGACGGTGGTCCTGGCCCGCGGGCCGGGGCCGCTCGCGGGCGATCCCGGTTCGGCCATCAAATCCGAACTTTGATCGCTACCTCCGCCGCGCCTTCCCCAGAATCACAATCGCGAATTCCGCCGAGCACCGCGACAGAGGCGAGCGCGAGCCGCAGCGTGATCGGCTCGGACAGGAAGGCTATCCCGGCGAGCGCCGCGATCACCGGCACGCTGAGCTGGACGGAAGCGCCCTCGGCGGCGCTGAGCGACGGCAGCGCGGCGTACCAGATCGCATAGCCCACCCCGGAGGCGAGCGCGCCCGAGAGGACCGCATAGCCGACACCCGCGAGCGGATCGGCGGAGGCCCTCGCCGCCGGAACCAGGAGCAAAAGCAGCATCGGCGCGAAGCGCAGGAAATTGCCCGCGGTCGTGAGCAGCGGGTCGGCGCTCTTCCGTCCGAGGATCGAATAGGCTCCCCATGCGACGCCCGCCGTCAGCATCAGCGCCGAGCCGACAAGCGGCGGCGCCGTGACGCCCGGCGCGACCAGCGCAACGAGCCCGCCGAGCGCGAGGAGGATGCCCGCGGCCTGAAACGCCGTCGGCCGCTCGCCATGCGCCACGCCCCAGACGATCATCGTCGCCTGCACGGCGCCGAAGAGCAGCAGCGCGCCTACGCCCGCGGGCAGCGACACATAGGCGTAGGAAAAAGCCGGCGCATACGCCAGGAGCGCCAGAGCCCCGCTCCACGAGCCTCCGAGGACGCGGCCGCGGCGGAGCACGGCGGCGATCGCCCACATCGTCGCGGCGCCCGAGGCGAATCGCACGATCGTAAAGCTCGCCGGATCGAGCCCCGCTCGCGCCAGCGCGGCGCGGCAGAGGACGGAATTGCCGGCGAAGGCGAGCATGGCGAGCGCTGTGAGCGCGAAAGTCCGGGTTCTGTTCAAGGCGTCCCCCCGGCCTTACTTTGCACGATGACGGCCGCGCGGCGGCGATAGCAAGGGAGGACGGACATGAAAATCGGCGTCATCGGCTCGGGCGACGTGGGACGGACGCTCGCGGCGGGTTTCGCGAAGCACGGGCACGAGGTCGCCATCGGCACGCGGGAGCCGGCCAAGCTCCGGGACTGGGCGGCGCAATGCGCGGGCGTCGAGGTGAGGCGCTTCGAGGAGACGGCGGCTTTCGGCGAGCTTGTCGTGCTGGCGGTCGCGGGCCAACTCGCGCTCGAAGCCCTGCAACTCGTCGGCCCGAAGGCCTTGCGCGGCAAGCCGGTGATCGACGCCTGCAATCCGATCGGCGGAGGGCCGCCGGTCGCGGGCGTATTGTCCTTCTTCACGGGCCAGAACGAGTCGCTGATGGAGCGGCTGCAAGCCGCCTATCCGGAGGCGCATTTCGTCAAGGCGTTCAATTCGGTCGGCCACGGGCAGATGGTCAATCCCGCCTTCGAGGGCGGCCGGCCGACCATGTTCATCTGCGGCGACGATGCCGGGGCAAAACGGGTCGTGTCACAGATCCTCGATCAGTTCGGCTGGGACACGGAGGACATGGGCCCCGTCGCGGCGGCGCGCGCCATCGAGCCGCTCTGCAAGCTCTGGTGCATCCCGGGCATTGCGAGAAACGACTGGTCGCCGCACGCTTTCAAGCTCATGCGGTAGGGAGGCTCGCGCGGCGTTCCTTCTCCTTGCGTCTTAATCCGCGAGACACAGGAACAGGCAGGAAGCTCGGGGCGGCCAGAGCGGCCGATGGCCTATAAGCAGTGACGATATGGCAATTGTCCGTGAGGCTGCTCACAGCCCAGGGAACCTCGCGTGGTTAAAATTCGTTTAACATGTTGCAATTAGCGAGCGCGTGGGGAGCGCACTCATGAGCCTCATCGGTCTTGGTTCGATCTTTCTGGTCTTCCTGCTTGGCATGGTCGCCGGCTCGTGGCTGAGCGGCGTCATGACGCGAGCGATAAAGCACGCGATAGGGGCGGGCAGGGGACGCCGCCTTTCGACGCGTCCCCGCCGCCGATCAGAGCTTCGGCCCGACCAGCGCGAACATCGCGTTTTGAGGATCGAGACACTGGATAATCCACGCGCCGCCTGGCACCTCCATCGGCCCGTTGATGACCTTGCCGCCGGAGGAGTTCACGCGCTCGGAGGCCGCGTCGATCGAGCGCACGCCGAAATAATAGAGCCAGGAGGGCGCGGGCGTGTTGGGCATCTTGGTCATCATGCCGCCGGGTTGCCCCGCGCGCGTATTGAACAGCTGATATTTGCCCATCGCGCCCATGTCCATGGCGTCGCCCTTCGTCCAGCCGAACAGGCCGGAATAGAAGTCGAAGGCCTTCGGCCCGTCGCCCGCGTGCAGTTCGCGCCAGCCGACATGGGCGGGCGCCATGGAGGCGACATCGGGCGCGCCGTCGCCGTCGCCATTGCCCCGGAAGATGAGGAAGCCCGCGCCGAACGGATCGGCCGCCACGGCGAAGGTTCCGACATTGGGGATTTCGGTCGGCGGCCGATGGATCGCGCCGCCGGCTTGCTGGACCTTGTCGGCATAAGCCTTGACGTCATCGACTGCGATATAGCCCATCCACGCGGGCTGGACGCCCGCGGCGTCGGCAGGGATCGGCATGAGGCCGCCGATCATCTCGTCGCCCGCCTTGAGCAGCGTGTAGCGCTGGTCGTTCATCGTGTTGGGCGCCATCGTCCAGCCGACGACCTTCGCGTAGAAAGTTTCCGCGACGGTGAGGTCCTTCGCCATCTGGTCGTACCAGACAAAAGAGCCGAGCAGGTTCGATACATCCGTCATAGGCTTTTTCCTCCTTCATTGGCTTCGAGAGCCTGTTGCAAGGTCGCGATGTCGAGTTTGTGCGCCGGCAGGATTGCACGGATGAGACGGCCCCTGGCGTCGGGGTCTCCGCTCTGCATCCCCGTTCCGGGAGCGCCGGGTCCCTCGTCGCCCCGGCGCGTCGTCGAGGTCACGCGACCCGAGCGGAACGCAAGTAGATAAAGCCCGACGGCCTCCTCGGCGTTCCCGTCGAACCAGAGGCAGGGCATGATTTTTTGTCCGCTCATTGCCCGTTCCTCCCTTTGTCCGGCGTTTCGGCGTGGAGCAGCTGCTCGAAATAGCGCCTGAGATGATCGCAACAGTCCGCGGCGACCTTGGGCCCGTGGCTCGCCTTGGCGAGCACGAAGCCGCCCTGCAGCACGGCCTGCGCGAAAAGCGCGGCGCTCTTCGGCGTCCAGTCCGCATGGGGCGCGTAGAGCGCCTTCGCGTCCGCGAGGTCCGCTTCGAGCTTTTCCGCGTGCTCGCGGATGTAGAGGTCGCAGGCCTCGCGGATCGCCGGATGGGTGTCGTAGGCCTCCTGCGCCATCGTGCCGAGCAGGCAGGTGAACTCGGGCAGTTCGCCGGTCAGGATGGCCTTGCGGAAATCGACATAGCCGAGCACCCGCGCGCGCGGGATCGGGCAGGCGCGCATAGGCTGCCTGATCGAACAGCGCCTCGGCGTTCGCGGCGAAATGTCCCGCCGCCGCGATGGCGCAATTCTCCTTGCTTTCGAAATGGTGGAAGAAAGCGCCCTTGGTGACCCCGGCCTCCTCGCAGATGTCGTCGACCCGCGCGGCCGAATAGCCCTTCGACCGGATCACATGCACCGCCGCGTCGAGCAGCTTTTCCCGTGCGGGCTCGGCCGGGCGGCGCTGGGCTCCGGACCCCTTCGCTTTTCGGGGAGCGGCGCCGGAGCGCGGCTGCCGTTTGGTCGAGGTTGGTTTTGTCGTCATCGTCGTGCGCTTCGTTGGAATCCGAAATGCGAGAGCTTCCCTCAGGGGAGCGATCCGCTCCCCGAACGCCGCCGGGCCCTCAGACGTTTTCTGTCGACGAGCGCTGACATCCGCAGGCCGATGCGGATGCAGCGTCGGGATATTCGTCATGCCGGCGCCACCAGCTTGGCGGGTTCGCGAGACCCTCCTCGTCGCGGCCCTTGGGCAGGAGGTCGATATACATGTAGGCGGTTATCATCATCTCCGGCCCGCGCGCGAAGGTCGAATAGGTGTGGAAGATCTCGCCGGCGGCGTCCTTGAAGAAGACGCTGATTCCAGGCAGGTCCGAGGCCTCGAAAGTCAGCGGCCGATGGTTGTAGGTCGCGCGGCCCGCGGCGATGTCGTCGGGACGGAAGGCGACGCCGAAGTCGTAGTTGAAGTCATTCCCTCCGGACGAGACCCAATCGAAGGTCCAGCCCATGCGCTTCCTGTAACGCAAAAGCTTTTCGAGCGGCGCGCGCGACACCGCGACGAAGCTCGCGTCGCGCGCCTGAACATGCGGCAGGGCGCCATCGACGCTGTCGGCGCCGAACGAGCAGCCGACGCAGCCCTCGCTCCACTCGGGAGCGAACATGAAATGCTGCACGATGAGCTGGCTCCGCCCCGAGAACAGATCGGCCAGCGACTGCGGCCCCCGGACGGTATCGAAGACGTAGGTCTTCTCGACCCGCGTCCAGGGCAATGCGCGCCGTTTCCGCGCGAGTTCGTCGCGCGCCTTCGTGAACTGCTTTTCCTCGAGCAGAAAGGCCCCGCGAGCGGCGCAAGCCTCGTCGTGCGAAACGACTTTCGGATGGTCCATGGCTCTGTCTCCTCGGCTTCCGGCGCCTCCGCCGACCCCTTGCGGGCAACGGACTTTGGAGGTCTTCGCGCCTCTTGGCTCATCACATACCAACCGGTCGGTATGTTGTCAAGTCGGCGCTGCGATCCGCGATCGATCGCTCGGCCGTCGGGGTCCGGCGAGCGCGATTGCAGCGCCGGCGCGCCTCGCCCCTCCCTTCGACCGGGAGCCGCGCTCGCTTACCGCCCGGGCGCGACAAGGGCGAACATCGCGCCCTGCGGATCGAGCGCATGGACGACCCATCGGCCGGACAGAACCTGATGCGGACTTTTGACGATCCTGCCCCCGTGGGCGCGCACGCGCTCCGCGGCGGCGTCGATCGCCTCGACGTTGAAATAATAGAGCCAGTAGGAGGCGGCTGACGCCCGGCCGGCGCGTCATGACGCCGCCCCGCTCGCCATGCGACGTCTTGAACATCTGGTAGCCGCCCATCGGTCCCATATCGAATTCGCTCGTGCGCTTCCAGCCGAAGAAGCGGCAATAAAAGTCGAGCGCGGCCGCCCCGTCGTCGGCGTGAAACTCGTGCCAGCCCACGAAACCCGGAGCGTTCTCCGGCGGGGCAGGCGGCGGTCCGTCGCCGTGGCCATGAAACAGGACAATGCCGCCGCCATAGGGATCCGCAACGACCGCGAAACGGCCGACGCCGGGAAATTCCGCCGGCTGCTTCCAGGCCTTGCCTCCGGCCCTGGTGAGATCGGGGAGCATCGCGTCCACGTCTTCGACCCAGATGTATCCGGTCCAGCAGGGTCTCACGCCCATCGCGCGGGCGTCGTCGGGGATCTCCATGAGTCCGGCCACCATGCGCTCGCCGACGGAAGCCGTCTCGTAGGGCAGGTTCGGCATGCCGGCGTCCTTCACCGTCCAGCCGAGCACATGCGCATAGAAATCGGCCGCGGCGAGCCGGTCCTCGCCCATATATTCATACCAGATGAACGCGCCGATTGGCCCTGCCACGTGGCTCCTCCCGCCTGCCGCCTCTTTGCGGCTTCCTGCCAGCGGTGGTTGACACCGCTAAAATTCTCGCTGCAGGTTGCACTTACTTGGCCGTGGTTTACGGCGCTCGGGCGATGGGCCTCTAAAGTCGAAAATCCAATATTATGCTAGCACGGTTGCATGGCGTCCGCCGCTTGGCCTCAGCCTGTCCAGGTCGCCGGATGACCGTTCGCGCCGCCGAGGTTCAGCGCGCGCGGCGCTTCTTATCCGCGCCCCGGGCGCCAGCCTTGGGAGCAGGGCCGCAGGCCGTCTCGATGATGTCGTCGATCAGCGGCTCGATCTCGGCGCGCGGGACGCCCGCGCGGGCGCGCACCGACAGCGAGTGCAGCGTCGCCGAAGTCATCCGGGCGAGCCGCTTCGGGTCCGCCTCTGGCGGAAGATCGCCTGCCTCCCGCGCCGAGGCGAACAGACCCTCGAAGGCGGCGTCCGCGTTCTCGAGAGCCTTCGCCACGACGGGCCGCACCTCCGGATCATGGATGGCGTCGGACGAGGCCGTCAGCACCGTGAAACAGCCGCGCGGGCCCTCCTCGCCGCTGAGATAGAGGTCGAGCGCGGCGGAGAGGATCCGCCTCAGTTTCTCGCGTAGCGGCGCCGCCTCGTTGAGAAGCGGCGCGAAGGCGTCGCGAACGCGCTCGCGATAGCGTTTGTAGGCCTGAAGGTAGAGGGCGCGCTTGTCGCCGAAAGCGCCGTACAGGCTCGGCCGGTTGAGCCCGGTCGCGGCGCTGAGCTCGTCGAGCGAGGTCGCCGCGAAGCCCTCCTTCCAGAACAGGTCCATCGCGCGGGCGAGCGCGACCTCCGGCTCGAAGGCGCGCGGCCGGCCCCGGCGGCGAGGCCCGGCGACAGGAGCTTCAGGGGGATTTTTTTGTACCATATCGCATAAAATTCTTGACGCCGGCTATTATATGCGTAACAGTACAAAAATCGACAAGGAGGAAATCATGGATTTTTTCTTCTCTCCGCTCGCCTGTTCGATGTCGGGCCGCATTGCCCTCGCCGAGGCCGGCGCCGCAGTCAATCTCTTCGAGGTCGATCCGGCGACCAAGCGCGTGCTCGCGACGGGCGAGGACTATCGCGCCGTCAACCCGCTCGGCTACGTGCCGGCGCTGCGGCTCGACGATGGAACCGTGCTCACCGAGAACGCCGCCATCCTGCAATATGTCGCCGACACTTTTCCCGAAGCCGGGCTCGCGCCGCCGGAGTCGGATCGGCTGGGCCGCGCGCGGCTGCGCCAGTGGCTGAGCTTCATCGGGACCGAACTGCACAAGGCGCTGCTCGCGCCGCTCGTCAGCCAGAAAACGCCGCCCGAGGTCAGGGCCTGGACGGCGGGCAAATATTCCTCGCGTCTCGCCCATCTCGACGAGGCGCTCGCGGGGCGCGCGTTCCTGCTCGAAGGCTTCAGCGTCGCCGACGCCTATCTCGCGACGGTCCTCAACTGGACGCAGGCCATTCCCGAGATCGACCTGGCGACCTACCCGAACGCCCAAGCCTATCTCGAACGGATGCGTCAGCGGCCGAGCGTCGCCGAGGCGCTCGCGACCGAGGTCCCGCTCTACCGCGCGGAGGCGGCGCGGCGAAAGGCGGCGTGAGGGTTTTCCTGCGACCCCGGCCGCTCCCGCGTGGAGCGGCCCGGGGCCGTGGGCCTCCGATCATCCCATAACAGCCAGCGCGGCCCGGTGCGACAATTCGGTTGACCGTGCGAATGGGCATATGCGCTATCTTTTTCTCTGGCGGGGCGCGAACCGGGTGAAGGCTCTTGGCGCGGGAGATGACGGGCTCGGCCGAATTCACGACCTGGGTGGCCCTGGCTTTCGCCGCCGCCTTCGCGGGCGTCTGCGCGATTTTTTCAACGTCCCTCTATGCCCTGATCCCCGCGGCGCTCGTCGGCGCGTGGCTCGGCTATCTCGCCGAGCGGCGGGGCCGGAGCTGGCTCAGCCGGTATGTCGAGCGGAGGAATTCGCGCCGATAGCAACGCGCTCAGGCTGCGGCGCGCAGCCGCGGATCGAGGTTGATCTTCGAAAAGTCGCCGCCCGCCCAGGCCCGCACTTTCGGGTCCATCACCCGGAACCACAGCGGCGGAATCGCCGCGAGCCCGAACATGCCCGGATAGCCGCTCGGCAGACGCGGGAGGTCCCTGAAGTCGCGCAGCGACTGATAGGGCCGCATCGGATTGGCGTGATGGTCCGAGTGGCGCTGCAGATGGAACGTCAGCAGGTTCGAGAAAATGTGGTTCGTGTTCCACGAATGGCGCGGCTCGACCGGCTCGTAGCGCCCGTTCGCCCGCTTCTGCCGCAGGAGCCCGTAATGCTCGATGTAATTCGTCTGCGTCAGCGCGTACCAGCCGAAGACATGGTGGGCGACGATGAAGGGCGCGACCTTCCAGCCGAAGAGGAAGACGAGGACCGCCGCGACCGCGAAGGTGAGCGCGTAGCCCTGCAGAATCTCGTTCCCGAACGACCAGGCGCTCTTGCCTCGCCTTTCGAGCCGCCGCGCCTCGTTGCGCCAGCCGCGCAGCAGCGCCCCCGGCAGTTCGCGCCGCGCGAAGCGATAGACCGACTCGCCGTAGCGCGCGCTCGCCGGGTCCTCGGGCGTCGCGACCCACGTGTGGTGGCCGCGATTGTGCTCGACCCGGAAATGCCCGTAACCGACCACCGCGTTCGACAAGAGGGCGAGGATTTCGCTGGCGCGGTCCGCCTTGTGGCCGAGTTCATGGCCGAGCGCGAGACAGCCGCCGCTCCCGGTGCCGACGCCGATCGCGAGCGCCATCCATGACCACCAGGGCAGGGGCTGCGTGCCGACGAAAGCGACGGTCGCGACGAAGCCCGCCCAGTAGAGCGGCACGGCCGCGAAGGCGATGCGGCGATAATAGGGGTCGGCGTCCATCGCCGCGACGACCTCGGGCGGCGGATTGTTGAAGTCCTCGCCGAGCCAGGCGTCGACGAGCGGAATGACGCCGAAGACGAAAAGGAACGGGACCAGCGTCGTCCAGAGCGCGCCGCCGGTCGCGAAATAGAGCGCCACCGCGACGAGCGGAACCGCCGTCACCAGCACCGAGCCGAGATAGAGATAACGCTTTCCGTCGCGATAGGCGATTTTGTCGCCGCCTGCCGTCACGCCTACGAACGTCAAGGGCCGTTCCTCCCGATCGGCTTTCGCCGAGCATGCGCCGCCCGTCCGCGAAATGCCAGTCCCTCCTCGCCATGGCGATCCCAGGAATGCGCCTTGCCGCGAGGGGGCGCGTCCCTATATGACTACACTGGTCAGATTACAGGTGTTCCATGCGCGAAATCCAGTTGAAAGACGCCAAGGCGCAGCTGTCCGCGGTGGTCGACGACGCCTTGCGCGGCGAGGAATTCGTCATCACCCGTCACGGCCACAAGGAAGCGGTCGTCGTGTCGTGGGAGACGTGGCGGCGGCTGTCCAGCGTTCCGAGCTTCGGTCGCCTGCTGGCGGCGGCGCCGCTCGATGACGCGGACCTTGCGGAGCGTGACGCGACGCCGCCGCGCGACGCGGGCCTTTGAAGTACCTGATCGACACCAACGTCATTTCGGCACTGGCGCCGGCCAGGCCGGAGCGGCCGTCGGCGCTGATCGACTGGCTCGACCGCCGGTCGGACGATCTTTTCGTGTCCGTCGTCACCGCCGCGGAAATCCGCGCGGGAATCGCCAAGGCGGCGCGGCAGGGAGCGACCCGCAAGGCGGAGGCGCTCGCGTCCTGGTGGGAGGCGGTCGAGCACCTTTACGGCGACCGGATTTTGCCTTTCGATCTCAAGGCCGCGATCATCGCCGGCAGGCTCTCGGACCGGGCGGCGGCGCAAGGCCGCGCCCCCGGCTTCGCCGATGTCGCGATCGCGGCGATCGCGGAAGCGAACGCGCTCGCGCTGCTGACGCGGAACGTGCGCGACTTCGCAATGATCTGCGATCGGGTGGTCGATCCGTTCGAGAGGCTGCCGGAGTGAGCATTTTCGCTGTCGCGCTCGCCTCGCCATCCGCTACTCCGCCGCCTTCCGCCTCGCTCCCTTCCGCGCCAGCACGGGCTTGAGATAGGCGCCGGTGTGGCTCTTCGGGTTGCGCGCGATCTCTTCGGGCGTGCCCGACGCCACGACCTCGCCGCCGCCGTCGCCGCCTTCCGGCCCCATGTCGACGATCCAGTCGGCGGTCTTCACGACCTCCAGATTATGCTCGATGACGATCATCGTGTTGCCCTGATCGACCAGCTCGTGCAGCACGTCGAGCAATTGCGCGACATCGTGGAAATGCAGGCCCGTCGTCGGCTCGTCGAGGATGTAGAGCGTGCGGCCGGTCGAGCGGCGCGACAGTTCCTTCGCGAGCTTCACCCGCTGCGCCTCGCCGCCCGAGAGCGTCGTCGCCTGCTGGCCGACCTTCACATAGCCGAGGCCGACGCGCTTCAGCGTCTCCATCTTGTCGCGAATGGACGGCACCGCCTTGAACAGTTCCGCCGCCTCCTCGACCGTCATGTCGAGCACGTCGGCGATCGACTTGCCCCTGTAGCGCACCTCCAGCGTCTCGCGGTCGTAGCGCCTGCCCTTGCAGACGTCGCAGGTGACATAGACGTCCGGCAGGAAGTGCATCTCGATCTTGATGACGCCGTCGCCCTGGCAGGCTTCGCAGCGCCCGCCCTTCACGTTGAAGGAGAAGCGCCCCGGCTGATAGCCGCGCGCCTTCGCTTCCGGCAGGCCGGCGAACCAGTCGCGGATCGGCGTGAAGGCGCCCGTATAGGTCGCGGGATTCGAGCGCGGCGTGCGGCCGATCGGCGACTGGTCGATGTCGATCACCTTGTCGAGCTGGTCGAGCCCGTCGATGCGCTCGTGCGGCGCCGGCGGCTCGCTCGCGCCGTTCAGGCTGCGCGCGGCGGCCTTGTAGAGCGTGTCGATGACGAGCGTCGATTTGCCGCCGCCCGACACGCCCGTGACGCAGGTGAAGAGGCCGAGCGGAATCGAAGCCGTCACGCTCTTGAGATTGTTGCCGCGCGCCCCGGCGATTTTGAGCTGCCGCTTCGGGTCGGGCGACCGCCGACGCTCGGGAATGGCGACCGTCCGCTCGCCCGAGAGATAATGGCCGGTCAGCGAATTCGGGTTGGCGGCGATCTCCTGCGGCGTGCCCTTGGCGACGATCTCGCCGCCATGCACGCCCGCGCCGGGACCGACATCGACCACGAAATCCGCCGCCCAGATCGCATCCTCGTCATGCTCGACGACGATCACCGTATTGCCGAGGCCCCGGAGGCGCCTGAGCGTATCGAGAAGGCGCGCATTGTCGCGCTGATGCAGGCCGATCGACGGCTCGTCCAGAACATAGAGCACGCCCGTGAGCCCCGAGCCGATCTGCGAGGCGAGGCGGATGCGCTGGCTCTCGCCGCCCGACAGCGTGCCCGACGAGCGCGAGAGCGTCAGATAATCGAGCCCGACGTCGCGCAGGAAGATGAGCCGGTCCTGGATTTCCTTCAGGATGCGATGGGCGATCTCGTTGCGCTTGGCGTCAAGTCTCGCGGGCAGGCCCTGCGCCCAGGCGATCGCGGCCTTGACCGAGAGCAGGCTCACGTCCCCGATATGCTGCCCGTCGATCTTGACGGCGAGCGCCTCGGGCTTGAGGCGGAAACCGTGGCAGGCGTCGCAGGGCTTGGCGCTCATGTAGCGCTGGATTTCCTCGCGCGACCACTCGCTTTCCGTCTCCTTGTAGCGGCGCTCGAGATTGGCGACCACGCCCTCGAAGGGCTTGCGCACTTCGTAGGAGCGCAGGCCGTCGTCATAGGCGAAGCGGATTTCCTCCTCGCCCGAGCCGTGAAGGATCGCGTTGCGCCCGGCTTCGGGCAATTCGCTCCACGGCTTGTCGAGGCGGAACTTGTAATGCCGTCCGAGCGCCTCCAGCGTCTGCAAATAATAGGGCGAACTGGACTTCGCCCAGGGCGCGACCGCGCCGCGTTTTAAGGTGAGCTTCGGGTCCGGCACGACAAGCGACGGATCGACCCGCAGTTCCGAGCCGAGCCCCGCGCAGACCGGACAGGCGCCATGCGGAGAGTTGAACGAAAAGAGCCTCGGCTCGATCTCGGCGATCGTGAAGCCGGACACGGGACAGGCGAATTTCGACGAGAAGAGGACGCGACGCGGCTCGCTCTCGCCCTCCGCCACGTCGGCGAACTCGGCGACGGCGAGCCCGTCCGCGAGTTCGAGCGCCGTCTCGAAGCTTTCGGCGAGCCGGCTCGCCATGTCGGGCTTCACGACGATACGGTCGACCACGACCTCGACATCATGCTTGAGCTTCTTGTCGAGGGTTGGCGCGTCCGCGATGTCGTGGAATTGCCCGTCGATCTTGAGGCGCTGGAAGCCGCGCTTCATCCAGTCGGCGATCTCCTTGCGGTATTCGCCCTTGCGGCCGCGCACGACAGGCGCGGTGAGATAGAGCCGCGTGCGCTCGGGGAGCGCAAGCACGCGGTCCACCATCTGGCTCACCGTCTGGCTCTCGATCGGCAGGCCGGTCGCGGGCGAATAGGGAACGCCGACCCGCGCCCAGAGGAGACGCATGTAGTCGTAGATCTCCGTCACCGTGCCGACGGTCGAGCGCGGATTGTTCGAGGTCGTCTTCTGCTCGATGGCGATGGCCGGCGAGAGCCCGTCGATCTGGTCCACGTCGGGCTTCTGCATCATCTGCAGGAACTGGCGCGCATAGGCCGAGAGCGACTCGACATAGCGCCGCTGCCCCTCGGCGTAGATCGTGTCGAAGGCGAGCGAGGATTTGCCGGAGCCCGAAAGGCCGGTGAAGACGACGAGCCTGTCGCGCGGGATCGTGAGATCGACGTTCTTGAGATTGTGCTCGCGCGCCCCGCGGATCACGATGGCGGGGCCGCCGAACAGCGCGTCAAGCGCCTTCTCGCCCGTCCCGGGCGCCGTGTTCCGCGCGGCCGGGCGGAGCTTCGAAGAGGAAGCGGACTTGGCCATGACGATCCTTAAGGCGGCCTCGCGAATCGCGCTTGCGCGCGGAGCGGACCGATGCTAGAACAAACAAAGAACACAGGGAAGACGGCCGCAAGCCGCCCTTGGCGGCGAATGTAGGGCGTGAGCCCGCTCTTCCCAAGCGGGCGCCTGCCGGTTTTGTGGACAAAGCCGGTTTGGCGGCGATTTGGGCGCCTCGGGCGTCCGCTTTGCGTTATGGAAGATGGGATGAGCCCATGGATGGGCGCGCGTTAGGAGCAGGGCCATGGCCGGCAGCGTCAACAAGGTGATCCTCATCGGCAATCTCGGCGCCGATCCCGAGGTGCGGCGGCTCAATTCCGGCGACCAGGTGGTGAACTTCCGGGTCGCCACGTCGGAGACCTGGCGCGACAAGACCTCGGGCGAGCGCAAAGAGAAGACCGAGTGGCACAATGTCGTGATCTTCAACGAGAATCTCGGCAAGGTCGCGGAGCAGTACTGCAAGAAGGGCACGAAGGTTTATGTCGAGGGCCAGTTGCAGACCCGCAAATGGCAGGACAAGGACGGGCAGGACCGTTACACGACGGAGATCGTGCTCCAGCGCTTCCGTGGCGAACTGCAGCTTCTCGACTCGCGCGGCGGCGGGGCCGACCGCGAGAGCTTCCCCGACGAGGGCGCGCCGCGCGGCGCGAGCTTCGGCCGCTCGGAGCGCCGCCCGGCCATGTCCGGCGGCGGAAGCGCCCCGCCGATCGACGACGACATCCCGTTCTGAGGGCGCCGAAAAATATCTCTTGTCGCATGGGCCGCGTAACCCATTGAAAAGACACGGATTCGGACGAGAGAATCCAAGAAAATCCAAGCTTTTCCAACCCCGTTTGAGGGCTTGAGCGCCTCTGGATTCGGCTCGGACAAGCCCTTCCGGTCGAATGCAAACATCCGCCCGGCCTGAGGAGCGCGCCGAAATGCCGGCCGCCTGCGCTGCTTTCGCGCCGTTGCGCTTGACGCGGCGAGGGCGGCGGTGTCTTGCTGCGCTCCGATGGCTTCCTCCACCACAGGATCGGTCAGCAGCAGCTGGTCCTTGCCCAATATTCTCACCTACGCGCGCTGCGTGGCGGTGCCGGTGGTCGCCGGGCTCCTGTTCTGGCCGAACGAGTCCTGGGCGCGCTGGATCGCGCTCGTCATTTTCATCGCCGCCGCGATCACCGACTTCTTCGACGGCTATCTCGCCCGCGCCTGGTCGCAGCAGTCGTCGCTCGGGCGGATGCTCGACCCCATCGCCGACAAGCTGATCGTATCGGCGGTCATCCTGATGCTCGCGGCCGATCACACGATCGCCGGGGCGACCCTCTGGGCGGCCATCGTCATCCTCTGCCGCGAGATCCTCGTCTCGGGCCTGCGCGAATATCTGGCCGAACTCCGGGTGCCCATGCCGGTCACGGCCGTCGCCAAATGGAAGACGACGGTCCAGATGGTTGCGCTCTCCGTCCTGATCGCGGGACCCGCCGGCGAAAAGGTCCTGCCGGGCGCGACCATGACGGGAACCGTGCTGCTCTGGATCGCCGCGCTCCTTACGCTTTACACCGGCTGGGACTATCTGAAGGCGGGCTGGGACAACGTCGGGAACGATTGACCCCATGAAAGCCGTCTATTTCGCCTGGGTGCGCGAGCGCGTCGGGAAGTCCGAGGAGGAGATCGATCCGCCTGCGACGGTGAAAACCGTGGGCGACCTTGTCGCCTGGCTGTCGGCGCAGGGGGAGGCCTATGCGCACGCCTTCGAGAAGCCTCTGGCGGTGCGGGCCGCGCTCGATCGCGTCCATGCGAAACCCGATGCGCCGCTCGGCGGCGCGCGCGAGATCGCCTTCTTCCCGCCGATGACGGGCGGCTGAGTGGCCTCCGTCCGGGTCCAGCGCGAAAGCTTCGACGCGGCCGCCGAAGCGGCCGCGCTCACGGCGGGCCGCGGCGATGTCGGGGCGGTCGTCACGTTCGTGGGCCTTTGCCGGGACGAGGGCGGGTCGCTCGCCGCGCTCGAACTCGAGCATTACCCCGGCATGGCGGAGGCGGAGATGGCGCGCGTCGTCCGCGAGGCGGAGGCGCGCTGGCCGCTTCTCGGCGTCACCGTCATTCATCGTTATGGGCGCATCGCGCCGGGCGAGCCGATCGTGCTGGTCGCGGTCGCGGCCGGGCATCGGGGCGAGGCCTTCGCCGCGGCCGAAATGCTCATGGATTTTCTGAAGACGCGGGCCCCGTTCTGGAAGCGCGTGATCCGTGTCGACGGGGCGGTCGGAGGATGGGTCGAGGCGAAGGCGGGCGACGAGGATTCGGCGGCGCGGTGGGGCGCCGCCGACTGAAGCGTAAAGTCAGGTTCTCGCGACGACCGCGTGGTAGATCCACAGCACCACGATCGCTCCGATCACGGCGACGATGATGCTCCAGATGTTGAGGCCGGTGATCCCTGTCCGTCCCAAGACCGAAGTCATGATGAAGCCGCCGACGATGGCGCCGACGACCCCCAGCGCGATGTCCATCATCAGGCCCGAGCCGCTTTTGTTGACGATCTTGCTCGCGATGAACCCGGCAATGAGACCCAGGATGATCCAGGCGATGATGCCCATGGCGTCGCTCCTTCGGCGATAGACGTCCCCCCGCGGTCCGGCGGGTCCGCGGGCGAAGTGTTGCGGGATGGACGGGGAAAACGCAAGCGGATAGAGTTTGTCGCGTGTTTCCATTCGACAGGCCGCCAGAAGCGCCAGGAAGCGCAGCGCCCGGCCCCGCCGGCCCCCTAAGGAGGAGTCCATGGCCTCGTTTGACGATGCGATGAAGAATGCGGTTCCCGGCGGCAATCTGGCGACTCCCGATCGCGGTCGCGATCGGCGCGCTCGTGCTCGGCAAGCTCTTTGGCGGCGGCTCCTCGCCCGCGCCAAGCGCGCCGCCTCGCCCGGCGCCCGCGCCAGCTCAACCCATTCCGACCAATGCGCCTCCCGGCAGCATTCTGGGCGGACTGACCGACCTCATCGGCAAGCTGACCGCCGGGGCGCCGCTCCGCAGGTCAATTCCTGGATCGGGCCCGGCGAGAACCAGCCGATCCAGCCCGGCCAGCTTGGCGGCGCGCTCGGCCAGAATGTGCTCAACGAGCTTTCGGCCCGCACCGGCATGAGCCAGCAGGAGCTTCTGAACCAGCTCGTGGTGGCCCTGCCGCAGATCATCAACAGCATGACCCCCAAGGGCCGCATGCCGACGCTCGCGGACCTGGACCAGAAGTAGGGTCCGCGCCATCGCCCGCGCCGAACGGTGCGGGCGGTCGGTTTACTCGGCGGCGTGATGGCGGCGGGGGGCGTTCGTCTTGTCGAGCGCCTGCGCCAGATCCTCGATCAGGTCCTCGGCGTCCTCGAGACCGACGGAGAGCCGAAGCAGGCCGGCCGTGATGCCGAGCGCCTCGCGCTGCTCGGGCTTCAGCCGCTGGTGGGTCGTCGTCGCCGGATGGGTGATGAGGCTCTTGGCGTCGCCGAGATTGTTGGAGATGCCGACGATCGAGAGCGCGTTCGCCATCTGGAACGCGGCGTCCTTGCCGCCTGCAAGCTCGAAGGACACGAGCGTGCCCCCGCCTTCCATCTGGCGCCGCGCGAGCGCCGCCTGCGGGTGATCGTCCCGGCCGGGATAGATGACGCGGGCCACTTCCGGGCGGCTGGCGAGATAATCGGCGATGCGCGCCGCGGAGCGCCCCTGCGCCGTCACCCGCACCGGCAGGGTCTCCAGCGATTTCAGCAGCGTCCAGGCGTTGAAGGGCGAGAGGCTCGGCCCGGTCTGGCGCAGGAAATTGTGGATGTGGTCGGCGATGAATTGTTCGCTCGCGAGGATCACCCCTCCGAGCACGCGGCCCTGCCCGTCGATGTGCTTGGTGGCGGAATAGACGACGCAGTCGGCCCCGAGCTTCAGCGGATGCTGGAAGAGGGGCGTCGCGAACACATTGTCGACCACCAGCGTCGCGCCCGCCTCGTGCACGATCTTCGCGACCGCGGCGATGTCGATGATCTCCATCGTCGGATTGGTCGGCGATTCGAGGAAGGCGGTCTTGGTGTTGGGGCGGACGGCGGCGCGCCAGGCGTCGAGGTCGGTTCCGTCGACCAGGGTCGAACTCGACGCCGAAGCGGGGCAGCAGCTCTTCGACGATGTAGAGACACGAGCCGAACAGGGCCCTCGCGGCGACGACGTGATCGCCCGCCTTGAGCTGGCCCATCAGCGCAGCCGTCACCGCCGCCATGCCGCTGGCTGTCGCGCGCGCCGCTTCCGCGCCTTCCAGAAGCG
The DNA here is from genome assembly GCA_963741845.1 of uncultured Alphaproteobacteria bacterium. Lineage (GTDB taxonomy): Bacteria > Pseudomonadota > Alphaproteobacteria > Rhizobiales > Beijerinckiaceae > Roseiarcus. The sequence continues at coordinate 37,720 of CAVUJV010000006.1, forward strand.
CCATCCGCTTTTCGAACATCGAAACGGTGGGGTTGGCGAAGCGCGAATAGATGAAGCCCGGGTTCTCGCCCTTGAAGCGGGCTTCGGCGAGTTCCATCGTGTCGTAAAGGTAGCCCTGCGTCAGAAAGAGCGCCTCCGACGTCTCCTCGAACGAGGAGCGCAGGGAGCCGCCGTGGATGAGCTGGGTCGCGGGCCGCAGGCTCTTCGGATCGCGGGATTTGCGGGGGCTCGTCATCGCCTCGACCTTTCCGGCGCAAGCGCCTTGGCGGGCTGGAAGGATGGGCCAATCTGCAAGCGAGGCCCGATCTTTTAGCCCTTTGTTTAACGTGGCGGCAAGCCGACCGGCTCAAATGACCACGAGATGAAAGGCTGATTAGGGCGCGGCGGCGGCCGCGTCAACTCGCCCCTTCCGTCGCAAGCCGTCCAATCCCGGCGGAGGCCGAGGCGCTTCACGCTCCCGTCACGCGCCAGATCACGTCGCCGACATCATCGGCGACCAGCAGCGACTTGTCCGCCCCGATGCACACGCCGACCGGCCGCCCATAGGATTCCCGCTCGTCCGGCGCGAGAAAGCCGAAGAGAATGTCCCGGGGCGGCCCGGAGGGCCGGCCCTTCTCGAAGGGCACGAAGACGACCTTGTAGCCGCTCAGCGTGCTGCGATTCCAGGAGCCGTGCTGCCCGATCGCCATCCCGTCGGGAAATCCGGGCAGCGTTCCCGCCGGCATCCAGCAAAGGCCGAGCGACGCCGTATGCCCGCCGAGCGCGTAGTCAGGCGTAATCGCCTTCGCGACCATGGCCGCGTTCTGCGGCACGCGATCATCGACCGTCTGCCCCCAGTAGCAATAGGGCCAGCCGTAGAAGCCGCCCGCGCGAACCGCGGTCAGATAATCCGGCGGCGTCTCGTCGCCGAGCCCGTCCCGTTCGTTGACGACGGTCCACAGGGCGGATGTGCTCGGCTCCCAGGCGAGGCCAACGGGATTGCGCAGGCCCGAGGCGAAAATCTCGGATTGGCCGCTCGCGAGGTCGAGTCGGTAGATGGCGGCGCGGCCGTCTTCCGCTTCCATCCCTTCGTCGGCGATATTGGTCAGCGAGCCGACGCCGACATAGAGCGCCTTGCCGTCCGGGCTCACGAGCAGGCTGCGCGTCCAGTGCCCGCCGCCATTGAACGAGACAAGCTTCCGGCCGGGCCCGGAAAGCCGCGTCGCGCCCGGCTTGTAAGGGAAGGCGACGACGCCGTCGGTGTTTCCGACGTAAAACGTGTCGCCGACGAGCGCCATGCCGAAGGGCTGGCTCAGGCCTTCGAGAAAGCGCTCGCGAACGTCCGCGACGCCGTCGCCATCGGCGTCGCGCAACAGCGTGATGCGATTCGGGCTGACGCCGACCGCAGCCGCGCGCTTCATCGTGCTGACCATCGCGTAGTCGAAGACCGACCGGATCGGCGGGGCGGGCTGGAGCGCCTCGGCGACGAGCGTATCGCCGTTCGGCAAAACGTAAATCCAGCGCGGGTGTTTCAGGCCCGCCGCGAAGGCGTTGACCTTGAGACCCGGCGCCGCGACCGGCGCTTCGCCCGGTCGCCAGCCGCGAGCCGTCGGCATCTTCAGGGTCGGCAGCGATCCTTGAGGCCGCGCGGCTGGGATCTGCGGCGCGCTTCCGACCGCCTCCTGCGAGGGCCGGTCCCTCCGCCGCAAAGCGATCGCGCCCGCGCCGACGAGCGCGACAAGGCGTGCGAAAAGGCCGGATGCATCCATCCCGGTGACTCCAGAGTCCATGACGCGACAGGCGTCGCGCGAATTGCTCGACGCGGTCGCGAGGGGGATGCTTTCCTTATCCTCAGGCCGTCAAATTCCAAACCCCATGAGCAGCCCCTCATCGTCGCGGGCGGGGAGCGGCTGGCGGGCTACAGATGTGGCCCTGTCGTGCTGCGGACTGCTCTCCGGCGTGCAGAGCGGTAACCTGCGACGCCAAGCCCGCAGAAGCCGAGAAGCATCATGGCCCAGGTGGCGGGCTCGGGCGTGTCGGTGAACGCGTCGGCGGTCAGCGCACGGGCGGTGAAGGCGCCGGCAGTTAGCGTTTGGTAGGCCATTTCGGCGATCAGGGTGTTCGCGTAGGCGGTCGGATGCAAACCGTCCCAGAACAGATATTGGTTCGGATTGGAGCAGAGCGTGCCGCCGCCCGCGTAGCCGTTGAATTCCGCCGGTCCAGCAGGGATCATCGACGTTGGTGAACCCGAAATCGGCCGGATGGTCCACAACATAGTCGAAACCACCATAGGTCTGGAGCGCATACACTTTAAGCCGGCCGCCCTCAAGTCGACGAAGGTCCCGGAGCACGGTGTCGTCGAACCACAGCACGATATTGTCGGCGAGGGGCTGGAACGGCTCTAGCGGTCCGTGCATTCCGGGGAACAAGCCCAAATTCGGCACTTCGTAGAAAAGAAGGTTGCGCGCGCCCAGTCCATAGAGCAAATCGACATCGTGGACGGTGGTGGCTTCCGCCTGCACGACGGCCGAGTAGACGCTTGAGAAGGCGTGATCTTGCCGGCCGAATAGGACGCAAGCGCGTCTATGATGTCGCCGCCGCCGATGTCGAGCGTGTAGAGCGCGCCCGGGACCGGTTTGGGATGGGACTGGGCGTAATAATCGATTTGCGCCAGCAAGTTTGTGGTCCGCGCGCCGCCGATCGCGTAGTCGGCGCCGCCGCTGAGGGCTGGCTTGAGCGCGCCAAGGCCGAGGCGGGTCGAAAGGTCCTCGACCCAGGTCGGGCCATTGCTGAAGCGGCCCCCGTAGTAAGGAGGCAAGGGAGCCAATTCCGGAGACATTATGGCGAAATTGCCGGCATCCGAAATGCTGTCACCGAACGCAAACAACGTCGTATAGGCTGAGGCGGGGTCGCTCGCCGAACGCAAGAGACGCCGCCAAAACCACCGCACACAGACCTGGCATTTTTGTCATGGAAGCCTCCTCGCTTCGTTGCGAGGCGCTGCGCCGCTCGGTCCCCTAATTCTAGCGGCGCTTTGCGCGCCTGTTCTTCGATTGCCGACTGCCGAAATTTCGTGCTCTCAGGCGTCCCTACCCGCGGCACGACAAAGCTGAGCACGCCATCGCCGGCGACGGAGCGCACTCAGGTTCAACACCTTACTTGTGTTTCGCCCTACCTTTCGGCCCTCTCTTGGTTGCCTCAACCCGGGCGAGCTGTTTGGGCTAAAACTCTTTGCTGGATAGAGACGCAGCTGGATTGCGGTCGCAACAGTGTCGCTGACAGCGGTCGTTTGCAATGTGACAAATTGTCCAGTTAACAGCCGTTAAACAATTCGCGTCAGCGACGGACAGGTTCAGGGCGGACAGAACGCCCGCCTCAATCCGCGCGCACCATCCCCTCGATGGCGGCTCGAAAAGCCTCGAACTCGAAGGGCTTGGCCAGCGTCTCGCGGTCGCGCCAGGCGGGCTCCAGTCCCGCCTTGCCGTAGCCGGTCGCGAAGACGAAGGGCACGCCGCGCGCGTCCAGCGCCTCCGCCAGCGGATAGCCGTTCTCCCGGCCGAGCGTCACGTCGATCACCGCCGCATCCACGCCGCTTTCGGCGAGGCGCATCGCGGAGGCGAGATCGAGAGCCGGCCCCACCACAGTGTGGCCGAGATCGATCAGCCACTCCTCGGTGATCGCGCTGATCAGGGGCTCGTCGTCGACAAGAAGAATTCGCGCCATCGTCTCTCCGGGGATGGAAGTCTCGGCTCCGAAGGCGATGAGATAGGGCTGGAAGGCGCGAGCGCCAAGACCTCGTGCCGTGGGCCTGGCTCTTGGCCTCGGGCGCCCAAGGGGATAACAAGCCCGTGAACCTTTTCCTGCGGCGAAAATGACAACGAAGCCGGACCATTCTCTGCCTTTGCCCGGCGAACAGGACGCGGGGGACGAGGATTTCGGTCCGCCCTATGGCCTGTTCGACCGCCGCCGTATCCGTGCGATGGCCGGCCGCAAGCTCATCAGGGCGGCGAAGCCCCTGGAGGCTTCGCAGTTCCAGCCCGCGAGCCTCGACCTCAGGCTCGGCAGGGAAGCCTATCGCGTCCGCGCAAGCTTCCTTCCGGGCCGGACCCGGACGGTGAAGGAGCATCTGGCGACGCTGGACCCCGAACCCGTCTCGCTCGCGGGCGACGGGGCGGTGCTGGAAAAGGGCATCGTCTATATCGCCCGCATCGAGGAATTGCTCGCTCTGCTGCCGAGCCTCTCAGGGGCGGCCAATCCGAAAAGCTCGACCGGCCGGCTCGACATTTTCACCCGCCTCATCGTGAACGGGGCCGAGGCTTTCGACGAGGCGCCGCTCGGCTACCGGGGCGACCTTTGGCTCGAAATCTCGCCGCGCAGCTTTTCGGTGCGGGTGCGCGAAGGATCGAAGCTCAATCAGATCCGCTTTCGCAACCGCAATTCCCAGCAGATGGGACGGCTCGATTTCACGCTCAGCGACGAGGAGCTTCGCCGGGTGCATGCGGCGACGCCCCTCGTCGACCGCGAGATCGAAACGCGGGACGGGCTGCTCGTGCGGGTGGCGCTCAGCGAGCTCGCCGAGGGCGCGGCGGGCTATCGGGCGGTCAAGAACGGCAGCGTGATCGATGTCGACAGGGTCGGCGCCTATTCGGCCGATGATTTCTGGGAGCCGATTCCGCTGCGCGCGGATCGGCGCCTCGTCCTCGATCCGGACGAGTTCTATATCCTTGCCTCGCGCGAAAGGATGCAGATTCCATCAGGGCTTGCGGCCGAAATGGCGCCGATTGATCCGGCGATCGGCGAGTTCCGCGTGCATTACGCGGGCTTCTTCGATCCGGGCTTCGGACAGGGTCCCGCCGGGCGGCCTGCCGCGCGGGCTGTGCTCGAAGTCCGCAGCCGCGACGTGCCGTTCCTGCTGGAGGACGGACAGCCGGTCGGGCGCCTCGTCTTCGAGCGCCTCGCCGACGCGCCGGACGCGCTCTACGGGGCGGACGCGACCTCGAACTACCAGCATCAGGGCCTGAGACTCTCGAAGCATTTCCGCGCCTGAATTATCCGCGCAGGCGCCGATGGCGAGGCGCCTGCGGGAGCGTACCCCTTTTGGGCGCCGCGAAGGCAGACGAGTTGACGCGCGGCAGGCGGGTGTGGAAGTCTGATTGGCTTATTGAGCTTGACGGACAGCCTTGGCCATTTTCAGGGACAGGACCAGGGCACGGTGACGGGACGCCGGGGGCGCGCGAGGCTTTGGCTATGGGCGCGCATTTCAAGCACGCGATCGTCTTGACGGTCGCGCTGACGATAGGCTCTCTCGCGATCTGTTTTGGCGTGATGGGCTCGCTGAACGCCTTCATTCCGGCAATCCCGGAAGCGGCGACAGTTCCGATCGACTCGGCGGCCGCCGCGCGGCTCGACGAGGATCTCGACTATCGCATCGCCCAGCAGACCCGATCGCTCGAAGGATGGCGCGCCTTTCTTGACGCTCACAAGAACGGCGCTCACGAGCCATCCGCGCGCGCGGCGGTCGAGAAACTGCTCGGCCGGACGGCTCCCGCCCAACCCGCGGCGGAAGCCTCGAACGGCGCATCTCCCGACGCCATACCCAGGAATTCCGATGCGAATTCCGACGCGGCTGCCGCCCAGCCCCCTCCTCAAACGGATGCCGCGACGGTTACGTCCGGCGAAATCTGCAAACGCGACGAAGAGCGTCTGGACCGGCTGCGCAACAGCGCCGCGCGCGACGACGTCGCCCAATTTGCGAACGAGTTGCAGTGCGAGGCATTGCGGCCGCAGGTCGTCGGTCTCATGGAGAGTCTCGACCACCCGGCGGCTTCCTCGCCGACCGCCCCGGAGCTTGCGACTGGCGCGTCCGAGGGCGCGCCAGCGGAGAGCGCCTCACGGGACGCGACAGCCGGGAGCAGAGCGGCGGTTTCGGCCACCCAGTCACCCGAGACGGCGTCTTCAGCCCCGCTTTCGCCGGAAACGAAAGTGGCGGCTCTGGATAGCGCGATTCCCGCAATAGCCCTCGCGCCTCCCCTTCCTCCGGTGAAGTCCATTTCAGCCCCTCGCCGAAACTCGCAGCCGGCCGTGACTCCGGGCAAGGCCCGTGCGGCCCCCTCCGCGACGCGCAGCGTTCAGCAGAGACGGCATGCGAACCACTGCACGTTCAAGTTCCTCTGCTTCCGGAAGGGCACGGCTGTGCCGCCGATCCTGTTGGCGATTATGGGCGAGAAGCCAAGGAAGCCGATCTCCTCGCATGACAGATGAGGCGGGATGGCCGCGCTTTCAGGCTGTCCGAGGGCGGGATCGAGGGATCGGGCCGACGCTGCCTGTGGGCGATGTTGACCAGTCGATAGTTCGGCTCGAGAAGTCCGCGCGGCGCGCATGGCCAGCCCTTCGACCCGGATTTTCAGATTTCGCTTGGCTTCCGCCGGGGTTTTCCTGTATGAGCCAGCGGTGGCGCGGCGCCGAGAGGCCCCGCGCCGCGAATTTTTCTGGGCGGCGGCACGAGGCCATACGCCCGAAGCGGACCCCAACAGGATGACGAATCCCTTCGAATTCATTCAGCAGGTGCGCGCCGAGGCCGCCAAGGTCGTCTGGCCCACCCGACGCGAGACGATGGTGACGACGGGTCTCGTGCTGCTTCTTGTCGTTTTTGCGAGCGTGTTTTTCGTCGTCGTCGACGAGGTTCTCCGCGCGCTGGTCGGCTTCGCGCTCGGCATCGGCCGAGGCGGCTGACCCGCTCATTTTCCGGACCCATTCCCCATGGCCATGCGCTGGTACATCGTTCACGCTTATTCCAACTTCGAGAAGAAGGTCGAAGAATTCGATCCGCGAAGGCGCGCATCAGCGCGGCCTTCAGGACAAGTTCGAGGACATCCTCGTTCCGACCGAGTCCGTCGTCGAGGTGCGGCGCGGCCGCAAGATCAACTCCGAGCGGAAGCTCTATCCCGGCTATGTGCTCGTGAAATGCGACCTCACCGACGAGGTCTACCACCTCATCAAGAACACGCCGAAGGTCACCGGTTTTCTCGGGGCCGACAAGAAGCCCCTGCCGATTTCCGAAGCGGAGGCGGACCGCATCAAGGGCCAGATCGCGGAAGGCGTCGAGCGCCCGAAGGCCGCGATCCGCTTCGAGGTTGGCGAGAACGTGCGCGTGGCGGACGGTCCGTTCGCTTCGTTCAACGGCACCGTGGAAGAAGTGGACGAAGCGCGCTCGCGCGTGAAGGTCGCCGTGTCGATCTTCGGCCGCGCCACGCCGGTCGATCTCGAATTCGGTCAGGTCGAGAAGGTCTGAGCGCGCTCTCCGAAGTCTGACGCTGGGGCGGATGCAGACGGAAGGTCACACGCTCGATCAGGCGACGCGCCTCGACCGATTGGGCGAAGGGCGTTACGCCGGCGCGACGCATCCGGCTTACGCCAATATGGCGGGCCCTTTCGGCGGCGCGACGGCGGCGACGCTCCTCAACGCGGTGATGCTCGATCCGCGCCGGCTCGCCGATCCGATCGCGCTCACCGTCAATTTTTGCGGGGCCGTCGCCGACGGCGCCTATGGGATCGAGACGAGGCTTCAGCGCGGCGGCAAGACCACCCAGCACTGGTCGATCGAGCTCACCCAGAACGGCGCCGTCGCCGCGACCGCGAGCGTCGTCTGCGGCGCGCGGAAGCCGGTCTGGTCGCATTACCCGGTCAAAGGCCCGTCCGCTCCGCCGCGCGAAAGCGTGCCCGAAATGCCCAATGGCTTCCGGCCCGAATGGGTGCGACGCTATTCCTTCCGCTTTCTTGAAGGCGGCCTCGACAATTATCCGCGCAACGACGGGCTGATCCACAGCCCGCGTACGCTTGCCTATATTCAGGACGCGCCGGAGCGGCCGCTCGACTTTCTCTCGCTCGCCGCCCTTTCGGACGCCTTCTTCGTGCGCATCATGCATGCGCGCGGCACCTTTCAGCCGATGGCGACCGTTTCGCTCACGAGCTATTTTCATGTCGGCGCGGACGAACTCGCCGCCCTGGGCGCAACGCCGCTCCTCGGCGAAGCGGACGCGGCGATTTTTCACAACGGCTTTGCGGACCAGAGCTGCGCGCTCTGGACTCCTTCGGGCCGTCTGCTCGCGAATGGCGTCCAGATCACCTGGTACAAGGAATAAAGCCGGTCGTTGACGTTTTTTGCGTGGGCTATGGGCGCCGCGCGTAACGATCGCCATCCTCGGGCCGAAAAGAGGGCGTTGATGGAAACCAAAACGCCATCGGCTCCGTATCGGCATGAGCGAGGAGTTGGCCAACATGCGCGTCATTCATCGGAAGGGCTGGGAAATCCCGGAGTCGCTCGCGACGCCTGAGGCCGCGTTCCTCGACCGCCGCACATTCGTCGCGGCGCTTGGCGCGGCGGGCGCCTTTGCCGCCTGGCCCCGGGCCGCGAGGGCGGAAGGGAACCCGTCGGATGCTCTTTATCCCGCGCAGCGCAATCCGGCTTACAAGCTCGACCGGGATGTGACGCCCGAGAAATACAATCTCAATTACAATAACTTCTACGAGTTCACGACCAGCAAGCACGTGGACGCGGGCGCGCTCAAGATCCGGCCGTGGACGGTGAAGATCGACGGGCTGGTCGAAAAGGAGCAGACGGTCGACATCGACACGCTTATCAAGACGATGGGCCTCGAGGAGCGCCTCTACCGGCACCGCTGCGTCGAGGCCTGGTCGATGGCGATTCCCTGGACCGGATTCCCGCTGAGGAAGCTCGTCGCCTACGCGAAACCCTTGTCCTCCGCGTCCTATGTCCGCTTCCAGACCTTCCTCGACAAGGCGATGGCGCCGGGCCAGCGCAGCTTCCTGCCCTGGCCTTATGTCGAGGGCCTGACGATGGCGGAGGCCACGAACGATCTCGCCTTCATCGCGACGGGCGCCTACGGCAAGCCGCTCGCTAACGTGCAGGGCGCGCCGATCCGGCTTGCGACGCCCTGGAAATATGGCTTCAAGTCGATCAAGTCGATCGTGCGGATTTCGTTTGTCGACAAGCGTCCCGAGACCTTCTGGGAGACGCTCGGGCCGGACGAGTACGGCTTCTGGGCCAACGTCAATCCGGCGGTTCCTCATCCGCGCTGGAGCCAGGCGGAGGAGACCTTCCTCAACGACGGGCAGAAGCGTCCGACGCTGATCTACAACGGCTATGGAGAGCAGGTCGCCTCGCTGTACAAGGGCCTGGAGAAAGAGCCGCTGTTCATGTGAGCGGATGGCGGCGCACGTTGTCGTCCGTTTGGACCTATCTGAACGCCTTCTTGAGCCGGGCGACGTGGAGGGGGTTTGGAAAAGATCTTGCAAGCCTGACCGCAGCGAACGACCGACATCAACGAAAGTTCGCCGGTCACGAAACAGCTCGTGGACGGAAGGACGCGTCATTGGGCGCGGCTTGTGGCTCGGCGCGCGGGCAATCGTGCTCCCCAGCGGAGGATCGGCGGCGGCGCGTTTGTCGTCGGGCAGCCGGGAAGAGTGGTGGGAGCGCGCGCCCGTGTAAACACGATCGCTGTAAGCGCGCCCGGACGCCAGTTGACAATCCAAGAGGGGTTCAGCTACTTACGCGCGTGTCGCAGGCTGAGGCGATGGCTCTCAAAATGCGACCGTTCGCGCGGATGTCAGCACAACTGCCGGACCAAGTCGCGTCCACGTCAGTCCAAGAAACTGCGGATACGCACAAGGAGCTCTTCGAGGAGTATTCGACGGACCGCGTTCGTGGTGTGCGCGCACGTCGAGGTGGCCGGTTGGATTGGGGGGACGGCGTTCGCGAACCCTCGCGCGGAGCCGGCTAACGGTTTGGTGAGGTCCAGTGCCTGAAGCTGCGTCTGAATTGAACGCCTCGCCGCATGTCGCCATCGCGATCGTCGCGACCGATGAGCAGAAGAACATCGTAGGCTGCCTGAAGTCGATCGACAAATTCCTCTACCGAAATTTCAGCGTCATCATCTGCGAAAACGCCGGTCGGGACGCCTATGCCCGCGATCTCGCCGAAGTCGCCAGGATCGAGGGCATGGCGGAAGCACCGGCCGACAGCGCCCAGAGGTCGACGCAGGCCGAGGAGCGGCGCTTTCTGCTCGGGGCCGACGCGCGGCCCGTCAAGGTGATGCGCGCCCGTGAGAATCTCGGATATAGCGGCGGCGTCAATGCGTGCATCGCCGGCGTCGGACGGGACTGGGACTTCATATGGGTTCTCAACCCGGACACTTTTCCTGAGCCGGACGCGCTCGGCGCACTGCTGAGACGCCAGGCGCTCGGCGGATACGGCATGGTGGGCAGCCGCATCGTCTTCGTCGCGACGGGGCGCGTGCAACTGTGGGGCGGACTGCGCTATTCGCCCCTGCTCGGCCGTTGCAAGTCGCTCGGCGTCAACGAGTTGTTCGACACGACGCCGAAGGTCGACGACATCGAGGCCAAGCTCGACATCATTTCCGGCGTCTCCATGCTGGCCTCCAAAGCCTATATCGAGAAAGTCGGAGTCATGGACCACGACTTCTTCGTCTATTACGAGGACACCGAATGGTCTCTGCGCCGGGGCGATTTCCGTCTCGGATATGCGCACGATTCCATCATCCATCACATTGCGGGGGCGACGTCGGGGTCGGGAGGCCCGCGAAAAGAGCGGTCACGGTTCAGCATCTACCTCACCGAGCGCAACCGGGTTCTGATCGCAAAGAAGCTGTCGCCTGCGATGTGGCCGATCAACGCTTTTCTTGATCTTCTCCAAACCTCGGAATATCTCCTGCGTTTCCGCTCCTTGAGGGGGTTCAAGATCGCGCTCCGCGGCTGGTGGGCGGGCGTTTTGGGAGAGACCGGCATGCCGGGGTTCATGCGCGGCGCGCAAGGCGCAGCCGCCAAGGTCTTTCTCAAGCGGGCCGGCTGAGACACCGCTGTACCCTCGGAAAGAAAAATCCAATCTGGCCGCGCAACGGAGACTTGGCCCCATGTCCGTCCGAGTTCGAAAATGGAGCTGGCCGGTCGGACGCATGGGCGAAAGGTCAATCCGGTTGCCGCGGGGTCTATCTTGGGCCCGGAGCGGTGGGGCATATCGCCTTATCCGGTCTAAAAGGCTTTGAACCGTCAACAAACTGGCGCAAAGTACGGAGTAGTCATGAAAGTATTCATCACCGGCGTCGCGGGCTTTCTCGGTAGCCATCTGGCTGATGCGATGCTCGCAGAGGGGCATCAGGTCGTCGGCGTGGACAATCTCATCGGCGGCGAACTCGACAATGTCCCGGCCAAGGTCGATTTTCATCAGTTCGACTGCAACGACTTCAATCACATCCAGAAAGTTTCGCAGGGCTGCCAGATCTTCTACCACTGCGCCGCGACGGCCTATGAGGGACTCTCGGTTTTCTCGCCGCACGTCGTTACTCAGAACATCGTCAGCGCGTCGGTCGCCGTGTTCTCCGCGGCGATCGCCAACGGAGCGAAGCGGATCGTGTTCTGCTCGTCTATGGCGCGCTACGGCGCGCTCAAACCGCCCTTCACCGAGGATCAGACGCCGAAGCCCCAGGACCCTTATGGCATCGGCAAGTTGGCGGCGGAGCAGCTGCTGCGTAACCTCTGCGAGATCCACAATGTAGAATATGTGATTGCGGTTCCGCATAACATTATCGGACCGCGGCAGAAGTGGGACGACCCCTTCCGCAACGTCGCCTCGATCATGATCAACCTGATGCTGCAGGGGCGGCAGCCGATCATCTATGGGAACGGCAAGCAACGCCGCTGCTTCTCGTTCATCGACGATTGCCTCTATTGCCTCAAGGAAATGGCGTTCCGCGACAATGTCGTCGGCCAGACGATCAATATCGGTCCGGACGAAGAGACGATCACGATCATCGAACTGGCGGAGCGCATCGCCAATCAACTGCAGTTCAATCTCGATCCGGTCTTCATGCCCGGGCGGCCGCAGGAAGTCGAACACGCCACCTGCTCGTCAGATAAGGCGCGCAAGTTCCTGCAGTATAAGACCTCGGTCGATCTCGATACGGGCCTGGCCTCGATGGTCGAGGCCATACGTCGGCGCGGGACGCGCGAGTTCAAATACCATCTCGATCTCGAGATCATCAACGAGAAGACGCCGAAGACCTGGAAGGACCGTCTATTCTGAGAAGTTCACCCCTTTGAGCCGCGCCCGACCGGCGCGGCTTGCGGGAGGTGCGATACGGCCCCGGCAAAAATTTCTGCGATGGCGGCGCCGGTCCGAACCTGAGCGCCCGGCCGGCGCCTTGATTTCGCCTAGGCTCGCGGGCGATGCTCGCCGCTGCGCGTATCGGCGGGCTCGGCGCGCATGCGGACGGACGGGATGGACAGCGCTTTCTTCTCCGACCTTCTGGCTTCGATCGCCGAGCGCGGGCGTTCGGTGCTCAAGCTGTCGCCCTGGCCTCGCGACGTGGAAGACCGCGCGGCTTCGCTCGCCGAGACGTGCCGGGCCTTGCTGACCGGACGGGGCGAGGCCTCGGGCGTGGCGCTCGCCAGCGAGATCCTCTCGCGCTACCGCAGCCTTTCGCCCGGCGACAAGGCAGCGTTGTTTCGGGCCTGGGCGGACGATTTCGGGCCTGACCCGAAGCGGGTCGAGGACGCGGTCGCGCGCTGGAGCGCGACCCGCGGCGAGGCCGCGGCGGCGGCGCTCCACTACGCCACCGAGCCGCGCCGGCAGGAACTCTTTCGCCGTCTCAATCGCGCGCCTGGAGGAACGCGCGCGCTCGTTGCGATGCGCGCCGACCTGCTCGAGGCGATGCGCGAGGACCGGTCGCTCGTCGAGGTCGATCGCGATTTCCAGCACCTGTTCCTGTCGTGGTTCAACCGGGGCTTCCTTGTGCTCCGGCGGATCGACTGGTCGTCGCCCGCCGCGATCCTCGAAAAGATCATCCGCTACGAGGCGGTGCACGAGATCCGCGGCTGGGACGATCTGAGGCGGCGGATCGATCCGTCCGACCGGCGCTGCTACGCCTTCTTCCATCCGGCGCTGGTGGATGAGCCGCTGATCTTTGTCGAAGTGGCGCTGACGCTCGCCCAGCCACAGGCGATCGCGCCGCTGCTCGCCGAACGGCGCGCCGAGATCGCGGAGGAAAAGGCCAAGGTCGCGACCTTCTATTCGATCTCCAACTGTCAGCAGGGACTGGCCGGAGTCACGTTCGGCAATTTCCTCATCAAGCAGGTGGTGGAGGAACTGCGCCGCGATCTGCCGCGGATCGAGACTTTTGTGACGCTCTCGCCGATGCCGGGCTTTCGCCGCTGGCTTGAGACGAGCGAGGATCCGGAGATCGAACCGCTGGTTCTGCGCGCGAGCGAGGCGACCGCGGACGACGACTGGCCGAACAGCGAAGAGAGCGTCCAGCGCGTCCGGAAGGCGCTGGAGCCGCTCGCCGCCTATTATTTTCTCAAATCCCGACGGCCGGACGGACGCGTTGTCGACTCGGTGGCGCGCTTCCATCTCGGCAACGGCGCGCGGCTCGAGCGGCTCAACTGGATGGGCGATCTGTCGCCGAAGGGGCTCGCCGAGTCCTTCGGCCTCATGGTCAATTACCTCTACGACCTCAACGAGATCGAAAAGAACCATGAGGCCTTTGCCAATTCCGGGGCTGTCGCGGCGTCGAGCGCGGTCAAGAAGCTTATGCCGAAGACGAGGTCCGCGGCGCCTGCGCTTCCCGCCCCGGAGGGATGAGGCGGGACGTAGCGTCGGCGATGCAGCCAAGATCGCGGCAGCTGTAGGCGGCGTCAGTAAAATCGGCGTAGGCTTCCATCAACGCGCCAGCGAGGCGACGCGATCAGGAGGAACGAGCGCCGATGTACGCCGCAGTCCGCCAGTACAAGTCGAAGCCCGGCATGGCCGACCAGCTCGCCGAAAAGGTCAAGGAACTCGTCCCCGTCATTAGCGGCGTGTCGGGCTTCATGGGCTATTACGTGATCTACGCGCCCGACGACACGGTGACCGCGATCAGCATCTTCAACAAGGTCGAGGAAGCGCAGGAATCCAATCAGATCGCCCTCGCCTGGGTGGAGAAGAACCTCGCGAGCTATTTCGCTGGCGAGGCCAGTGCGACCGCCGGACCGGTGATCGTCCATTCGATGGGGTGAGCGAAGAGCGCTATTCTTTTACGGGACAGCAAGCCCCCGCTGCACCGCAGGGCGGGCAAGCCCGTGCTCCAGCCAGGCTGGCGCGTTCGTGAGTTCGCCGAAGCCGACGAGTTCGCCTGCGTCGTAAAAGCCGATGTCCTTGGACGGGAGGGATATATCTGGCGCTATCGCAGCGCTCAGACCGCCAGCGCCTCGCGCTCGCCGATCGCTTCGCTGTCCAGGGCCAGGCCCCGCACACGCGCGCTCACTTTCCAGCGGTCGCCCTCCCGCTCGATGCGCACGAGGTGATAGGCCGCGCGATGGCGCGGATCGTGGACGGCGGCGGAGGCCGAGGGCGCGCCGAGGACGGGCACCGATCCGTCGACGGTCCGCGCCGCGCGCGAGGGCAGGGAGCGCACGAGTTGCCGGTGCGAATGGCCGTGCAGAATGGCTTCCGCGCCATGCTTTGCGATCACGCGCTCGAAGGCGGCGGCGTCGGTGAGGCCGCGCAGGGGCGGCGCGCCTTTCGAGAGCGGCGGATGATGGATCAGCACGACGCGGGCGAGATCCCGCTTCGCCGTCCAGTCGAGCAATTTTGCGAAAGCGGCGAGCTGCTCGGGCCCAACGCGCCCGGTGGCCATGAGCGGGCCGGTCGGCACGGCGGAGGAAAGGCCGATGATCGCCACGCCGCGGCGGATCCGCAGGAAAGGAAACCCCGAGTCTCCCGCGTCGCCCGTGGTCCAGGGCGCGAAAGTCGAGGCGAGCAGCGGCATGGCCGCATGAACGTAGGCGTCGTGATTGCCGGGAACGAAGCTGACGTCGCGAGGATCGCCGAGCGTCTTCATCCATTGGGCGGCGCGACGGAATTCCGCGGGCATCGCGATATTGACGAGGTCTCCGGTCGCCGCGACGTGATCCGGCTTTTGCGCGAGCATGTCGTCGACGAGCCGCGCGAGGGCGGCCATATCGTTCCTGCGTTCGCGCCCGCGCTTCCAGTTGACGTAGCCCATGAAGCGCTTGAGCCGGAAATGGCCCGAGCCCGGAAAGGGCGCCGGCGAGAGATGCGGGTCGGTGATATGCGCGATCGTGAGACTCAAGCGCCGCCCCTGCGAGGTCCGAAGGCCGTTCCTTGACGGGGGCGCAATAAGGACGCTTCAAGGGAAAGACAACCCTTTGAGGACAAGGCCGAGGGCCGGTGAACTCTTTCCGCACCCGTCTGAGAACGCGCGTGGCGCATATGAGCTTCCTCGTGACGCGGGCGATGACGCTGGGTGTTCGCGGAATCGTGATCGCGCCGGACGATTCCGTCCTGCTGGTTCGGCACGGCTATGTGTCCGGCTGGCATTTTCCGGGCGGCGGCGTCGAGATCGGCGAAACCTTCGAGGACGCGCTCCGGCGCGAGCTGGAGGAAGAGGCGCGAATCGTGATTGACGGCGCGCCCGTTCTTCACGGCCTTTTCTTCAACGCCAGGCCTTCGCGCCGCGACCATGTCGCCGTCTACGTGATCCGCGATTTCACGGTGACGGGCGTCAGGGCGCCCGACATGGAGATTCGGGAGGCGCGGTTCTTCCCGCTCGACGCGCTGCCAGACGGCGCGACGCCGGGGACGCGGGCGCGCCTCGCGGAAATCTTCGAAGCCGCGCCGGTGAGCGCCCACTGGTGACCGGACTTCAGGCCGGAGGGCGCCTCAGCGATCGGTCGCTGCTCCTTCCGGCCGCGCCAAAAGCGCAGACGCCGGTCAGCCCCGCGTTGCTTCGCGTATCTTCGGTGACGTCGGCGACGAGCGCTGGCGGATTGATCCTCGCGAAGGACCGCGCGAACTCGGCCTGCGTTCTTCCGCCTCGCGCCGCAGGCGGCGCGTGGCGCTCTCGAAATGCCGCATGGCCGGACCGAAAACCCCGGCGGCCTGCTCGAACCGCTCGCGCAGGGCGTCGAGTTTGGACATCGCCTCGCGGTCGCGGGGGTCGTCGACGAGCGCGAGCAACTGTCGGTAGGCTTCGCGCGCCAGATCGTTGACCGCCGGATGGGCCCAGACCTCGTCTGCACTGGCCGAGAAATGGCGAAGCGAGCTGGATAGGAACGTCTCGACGGCTTCGAGGCCGTCCTCTGTCGCATTCGGCCACGTCACCCCTAGCGTCGTGGCGACGCGACCAAGCGCCGCGCGGGGGTCGCCCAGAAGATCGGACCAGTCGAGCAGCGCACGGGCCTGCCCGCGGGTCGCCGCCTCCGCGTCCAGAACATGCCGCAGCCAGATGAGACACCCGACGCTCGGGTCCATGCCGTCGCGCCGTTCGAGCGACCACGCGACTTCGAGCGGCGATCGGACAGGGATGACCGTCCGGGTCGACCAGCCGACCTCCTCGAACGCCGGCCCCCAGAAATCCATGAGCCGGCACATGCGGGGATCCTTGATGACCGGATTCGGAGCGTTTCCAAATTCCGCTCTCAGCGTTTCCTTTGCGCGCGCGCGCAAAGCCGCCCGTGTCCTGGCGCCGATTCGATCGACGTCGAACTTTCGCCAGTCCGTCCAATCGCTGCCCCCGGCGGCGAGGATTTCATCATTGAGGTCCGCGAGATTCTGGGACTCCCAGAATCCCCGCTCGTTGGTCGGGGCGCCCTTCATGAGATGGGCCGGCGGCGCTCCGCCGAGCCGAACCAGCGCCCCGGCGAGACTGGACGTGCCGCTGCGGTGCATGCCGAGCACCAGCACCGCAAACTCGGCGGCGCGTCCGCTGATCCCGCTCTCCGGGGACGGAGCATTAACGAACAGTTTATCCTCCTGCCGCGCTCGACCCGCTTCTCATTTGGAGGCGTCGGGTGATGCCAGAGCGATGCAGAATATGGCCGAGTATCGGATGATAACAAGAGCAAGCAATTGAGTTATATATGTAAACCGTATTTTCGCAGTGTTACTCCTCTGTAATGCCTGCTCTTTTAGGCCATGCGGAGGGACCGTTTCGGCCAATCCCGAGCAGGACGCGCCGCATTTTCACCCCAAACCTTTGGTCGGAGATCGACGGATTGGGAAAGCCTGTCTAAACCTTAACGCGCCGGTAAGGTTTCCGAGAGCTTCATCGGCGGCGCGTGGACAAGCCGGGCCGGCTCGTCTACCCTTCCGGCGGAACGCGGGGTGATCGAATGAACTTGCGGTTCTGGCGCTTGGCCGCTCTTGGCCTCATCGGCGCCTCGGGCGCGATGCTGGCGGGATGCGACGACGCCTATCTGCCCCAGGGGGCCGGGCGATCCGAGCAGCCGATCTCGAGCGCGACGCTCGACGAGATGACCAAGATCGACACGACGTCGTCTTCTCCCGTGCTCATCCGCACCTACAAGAAGGAAGCGGAGCTCGAAATCTGGAAGATGAACGCGAAGGGGCAGTATGCGCTCCTCAAGACCTATCCGATGTGCCGCTGGTCGGGGCAACTCGGGCCCAAGAAGCGCGAGGGCGACATGCAGGTGCCCGA
The DNA here is from genome assembly GCA_963741845.1 of uncultured Alphaproteobacteria bacterium. Lineage (GTDB taxonomy): Bacteria > Pseudomonadota > Alphaproteobacteria > Rhizobiales > Beijerinckiaceae > Roseiarcus. Next base: position 55,230 of record CAVUJV010000006.1, read on the forward strand.
GGGGTACTATTCGATCGCGCCCGGGCAACTGAACCCGAACTCGCATTACTACCTCGCCTTCAACGTCGGCTACCCGAACGCCTATGACCGCGCCTATGGCCGCGACGGCGGCAATGTGATGGTGCACGGCGTGTGCTCCTCGGCGGGCTGCTTCTCGATGACGGACGATCAGGTGGCCGACATCTACGCGATCGCCCGCGACGCGCTTCGTGGCGGCCAGCGGGAGATCCAGCTCCAGTCCTTCCCGTTCCGGATGACCGCGCAGAACATGGCGAAGTACCGGCTCGATCCGAACATTGCCTTCTGGAAGGAGATCAAGAAGGGCGCCGACTATTTCGAGGTGACCAAGGCCGAGCCTCCCGTCCTCGTCTGCAACAAGCACTATGTCTTCGGCGCGACGGCCAAAGGGCCGGTCTCCGCGACCGCCGCATGTCCCGCGCTCGAGCGCGACGAGGCGATCGACCAGGAGGTCGCCGAGAAGGAAGCCAAGGACGACGCCAAGGCCGAACAGCTTGCGGCTTCGGGCGTGAAGGCGATCCGCACCGTCTATGCGGACGGCGGCCAGAATCCGGTGTTCAAGGGCTACAAGGATACGAGCGACCCCGAGGCCCTCGAACTTCCCCCGCAGGAGATCGTGCTCGACGATCGCGCGGCGCCGGCTCAGGCCGTCGTCAAGGTCGCGGCGGCGGACGCCGGGAAGGCGCGCGCGGCGGCGGTCGTCGCGGCGAAGCCCGCGCCCGCGCCGGTCGAGACGGCAGCCGCGAAGGTCGCCGCGCCGCTTCAGACGGCGGCCATCGCTCCTGCTCCCGCTGCGGCGGACGCCGCTCAGCCACAGACGGTGGCGTATCGTCGCCCCGGCTGCGCAAGCCTCCGATTCGAACGCCGGGATCTGGGGCGCGAGCACGCGCAACGTCAAGAAATGGCTGAACTGGGGCGGCGATAAAGCCGCCGCTCAGCCCGCCGCGACTGCCGAAGCTCCTGCGCAACTCGACGGCGCGCCGTTGCCGCCGCACCGCGCCGCGGTCGCGAGCGCAGAAGACAAAGGCCGAGAAGCAGCGGGTCGTGTTGCGCGGCCTTCCGACGCCTGCCGGGAAGGATGCCCCGGCCCGCGAAAAGACCGAGGAAGCTGCGACCGCGAGCGCATCCGCCGTCGCGCAATAAGCATCCCTACTACGGGGCGCCGCGCGCCGCCGCGATCCGGCGCCTGGCCTCCGCGACGAGGCGCGGCGCTTCGCCTTCCGTCAAGGTCCGGGTCGGCAGGACGACCGGGGCGCCGGCCTTTGGCCACAGATAGACGACGCCGCCAGCGTCCTCGGCTTCCGTGAACTCGGCATAAGACAGCCTTCGTGGCTCATGGCCGCCTTCGACCGTGACGCCCGTGGCGTCGAGGGTCACGAGCACGGGACCCGGCGCGGCGTTCAGCGCGGCCTTGCCGCGCGCCCGCGCGGTCCGCAGACGCCAATGGGTCGCGAGCCGCTGCATCATGAAAAGCGCTGCCGCGAGCAGGATGACGATCTCCGCCGCGCGCCTCGTGATGAGGTCGGTGAAACCGAGGATCGAGGCGAAGACGAGCGCGAGCGCGAAGGCCGCGAGCGGCGCATGGTGGCGCGCCGTGAGGCCGCCCTCCAGAGCCAGGCGCAGGCCGAATCGGGCCGCGGCGGCTTCCGTTTCGGCCGGGCTCAACGTGATGGCGTAGGGACCGAACGCCTGCGCGCCGGACTCGGCCTCGCTCACTCGCCGGGCGCCTTGGCGTCGAGGGCGAGCGCATGCAGACCGTCGGCGAATTCGGCCGGCAGCAGGTCATAGACGAGCCGGTGGCGCGCGACCCGGTTGAGCCCCGCGAACTTCTGGGACACGATTCGCACGCGGTAATGCGTGCCTCCTCCGGCGGCGGCGTGACCCTGTCTCACGCCGGCGTGTCCCGCGTGACGCTCTGATTCGTCGAGGATTTCGAGCTTCTCGGGCGCGAGAGCCTCCGTAAGGCGGGCGACAATTCTTTCCTGCATGGTCATGGCGACCCCTCCAAAGGCGCTCGAAACGCCCTAGATATAGGATCCGAGCCGACTTCGCCGCAGGCCTTTCTCCATTACGGAAAATCGGATGGCGCGCGAGGCTTGCCGGCCGGCGTCGAGACTCATAAAAGTCAGGGCATGGATTTCACTTCGCCTCTCTTTGACCGCATCCGGGTGAAGCCGTCTGCGAAGGCGCCGAAGCCTGCGGAGGCCAAGACGCCGTGCAGCCATCCCGGCTGCGCGGAGACGGGGCTCTATCGCGCGCCCAAGGGCCGCGAGCGCGAGGGCGAGTATTTCACCTTCTGCAAGGATCACATCCGCGAATACAACGCGTCCTACGACTATTTTCGCGGCATGGACGACGAGTCCATGGCGAAGTTCCGTCAGGCGGACTCGATCGGCCACCGCCCGACCTGGAAATTCGGCGACCGGACCGCTGCGAGCCACGTGGACGAGACGGTCTTCGCCGAAGCGCGCGCCGCGCGCCGCAGAGGGGTTCGCGGCAAGCCCCAGCCCGACGCCGCCCCGCGCTACAATGCGCTGGCGCTCAAGGCGCTGATGACGCTGGAACTGGACGGAAACGCCACGCCCACGAAGGTCAAGGCCCGGTACAAGGCTCTGGTGAAGCGGCATCACCCCGATGCGAACGGCGGCGACCGGTCTTCGGAAGACAAATTGCGCGAGATCATCCAGGCCTATAATTATCTTCGCGCCAACAAACTGGTCTGAGCGCGAAACGCTCCGGCCCTCGAACGGGTTTATCGACGCGGGGGCGTGTCCAGGTCCTTCCGCGCGACGAAAATTCGAACGGGAAGACAATTTCGAGTAAGGGAAAGGCCGCTCTTCGCCGCAAGGAGACAAGAGCGCGGAGGACTTATGAATTCGAGACATACGGCGACGATAGCGGCCGAACCGGCCTCCGGGCTGCCCGATACGCGCGTTTCGGTGCGCAAGGTGTTCGGCATCAATTCCGACATGGAGGCCCCGGCTTTTTCCGTGCCCGACGAGCATGTTCCGGACTTCGATCCGGACTATCTGTTCGACCGGGAGACGACGCTCGCGATCCTCGCCGGCTTCGCCTACAACCGCCGCGTGATGGTGACCGGCTATCACGGCACCGGCAAGTCGACCCATATCGAGCAGGTCGCGGCGCGGCTGAACTGGCCCTGCGTTCGCATCAACCTCGACAGCCATGTCTCGCGCATCGACCTCGTCGGCAAGGACGCGATCGTGCTGAAGGACGGCAAGCAGGTGACCGAGTTCCGCGACGGCATGCTGCCCTGGGCGCTCCAGAGCAACATCGCGCTGTGCTTCGACGAATATGACGCGGGCCGCCCCGACGTGATGTTCGTGATCCAGCGCGTGCTGGAAGTGTCCGGCAAGCTGACGCTGCTCGACCAGAAGCGCGTCATCCGGCCCCATCCCGCCTTCCGCCTGTTCGCGACGGCCAACACCGTCGGCCTCGGCGACACATCGGGCCTCTACCACGGCACGCAGCAGATCAATCAGGGCCAGATGGACCGCTGGTCGATTGTGGCGACGCTCAATTATCTGCCGCACGACAAGGAAGTCGACATTGTGCTCGCGAAGTCGCCGGCCCATCGCGCCCGCAAGGACGGCCGCGACATCATCAACAAGATGGTGCGGGTGGCCGACCTCACGCGCAACGCCTTCGTCAATGGCGACCTGTCGACGGTCATGAGCCCGCGCACGGTGATCACCTGGGCCGAGAACGCCGATATCTTCAAGGACATCGGCTTCGCTTTCCGTCTGACCTTCCTCAACAAGTGCGACGAACTGGAGCGCGCGCTGGTGGCGGAATTCTATCAGCGCTGCTTCGGACAGGAATTGCCGGAGAGCGCGGTCAACGTTGCTTTGACCTAGAGGCTCCGAGAGGGGACGCACGGGCAAACGCGGTCCGCGAAAGGTCGGGACGCCTTCGAAAGAGGCGGAGAGGTCATGACCGCGTCCGTCGCTGCTCCGCTGCGCGTCCTGGCCATTTCGGGCAGTCTCCGCAGAGCCTCGACCAACACAGCAGCGCTCGAGGCGATGGCGCGCCTTGCTCCTTCCGGCATGCGCGTCACGCTTTATCGCGATCTGGCGAAGCTCCCGCCCTTCAATCCGGACCACGATGTCGAGAGCGAGCCGAAGCCTGAGACCGTCGAGGCGCTTCGAAAGGCCGTCGAGGAGAGCGACGCTGTCATCATCGCCTCGCCCGAATATGCGCACGGGATCGCCGGCGCGTTGAAGAACGCCCTCGACTGGCTGGTCGCGAGCGAGACCTTCGCGGGCAAGCCGATGGTCCTCGTCAACGCCGCGCCACGCGCTTTCCACGCGCAGGCGGCTTTGCGGGAAGTGCTCTCCACCATGGCCGCGCGCCTCCTGCCCGAAGCTTTCGCGAGCCTGCCGCTGACCGGCAGGCTGGTCAGCGCGGAGGACATCCTTGCCGAGCCGGCCTTCGTTCGCCGTCTGAAAGATTCGCTCGACATGCTCGCGGCGGTCCTGCGGGAAGAGTAGGGCGCACGAGCGATGGCCGCCGTTTCCGGCGGCCATTGTCTCACGCGGCTTTGCGGCTTCCGTCAGGACGCGCGGAGCATGCCATTGACGACGCCGCTGCCAGAGCCCGCCCGCGCCTTTGTCGGCTTGACCAGGCAGAACTGGCTGACGAGCGCCATGACGAATCCGATGATGAAGATCGTTCCGATCACCACCATATGCAGCTTCTCGACCGGCCACTCGGAATCCGGCCGGGCGGGAATCGACGCAGTCGGGGAGAGGGCGAACAGCGTGGCGAGGACCGCGAAGAGCATGCAAGCTGCGAGGCGCTGCCCGACGCCTTCTCCGCCAAGCGTGCCGATGTCCGGCAGCAGCGGATCGATCTGCCTGTCGACGTGGTAGACGACATAGACGCAGATCAACGCCGGCGACCAGCCCCACTTGAAGTCCATGGAGAGCAGGTCGAGGAACGGCTTGCCTGCCGATGGACCTGGGCCGAACTCAGTCGCGAGCGCCAGCGACGTCACCGAGACGCAAAGCGCAATCACGAAGATTGCGGCGTAGGACGTGAGATAGGAAGAGGGCTGCTCGGCGTCGTAGCTCCAGCCCAGATAGCGCAGCAACAGGACGACGATGATCGGAGCGCCATATGTGGCGAGGCCATAATAAACCCAGCGCGTCGCCACATTGGCTTCCTGACCGAGCGCCGAAGCCGCGGCCGCCGGATGTGCGAGATCCCAGAGCGCTGCCGAAAGCCACACGCCGAGATTGATCGAGATCAGGATCGCGACGATGAACAGCATGACATAGCGCATGGGGTTCGCGCGCGCCTCGACGCTCCCCACTCTCGCGCCAAACTGGTTGGCGTCACGGATCGCGGTCTTCTTGGTGTCGTTTTCGAAGACGATGAAGAGGGCGGCGAGTCGGCAGTATTGCCTGCGAAGCGTCTCGATCTTGGCCGCTGTCTCCTCGAAGAGCTCACGGACCGGCGTGTCCTCCTCATTGAGCGCCTGTTTCAGCGGAACGATCTGGCCGTGGATCTTCTTGTAATTTGTCTCGAGCCCCTGCCAGGCGAAACTCGGTTCGTTGAAGAAGGTGAGGTGCGGCCCCTGATCGTGCTTGCGCGTGAGCCAGAGGCGCACATAGCAAAGCTCCGCCCACGTCCGATCGACGCTCTGCCTGTCCTTGTCGAAATCGCCGCTGTCGACGTGATTGGCGGGCTCGCTGGCGACCGCCACGCGCTCCTGAGCCGGGACGACGAGATCGTTGCGCGCGGCCGCCATGATCTGATTGGCGAGGTCGGGGATGGAGACCCAGCCCCACACCAGGCGACGAAGCACATAGAGCGGGTTCCACTCGTGCTCGATCTTGAGCAGCGTCACCAGCGCCGCGACTGCGAGCACGACGACCACCGGGAAGGACATCGGGCTGCCCTGCACATAGGCCTGTATGTACGGTTTCAGCGGAGGCGGGGCGACGGGCGCGAGGAACGGCGCCAGGTCCTTGTAAAAGCCGACGATCAGCACATAGCCAATCAGGCAGAGCCCGACATAGGCGAACATACCCATGCGGTACTGACGAGGCTGAGTCATGTAACGCGGCGGCGCCGGGCCGTCGTCGGGCGTCGCAATCGGGGTCTCGAACGCGTTATGGGCATAGTAGGCCGCCATGACCACAGCGATGGCGACAAGCAGCACGCAAAGGCCGTTATAGGCGGACGCCGACATGTCGGCCACGCTGTCTGCTGCGGCGGCGGGCCAGCACAGCAATCCTGTGATCGCCAGGGCGGTAACGGTGCGCAAAAACGAATTAAACATGACAACCCCCGAAAATGGGGGCCGAGTCTTCTATGTCCGCCGTCCTCGACGGACGTCTCCCGACCCATATTAACTTTTCTTTAACATGTGCGCGCGGAAAAAGGCAGTGATTGCGGTCACAGCCCAATTCGGGACACGTCCGGCCGAGCAAAGGGCGCGCCGGGCGCCTCCCGCTGGGTCACCGCCCCGCCTTGACCCGCCGTTCCGTTCGCCATTGCGCCGCGCCCGGGGTTGCGCCAAAGGAGCGCGATGCAGCACGACACCGTTCTCATCGTCGACTTCGGTTCCCAGGTCACGCAGCTCATTGCGCGGCGGGTGCGCGAGGCCGGGGTCTATTGCGAGATCCATCCCTTTTCCAGGGCCGCGGAGGCCTTCGAGCGGCTGAAGCCGAAGGCGGTGATCTTCTCTGGCGGTCCCGCCTCGGCGCCGGAATCCGGCAGCCCGCGCGCGCCGGAGTCGATCTTCGACGCCGGCGTTCCGATTCTCGCCATCTGCTACGGCCAGCAGACGCTTTGCCAGCAGCTCGGAGGCAGGGTCGAGAGCGGACATGCGGCCGAGTTCGGCCGCGCCGACGTCGAGGTGCTCGAAGGCAACAGGCTCTTCGAGGGCGTGTGGGAGAAGGGCGGACGCTATCCGGTCTGGATGAGCCACGGCGACCGCGTGACCCGCCTGCCGGAAGGCTTTCGCGTCTACGCCGTTTCCGAGAACGCGCCCTTCGCCGTCGCGGCCGACGAGACGCGAGGCTATTACACGACGATGTTCCACCCCGAGGTGGTCCACACGCCGGACGGCGCGAAGCTGATCGCCAATTTCCTGCACAAGGTTGCGGGCATCAAAGGCGACTGGACGATGGCCGCCTTCCGCCAGGAGGAGATCGCCCGCATCCGCGCTGAGGTCGGCAAGGGCCGCGTGATTTGCGGCCTTTCGGGCGGCGTCGACTCGGCGGTCGCGGCGGTGCTGATCCACGAGGCGGTCGGCGACCAGCTCACTTGCGTCTTCGTCGATCACGGGCTCATGCGCGCGGGCGAAGCGGAGGAGGTCGTGAGCCTCTTTCGCGGCCACTACAACATTCCGCTCGTCCATATCGACGCCTCGGACGAATTCCTGACCGCGCTGCACGACGTCGAGGACCCGGAGACGAAGCGCAAGACGATCGGCAAGCTCTTCATCGACGTCTTCGAGAAGGAGGCGCGGCGCATCGCGAGCGACGGCAAGGGGCCGGTCGCGTTCCTCGCGCAGGGCACGCTCTATCCGGACGTGATCGAGAGCGTCTCCTTCACCGGCGGCCCGTCCGTGACGATCAAGAGCCACCACAATGTCGGCGGCCTGCCGGAGCGGATGCGCATGAAGCTCGTCGAGCCCTTGCGCGAACTCTTCAAGGACGAGGTGCGAGCCCTGGGGCGCGAGCTCGGCCTGCCCGCGGCCTTCGTCGGCCGTCATCCGTTCCCCGGTCCGGGCCTTGCGATCCGCTGCCCGGGAGCCGTGACGCAGGAAAAGCTCGACATTTTGCGCAAGGCCGATGCGATCTATCTCGACGAGATCCGCAAGGCGGGGCTCTACGACAAGATCTGGCAGGCTTTCGCGGTGCTTTTGCCGGTGCGCACCGTCGGCGTCATGGGCGATTACCGCACCTATGACCACGTCTGCGCGCTGCGCGCCGTGACGAGCGTGGACGGGATGACGGCCGACTTCTACCCCTACGACATGGCCTTCCTCGGCCGCGCCGCAACCCGCATCATCAACGAGGTGAAGGGCGTCAACCGCGTCGTCTACGACGTGACGAGCAAGCCGCCGGGGACGATCGAGTGGGAGTGAGGCGCGCGCAGAGCCGGCCCATGCACAACCGATCCGGTCAGGCGATAAGCAAATCGTGGACAATGGCGCCCACCAGGACGACGACTGCGAGGAGGGAGACGGCAAAAGCGATCGTTCGCCAAGGCTGCATGGCCTTCAGATAGACGATCGAATGTACGATCCGGGCGACTACGAAGATCGTGAAAATGGGAATTGCAATTGCTGCCTTTCCTCCCGTGAAAACAAAGAGCAGACCCAGCAGTAGGAATGGATAGATCGTGGCCTCCGCATTGCGATGCGCGCGTAGGAGTTGTGCGACAGTTGGCGGGTCAAGTTCTGACACAGGGACACCATAGCGAGCGCCATCCTCCGGATTGATTGCCACGCCACCCTTGGCGCGGATCGCCCCGCTGGAAACCCAGAGCATCAGAAGATTGAAGCACAGAACAATGCAGGTGATGGCATACGCCACGAAAACCGGATGTGCCGCAGTCCAGATTGATTGTTGCATTGTAGCATTACTCGCCGTTTCTCAGAGCATCTGACCGCGCACTGGATGTCCGTTGCGCCATCGCGCCGACGTATACGACGAGGTTGTCTAGTGTCTTGGCCGTTCCGGTGTCGATGCCCGTTTTCAGATATTGCTCGAACCGCTCCGCCGAGCCGCACTCGATCCTCACCGTCAAAAGCGTCTTGCCGCCAGTCTCGTCGAGCATGACGCGCCCGATCGCCCCCATCGCTTCGAAGATGAGATGACGCGGCGGCGCGATTTCGCGATAGACGCCTGCGAACTGGTGGGCGCCGGGGGGATGCCGGTTGACGAACCTGAAAGCGCCTCCCGGACGCAGGTCGATCTCGCATTCTGCGAGCGGTTCGCCTGATGGGTCCCACCAGCATGTCACATGCTCGGGTCGCGTCCATGCTTCGAAGACCTGTTCACAGGGCGCAGCAAGCACGCGCGTCAGAATAATCGTGTGCGTGTCCCGGTCGAGTATTACGTCGGTGTTGGCGATGGCTGCCAGCATGCTACTTCTCCTTCTTGCTCATTTTCGCAAGGTGGCGATCCAGATTGTCGAGCCTGCCTTCCCATTGCTTGCGAAACGGCTCAACCCAGTCGGCAACATCCTTGAGAGCTGTTGCCACCAGCTTGCTCGGCCGCCGCTGTGCGTCGCGCCCGCGTTCGATGAAGCCCGCATCCTCCAGCACCTTAAGATGCTTAGAGATCGTGGGTTGGCTGAGTTCGAACGGCGCCAGCAGTTCCGACACTGTCGCCTCGCCTGTCGCGAGACGGGCCAGAATCGCGCGTCGCGTGGGATCGGCGAGGGCCGAGAAGGCCTTGCTTAGCCGGTCGGCGGTGGGTTCTTCAATTACCATACGGCTATATAGCCAATTAGCGATATATGAGTCAAGGCTCCACGTGCGAGGTTTCGGATGGTGCTGGAGATAGAAATTCTCCGTCTGGCCGAAATCGGCCACGACGGTTTTTTTCGGCTGAGCCGGTGAGCGCCGTATCGCGCGAGATTCCGAAAAATCGACCGATTGATGTCGATAGTTGCTGGAACCGCCAGGTTCGAAAATCGTCGAAATTCCCATTTGAAATCAACAGCGCGAATTTCTGACGGATCGGGGAGTCGGTTTTTGACCGTGCGCAGGAAAAATCTGCACCGAAAATCAGCGCGTTATCATCACTTAAGACAGTAGAGTGGGAGTGAGAAAAGCAATATCTTGACGCCGGAGCGGCGCAGCGTAGCGTCGCGTAGAAGTCGGCGGATTTGGCCAACCCTTCCGGGCTGTCAAGGTATTCTGGCGTCTACGGCGTCAATGACTGTTACCGCGGGGCAAGTTCGCCGAACCAGTATGCTGCCGTCACGCCGCCATCCATGAGGAAGTCGCTCCCAGTGATGAACCCTCCGTCGGGGCCCATGAGCAGCGCGGCGACCGTCCCGACTTCGTCGGGCGTGCCGGCTCGCTTGGCTGGCGAGACTTCGATCATGCGGCGATAGCCTTCGCCGCGAGGACCGGTCAGCTCGTCCTTGGCCAAGGGGGTGACGATGATCCCCGGGCTGATGGTGTTGATGCGAGCCCCGCGCTCGCCCCAGCGCACCGCCTCCGCCATCACCCTGAGGGAATTGCCGCGCTTCGAGATCTGGTAGGCGTGCAGCGAGTCCGTGACCTGGTCCGGCTGTAAGAACGGAAGCTTGAGCAACTCTTCCACCGGCGTGGTCGCCAGCGCCTTGTTCTGCTCGACGCTGAGCGGCGGCAGGCGATGGCCGGACTGGGAGGCGATCACCACGCCCGAGCCGCCGCGTGCGATGACGTTGCCGAACTCTTCGAGCACGAGGGCCGTGCCATAGAGATCGACCTTGAGGATCGTCGCGGGCGACGCCTGGGAAGGGGACACCCCGGCGGCATGGATCAGGCCTGTCACCTCGCCGAGGCTCGTGGCCTGCTGGACCAGCGCCTGCACAGCTTGGCGCGAAGAGACATCGACGGTGGCGACGCTGACGTCGTAACCCGCGTTGCCATGGACTTCAGCGGCGGCCTGCGCGTTCTCCGGCCGCATGTCGGCCAGCAGCACCTTCTTGCCCACGCCGACGCGGCGCGCGATGGCCTGGCCGATCTGGCCTGGACCGATAACGACGACGACTTAAGTCATAGCTGGTCCTTTCAGATTGAAATTCGGGAGCCGCTCACAGCGGTGAGATTTCGTCGACGGCGCGCAGGCCATTGAGTGCGCGCGGGTAGCCGATGAACGGCAAGAGCTGGGTGATGACGTCGATCAGCCGGCCTCGGTCATTGCCGACGTTGAGGTTTGCCGCGACATGGCCCTTGACTTAGCCTGGTAGACGATCTCCTTCAGCCGACGGGCGACACGCCAATGGTCAGCGCGGCGCCAGCCGGTACGCGGAACTCGGCGAGCGCCTGCAAGCTGCAGCACGTCTTATCAACGGCCCGTGGTGGCCATCAGATGCGCGGGTAACGCTCGCCTTCGACGTGGATCGCCGCCGCCGCGCGTTCGATCTCCTCGAGGTCGGAAGCGTCCAGCTTCGCGTCGACTGCCGCGAGATTTCCTCCAGCCGATGCAGCTTGGTGGTGCCAGGGATCGGCACGATCCAGGGCTTCTGGGCCAGAAGCCACGCGAGCGCGATCTGCGCCGGGGTCGCCTTCTTCTTGGCGGCGATGCGCTTCAGGAGGTCAATCAGGGCTTGGTTCTGTTCCATCGCCTCGGGCGTGAAGCGCGGCAGGATCTTGCGGAAATCGCTCTCGCTGATCGGAGTGTCCTTGGACAAAGCGCCGGTCAGAAAGCCCTTGCCGAGCGGGCTGTAGGCCACAAGGCCTATGCCCAACTCCTCGCAGGCCTCGAGGATGCCGTTGGTTTCCGGGCCCCGCGTCCAGAGGGAATACTCGTTCTGCAGGGCGGTGACGGGCTGCACCGCATGCGCGCGGCGCACGGGGAATTCGCCCGGCGCGGTCGCGAGTTGCGCGTGCGCGTGGACGGGCCGCTCGTTTTCAACAACACCGGCATGATGGTGCGTGCCGCGCTGGCAGGTTTCGGGCTCGCCCTCGTCATGGAGGATCTGGTCGCTCAGCACTTGAAAGAGAAACGTCTGATCCGAGTGCTGGAGGATTGGCGCCCACCTTTCTCGGGCTATCACCTATACTATCCGAGCCGAAGGCAGCCCTCGGCAGCGTTCGCCCTATTGGTGGAGGCGCTTCGCCGACGGGGTTGAGGTGATAGATGATTGGCCGTGGCGGTATTTTTTCGCGACCAACATCTCTTGTCGAGCGCCCTTGACTATGCCCAGTCGAGCGACGGCTTCTTTGCTTTCGCCGGGTGGATGGTTTCGCCCCGAGCCAGCATCTCTACATATTGCGCGATCCGCCTGCTCCGCGTCTCCGGCCGCTTGGCGTCACCGATGCGATAAATGATCGCATAACGATTCGCGCGATCGAGAGTCCCGAAAAATCGCTCGGCCCTCGCGTTTTCGGCTAACGCCGTCAGGAGATCAGAAGGAGCGTCGGCCTTCCCCTGCGATTGGTACGCGGCGTCCCACCGCCCATCTGCCTTGGCGCGTTCTATCTGCGCCAGACCGTTCGCCTTCAAACGTCCTTCGCGCGCCATACGCTCGGCCGTTTCGCGGTTCTTGGCTGACCATCGGCTGCCCACGCGGCGGGGCGTCATTCGAATGAGGAAGTGGTGCTTATCGAACTTGGCGAGCTGGCCGTCGATCCATCCGCAACAAAGCGCTGCTTCGATGGCCTCGCCTTTACTGATCGTGGCTTCCGGTGCGCCGATCTTGGATAGCTTGAGCCAAAAGCCCGTAGACCGCGCAGGTTCGCTCGCACATGTAGGCCTCGATAGCGACAACGTCCGTGAACGACAGGATTGGAGCTTTCGTTACCGTCATAGGGTTCTGCCTCGCCCTCATCAGCTTAGAACCGATAAGGTTGCGCGGCATGTAAAAACGCGCCGCCATTTCTCAGTAACCGCCAGGGCAGCTTGCCAATGCGCTGTCGGCGCTTGCGGACAGCCTGCAGGGCAAGTTTGCTTAATCGACGGGGGCGAATAACCAATGGCGCGCCTTGTTTGAGGCTCAATCGACGCGCATATTTGGATGTGGTTGATTTGGCCGGTTTGGCCTCGGGCTTGCGGACACCGCACCACTGACCCCTGAATTTCGATAGCGAGCGCCGCGCGCGGATGCGCGAGGGAATGCAGCCCTGTTCGAGCCTGGATCTGCTGACGGCCTCGCCAGTTTCCGCGGAGATCCGCACTGCGACCCGCCGCTTCCTGCTTCCCGGATTCGATCGGCGTGCGAGGGGCGACGCACGAGATGGCGGCGATCAATCCTGCGGATATCGATGCCGCGCTCGAACGGGACGAAAAGAGTAAAGGATCACGAGAATCATGACCGGTACAAATATTCCTCAACGTAACGCCCATCCCATCCGGCACGAAGCCGCGACCCATCTCTTCGCGGTCGGGCAGGCTGTCCGGCTGAGGAGCGGATTCAAGGGACCCTTCGGCGTCGCGGGGATCTACCACATTACGGGCACGCTCCCCCCTACCGGAAATTCACCGCAATATCGCATCCGAAGCGATGATGAACGTCATGAGCGGGTGATGGCGCAGAATGGTCTCGAACCGGTGCTGATATCCGCAGGCGAGAGCGCCACTCTTGTCGAGGGGACTTTCGGTCATGGCGCAGAGGCCAAGAACCGCAAGAGCCGCGCGATCAGAAAGCCGAAGCGGCAAACGGCCTCGCCGAAGCCTGAAAGCCCGTTTCCCAGTCTGGCCAGGCTCGCCGCCACCGCCCCGCGCCGCAAGGGCAAGACTTGACGGTTCAGAGTTTTGCCGAGGAACGGCGATGAAGATCGTGATCGAGTTCTACCGTACCCGTCAGGCCGACGATGCGCATGCCGTCGTTGGCCGCGAGACCGCCGAAGCCGCCGATCTCGACGAGGCGATCGAGCTCGCGCGTCAGCTTTCGCAGACCCTCGACATGCCGCAACGGCCCGACGTCATGACCATCAGCGATGATGAAGGGAACACGCTCCATTCAAGCAAATTCGACCCCACCGAAAGGGTTGGATGAAAGGCCCGTCAGTATGAATTCTCACAGTAACGAAACCGAACTCGGGCGACGCGCGTATGCGATCGGCGTCTGGGACAATGAAGGCGGAGCGGCAGCGCCCGACACATCGGATGATCCATTCGGTCGCCGCGTCGAAGCGGATCGCTCCTGGACGGTCTATCACGTGTTCACCGGCGTCCCTGCGCGTGTCGACGGCGCGGCGATGACCGACCTCAGCCGATCGGCGGCGACCGACGGCATGCTGTCTCTCAATCTTCGCAATGTCGAACGCAGGAAAGAGAGGGACACGACCACCGACACTTGACGGGACCTGACAGCGGCGCCCGAGACGAGAGCGGCAACGATTTCGCCAGCTCCGCCGAACGTCATTGCCTATCCCCGCGCAAGTCGCTCGAAATCGTCGAGCACTGCGATAATCAGCTTCTGTCTGCGTGGGTCCTGAGCCGAGAGCGAGGAGGCAAAAAGCCTGAGGAGATAGCGCGCCTTCTCGGCAGCCTCGGGCCAACTCGCAGCCGGGGCGGCGAGGAGCTGGGCTTCCAACTCCTCCTGCCGGAGGCGCAGGGCTTTCTCATTGGCCTCCACCTCCGCCAGCTGGCGCCTCAGATCGGTGGCCTTCTGAGCGGCCATTCCGCGGCGCTTATCCAGATCGACTGTCGTTTCGGTCATATTCGCGCTTTCCCTCGGCCAACGGCGGCGACGCGTCGAAGCGCCGAAATACGCCCGCCTTTATCGAGCCTGGCCCGGGCGGTCAGACGCGATCTGCGCGGGGAGTTGAGGCTTGTCCCCCTTCATTGGCTTCTTCGCCGGCGCCGCGATCAACCCATCCCGCACGGCCTGCTTGCGGGCGAGTTTGCGCCTGCGTCGGATCGCTTCCGACTTCTCTCTTGTGGTCCTGTCCGATGGCTTCTCGTAGAAGCGCCGCCGCTTCATTTCCCTGAACACGCCCTCGCGCTGCATTTTCCGCTTCAGGATGCGAAGCGCCTGGTCGACGTTGTTGTCGCGGACAAAAACCTGCAAATGCTTCACTCCGTGGCGCGTTGAAAGGCGGTCCTGCAGATCCAATCCAGCCGCCGCACAGGGCGGATGGACTGTCGTCGGCTCAAGTGAGAACGTGGGAGCCCCGTGACCAATCGTGGCCGCCGGCGCAGGGTTGTCGTCTTGGGCGACACACGAACCAGCGCCGTGGGGGTAAAGCTCCCAACGTCGTTCGAACTTGCGGGCAATGGAAATAATCGATCACGATGGTCTCCCCGGTGTTCGAAGGGGGAGCGCCATCCGCTCTCTCAGTCGTCGGCGGGCCGGACCCATGCCAACGATGTTGATAACATGGGGTCTGAGCGCCTTAATTGCCAGCTTTTTCGTATTTTTGGGTCCGCGGCCCTTGTGAATTCGACCGCGATGCCTATTTTGGCTGGATCGAGTTTTCGGCCGAACGGCCTCGCGGTGTCTTTTGTGTCGAGCTGACGACCTTCTCCCAAATCTCGAATAACCAACCGGCTGCGCAGCCCGCAGCCTTTTCTAAACACGAAAGAAGTGTCTCATGGCGCAAGGAACTGTAAAGTGGTTCAACGGCCAAAAAGGCTTTGGTTTCATCCAGCCGGATGACGGCAGCAAGGATGTTTTCGTACATATCAGCGCCGTCGAACGCGCCGGTATGCACAGCCTCAATGAGGGTCAAAAGGTCTCTTACGAGATTGTGCAGGATCGAAAGACCGGCAAATCCTCGGCGGAGAATCTGCGCGCAAGCTGATTGGCGGCGCCAGTAGGCCTTATGCGATTAGGCCCCACGCGCGTGGGGCCCAGGATTATGATGGCCGGGCTTGTCCCGGCCATCTGCGTTTGATTCTCATATTTTTCCGTTCCGTCAATTCCTTACCGTCGGACGGCGACATGCGTATGGGCGGCCGGCTCAAGCCGACCCAAGAACCCAACGCGGCAAAGCGCCAAACAAACTCTTCCGTAAATCAGAAATTCCGGATAGGCTAAGGTTCGGGTGAAGCCTGCGAGCGCCGGAACTCCGTCTCCTGTCCGGGAGCGTGATGCCTTGCGATGCGCGGGGTCGTTCGAGGAAGCGCCCGCCAGACGCGGCGCACGGAAGGAAATGTCAGCGTAACCGGTTGAAAAGCCCCAATTCGCGGAAGGAAATGGCAGGATTTTGGGCCTGTTTTTCGCTCGGAATTGCACCGAAATAGCGACAAACAGGCCAAAAACATCGCGGATTCAGGCCCAAAACAGCGCCAAATTGCTTCGTTTCGCATGACGACGTTTGGGCGGCGGAGACGTCGAGGCTTTTGCCCGGAGGCGTCAGCGCCACCGCCGTCGTCCGGATGAACTGAGGACGGATGGGCCGGCTTCGTGTATGATGGGACTCGCCGCAAAGCGGTCCTTTCGCTCGGCGCATCGGGGCTTTTGTCATGGACAGGCCCCACGGCGCCGGACGCCCGGGAGAAAAGGGAAAACGGGAGACGAAACCCTAGGGAGATCCTGTCATGAGCATGCGCCCCGATCCGACCTTCTACGCTTCGCCGCAAATCGCGATGGAAGCGCCGGTCGAGGAATTCGCCTATACGCTGTTGCTCAGCGCCGACTTCTCGCAGCCGGACGCGCTCGCCGTGGTCGATGTGAAGCCGACCTCGCCGACCTACGGTAAAATCGTGCACACCGTGACGATGCCGTACAAGGGGGACGAGTTCCATCACTTCGGCTGGAATGCCTGCTCGTCGGCCCTGTCGCCCTTGAGCGGTCACGCCTTCCTCGAACGGCGCTATCTGATCATCCCGGGCATCCGCTCCTCGCGCATCTACATCGTGGACACCAAACCGCATCCGACGCAGGCGCGAATTCATAAGATCATCGAGCCCGAGGAGATCTTCCACAAGACCGGCTATTCGAGGCCGCACACGGTTCATTGCGGGCCGGAGGGAATCTACATCAGCACGCTCGGCGGCGGTGGGAAGGACGGCGTCGACGGGCCGCCAGGCATTTTCGTCATGGACTGCGAGACCTTCGACATCCTCGGCCGCTGGGAGATCGACCGGGGTCCGCAGGAGATGCATTACGACTTCTGGTGGAACCTTCCGCGCGACTACATGGTGTCGAGCGAATGGGGCCTGCCGCCGCAGTTCGAGAACGGCATCGTTCCCGAAGATCTTCTGGGAAACAAATACGGCCACCGCATCCACTTCTGGGACCTGTCGGCCAGACGCAACGTCCAGACGATCGACCTCGGCGCCAATCATCAGATGGCGCTGGAAGTGCGGCCCGCGCACGATCCGGTCCGGGAGTACGGCTTCCTTGGCGTCGTGGTCGACACGACGAACCTCGAAGGGTCGATCTGGACCTGGTGGCGAGAGGGCGGCAAGTTCCATATCGAGAAGACGGCGACCATCCCGCCCGAGCCAGCGTCGAAAGACGTTCTTCCGCCGTTGCTGCAGGGCTTCGGCGCCGTTCCGCCGCTGGTGTCCGATATCGACCTCTCCATCGACGACAAGTTCCTCTACGTCGCCTGTTGGGGAACCGGCGAGATGAGGCAATATGACGTAACGGACCCGCACAAGCCGAAGCTCGCGGGATCGGTTCATATCGGCGGCATCGCGCGGAAGACCCCGCATCCGAACGGCAAGGCCTTCGCGGGCGGCCCGCAGATGGTCGAGATCAGCCGTGACGGCAAGCGCGTCTACTGGACCAACTCGCTCTACTCGACCTGGGACAACCAGTTCTACCCGGACGGCGTGCCCGGGGCCCAGGTTATGGCGCGCGCCGAACCCGGCGGCGGCCTGACGCTGGCGGACGATTTCTGGGTCGACTTCCCCGAGGGGTATCGCGCCCATCAGATACGGCTGGACGGCGGCGACTGCTCGACCAACTCGTTCTGCTATCCCTCGGTCCGGTCTTGATCGGGGGCGACTGGTCTCAGATCGGTCTCTGGTCGGCGGTTGTGGCGAGCGGCGTCTATCACGGGGTCAACCCGGCGATGGGATGGCCGCTCGCGGTTTCAAACGGGCTGATGGAGCGAAGCAGCCGCGCCCTGGTCGTGGCTCTCGGCTATCTGGCCTGCGGACACGCGCTGGCGGTGCTGGCGGTGACGATGCCGTTCGGCCTGCTCGCCGTCCTGCTCCAATGGCAGCGGGAGATCCAGGTCGGCGCGAGCGTGCTCGTCATCGGCTTCGGCGTGGCGCTCCTGATCTCCAGACGCCACCCGCGGCAGCTCTCACGGATCCCGCCGTCGCGGCTGGCGCTCTGGTCTTTCGCCGTCGCCATCGCGCACGGCGCGGGCCTGATGCTTGTGCCGATCTACCTCGGACTTTGTGAGGCGGGCGACACGGGGCCATCAGGCCGCAAAGGCCCTGATCACCGACAATCTGGGCATGGCGCTGGCCGTCTCGGCCGTGCACGCCGCCGCGATGGTGACGTCCGGCGGGCTCCTGGCCTGGCTGGTCTTCCGCTATCTGGGGCTCAAGTTCGTGTCGCGGAGCTGGTTCAACCTCGACGCGATCTGGGCTTCGAGCCTCATTCTGATAGGCGCGCTATCCCTGGGCCTCGAAGCCGCGAGCTAGGTCTGGGGAAGCGCGACCGCTATCTCCCCGCCAGCCGTTCGGCGAACAGCGCCACGGTCTTTGCGTAGATCGGCGCCGAGTTCCACTGCAGGATGGCGGAAAAATTCGGCTCGCCTTCGTTCCAGCCGGCGCCCGCCTGCCAGCCGTGGCTCTTCAGGAAGTTGGCGGTCGTGGCGAGCGCGTCCGCCGAATCGTGGATCACGTCCGGCGTTCCGGCGCCGTCGGGCGTGGTGGCGAACATGAGCACCGCCGAGGGCATGAGCTGCGTCTGGCCGATCTCGCCCGCCCAGGCGCCCCTGAGCTGCTTCGGGCTCGGCACGACGCCGCGATCCACCAGCATCAAAGCGTCGATGAGTTCGGCGCGGAAGCGCTCGGGGCGGCGGCAGTCCCAGGCGAGGGTCGCGAGCGCGCGGAAGGTCGGAAACGAGCCGTTGTCGGCGCCATAGTCCGTCTCCAGTCCCCAGATCGCGACCAGCACCGGCCCGGGGACGCCGAACCGGTCCTCGATCGTCTTGAGCGGCCCGGCGTATTTGCGGAGCATGGCCTTGCCGCGGGCGACCCGGCCCGGCGTGATGTGGCTCGCTGCGAAGCCCGCGAAATTGTGCCCGAACGAGGCGACGCCGTGATCGTGCGACTTGACCGAGGCGTCATAGGAAAGGCCGCCGAGCGCCGCCTCGATGGCGGGCTGAGACACGCCGTCGAACGCCGCCACCTGCCGGAAGGAGCGGAGCCAATCCTCGAAGCCTTCGGCGCCCTTGCCGCAGTCGAGGGCGCGGGCCGGCGACAGGCCGAGCGCGGCTCCGGCTGCGGCGACGGCGATGCAAACCTTCAACGTTCGTCTTCGCATCGGCGATGTCATCTCGGGTTCGGGGACCTTGGGCGCGACGCCAAAACCCTATCAGGCCGCCGCGCGTCGAGGGAAATCGGCCTCGACGACGCCATTCGAAGGGCGTCAGGCGGGTGTCCTTCCGCGGCAAAGCGTCTTAAGAGGACGCCCATGACCGAGCCCGCCGTCAGCAGCGGTTCCTTTCGCGCGCTTCTTCCTCTCGCCCGCTACGGCCTGAAGTATCGGGGCAGGGCGCTCGCCGCGCTGCTGGCGCTCACTGTTTCCTCCGCCGCGACGCTCGCCGTGCCCTTTGCGCTGCGCCGGATGATCGACTTCGGCTTCTCCAGCGACCGGCACAACGTCATCGACGCGTATTTCCTGGCGGTCGGCGGCCTCGTGATCGTGATCGCGCTCGCCGCCGCCGCCCGGCTCTATCTCGTGACGGCTCTCGGCGAGCGGGTGGTGGCCGACCTGCGTCGCGACGTCTTCGCCCATCTCATCGGCCTCGACGCCTCCTTCTACGACGGCGCCCGGACGGGCGAACTCGTCTCGCGCCTCACCGCCGACACGACGCAGATCAAGGCGGCCTTCGGCTCCACCGTGTCGATCGCGCTGCGCAATCTCTTCATGCTCATCGGCTCGATTACGCTCATGGTCTATACGAGCCCGAAGCTTTCGGCGCTCGTCCTCGTCGCCATTCCTGTCATCGCGGCGCCGCTGATTCTGTCCGGCCGGGTCGTGCGCCGCCGCTCGCGGCATGCGCAGGACACGCTGGCGAGCGCGACGGCAGTCGCGGTGGAAAGCCTCGGCGCCGTGCGCGTCGCGCAGGCCTTCGGCGCCGAGCGCCGGCAGATTTCGCGGTTCGCCGTCGCCGTCGAGGGCGCCTACGAGGCGGCGCGCGCCGCCGCGGCGACGCGCGGCTGGCTGGTCGCTGTCGCGGTGTCGCTCTCCTTCTGCAGCATCGTCTTCGTGCTGTGGCTCGGGGCGCATGATGTGCTCTCGGGCCGGATGACCGCGGGGCTTCTCTCGCAATTTGTGCTCTTCGCAATTCTGGCCGCGACCTCGCTCGGCGAACTGTCGCAGGTCTGGAGCGAGGCCGCCGCCGCGGCCGGCGCGGCCGGGCGGATATCGGAGCTGCTTGCCGTCGAGCCGCGGATCGTCGCCCCCCTAACGCCCGCGCCGATGCCCGAGCCGCCCGTCGGCGCGCTCGTTTTCGAGCACGTGCGCTTCGCCTATCCGGGCGCGCCCGAGACGCTGGTGATCGACGACCTGAGCTTTTCGATCGCGCCGGGCGAGCGGGTGGCGCTGGTCGGCGAATCCGGCGCCGGCAAATCGACGGTGTTCCAGCTCATCATGCGCTTTTACGATTGCGACGTGGGCCGAGTGCGGGTCGATGGGGTGGACGTGAAGACCGCCGAGCCGAAAGCGCTTCGCGCCCGGGTGGCGCTCGTGCCGCAAGACGTGTCGATCTTCGGCGGCACGGTTTCCGAAAACATCGCCTATGGCCGCGAGGGCGCGAGCGAAAACGAGATCGAGGCTGCGGCACGACGCGCGGTCGCGGATGGCTTCGTCCGCGAGCTCGACCGCGGCTACGCGACCGAAATCGGCGAGCGGGGCGCGACTCTTTCGGGCGGACAGCGGCAGCGCCTCGCCATCGCGCGCGCGATCCTCAAGGACGCGCCGATCCTGCTGCTTGACGAAGCGACCTCGGCGCTCGATGCGCAGGCCGAGGCTCAGGTTCAGGCAGCGCTTGCGGAAGTCTCCGCCGGCCGCACAACGCTCGTCATCGCCCATCGCCTCGCGACCGTCATCCAGGCGGACCGCATTCTGGTCATGGAGGCAGGCCGAATCGTCGAGGAGGGCGACCACGCGACGCTGGTCGCCAGGGGCGGCGTCTACGCCAGGCTTGCGAAGCTCCAGTTCGAGTCGCCCGCTGCGACGGCGGGCGAGACGGTCGCCGCCGGGCAGCCGGCGTGAGTCCGCTCGATTTCATAGGCAAGCGAAATATCTGACCCCAAGGGGGCGTCTCACCTCCCACGCGGCTCCTCGGCCGCGGCCTTGACGGGCGGCGATGCGATCGATGACATCCGCGCCCATCTTCGGAATGCAGGGCTCGGAGGGAACGCGGGTTGAAACACACGATCGAAAAGCTCTTCTCGCTCGAGGGGACGGTGGCGCTCGTCACGGGCTCGTCGGCGGGGATTGGTCTGGCGCTGGCGCGAGGCTTGGCCGAGGCAGGCGCCGTGGTCGTGGTCAACGGCCGGGACGCCGGCAAGGTCGATGCTGTCGTCGCGGCGCTGCGCAGCGAGGAGCTTGCGGCTCATCCCGCCGTCTTCGACGTGACAGAGCCGCAGGCCGTCGCGGATGGCGTCGCGCAGATCGAGGACAGGGTCGGGCCGATCGGCGTTCTCGTCAACAACGCCGGCATCCAGCGGCGCGCGCCGCTCGAGGATTTTCCGCCGGAGACCTGGCGCGAATTGATGCGGACCAATCTCGACAGCGTTTTCTATGTCGGACAGGCGGTCGCGAAGCGCATGATCCCCCGCAGGAAGGGCCAGATCATCAACGTCGCTTCGGTGCAGAGCGAGCTCGCGCGGACCAATATCGCGCCCTACACCGCTTCCAAGGGCGCGGTGAAGATGCTGACCAAAGGCATGGCGACCGACTGGGGCAAATACGGCTTGCGCGCCAATGCGCTTGCGCCTGGCTATTTCCGGACGGAGCTCAACAAGGCGCTGGTCGAGGACGAGGCGTTCACCGCGTGGCTCTCGGCGCGCACCCCGATGGGTCGCTGGGGTGATGTGAAGGAGCTGGTCGGCGCCGCGATCTTCCTGGCGTCGGACGCGTCGAGCTTCGTCAACGGCCACGTCCTCTACGTGGACGGCGGGATCACCGCCTGCCTGTGAAGGGGTGGATATCAACAACGGCGGAATCCTTGCTCTGCGCCGAAGCGCTGAATTTCCCTCGTCTTTTCGGGCTTCCATGAGGGGCTGCGGGGAAAGCTGCTTCGGATCGCGGGAATTTTGATGCAGAAAAGTCACACTTGCCACAATTTAGCCAAATGCCCCGAAATCGGGCGCCAATGTGGCCCACGCAGTTGTAAAGATAAATTCAATAAGCTTGGCGCAGGGGGATTCGGACGTTGCGGAAAGCGAGCGTCGTTCTTGCGGCTCTGACGCTGGCGTTCGTCTCGCAGGCGGCCGCCCAGGGCGCTGCGGACGCCAAGAAAAAGCCTGCGGACGCCGCGACGCAGGACACTTCCGAGGCCAAGAAAAAGCCTGCCGGTCCCGCCGCCTCCGCCGCTTCGACAGGCCCTGATACGACCACCGAAACTTTTGGCGACTGGTCGATTATTTGCGCGGCCCAGGCCGGCGGCGATCGTTCTTGCGAAGTCAGCACGGCGATCATGCTTCGCAACCAGACGGCGCCCTTTGCGCGACTCGCGGTCCTTCGCGCTGCGAAGGACAAGCCGGCGCGGCTGGTGGCTCTGGTGCCGGTCAACGTATCGGTTCAGGCGCCGGTCAGGATCACGCTCGATCCGGGAAAGTCCGAGTTGAGCCTGCCGCTGCGCTCCTGTGTGCCGGGCGGCTGTTTGGCCGATCTCGAGCTCGGCAAGGATCAACTGCAGACGCTCAAGTCGCCGGCCAAGGCGCCGGCCCAGCTCATTCTCGTGGATGCGGCGGGCAAGCCAGCATCGGTGACCTTCTCGCTGCGCGGCCTCGACACCGCGCTGGATTCCTACTTCAAGCAACAAGACAGATGAGTTTTTTCGCGTAGCCAACACGTCCATTGACGGACAAGCGTCAGATCAACAGCCTCGGAGGGGAATACTGTGGCTTGGTGCGATCTCGACCGACGAAATCTTCGGGGACTCTCGCGGAGCCTCGATCCGCTCGGAACTGCGCCGGGACGCGTCCGGGCTGCGCTAATCTTCGGCCTGCTCGCGGTCGTCGCGGCGCTAATGCCGAGCGGAGCGCTGGCGCAGTGCACGCCACCGGCGGGTTTGGTGAACTGCACCGTCAGTCCGGGGCCTCAGTCCTTCACCCAGCCTCCCGTCAATACGGTTGACTATTCCGGGCTCGTCTCGGACATCCTGGCCACCGGAGCCGGGCAGGCGGGCGCGCAGCTCACGAGCAATCCGCCTCACGGAAACGATCGCGGATCCTTTCCGGTCCACGGCCTCAATGGCGGCTCCGGCAACAATGCTGGCGACGTGACGATCCAGTTTGCAGGCCCCGGCTCAGGCTTTGTTTTGAGCGCGACAGCGGGAAAAGGCATCGACGCGGAAAGCAACGGCAGCAGAGGCGGCAACGGGGGCGACGGCTTCTCGGTGTTTCCGCTGCCGGGTTTCGGCGGCGACGGCGGTCACGGCGGCGCCGGGGGAACCGCGACGGTCACAACGACAGGGTCGGGGAGCGTCTCCACCGCGGGCAGCAACAACCATGCCATTGAGGCGTTGAGCACCGGCGGCGCGGGCGGCCAAGGCGGCGGCGGCGATACTTTGGGGTCCACTTTCGGGAGCGGCGGCGACGGTGGGCAGGGGGGAGCCCCGGGCGGCGCGAACGTCTCCAACACGCTGTCGCTTTCGACAACCGGCAGCGGCGCCGTGGGCATTTGGGCGCAGAGCGTCGGGGCGGCTGGCGGCGCCGGAGGAACGGTCGGCGGCTGCATCGCTTGTACCGGAGGCGACGGGGCGGCTGCGTCGTCAGGCGCGGCCGTCCAGGTGACAAACTCCGGGGCAATTTCCACCAGCGCAGACAGCGCAATGGGCATTTTCGCCCAGAGCGTCGGCGGTTTCGCTGGCTCTGGCGGCGGCGCGTTCGGCCTGTTCTCGTTCGGCGGCGACCCGTCCAGCTCCGGCTCGGGCGGCACAGTCAGCGTCACGACGAGCGGCGGCGCCACGATCGCCACGCAGGGCGTGGGCGCGACGGGAATCCTTGCGCAATCGGTTGGCGGCGGCGGCGGCTCGGGCGGGACGGGCGGAGGCCTTGTCGGCTTCGGCGGCGGCGGGTTCGACCGGCGGCAACGGAGACCAGGTCACGGTCAACAGCGGAGAGGCTATCAACGTCAAGGGCGACCTCGCCTCCGGCATCTTCGCCCAATCGGTCGGCGGCGGCGGCGGGACGGCCGCCGTTGGGGGCGGTCTTCTCGCGGGGGTCGGCGGCGGCGGCGGCGGCGGCGGCAACGGTGGGGCGGTGTCGGTCAGCAATACGGCGCGGATCGACGTGGGCGGCAGCGGCTCGCTGAACCCCGCGAATGGTCAGTCCGTCGATGCGGCTGGCATCTACGCGCAGTCGGTCGGCGGCGGCGGCGGCAATGGCGGAACCGGCGGGGGGCTCATCGGCGTTGGCGGGAAGGGCGGCGCGGCGGGCAACGGCTCGACCGTCACGGTCAACAACAGCGGCGACATCATCCACGGCCCCTGTGCGAACTGCACGGAGGCGCCCATCATCTTCGCCCAGTCGGTCGGCGGCGGCGGCGGCGACGGCGGCTCGGCCGGCGGACTCGTTGCGGTCGGCGGAAACGGCAGCGGCGGCGGCTTCGGCAGCAAGGTCACCGTCACCAATTCGGGCAATCTGGCCGCGGTCGGCTCCTATTCTCCCGGCATTTTCGCCCAGTCGGTCGGCGGCGGCGGCGGGAACGGGGGGAATGCGATTGCGGTCGGCGTGTTCGTCAGCGTGGGCGTCGGCGGCAATGGCGGCGTCGGCGGCAATGGCGGCGATGTCTGCGTCAAT
The DNA here is from genome assembly GCA_963741845.1 of uncultured Alphaproteobacteria bacterium. GTDB lineage: Bacteria > Pseudomonadota > Alphaproteobacteria > Rhizobiales > Beijerinckiaceae > Roseiarcus. The sequence goes on from CAVUJV010000006.1 coordinate 80,063, forward strand.
GGCGATCCATCGTGCACAGTTCTCGATTCAGGCGTCGCCTCGAGGTCGATTTCGACGAACGGGTTCCGCTCGTCCGGCATCTTTGCCCAGTCGGTCGGCGGCGGCGGCGGCAACGGCGGCGGCGCGATCTCCCTCTCGGCTGGCATTTATGGCAGCGCGTCCTTCGCAATGGGCGGCGCGGGCGGCGTAGGCGGCACGGGCGGAAATGTCTTCGCAGGCGCGAATGGCGCGATCGGCGCGACGGGCGACTACTCGACCGGCATTGACGCTTCGTCGGTCGGCGGCGGCGGCGGCAACGGCGGCTACGCGCTCTCGTTCACGGGCGGGCCGACCTACGGGTCGGTTGCGCTCGCCTTCGGCGGCAGCGGCGGCGCGGGCAGCCACGCCGGTTCTGTGACCGTCGACAGCACGGCGGATATCTCGACGGACGGAGCGTTCGCGTCCGCGGTAAGCGCCCGCAGCGTCGGCGGCGGCGGCGGCAACGGCGGCTTCACGATCGGCGGCGCGGGCGGGATCGGAGCGGCGATCGCGCTGACATTCGCAGGATCGGGCGGCACGGGGGCGGATGGCGGCGTCGTCAATGTGACGAGCGTCGGCAATCTCACGACCGGCCACGCCGGAGAGGTCGAGACCGAAAGCACGAATTCGGCGGGCATCTTCGCCGAGTCCGTGGGAGGCGGCGGCGGAAACGGCGGCTTCGCGATCTCCGCGAGCGGCGCGGCTTACGGCAATCTCAGTCTCTCCATGGGCGGCACCGGCGCCGGCGGCGGCAACGGCCAGGCCGTCACCGTCAACAACAACACCGCCGCGACGGTAGGCAACCAGATCACGACGTACGGCGCGCTGTCCGACGGCATCTTCGCGCAGTCCCTGGGCGGCTCAGGCGGCAACGGCGGGTTCGCGGTTTCGGCGGGCGGCGCCCAATACGCCTCGATCAACCTCGGCTTCGGCGGCGCCGCAGGGGCCGGCGGCAACGGCGACGCGGTGACCGTTCAAAGTTTTGGAGGCATCTCGACCTACGGCATCAAGTCCGACGGCATCTTCGCCCAGTCTCTCGGGGGCGGCGGCGGCAACGGCGGCTTCGCCGTGTCGGCGGGCGGCGCCCAATATGGCGCGCTGAGCCTGTCGATGGGCGGAAGCGGCGCCAACGGCGGCACGGGCGGCGCGGTCAAGGTCGATTCGCAGGGCGCGATCCACACGGCGGGCGACCAGTCGACGGGCATTTTCGCGCAGAGCGTCGGCGGCTCGGGCGGCAACGGCGGCTTTGCGATCTCCGCAGCGCTGACCCTCTCGCAGACCTCGCTCAACGCTTCGCTCTCGATCGGCGGCGACGCCGGCGCCGGGGCGACGGCGAGCACGGTGCATGTCGGCAGCGTCGGCGACATATCGACCTCCGGCCTCGCCTCCGACGGCATCCTCGCGCAGTCGATCGGCGGTTCTGGCGGCAACGGCGGCTTCAGCGGCGCGCTTGCGCTTCAGAACGGCGGCGCCGCGGTGGCGCGCAGCGTGGGCGGCAACGGCGGAAGCGGCAACACGTCTGGCGCTGTCGATGTCCAAAGCACGGGCAACGTCACGACGCAGCTTGCGAATTCCACCGGCATCTTCGCGCAAAGCGTCGGCGGCGGCGGCGGCAACGGCGGGTTCTCGCTGCTGGTCGACGCGACCTACAACACGACCTTTTCGCCGATCACCCCGAAGACCGTCGGCGGCAACGGCGGAACGGGGAGCACCGGCAACACGGTCGACGTGACGAGCACCGGCACAGTCCTGACCCATGGCGCGCTTTCCGACGGCATTCTCGCCCAGTCGGTCGGCGGCGGCGGCGGCAACGGCGGCTTCTCGATCGGCGCGAGCCTTTCCTACAATGGTTCGACCGACATCAATTCCGTCGGCGGCAATGGCGGCACCGGCAATGACGCGAAGGCCGTGACCGTCCACGCCTCGTCCTCGGCTTCATCCTCGATTCCCGGAATGTCGGTCGAGACGACCGGCGACAGCTCGGTCGGCATTCTCGCGCAAAGCGTCGGCGGCGGCGGCGGCAACGGCGGCTTCACGGTCGCGGCATCCCTCAGCATCAATGACAGCGCGAAGGCCAACGGCGTCGGCGGAACCGGCGCCGCAGCCGGCAATGGCGGCGCGGTCGGAGTCACCAATACCGGAGGAATTTCGACCGCCGGAAACAATTCGCAGGGCATATTCGCCCAATCGATCGGCGGGGGCGGCGGCAACGGCGGTTTTTCGGTCGGCGCTGCTCTCAGCATCAAGTCAAGCGCCGACGCCAACAGCGTGGGCGGAGCCGGAGGGTCCGGCGGCACAGGCGACACCGCGACGGTGACGCATGCCGGGACAATCACGACGCAGGGCATGAATTCGCAGGGCATTCTGGCGCAGTCGATCGGCGGCGGCGGCGGCAATGGCGGCTTCTCCGTCGCCGGCTCGATCTCGACCTCCGGCGGCTCGGCTCAGGGTCAGAGCGTCGGCGGCGCGGGCGGGGACGGCAACTCGGCCAGCGACGTGACGGTCAGCAGCAATTTCGTCGCGGGCTCGACGAGCAGCATCGTGACCATCGGCGCTCTCTCGGACGGCATCCTGGCGCAGTCGATTGGCGGCGGCGGCGGCAACGGCGGCTTCTCGGTGTCGGGCGCGCTTTCGATCGACAAGGAAGTGAAATCCAATTCGACGGGCGGAGGCGCGGGCAAAGGGAACTTCGCGGGCAAAGTCACGGTGGACAGCGGCGGGTCGATCATCACGCTCGGCGGCGGCTCCATGGGCATCCTCGCGCAATCGGTCGGCGGCGGCGGCGGCAACGGCGGACTTTCCGGCGCGATCTCGATCTCCACCGGCGGCGACGCGGCGACCAATTCGGTCGGCGGCGCAGGCGGCGCCGGGTCGGACGGCAAGACGGTCACGGTCAACACGGCCGCCGGCAGCGCGATCACGACTCTTGGCGACAATGCCTCCGGCATTCTGGCGCAGTCGGTCGGCGGCGGCGGCGGCAACGGCGGCTTCTCGATCGGCGCGAGCTTCACCAGCCAATCGGACGCCAAGGGTTCGAGCAACACGGTTGGCGGGAACGGCGCGGGCGGTGGGATCGGCGGCGATGTCCACGTCGCGAACCAGGGGACGATCACGACCTTCGGCCTCCTCTCCGACGGCATCATTGCGCAATCCATCGGCGGGGGCGGCGGCAATGGCGGCTTCGCGGTCGGCGGAACGATTGCGCTCAGCGGCGACGCGACGTCGAGCACGACCGGCGGGGTCGGCAGCGGCGGCGGCGGCGCCAACGCGGTGACGGTCGACAATTCGGGCGCGATCTCGGTCCATGGCGCCGGCACGATCGGCATTCTGGCGCAGGCGGTTGGCGGGGGCGGCGGCAACGGCGGCTTCGCGGGCGGCCTTGCCATCACCACGGGCAGTGGAAAGTCCGTCAGCAACTCGACGGGCGGACAGGGCGGCGGCGCCGGCGACGGCGCGGCGGTCACGGTGACGAACTCCGCGGCCATCACGGCGGCCGGCGACCAGGGCATCGGCATTCTGGCGCAGTCGGTCGGCGGGGGCGGCGGCAACGGCGCCTTTGCGGTCACCGCTTCCGGTTCGATCGACGCCGGGGCTGAGGCGCAGAGCACCGGCGGCGCCGGCGGTTCGGCCGGGGCCGGCGCGGCCGTGAAGGTGACGAACAACGTCGGCGGCGCGATCACGACCGACGGCGCGATGGCCTATGGCATTCTCGCCCAGTCGGTCGGCGGGGGCGGCGGCAATGGCGGCTTCTCCGTCGGCGGCGCGATCAGCCTGGGCGGCGACGCGAAATCGGCGATCGGCGGCGGCGGGGCCGGAACCGGAGGCTTGGCGTCGGCGGTCACCGTCGACAATTTCGACGCCATCAACGCGCTTGGGATTTCGAGCGTCGGAATCCTCGCCCAGTCCGTGGGCGGCGGCGGCGGTTCGGGCGGCTTCGCCATTGGCGCGAGCTTCTCGACGAGCGGCAAGGCCGACAATACGGTCGGCGGCGGCGCGGGCGGCGCCGGCGGCAAGGCCGGCGACGTGACCGTCTCCAACCATACCGGCGCGATCGTCCACACCTACCAGGCCAATTCGACCGGCATCCTGGCGCAGTCGGTCGGCGGCGGCGGCGGCGCGGGCGGCTTTTCGATTTCCGCCTCCGTCTCCACCAGCGCCGACAGCGCTTCGCAGAGCCTGGGCGGAAAAGGCGGCGTAGCCAGCAATGGCGGAAAGGTCACGGTTGTGAACGACGGCGCCGTCCAGACCGACGGCGATCTCTCGAAAGGCATCTTCGCGCAGTCGGTTGGCGGCGGCGGCGGCAGCGGCGGCTTCAGCGTCGCGGCTGCCTTCTCGACCTCGGGAGCGGGCGCAGCTTCGTCGATTGGCAGCGCCGGCGGCGGAGGGGGCGACGGCGGAGAGGTCAATGTCAAGAACGGCGCGGGCGGCACGGTCCTGACGAATGGCGCGATGTCTTACGGCATCGTCGCGCAGTCGATCGGCGGCGGCGGCGGCGCGGGCGGCTTCGCGGTCGGCGCGGGCCTCAGCCTCGGCGGCGACGCCACGTCCACGGTCGGCGGCGGCGCCGGGGGCGGCGCGGGCGACGCATCGAAGGTGACGGTCGAGAATTTCGACTCGATCCAGGCGCTTGGCGTCTCCAGCATTGGCGTCCTGGCGCAGTCGGTCGGCGGCGGCGGCGGCGCGGGCGGTTTCGCGGTCGGGGCCGGGTTCTCGACGAGCGGCAAGGCCAACAACACGGTCGGCGGCGGCGCGGGCGGCGGCGGCGGCAAGGCCGGCGAGGTGGATGTCACCAATCACGCGGGCGCGATCATCCATACCTACCAGGCCAACTCGACCGGCATTCTGGCGCAATCGATCGGCGGCGGCGGCGGCGCGGGAGCGTTCTCGATCTCGGCCGCGGGGTCGACCGGCGGGACGGCAATGTCCCAAAGCGTCGGCGGCGCGGGCGGCGTGGCGAGCGACGGCGGGGTCGTCAACGTCAAGAACGATGGGATCATCGAGACGGACGGCGCGCTGTCGCATGGCGTCTACGCCCAGTCGATCGGCGGCGGCGGCGGCTCGGGCGGCTTCAGCGTCTCCGGCGCCTATTCGAGTTCGGGCGGGGCGACCTCCTCGGTCGGCGGCACGGGGGCGGGCGGCGGCAACGGCGGCAGTGTAACCGTCACCAACAGCGGGACCATCATCCTCAACGGGGCGGGGTCGGTCGGCGTCTATGCGCAGTCGATCGGCGGCGGCGGCGGCGACGCGGGCTTCAGCGGCGCCCTGAATTTCACCGGCGGCGGCCAGCTCACGAACACGGTCGGCGGCGCCGGCAAGGGCGGAAACGGCGGCAATGTCACGGTCACCAGCACCGGCTCCATCGAGACCCTCGGCGCGGGCTCGGTCGCGGTGGTGGCGCAGTCGATCGGCGGCGGCGGCGGCAGCGGATCCTTCGCCATCGCGGTCCAGAACGGCTCGCTCAACGGCTCCGCCCTCCAGATCGGCGGCAGCGGCAATGGAACGCAGGGCGCGAACGGCGATGTCGTGGTGAATGTGTCGGGCGGCTCGATCGGGACGATGGGCGACCTCTCCTACGGTCTCCTGTCCCAGGCCATCGGCGCCGGCGGCGGCAATGGCGCGCTCGTTGTGCCCGATCCGCTTACGGTCGGCGCAGCGGGCGTCTCGCAGGTGGTCGGCGCCTCAGGCACGATCGTCGGCGACGGAAATCCGCTCAATGTCCAGAACGCCAACGCTGTGGCGACGATGGGCGCAGGCGCGATTGGCTTCGCAGGCCAGTCGATTGGCGGCGGCGGCGGGACCTCCGGCGTCACCGGCGACGTGACCTTCACCGCGGCCGGGCCGCTGTCTCTCGTCGCGGGCGGAAGCACCACGGGCGGCGGCAAAGGCGGCGCGGCGGTCGTCAACAACACGGGCGCCTCGATAACCACGGGCGGCGGATCGACAATCGCGAGCGGCGACGCCGCGGCCGGGCTGATCGGCCAGTCCATCGGCGGCGGCGGCGGCAGCGTCGTTTATGCGCTCGGCGTCGTCACCGGCTCCGCGGGCCCGGTGTCGCTGACCCTCGGCGGCTCCGAGGGCGGGACAGACAATGGCGGTCCGCTCACCTTCTCAAGCGGCGGCGACATCGCGACCTCGGGCCGGTTCGCGCCGGGCGTCGTCGCGCAGACCATCGGCGGCGGCGGCGGTTTCGGGGCCGTGACGGCGGCCGCCGGGATCAGCGCATCCGGCGTCTCGTTCCAGCTCGGTTCCACGGGCGGCGCCGGCGGCTCCGCCGATCCGACGAATGGCTCGACATGGACGATCGGAGCCGGCTCGATCACGACCTCCGGGGTGCTGTCGGACGCGATCGTCGCGCAGGCGATCGGCGCGGGCGGCGGTCTCGCCGGCTTCGTCAGCGACGGCGCCCAGAATCCGATGCTGACCTCGGCGGTCCTCGGCGATCCGGGGGCGACGGGCTCGGGATCTCAGGTCATCCTTGGGAACCAGAGCGCTCTTACGACGTCCGGCGCCGGAGCGCTGGGCCTCGTCGCCCAGTCGATCGGCGGCGGCGGCGGCGTGGCGCAGGCCTATGGCGTTTCGGTCGGCGGCCCGATCACGCTCGGCGGAACGGGCAGCGGCGACGGCGCAGCGGTGAGCGTCACCTCGGGCGGAGCGATCATGACCTCCGGCGCCGAGGCGCATGGGCTTGTCGCACAGAGCATCGGCGGCGGCGGCGGCCTGTTCCAGGCTTTCTCGTCCTCCGGTTCGCCGCTCGGCGCGCCTATCGCAGGGGGGCCGGGATCGGGCTCCGGCGGCGGCGTCAATGTCGCGATCGACGCTCCCATCCAGACGACAGGATGGGGCGCGCACGGCGTGATCGCGCAGTCCGCGGCGGGCGGCGGCGGCTTCGTCGGCGGCGGCGAGTTCGCCACCAAGCTGCCCGCGACGGGCGCCTTCCTCGGCAGCGCTGGCGGCGTCGGGGCGGCGGGCGCGGTTACGGTCAACACGACAGCCGACATCATGGCGCTCGGCGTCGATGCGACGGGCATCGTCGCAGCCTCCACCGACATGACCGGCCGCGGCGGCCCGATCCATGTTGGCGTCGCGCAAGGCGTTTCGGTCGTCGGCGGCGTCGGCTCGGGCGGCACGCCCGGACTCGGCAATGAGCCTGCGAACGCGGTGCGGCTGATCGGCGGCTCGACGAATCTGCTCACGAACAACGGCTTCCTGACCACGCTCTCCGACGTTTACGGCTTCGTGGTCACGGGCGGCCTCGGCAACGATTCGATCGACAATTTCGGCCGCATGGACGGCTCGGTCGACCTCGCGCAAGGCCTCAACGCCATCGACAACAAGCCGACCGGAATCTTCAATTCCGGCTCGGTCGTGTGGCTCGGCGCGCTTCCCGCGCCCTTCGCCATGCTGACCAACGAAGGGCTCCTGTCGCCCGGCGCGTATCAGAACGTCTACACGACCAACATCACGGGGAACCTCACGCAAACGCCGACGGGAACCTACGGCCTCGATCTCGATCTGAAGCCGCCGTCCAATGATCTCATCACGGTGAGCGGATCGGCGAACATGGCCGGCCAGGTGTTCGTCAATCTGGTCGACCCGCTGACCGCGCCGGGCTTCGCCAAGCCCGGAACGCATGCGCCGTTGATTCTGACCGCGGCCGGCGGCGTGACCAATTCGGGTTTGAACCTGACGGCGTTCGACACGGCGGTCATCCACTACTCGCTCATCTATCCAAACCCGAACGACATCAATCTCAAGTATGTGATCGACTATTCGCCTGCGGGCCTGACGCAGAACCAGCACTCGGTCGGCAATGCGATCAACGCAATCCAGACCCTTCAGGTGTCGCCGGCTTTCCGGCCGATCGCGACGGCGCTGTTCTATCAGCCGAGCTTCGCGGTGCTCGGATCGACCTACGATTCGCTGTCAGGGGAAGGCGTGTCGGCGGCGCAGCAGACGGCGTTCGACGCGACCAGTCTCTATCAGTCGACGATCAACACCCAGACGCAACGCTGGATTTCGGACACCTGCGGCGACGACCCGGCAAGCAGGACGGCTTATGCGACGCCGCTCCCGACCCGAAAGGGCGGACCCGCTCCGATCGCGCCCTGCGCGAATCCCCGCACCTGGCGCCTCTGGGGGACGGGATTTGCCGCCTCGGCGAATTGGCCGGGCAACGCCACGGTCGGATCGGCGGCCGCGACGGCGCATATGTCGGGCTTCGCCGCCGGCCTCGATTATCAGGTCAATCCGAACGTTCTGGTCGGCGTGTCGGCGGGCGGCGGCCAGTCGAGCTTCGGCGTGCTGAACCGCGGAACCTGGGGGACGGTCGATGCGTGGCACGGCTCGATCTACGCGGCCTGGCGCAATCAGGGTCTCTATGTTTCGGGCATCCTCTCCTACAGCGGATTCGACAACAGCGAGCAGCGCAGCGCCTCGATCCCCGGCGTCGTGCTGCCGGCCTCGAACTTCATTGGCGGACCCTATGTGATCCCGGGCTTTGCCGAAAAGCCTCAGGGCGACTTCGCGTCGCATGCCTGGAGCGGCTATGGCGAGGTCGGCTATCAGTGGAAGTACGGCGCGTTCACGACGACGCCGTTCGCGGGCCTTCAACTGGCGTCGCTCCAGACGGGCGCCTTCACCGAGTTCGAACCAGGGGTTGCCGAGCGTGATCGGCCTTTCCTACGCCTCGCGGACGATCCCGTCGCTGCCAAGCTATCTCGGGCTGCAGCTTGAGTCGAAAGCGGCCCTGCCAAACGGGATGGACCTCGACTTCTGGGCGCGCGGCGCCTGGCAGCACGAGTTCGAGGCCGACCGGTCGACGGATAGCAGCTTCATCGCGGCGCCCGGCTTCAATTTCATCGTCCAGGGCGCGCTGCCTCCACGCGATTCCTTCGTCACGACCATCGGCGCGAAGCTCGCCCTGACCAAGAACGCGGCGCTCTTTGGAACGTTCGAGGGCCAGTTCGGTTGGGGCGCGACTTCGGTCGGCGGGACGGGAGGGCTCGTCGTCTCCTGGTGACGTTGGCGCGGCGTCCGTCGCGTCCTGTTCGTCGGCAATCGGCGTCCTGGCGATCGACGCTGATTGCCCGACCCTGCTCGGACTACCGGGACGTTCGCGTCGCCTCGTAGAGGAACCAGATGCGCCGTTCCGTCTCGTCGATCCAGTTCTCGATCAGGCTGGTCGTCGCGACGTCGCCGTACTCGTCGCAGACGTTATGCATTTCGCGAAGTTCCTTCAGCGCCTGGCGGTTATCCTCGCGAAGCTCCGACAGCATGTCCTCCGGCGTGACATAGTCGGCGTCATTGTCGGCGATGCGCTGAAGCCGGGCGATGTGGCCGATCGAGCGCAGCGTACTGCCGCCGATCTTGCGCGCGCGCTCGGCGATCACGTCCGTCGTGGCGAAGATCTGGTCCGCGTGTTCGTCGAGCAGAAGGTGATAATCGCGGAAGTGCGGACCCGACATGTGCCAGTGAAAATTCTTCGTCTTGAGATAGAGAGCGAACATGTCGGCGAGAAGCGCGGTCAAGCCGGCCGATATGTCACGCACTGCGTCGCTGGAGAGGTCCGTCGGGGTCGCAAGATCGGCTGAACGGATCTTCTTGGCTCGTGAATCCATCGGATGCGTCCTTCTCGGATCGGCGATCCGCCGGGCGTCGCCGCAAATGGCGGGGCGGCGCTCGCGATGGCTCGCTCATGGCCTTCCTAGCGTGGACCGGCCAATCCGTCGAGACCGGCGCCCGGTCGGGAGGCGATCCGCCGCGCTGCCGGAAGGGCGCGCGCCCGTGCAGGCGGCGGAATAAGGGCTTCGGCGCCGAACTCTGGCGAAGCTCCCGTCAGCGCGCCAGCTCGATGCCCGATATGTCCGCGCAGATGGAGAGCAGCCTGTCCTGAAGGTCGGTGTTGCGGGCCTGCGGGTTCGACTGCCGCGGTTTCAGGTGGTAGAAATAGCCGCCCGACTTTTTGGCCGCCGGGTCGTCGCTCGTCGCGAGCCAGGCCTGCGTCAGATGCGCCTGAGTAATGTCGTCGGGTGCGCCGGCTCCGCCCATCTTGGTCGCGACCCAGCCGGGTTCGAGCGCGTTCGACAGGACGTCAGGCCAGAGGCGGGCGACGGCGAAGGCCAGAATCACATCGTGCAGCTTGCTTTCGGCATAAGCGGTCGAACCGTTCCAGGACCGCTTTCGCCAGAGGATGTCGTCGAGATTGGCGTCGGCGTAATTGTGCATGCCCGAGCTCAGATAGACGAGCCGCTTCGGCCTCTCGATCAGCGCCGTCAGGAGATAGGGAGCGAGCGTGTTGATGGCGAAGACATGCGGCAGGCCGTCGCTCGTTGCGCGATTGCGCTCGTGATAGCCAACGGCGGCATTGTGAATCACGGCGTCGAAACGGCCGAGTGCATTGACCTCATCGGCGACGCTCTTCGCGCCAGCGATCGTTTCGAGGTCTCCGACGACGACGGCCTCCGCTTTCGGCGCCGCGTGCTTCGTGTCTTCGGCGCGCGCGCCATTGCGGGCATGGAGGACGACCTTGTGCCCCTGTTCCGCGAGAAGGGCGCCGGCCATCAGGCCGAGGCCATCGGACGAACCGGAAATGAAGATGCGCGCCATGGGAAGTCTCCCTGTGGAAAAATTTAATATGTAGCGAAGAAACCCGAAACTGCACCGGCGCCGGGCGTTTTCTATACGCCGCGCGCCGCGTATTCCCCAAAGAGCCGCCCGCCCGGCGAGCGAGCGGGGCGGGACGGGGCCATCCCTTCCGTTGGACCGCCGGGAGGGCTAGGACTGAATCCGAGAACGACCCTTCCCGGAGCGCGTCCATGACAGAGCATCCCCGCAATTTTCCCGTCGTCGACCCGGCGAAGCTCGACAGGCTCGCCGAAGCCGCGGTGAAGGTCGGCCTGCGCCTGGAGAAGGGGCAGGACCTGTTCCTCACGGCGCCGATCGCTGCGCTGCCCCTCGTGCGCCGCATCGCCGCCGCGGCCTACAAGGCCGGCGCAGGGCTCGTGACGCCGATCCTTTCGGACGAGGAAATGACCCTGTCCCGCTTCCGCCTCGCCAATGACGAGAGCTTCGACAAGGCGCCGGGGTGGCTCTACGAGGGCGTCGCCAAGGCCTTTTCCGCCAATACGGCGAGGCTCGCGATCGTCGGGGAGGACCCGATGCTGCTCGCGGGCGAAGACCCCGCGAAGGTCGGACGCGCCAACCGCGCCAATTCCATCGCCTATCAGCCGGCGCTCGAAAAGATCGCGGGCTTCGACATCAACTGGAACATCGTCGCCTATCCGACCCTCTCATGGGCGAAGCGCGTCTTCGCCGGAGACGAGGACGAGGTCGCGGTGGCGAAGCTCGCGGAGGCGATCTTCTCCGCCTCGCGCGTCGACAGCGACGATCCCGTTACGGCCTGGGCCGGGCACAACGCCGCGCTGGCGCGCCGCTCCGCCTGGCTCAACGAAAGGCGGTTTTTTGCCCTCCACTATTACGGGCCGGGCACGGATCTGACGATCGGGCTTGCCGAGGGCCACGAATGGCACGGCGGCGCCTCGACGGCGAAGAACGGAATCACCTGCAATCCCAACATCCCGACCGAGGAAGTCTTCACCACGCCCCACGCGCGCAATGTCGAAGGCACGGTCAGGAGCACGAAGCCGCTCTCCTATCAGGGCACGCTCATCGACAATATCGCCGTGCGCTTCGAGGCCGGCCGCATCGTCGAGGCGCATGCGTCGCGCGGCGAGGACGTGCTGAAGAAAGTCCTCGACACGGACGACGGCGCGCGCCGGCTTGGCGAAGTGGCGCTCGTGCCCCATTCCTCGCCGATCTCGAAGAGCGGCATCCTTTTCTACAACACGCTCTTCGACGAGAACGCGTCGTGCCACATCGCGCTCGGCCAGTGCTACGCCAAGTGCTTCCTCGATGGGGCGAATCTCAGCCCCGAGGAGATCGCGGCCAAGGGCGGAAACAAGAGCCTCATCCACATCGACTGGATGATCGGCTCGGACGAGATCGACATCGACGGTCTCGATGAAGCAGGCGCCCGAACGCCGGTGTTCCGCAAGGGCGAGTGGGCGTAACGGCGCCTGCCGGGTCGGTTTACGCCTCCGCTGGCGCGAATACGCGCAGGCGATGGCCGTCGGGATCGAGCGGCGGTGAAGGTCGAGCCGAAATCCATCCGCGTCGGCGGCTGGAGGATGTTCAGGCCGCGCGCTTTCCAGTCCGCGTGGGTCGCCTCGACAGCGGCCGAGTTGGCGACGGTGAAGGCGATTTCGGAGGCTCCCGCGCCGCCTGCGCTTGCAGGCTCGACCTTTTGGCGCGCCCACAGGCCCAGCATCACGCCCTCGCGCAATGGCAGCATCGCGAACGTCTCGGACGGTTCGAGAATGGGGGCTTTGAGCAGATCGGCATAGAAGGCGGCGCTGGCGGCGGGGCTGTCGACATGCAGCAGCAGAAAGCTGAATTCGGGCATCGGTCTCTCCATTGCGGCCGCGCGGCGATTCCGGCGACGGCGAAGGCGAGCCTAATGCAGCCTGCTGTCAGTTCCTGTCAGCATGATTTCACTCACTTCCCGATGCTTTCCTGCGCCTTCCATTCCTTGAGCAGCGCTGCCCGCCGGCGCGGGTAGCGCTGGACGGTGGTCGCAAGCTCCGCGATCCGGTCGGTGCGGAAATGGCGGTAGCCCTCTCGCAACTCGCACCATGCGACGACGACTCGTGCGCGGTCGAAGAAGGCGAGCGCGAAAGGCCAGACGGTCCGGCGCGTGAGGCTTCCCGCTTTGTCGGCGTAGGCGATGTCCATTTTGCGCTCGGCGCGGATTGCCGCGCGGATCGCGGCAAGCTCCGCATCGCCCGCCGCGATCGGCTCTCCGGGGCCGATCAGCAGGTTCGACGCGTCGAGCGTCTCCTTGAGGTCGTCGGGCAGCACGGCTGCGATCTTCGCAAGCGCATTGCCCGCGGCGCTTGCAAGCGCATCGTCCGCCCGCTCCGAAACCCAGCGCGAGCCGAGAACGAGCGCCTCGATCTCGTCTTCGCTGAACATGAGCGGCGGCAGCATGAAGCCGGGCCGCAGCACAAAGCCGAGGCCGGCCTCGCCGTCGATCCGCGCGCCCTGCGCCCTCAAGGCCTCGATGTCGCGGTAGAGCGTGCGCAGCGATACGCCAACCTCCTCCGCAAGCGCCGCGCCGCTCACGGGACGGCGATGACGCCGGAGACTCTGAATGAGATCGAGCAGGCGCTCCGCGCGGGACATGGCGGGTCAGGCTGCCATCAAATGGCGGCAGGCGCCAATAGAGCGCCGAGTCCGCCGACCCTCGTCACATTTTCGTGATCCGCAAGGGCGGGCTCGACGTTCATCCGCGCCTCATCGCGGCGCGGCTGGACAGGTTCGGACCCGGCGCCGCATCATCACGCGGAGACGAGCGAGGCAAACGGATGGCCGAGATGGGCATTGTGACGCCAGGGGCTGCAAATCTCGGCCTGTTCCTCAGCGCGGCGCTCATCTTTTTTGCGATCCCCGGCCCCGCCGTTCTTTACATCGTCGGGCGCTCGATCGCGCAGGGACGCCGGGCTGGCCTCGTGTCGGTCGCAGGCATCCACGCGGCTTCGCTGGTTCATATCTTTGCGGCGGTCGTCGGCCTCTCCGCGGCGCTCGCTTCGTCGGCGTTTGCCTTTGCCGCAGTCAAATACGCCGGCGCCGCCTATCTCATCGCGCTTGGGCTGCAGAAACTCTTCACGCGGACCCACGCAACGGCGCCGGTGCTGTTCGACCGTCGCGGTCACGCGCGTCTCTTTCGCGACGGGTTCATCGTGAACCTCCTGAACCCCAAGACGGCGCTTTTCTTTCTGGCCTTCCTGCCGCAATTCGTGGACTTGAGTCGCGGGCACATCGCGATGCAGATCGCAGTGCTCGGCGCTCTCTATGCGCTGCTTGGCCTCGTCTCCGACAGCATCTATGCGCTTGCCGCCGGCGCCGCGGGCGAATGGCTCAGGCGGAGTTCGGCATGGATCGCCGCCGAGCGCTATCTCAGCGGCCTTCTCATGATCGGGCTCGGCATGATGGCGGCCTTCGCGGGCGATCACCGCAAATAGGACTGTTGCGCCGCGACACGCGACCGGCGCGAACGGGATGACTTGAACATGCGCCGCTGCTGTGCTTTCACAAGGCGCAACGTCTAGGGAGTCGCGCCGATCGGATAGTTGAGTGAGAGTGGGTCCATGCCCCCAAGCGCTTCGGAGTGAAGGTCTATGCCTCGTAGCAGAGCCGTTGCCGGGGCCGCAGGGCTTCTTGCTCTCTCGCTCTCGGGATGCAGCGGAGTCCTCGATCCGCAGGGACCGATCGGAGCGGCGCAGAAGCTCATCCTCATCGACTCCGTAGCGATCATGCTCGTGATCGTCGTGCCCGTCATCGTGGCGACGGCGGCGTTCGCCTGGTGGTTCCGCGCGTCGAACGAACGCGCTTTCTATTGGCCCGACTGGGCCTTTTCCGGCCATCTCGAGCTCATCGTCTGGGCAATTCCAGCGCTCGTCATCACCTTTCTCGGCGGCATCGCGTGGTACGGCTCGCACGCGCTCGATCCTTTCCGGCCGATTCCCTCGCAGGCGCGGCCTCTCGATATCGACGTCGTCTCGCTCGATTGGAAATGGCTCTTCATCTATCCCGAGGAAGGCGTCGCGACGGTCAACCAACTGGTGATCCCGGTCGGCACGCCGGTTCATTTCCGCCTCACGTCGTCGGGCGTGATGAACAGCTTCTTCGTGCCGCAACTCGGAAGCATGATCTACAGCATGGCGGGCATGATTTCGCAGCTTCACCTGAAGGCGGACAGTCCGGGCGAATTTCTCGGAATGTCCGCGCAGTTCAGCGGCGAAGGCTTTCCGACCATGATGTTCAAGGTCAAGGCGGTCTCGACCGGCGACTACGCCAAATGGGTCACCGAAGCGCAGTCGTCCGGGAACAAGCTCGACAGGGCCGCCTATGCCGAGCTCGCCAAGCCCAGCCTCGGCGTGGCTCCCAGGGTCTACGCGCCCGTTGAACGCGGGCTCTTCGACATCATCATCGATCAGACCGTACGTCCGCCTTCCGTCGCCACGGACGACGCGCTCTGGGCATGGTGTGGGCCGGGACGGCGGTCGCGCGAGGGTTTGTAATGCTTGGTAAACTGACCTGGTCGGCGATCCCGTTCGACCAGCCAATTCCACTTGCCGTCTCGATCGTCGTTATCATCGTCGCGGTCGCGGTTCTCGCCTGGGTGACGATCAAGGGCTACTGGCCCTATCTCTGGAACGAGTGGATCACATCCGTCGATCACAAGCGTATCGGCGTCATGTATTGCCTTCTCGCGCTCGTGATGCTGATCCGCGGCTTCGCGGACGCCATCATGATGCGCGCGCAGCAGGCGATCGCCTTCCATTCGCAGGGCTATCTTCCGCCGGAGCATTACAACCAGATCTTCTCGGCCCACGGCACGATCATGATCTTTTTCGTGGCGATGCCGTTCATGATCGGGCTCATGAACTTTGCCGTGCCGCTGCAGCTTGGCGTCCGCGACGTCGCCTTTCCGACCTTCAACTCCGTGTCGTTCTGGCTGACCGCATCGGCCGTGCTGCTGGTCAATATATCCCTGTTCGTCGGCGAGTTCGCGAAGACGGGATGGCTCGTCTATCCTCCGCTCTCCGAGTTGCGCTTCTCGCCCGGAGTCGGCGTCGACTATTACCTGTGGGCGATTCAGATATCGGGCATAGGCACGCTCCTCACAGGCGTCAATTTCATCACGACGATCCTGAAGGTGCGCGCTCCGGGCATGACGCTGACGCGCATGCCGATCTTCTGCTGGACGGCGCTTGCCGCGAACCTGCTGATTGTCGCGGCCTTCCCGATCCTCACCGCGACGCTGGCGATGCTGCTGCTCGACCGGTACCTCGACTTCCACTTCTTCACGACCGACATGGGCGGCAACGCCATGATGTTCGTCAACCTCGTGTGGGCGTGGGGGCATCCGGAGGTCTACATCCTCATCCTGCCGGCTTTCGGCATTTTTTCCGAGGTCATCTCGACGTTTTCGTCGAAGCCGCTGTTCGGCTACCGCTCCATGATTGTCGCCACGATGGCGATCTGCGTCCTCTCCTTCCTCGTGTGGGTTCACCATTTCTTCACGATGGGGGCGAGCGCCGACGTCAACGGCTTCTTCGGCGTCATGACGATGATCATCGCGGTGCCGACAGGCGTGAAGGTCTTCAACTGGCTCTTCACGATGTGGGGCGGACGGATCCGCTATCATCTCCCGATGATGTGGTCGGTCGCCTTCATCATCACCTTCGTGGTCGGCGGAATGACGGGCGTGCTGCTCGCCGTGCCGCCCGCGGATTTCGTCCTGCACAATTCTCTGTTCCTCGTCGCGCACTTCCATAACGTCATCATCGGCGGCGTTCTGTTCGCGGGCTTCGCGGGTTACGCCTACTGGTTCCCGAAGGCCTTCGGCTTCAAGCTCGACGAACGATGGGGGATCGCGGCCTTCTGGTTCTGGGTCGTGGGCTTCTACGTGGCGTTCATGCCGCTCTACGTGCTCGGCCTCGAAGGCATGACGCGCCGGCTGCAGCATTACGACGTCGCGGAATGGCGCCCCTGGCTGATCGTGGCGGCTTTCGGCGCCGTGCTGATCCTCTGCGGAATCGCTTGCCAGGTGATCGAACTCATTGTCTCCATCCGCAATCGCGATGCGCTGCGGGATCGGACGGGCGATCCGTGGGACGGGCGCACGCTCGAATGGATCACCGCCTCGCCGCCGCCTGCCTTCAATTTCGCGGTGATGCCGAACGTCACGAACGAAGAAGCCTATTGGGGCATCAAGCAGCTGGCGATCGCGAACCGCAGGCTGACCGATCTGCCCGAATACAGGCCGATCGAACTGCCGCGGAACAGCCCCACGGGTATCGTCGTGGCCTTTTTCGCGAGCGTCACCGGATTCGCCCTGATCTGGCAGATCTGGTGGATGGTCATCATCGGACTTATTGGAGCCTTTGCGACCTTTGTCGCCTTCGCCTGGCGCGACCATTCCGAATATGAGCTGCACGCGGAGGATCTCGCGCGGATCGATGGTGAGCGGCGCAGGGCCCGCATCGCGCTGGTCGAAGGGCGTGAGGAGGGCATCACACCCGTCAAATACACGGGGCCGCCGTCGCACCATGAACGCGACCCTCACAAGGTGGGCGTGCGCGCCGAGCCGGACGGCGGCTTCAAGGGGCCGGCGTCGAAGCGCATCGTCACCGGATACGGCTTCTGGATCTTCCTCCTCTCCGACTTCATCATGTTTTCGGGGTTCTACGCGGCCTATGCGGTGCTCTCGCAGGCGACCGCCGGAGGGCCGGGGCCGCAACAGCTCTTCAACCTCACGACCGTCGGGTGGGAAACCGCGCTCCTGCTGCTGTCGAGTTTCGTCTGCGGCATGGCGGCGATCGCGACCAATGTGCGCAACATGCTCTGGACGCAGGTCGGCTATTTTGTCACCGGCGTTCTGGGCCTCGGCTTCCTGGCGCTCGAACTGAACGAATTCGCGCATATGCTGGCGGAAGGCGCGGGTCCCGGCCGCAGCGCCTTCCTTTCGGCCTTCTTCGCGCTGGTCGGCCTGCACGGCCTGCACGTGACGGTCGGCCTTCTGTGGCTCGGCACGATGATGGCGCAGTTCTGGGCGAAGGGCTTCCGCGACGACATTCTGCGGCGCGCCATGTGCTTCGCGCTCTTCTGGCACGCGCTCGACATCATCTGGGTTGGCATCTTCACCAACGTCTATCTTTTGGGAACGCTCCGATGAGCGAGAACGAATTCGGTCTTCGCGACGAGATCCTCGACAGCGCCCCTGGCGATCCCGATCCGCACGAGCGGAGCGTCAGGGCCGAAGTCATCAATTACCTGATCGGCCTCGGCCTCGCAGCGCTCTTTACGGTCGCGTCCTTCTGGGTGGCGAGCGGCACGAGCTGGATCTACGGTCCAGGCGTCATCATGGCGCTGGCCGCGCTCGCCGTCGGCCAGATGGGCGTGCATCTGGCCTTCTTCCTGCACATCACGACGGGGCCGGACAACACGAACAATGCGCTGGCGCTCGCGTTCGGCGTGATGATCGTCGGCATCGTCATCGCAGGCTCGATCTGGATCATGTACCACCTCAACGGCAATATGATGCCGCCGATGATGGACATGAACGCGCAGCCCTAACGGCTTGCCGTCCCCGGCCCTTCGTCGCTGGCGCGCCGCAAGCGGGCGCTATCCTCCACTCCGCGCGGCATGATCACGACGGAGGCCGAGACGATCAACGCGGACCTTCTCGCCTTCATCGAGGAGTGAAGCGATTCCGCCCGCTTTCGCCTCCGAGAGACCTCGCGGGGCGAAAGTGGCGGTCGGCTCTGCCAGCGGGACTGGCGCCTCAGTTCAGAGCGATGCGATAGGTCGCTTCGGTCTTGGCGGCGATCTCGTCCAGCGTCACGCCCGGCGCGAGCTCGATGAGCGCCATGCCGCGCAGCCCGTGCTTGTCGATCGTGAAGACGCCGAGGTCGGTGATCACGAGATCGACGACTTTCGCGCCCGTCAGCGGCAGGTTGCAATGATGCAGGAGCTTCGGGCCGTCCTTGGCCGAGTGCTCCATGACGACGACGATGCGCTTGACGCCCGCGACGAGATCCATCGCGCCGCCCATGCCCTTGACCATCTTGCCGGGAATCATCCAGTTCGCGAGGTCGCCATTCTCGGCGACCTGCATCGCGCCGAGGATCGCGATGTCGATATGGCCGCCGCGGATCATCGCGAAGGAATCGGCGCTGGAGAAGAAGCTCGTCGTGGGGAGCTGGGTGACGGTCTGCTTGCCGGCGTTGATGAGGTCGGGATCTTCCTCGCCCTCGTAGGGAAAAGGCCCCATGCCCAGCATGCCGTTCTCGCTCTGGAGCTGCACGCTCATGCCTTCGGGGATATAGTTCGATACGAGCGTCGGGATGCCGATGCCGAGATTGACGTAGAAGCCGTCTCTTCAGCTCCTTGGCGGCGCGGGCCGCCATCTGGTCGCGGGTCCAGGGCATTTGTCGTCTCCTCGGATGTCAGGCGGCTTCGCGCTTGCGCGTCGTGCGTTGCTCGATTCGCTTCTCGGCGCTCGGAGCGTGGACGATCCGCTGCACATAGATGCCGGGCGTCATGATGTGGTCGGCGTCGATCTCGCCCGGCTGCACAAGGTGCTCCACTTCGGCGATCGTGAGCCTGGCGGCGGTCGCCATCATCGGATTGAAGTTGCGCGCCGTCTTCCGGTAGACGAGGTTGCCTTCGGCATCGCCCTTCCAGGCGTGCACGAGGGCGATATCGGCGACGAGGCCGGTTTCCATGACGAAGGCTTCGCCGTTGAAATCGCGAATTTCCTTGCCTTCGGAGACGATCGTGCCGACGCCGGTGCGGGTGAAGAAGGCCGGGATGCCGGCCCCGCCCGCGCGGATGCGCTCGGCGAGCGTGCCCTGCGGATTGAATTCGAGCTCGAGCTGGCCCGACAGATAGAGATTGGCGAAGGTCTTGTTCTCGCCGACATAGCTCGAGATCATCTTGCGGATCTGCCCCGTCTCGAGCAGGACGCCAAGGCCGACGCCATCGACGCCCGCATTGTTGGAAATGACGGTGAGGTCCTTCGCGCCGGAGTTCTTGACCGCTTCGATCAGCGTCTCCGGGATTCCGCAGAGCCCGAATCCGCCCGACATGATGGTCATGCCGTCCTTGATCGAACCGGCGAGCGCCTCCTCGGCGTTGGCGTAGACTTTTTTCATCGGCGTCGAACTTCCCCTGTCAGAGGCGCGCGCCTAAGTACCGTCGCGGGCCCGAGGCCGCAAGCCTCGGCGACACGCAAATCGGCCAGGGGCGCGGGGCTGGCAGCGGGCGCGACGCGCGGCTAAGACATGCGGGCATGATCCTCGACTGGCTGCTCGCGAGCCTTCATCACCTCGCGGTCTTTTCCCTCGCCGGCATCCTCGCGGCGGAGCTTGCGCTGACGGCGAGCATCATCGACGACCGCACGGCGCTGAGACTGGCGCGGATCGACGCCTGGTTCGGCCTCATGGCGGCGGCGGCGCTCGCGGCCGGGCTTCTGCGCATTTTCCTCGCGGCGAAGGGCGCCGACTATTACCTCGCCAACGTCTTCTTCTGGATCAAGATGGGGCTCTTCGTGACGGTCGCGGCGATTTCCGCCGCTCCGACCTATTCCTTCATCGTCTGGCGCCGCGCTGTCCGGGCCGATCAGAGCTTCCGGCCGCCGAAGAAGGACGTCGCGCGCTTGCGCAAGATGCTCTACGCGGAAGCCGGATTGTTCGCCCTCATTCCGCTCGCCGCCGCCGCGATGGCGCGCGGCTTTGGTTCGTATTGAAGGCCTCTCGATGAAGCCCGCCGTCGCTCCCTCCGCTCTCAAGGTCCAGGCCGCGCTTGGGTCCCGCTTCGCGGTGCTGGAGTTCGACGCGAGCACCCGCACCTCCGAGGAGGCCGCGGCCGCCATCGGCTGCACGGTGGCGCAGATCGCGAAATCGCTCGTTTTCCGCTCGGCGGGCGGCAGGCCGGTGCTGGTCATCGCCTCGGGCGTCAACCGGGTCGACGAGAAGAAGGTCGGCGCCCTGATCGGCGAAAAGATTGCGCGCGCCGACCCCGAGTTCGTGCGCGAGAGCACCGGCTTCGCCATCGGCGGGATCCCGCCCGTCGGCCACGCGATCCCGCCGGTCACGCTCATCGACGAGGCGCTGATGGCGCTCAGCGAGATCTGGGCGGCGGCCGGGACGCCGAACGCCGTCTTCCGCTTGACCCCGGCCGACCTTGTGGCGCTCACTCAGGGAAAGGTCGCGCCGCTCGCGCGCGCCTGACATCACGTCTCACGGAGGCGACAATGGCCGAGGCAAAGGCGGGACGGATCCGGGTCGGCGTCGGCGGCTGGAACTACGCGCCCTGGCGCGGCGCCTTCTATCCCAAGGGCGTGGCGCAGGCGCGCGAACTCGAATACGCCGCCTCCCATCTCACGTCGATCGAGATCGACAGCACCTATTACGGCTCGAAGACGCCCGAAAGCTTCCGCAAATGGCGGGACGCCACGCCGGACGACTTCGTCTTTTCCGTCAAAGGGCCGCGCTTTGCGACCAACCGGCGCGTGCTGGCGGAAGCGGCGCCGTCGATCGAGCGGTTCTTCAAGAGCGGCGTGACGGAACTCAAGGGCAAGCTCGGGCCGGTCAACTGGCAGTTCGCCACGACCAAGCGCTTCGAGCCGGACGATTTCTCCGCTTTCCTCGACCTTCTGCCGAAATCGGTCGACGGGCGTGCGATCCGCCATGCGGTGGAGGTGCGCCACGAGAGCTTCTGCGCGCCGGACTTCGTTACGCTCGCGCGCGAGCGCGGCGTCGGCGTCATCATCGCCGCCGACGGCAAATATCCGCAGATCGCCGACGTGACCGCGCCTTATGTTTACGCGCGCATCATGGGAACGACGGAGGACGAGAAGCTCGGCTATCCTCCCAAGGCGCTCGATCTGTGGGCCGAGCGCGCCAAAGCCTGGGCGCGCGGCGACGCAGCGCCGGGCCTCAAAACGGTCGCGCCCCCGGCGAAGCCGGAGGCGCGGGACGTGTTTCTTTATGTGATCAGCGGGTTCAAGGCCCGCAATCCGCTGGCCGCGATGGCGCTTATCCAGCGCCTCGGCTGACGCAGGGTCAGTCGCAGGCCCGGATACGCAGCGCGCAGAGCGCGTGCTTCGACAGGCTGGCAAGCGCCGAGAGGCCGCCGGCCAGAGCAGAGCTGACGCCCGTCAGCCCATAGCTGTTGAGGGGCGCGACCCGCGCGCAAAGGTCGTCGCGCGTGTAGGCGGGCGCGTGCGAGTGAGAGCAAAGATTCTTGTCAGTCATGGTTTTGATCAGGTTGGCCGTGTTTTGTGCAGGAGCGAACACTTCTTGTGCAACGCATATAGGAGCTGCGGACGTTTACGCAAGACACAAGCCTGTGACGGCGGTCACACTACAAATCCAGACTGCTGAAATGGCGAAGCCGGGCCTTGACGGGCGACCAAAAGGTTGCCCGGGAGGCGGAGGGGCCTTTACGGCCGCGTCTGCCCCTCGCCCCGCACGCGATATTTGAACGTGCAGAGCTGCTCGACGCCGACCGGCCCGCGCGCATGCATGCGCCCCGTGGCGATGCCGATTTCGGCGCCGAAGCCGAACTCGCCGCCGTCGGCGAACTGGGTCGAGGCGTTGTGCAGCACGATCGCCGAATCGACTTCCTTGAGGAATTTCTCCGCCGCCGCCTTGTCCTCGGTGAGGATGCAGTCGGTGTGATGCGAGCCGTAGGTCTCGATATGGTCGATCGCCGCGTCGAGATCGTCCACGACACGCGCGGAGATGATCGCGTCGAGATATTCGGTGCGCCAGTCCTCCTCGGTCGCGGCCGTCACGCGCGGGTCCGCCTTGCGCGTGGCCGCGTCGCCGCGCACCGCGCAGCCGGCGTCGAGGAGCGCCGCGATCAGCGGCTTCAGCATTTTGGGCGCGGCGTCGCGATGGACGAGCAGCGTCTCGGCCGCGCCGCAGATTCCGGTGCGCCGCATCTTGGCGTTGACCAGGATTTTTGTCGCCTTCTCCAGGTCGGCCGCGCGGTCGACATAGACATGCACGATGCCTTCGAGATGGGCGAAGACCGGCACGCGCGCCTCGCGCTGCACGCGCTCGACGAGGCTCTTGCCGCCGCGCGGCACAATGACGTCAATCGCGCCGTCGAGCCCTTCGAGCATCGCGCCGACCGCCGCGCGCGAGGCGAAGGGCGCGCGGGAGATGGCGGCCTCCGGCAGGCCCGCTTCCTTCAACCCCGCGACAAGGCAGGCGTGGATCGCCGCCGAGGAATGGAAACTGTCGGAGCCGCCGCGCAGGATCACCGCGTTGCCGCTCTTGAGGCACAGCGCGCCCGCGTCCGCCGTCACGTTCGGCCGGCTTTCGTAGATGACCCCGATGACGCCGAGCGGCGTCGCGACGCGCTCGATTCTGAGGCCGTTGGGGCGGGTAAAGGTCGCGAGCACCCGCCCGACCGGATCGGGCAGGGCGGCGACCTCCTCGAGCCCGCGCGCGATGGCCTCGATGCGCGCCTCGTTGAGCGTAAGCCGGTCGATGAAGGACGAGCCGAGGCCCTTGTCCCTGCCTTCGTTCAGATCGCGCGCGTTGGCGGCGAGGACGTCGGACATGCGTTCGCGGAGCAGGCGGGCGGCGCTGGCCAGCGCGAGATTCTTCTGTTCGGCCGGCGCGTTGGCGAGCACGCGCGCGGCGGCCCGGGCCTTGAGCCCCAGGCCGCGCATCGCGGCGCGAACTTCCGCGTCGGGCGCGAGCATATGAACGGCGGCGGTCATCGGCGTGTTTTCCCGGCTTCGAGACCGCTCATTTAAGGGAAGATCA
Organism: uncultured Alphaproteobacteria bacterium; assembly: GCA_963741845.1. Taxonomy (GTDB): domain Bacteria; phylum Pseudomonadota; class Alphaproteobacteria; order Rhizobiales; family Beijerinckiaceae; genus Roseiarcus. Next base: position 103,489 of record CAVUJV010000006.1, read on the forward strand.
GCGGGAAACGCCATCCCCCGGACGGGACGCGCGACGCTCCGCCGCTTGCTTAGCAGGACAGTGAGGAGGGACGGTGACGCCGGCGCAAAATATCTTCGATAGGGTTCGGCTCTTGCTGTCGCAGGCCCTGACGGTCGCGGCGGACCTCCGGATCGCCGACCTGCTGGCGAACGGCGAACGGACCGCGGACGACATTGCGAACGAAGCGGGCGCGAACGCCGATGCACTCTGTCGCGTGCTGCGGCTCCTCGCGAGCGAGGGCGTGTTTCGCGAGACGTCGTCGCGCCGCTTCGCCCAGACGGAACTCAGCGCGACGCTGCGGTCAGACCTGCCTGGAAGTCCCCGCGACTTCCTTCGCATGTTCAACAGCGAGCCCTATCAGGCGTTCGGCGAACTTCTGCATTCCGTCAAGACCGGAGGGACCGCTTTCGAGCATGTTTTCGGCGCAGCGAGGTTCGACTGGCTCGACGCCCACCCGGAGAAGATGGCGTTGTTCCAGCGCGCCATGATCGCGCTGAGCCAGGGCGCCAACGAAGCTGTCGCGGAGGCTTTCGACTTCACGCCCTACAGGCGCGTGGTGGACGTCGGCGGGGGACACGGACAATTGCTCTTTGCGATCCTGACAGAAATCCACACCTGTCGGGGACCTGTTTGACGGCCCTGCGAGCATCGAAATGCCGGAGCGGCGTCGGGGACCTCCGCTCCGCACCGAATTCGACGCCGGCAATTTCTTCGAGGGCGCCGGAAGGCGGCGACATCTACGTTCTGAAAAGGGTGATCCGCGACTGGGCCGGAGCGGGCGGCCGCGATTCGCGAACCGCCTGGCAGGGTGACTGAGCTTTAGGAAAGGTGACTGTTGCGGAACCGTGACGGCTCAGGGTAACGAACCTGAACTCGGCAAGTATCTGGACTCGCCATGCTGGCGATCACTGGCGGGGTCGAGCGGACCGAACCGCAATTCGCGGACTTGTTCGCTCGTGCGGGATTGCGGCTCGAGCAGGTCGTCGCGACCGGCGCCGGAATCTCCGTCCTGGAGGCCGGCCGGGCCTGATTCACTCGCCAGCTCCGCGCCTGCAGGCGGCGAAGGACAAGACCTCGGCATCGCCTCCCGCAGAGAACTAGCCCTTCGGCCGGAAGGCCACACAGAATTCCGGGTTCGTGTCGAGCCGCGCGCCGCCAATCAGATCGACGCAATAGGGGACCGCCGGGAAGACGGCGTCGAGGCAGGTGCGGATCGCCGAGGGCTTGCCCGGCAGGTTGATGATGAGGCTTGACCCGCGTGTGCCCGCGATCTGGCGGGAAAGGATCGCAGTCGGCACTTCGAGCAGGCTTTTCGTCCGCATGAGTTCGCCGAAGCCGGGAAGCAGGCGCTCGCAGACCGCCTCCGTCGCTTCCGGCGTGACGTCGCGCGGGGCGGGGCCGGTGCCGCCCGTCGTCAGGATCAGAGGGCAGCCCTCGCGGTCGGCGAGCTCGACGAGGGCCGCTTCGATCGCCGGCCGCTCGTCGGGCGCGAGCCTTCGCGCCGGCCGCCAGGGGGTCGCGAGCAGGTCCTTCAGCGCGACCTCGATGCCCGGGCCGCCCTTGTCCTCGTAGAGGCCGCGGAACGCCCGGTCGGAAATGGTGACGACGCCGATAGGGACTTCGGACAAGAGGGGTCTCCGGTTCAGGACGGGGAGGAGGAAGCGGGGGGCCTCACGAGCGCGTCGATCGCCTCCTGGACGCTATGGAAGATGCGGTCGCGACCAATGAGGTCGGTGAGGCCGAGCCGGGCGAAGCTCTGCTGCGCCCGGACGGATTCCAGCCGGGCGAGCGCCACGTCGATCCCGCGCCCTCTCAGCCTGCCGATGAGATCCTGCAACATGGCGGCCCCGGTGTAATCAATCTCGACGAGCGCATTGGCCTCGATGACGACAAACCGAAGGGACGCGCCTTCGATGGCCCGTTCGATCTCCGCCCGGAAGTTGTAGGCGTTGAGGAAGGACAGGGGGGCCTGAAGGGCGATCACCTTGACGCCCGGCGCCTCCTCGTCGGCGACCCCCGGAGTGGGCGGCCACCAGATGGAGGTGCCCGGAATGCGCTTGAGCTCGACGGCGCGCGAGCGCGTCGTCGTCCAGACGCCGTGCAGGAGCGAGAGGATGATTCCCACGCCGACGCCTTGCTGGATCGGCAGGGCGAGCATCGCGAGGGCGGTGACGACGATGAGCAGGAATTCCGCCCGGCTTCGCCGCCAGACCTCCGCGATCACGTGCGTCCGAACGATGCGGAAGGCGACGAAGAACAGGATGCCGGCCAGCGCCGCGCGGGGAATGTGGGCGATGATCCCGCCGCCGAACAGCAGGAGCGCCAGCGCGAGCGCGGCGGTCAGGAGGCTGGTGAGCTGGGACGTCCCGCCCGCTTCGGCGACGATCGCGGTGCAGGGCGGGCTGGCGTCGACCGCGAAGACTCCGGCTGCGCCCGCGACAAGATTCGCCGCGCCCACGCCGACAAAGTCCCGATTGACGTCGGGGTCATGGCCGAGCGGATAGGAGCGCGTCGTCGCGGCCGTCTGCACCATGATGATGAGCGTAATCACCAGAGCCAGCGGCGCGATCGTGCGGAAATCCGCGAGACCCGCGCTCAACGGGACGATCTGAAACACCGGGCCCGACAGCTCGCCGATCGTGGTCACGCCATGCGCTTCGAGACCGAACAGCACGGTCGCTGCTCCCGCGGCGGCAACCCCGATCAGCGCTCCCGGAATGCGCGCGCTGATCCGCTCGCCGAGAAGCATGATCGCCAACACGCCGAGGCTGATCCCGACCGTCCAGGAATTCGCCGACCCCAGACGCTCTCCGAGGGACTGCGCCTGCTCGAAGAGTGGGCCATGCGTCGCGTGCAGACCAAGCGCCTCCGGCGCCTGCGAGACGACGATGTGACCGGCGATGCCGGCCAGGAAGCCGGTGGTGACCGGTATCGACAGGAGATCCGCTATGAAGCCGAACCGCAGGACTCCCGCGACCGCAAGAAGGACCCCGACGCTCAGCGCGAGGGTGGAGGCGGCGCCAAGATAATGGGCCGAGCCAATCCCGAGCGCCGCCAGCGAGCCGGCGAAGATGGGAGCGATGGTCGAATCGGCGCCGACGGAAAGCCGGCGGCTGTCGCCGAAGGCGGCAAAGCCGATCACGCCGGCGATCAGCGCCACAAAGCCCGCCTGAGGCGGAAAACCCGCGAGGCGCGCGGTCGCCATCTGCTCCGGAATCGAGATTGCCGCAAGCGTGGCGCCGGCCACGAGGTCTGGCCAAAGGTCGCCCATTTTCCAGCCCGTGAGCCCCCGCAGGAGGGGCCACGCGGTTCGGGGCGAGGACGGTTCGTCGGGTGGATGCGTCACAAGCGTCTCGTTCCTCCCTACGCCGGACGAGGAAGGATTCCTAGAGCGCTCTTGGGCTGACGCGGCTCAGCGAGGACACTCCGACCCGCGCGAAGCGGGAGAAAAGCGCGGCAGCCGGGCGGGCGACAACGGAGAAACAGAATATTGGAACAAATGCTTCTGATTATCTGGCAGATCGGGTATGATGTCGCATTGCCGTCAAGCTGGAAGCCGTCCAATGCGCGAATTCGCCAAAGCCGCCGCCCCTGCCGTGAGCGCTACGTGGCCGTTCCAAGGCCGCTTTTTCGCCATCTTTCGGCCATGGACCGCGCCGCGCCGGAAGCAAATGTCAGCGCAACCTATTGAAAAGGCCCAATTCGCGGAAGGATTTGGCGCATTTTTCAGCCGATTTTTCGCTGAAAATCGCCCAAAAATGCTTCGTTTCAGGCAGGAAATGCCGAAAATGAGCGCCGAATCGCGGGAAAAGCGCGCAAAAATGCATGCCGCTCTCACCCCTATGGCGGAACGGGTCCCGGTGACGAAGCCGCGCCGCGCCGCTAATCTTTGCCGCGGGATCGACCGGGATCAGAGCAGGACGGCGGCACATGCTTGCGCGCAGATTGGCCCTTGCGATGGCCGTGCTGTTCGGCCTCATTGGCGCGCAAGGCCCCGAGTTCGCTCAACAATATCGGCAGCGCCTCGGGGGGACGCTGGACGAACTTCAGCGGAGCCTTGCAGAGTTCGACGCCGAGGCGAGGCGCGAACAACTGACGCCCCCGGAAGCCATTGCGCGGCTTGAGCAGAACCCGGACGCGCTCGCCCGGGGCCGGGGTCAAGACCTGGAGCGGGCGATGGCGCGTTCAGCGCGGCTGCAGGCGCAGATCGAGGCGATGGCCACGGCCGGGCCGATCCGCCGCCTCTATGTGCTGGCGACGAATTTTGACGCGCCCGTCGCAGAGCGAACGCTGGAGGCCTACGAGCCCGCGGCGCCGCTGACGCTGGAGGCCCTGACGGCGGGCGGATTTGCCGCCCTCTGGGGTTGGGCGGCGACCCATATCTGCGCCTGGCCGCTGCGTCGCTGGCGCAGGACCCGCGCGGAGGCGCGCGCCGCTAGTGGCGCACGATGATATAGGTATATCCAACGCCAGCGAGGATCAGGATGACCGCGAGGGCGTGCATCCACAGGTCGTCGCCATGTTTGAGGGCGGCGTTGCCGACCTGGTTGGCGATCGCAAAGGCAGCCGCGGGGAGCATGAAGTGCGCCAGCACTTTCGTCCCGCCCTCGGTAAACATGAAATAGGTGAGCACCACGCACCCGAAGCACGTCACGGTCACGAAATCATAGACAGTAATCATTCCCGCCCGCCCGCATGTCTCTCGTGCGCGGCTTCCCCAAGCCGCGTCAGCGCCAAACGATTTGTCAGCCGAAAGGACTGACCGGCCTGGCAGGGCCGATCGGTCCGAGCGCCATCAGGCCGCCGCCCCCCGCGCTGGCCGCAGCTTCCGAAAAATCATGCCGAGGCCGATGAGGACGCCGTCCAGCACGAAGAACAGAATCAGCGCGAAGACGAAGAGGGCAATGCCCGTCAGGTCGTGGAACAGTCCCTCGATCGCGTCGACGCCGAAATAGTACGAAGCGAGAACCAGCGTGAGCACGCGGAAGAAATTCGCAAGGATGGTGATCGGGATGATCGAAAGGATCAGCACCGCGCCCCGGAACCAGTTGTTCCGAACGAATTCGTAAACATAGAAGATCCCGATGGCCGACAGGGCGAAGATCGAATTCATGCCTGAGCAGGCGTCCTTCACCAGCAGCTGGTACGGCCCGATCATGATCATCACGCCATTCTGCGCGATCGGATAACCCAGATCGTACAGGAAGTTGGTGACGACGTCGGAGATCCAGGCCTTGAGCGGCACCGTAAAGGAGTCCATCAGCCAGGTCGGCGGAGGAACCGAGAAGAAGAGGAATGCGATCGGGAAGGCGAAGATCCGGGCGAGGGGCCATCCGCCCAGCAGCAGCACGCAGCCAAGCAGGACCGGGATCTGCGTGAAGGCTTCGACCGTGATCAAATATTGCGAGCGCATCACCACAAGGGCGAAAAGGCCGGCCAGGAGGACGGCCCAACCGGCCACCGGCGCCGGCCTCAGCGTGGCCGCGGCAACCTTTTCCCGCTGCTGCCAGGCGAGCCAGACCGAGGCGAGCATGATCAGGGGGCCGTGACCCTCCTGCTCGGACCGCCATGCCGTATCGGCCAGCCTCAAATAGGTCGGAAGATAGGTCAGCAGAAAGCAAACGCCCATCGCTCCTGCGTAAAGAAGAAGCGTGGAGCGGTCGCGTTGGGCCGCGAGGGGCGGCGCGCCGCTAGCCCGGTGATCTGGCTTGAGAGTGTTGACCGACATGTCTCGTCCTGCCCTGATCTACGCTCGATATCGTCCGGCGAGGACGCATTCCGGCTTCGATTTCAATGGGCATTCTCCCCTGAAAATACAACAAATATCGTCCTAATAATGATCGATATGTCCAGCCAGATGCTCCAGTTGTTGATGTACCAGAGATCGAGCTCAACCCGTTTTTGCATCTTGTCGAGGGTGTCGGTCTCTCCGCGGGCGCCGCAAACCTGAGCCCAACCCGTTATCCCGGATTTCACATGATGCCGGAAAGCATACTTTTCGATGGCGGAGGTGAAGAAACGGTCGTGCGCTGACGCATGGGGCCTTGGGCCGACAATCGACATCTCCCCGTTCAGCACATTCAGAAGCTGGGGAAGTTCGTCTACGCTGTAACGCCGGATCCATTTCCCGACCCGGGTGACGCGAGCGTCGCTCTTCCGCGCCTGCGTCACAACGTCGCCGTCCTCCATCACGGTCATCGAACGGAATTTGTAGATGCCGAAAGGCCGTCCATTGAATCCGTGTCGCGTCTGCTTGAAGAAGACCGGCCCGCTCGAATCCAGTTTGATGGCGATGGCGACCGCCAGCATGATCGGGGACAGAAGCACGAGCGCCGTCACGGAGACCAGAATATCGAGCGTGCGCTTGGCCGCCTGTTCGAAGGGCGTGAGCGCCGCGCGCTGCAGTTCGATCGCGACCGTGTCGCCGATGTCGTTGTGCGCGCGCTGGAACAATTGGGCGAGCGTGCCGAAGGGCACGAAAGTCACCGGGAGCGGAAGCACCCGGAGCCGCTTGGCGATCGCGCGGACATTCGCCATCCGCTCGGGGTCGACAAACAGCACGACCTCCTCGATTTCGGACGTGCGGCACAGAGAAATGACGTGATCGATCACCCCGTCGCGCGCCTCCTCGGCGGCGGGAAGATGGAAATGCCCGACGAGATGATAGCCGTGGCGGGTCAGATTTTCGATGAATCTCGGAGGAACCGAATCCTCACAGGTCAGGCTGACGGCCGTGCGTCCACGCAGCGCGCCGCTCTCCAGCGCGCGAGGAAGCACGAACCACCAGATGGATCGATGCGCCAGAAGCGCGACAACCCCGAAGGCCCAGAACAACAGGATGTCGCCGCGAGACAGATCGTGGCTTACCCCCCAGGTAAATACGCCCGAGGCCAGGATGAGGAAGGCCCCGCACCAGGCCGAGAGAACGCTCCGGGTCTGGTCTTCCATCAGAACGAGTTGCGCGGGATCGTAAAGCTTCTGCACCCGCATCACGGCGACGAAGAGGATGGCGACGAAAATCGTCGCCGCCATGGAATGGGAAAATTCGTTCTCGGCGTCGTATGGAAACCCATTGTAGATGATCTCAGCCCCGAGGGCGGAGGCGGCGATCAGGGCGATGTCGATGAAGAGCGCGACTGCCGGAATCGCGCGATAGGAGAACGGCAATCTCCAACGGCGCGCAAACTCGGCATGCGACGGCTTTACGCCGCCGAGCGATCGCGCCGAATCCTGCGCCGCTTGGCTTTCCGTCATCCGTCTACGTCCCCACACCACCCCCGAGCCAACGATTTCGTCGTTCTAATGATTGCTCGCTTCAGAGGTTCCCGCCCACCCGCGAAGGCGGTCGGAGCATTCCTAAGCCAAGACGGGCCAAAAAAAAAGCCGCCCCTGCGGTCTCAAGCAATTTAACCGCCCGCAACGAGCGGCGACGCGGCGTTGTCAAAATCTTGCCCATGCGCAATTCTCCACGAGCGTTGGGGCGTCCCGGCAATGCGCGGTGGGCCGGACAGGGCGTTCGCAAAGGTGTGGAGACAGGGGGCGGAACATGGTCGGCGCGATTGTCTTTCTTCTCCGGCTCGTCGCCGGGGTCATCATGATTGGCGTGGTCTGGTTCGTTCTGGACACAATTCATGACCGGAACACGGAAATCATCGTGGCGGTATTGGGGCTGATGTACGCTTTCATCTTCCTGATCTCGCGCCGCATCCAGTACTTTGGGCTTACGGTTTTCTCCTTTTTCGGACGCTCCGCCTCCTATGTTCGGAACGTTCCTTATGATCGAAGGCTCGGCGACGAACTCGGAATGGAGACGCCCGGGCGTCATCTCTATCTGAATGTGATTTTCGCCGGGATGATCGAACTGCTCTGTCTGTTCCGCCTGTTCACGTCGCTGACCGGCAGCGGCGCGTGGAGCCATCTGTCGGACCCGATCCGCGGGATTCTCCGCTCCGCCCAATTCTGAACGCAATGAACAGGCGTGTTCGACGCCCTTGCAGTGGAGGCGATCGTTTTGAAGTGTTCGGGGGTGGGCCTGAGGGCCGCCTTGGCTTCTGTAGCGCTGCTGGGTCTGGTCGGGAGCGCTCCGGCGGCGGGTCCGGGATCGCCTCAAGACGCAGAGCTTCGCGACTACGCCGTTCACATCGACTGGACGCCGAAGCAGCCATGGCCCGGGTACGGGGTCTATCTCGGCAACGGGTTCGTCCTGACCGCGGCGCATGTGGCGGGAGCGTTTGCCCGGAACAAGCCGCAGGTTGAGGTCGCGGGACGACAATTTCCCACGGCGCTCGTCCGGCAGGGATCGTTCGAAGGGGTCGATTTGACCTTGTTGTCGGTCGATCCGACCCTGTTGCCGCTTCGGACCGGGATGCGCCGGATGCCGCTCTGCCAGAAGGGGCCCTTCCCGGGCGAAGGGGTCGTGGTCGCGACCCCCGAAGGAACCGCGCGGTCGCGGGTGCTGCCTCCGGCCGTGCTCCCGCCGGATGTCCGGGGCCGTTTCAGCACCGTCATCGGGGATGTCGCGACGACGGGCAATTCCGGGTCAGGCGTTTTCGATGCGCGTCAACAATGCCTGCTCGGGATTATCAGTCGCAAGATCACCGTCCAAAGGATGCGGCCGGGCCGGCCCCCGCAGCAGTTCGATATTGCAAAGTATTTCGTCCCGGTTTCGGACATCAAAGCCTTCCTTCCGCCGAATGTGTCCTTTTAGACGGGATGGCGGTCGCAGTCATTTCCCCGAGGGGTGGGTTGGCTCATCTTTTGCGCAGTTGGGAACTTCATTCCGCTTCCAAGCGTTGATCACGCAGGAAGAGGAGGATCTCATGACCCGCAACATGCTTGTTTTGTCCGCCGTCGCGTTTCTCTGCGCCGCCTCTTCGGCCGCTATGGCTGACGAGTCCGGGGCGGTGACGGGCGGCGTCGCCGGCGCTATCGGCGGTGCGGCGGTTGGCGGACCGGTCGGCGCGATCGTTGGCGGCGTCGGCGGCGCAGCCGTCGGCAACGCCGCGACCAACCATCGCTACTATCACCGAGGCTACGCCTACCGGCCTTACCACCACCACTGGCGGCCCTATCACCGGGACTACGATGGCTATGCCCGATAATAACCAAGGTGGTACAGGAAAGGGCCGGAAGTTCCGGCCTTTTTCTTGTGGGCCGGCGGAGCGCCGCTTCGCCGCTTTCGATTTTTAGGACGCCCGCCACGAGCGGCGTCCTGCGAGCGTTGCGCGTCCAAACAAGACCCGTCTTCTTGAAACCCCTAAACTGGGGCGAAGGCCGATCGCCTGGCCGGCTCCCGCCGCGACGCCGCCGTGAGAACGTCACGCATTTCGCGCCTCTTTTGCTGCGATTTCGGGTTCATTCGAGGTCTTTCGGGCCTGAAACGAAGCATTTTCGAACGATTTTCAGCGGAAAACCGGCTGAAATAGACGCCATTTTCTTCCGCGAATTGGGACTTTTCAACGACTTGCGCTGACATTTCCTTCCGGCCCACGCGCGGGTGATGGCCTCGGGATGGCCGAAAGACGGCCAAAACATGGCGCGTCGGGCCATGCCGAGAGGGCGGCGGTCTTGGCGATTTCGCATAGGCAGTCTCCGGCTTGACGACGATCAGGCATTATATCGACAAATGCGGAAAATCGGAAATTTTTGCTATCAACATAATTGTTATGGCCTGACCGCGCTCGCTCTGGTCCGCGTCGTTCGCCCGTCAAGGGCGCATAGAGCCGGGCCACATGGCCGAACTGCTCCGCAATCAACAACGATTTCACCATGGAAGGCCGAACGCCCATCATCCCTATGGTGGGTCACCGACGCAGGTCCATGCGGATCGCGGTCAACTTCGACGTCGATATTCAAGAAGGACAAAAGCAGGGATGGCGCGATCTCCCGAACAGGCGCGAATGAGAGATCGTCGGGGCCCCTGGAGCGGGTCACTTGCAGAGGCCAATCCCGCTTCGGAACCGCGGGACGTCCGTACAGAAACGGGACGTCCGCACAGAAAAATGCAACACGCGGCACGTTCGGTTGACCGCGATCTCCGACCTTGCAGGGCAGGCGCCTAAAGAAGCCGCAGCGTAAAGAGTTTCGTCCGTCCACGGATATACGTCGGGGAACCAGGCATTGCGCCAACGCCTCCGACCTCGTAATTCTGCGACGTTGCGCGTGGCTGCCTTTTGCATTCGGCAAAAATTAGATCCGACGGCTGAAATAAGCGGGGCAGCCTGGCGGCGGACTTGGGAGATTGAGATGGGTCTGGTTCGTCGCGGAGCGAGTATTGCGGTTGTTGGCGGCATCGTCGTCGTTCCTTTGTTGATCGGCGAGGCGACGCTCGGGCCCTTGTCGTACGTCGAATCGGCTCGCGCGCAGCCGATCCGCAATCTCATCGCGCGCTTGCGCGGCGAGAAGCTGCCCTCGGGCATCGTCAAGTCGAACGGCCGGATTGAGGCGACGCAGGTCGACGTCTCGTCCAAATACGCAGGTCGGCTCGATGAGGTCACGGTCGAGGAAGGCTCGCCCGTAACGCAAGGCCAGGTCATCGCGCGTATTTCCTCGCCCGAATACGAGGCGCAGTTGCGCGCAGCGCAATCCGACGTCCAGCGCGCCAAAGACGCCCTCGCCTCGGCGGAGGCGGAGATTGTCTCGCGCCAGAGCTCGCTCGAATTCGCGAAGTCGGATTTCGAGCGCGGACAGGAGCTGATGAAGACCGGCTTCATCACCAAGCAGGCCTTCGAGCAGCGGAAGCGCAATTTCGATGCAGCCGCGGCGTCGGTGAAGAGCTTCACGTCGCAACGCGATCAGGCCCAGTCGGCGATCAAGAATTCGGAAGCCCAGGTCGAACGGATCGAGGCGATCATCAAGGATCTGACGCTCGTCTCGCCAAGGAACGGCCGCGTGCAATATCAACTTGCCCGCGCCGGCGAAGTCGTCGCGGCCGGCGCGCCGATCGTCACGATCCTCGACCTCACCGACGTCTACATGACGATTTTCCTGCCCGCCGCTGACGCCGGCCGTGTGACGGTTGGTGAAGAGGCGCGCATCATCCTCGACCCGGTTCCGGATTACGTCGTGCCTGCAAGGGTCAGTTTCGTCGCGGCCGACGCTCAGTTCACGCCGAAGACCGTGGAAACGAAGGACGAGCGCGCCAAGCTGATGTTCCGCATGAAGCTGAAGATCGATCCCGGCGTTCTGCAGCAATTCTACACGCGGGTGAAGACGGGCGTGCGGGGCCTCGGCTTCGTTCGCACCAAGGCCAACGTGGAATGGCCGGCCGACCTTCAGGTCAAGCTGCCGAAACCGCCCGAGGCGAAGACGCAGGGCGATGCCGCGCCGCAAAGCCCCCCGCCGGCGGCCCAGCCTGACGCGAAAGCGTCCGATACGAAAACGCCCGACGCAAAATGACCGGCCAGCCCATCGCGCGGGTCAGGAACGTATCGCACGCCTACGGGTCGACTGTCGCGCTCGCCGACGTCAGCATCGACATCCCTTCGCGCATCATGGTCGGCGTGATCGGGCCGGACGGCGTCGGAAAGTCGACTCTGCTGGGGCTTATCGCGGGCGTGAAAAAAATTCAGGCCGGCGAGGTCGTCGTCTTCGACAAGAACCTCGCCGACCAGGAAACCTTGCGCGAGATTCGCGGCCGCATTGCCTATATGCCGCAGGGCCTCGGGCGCAACCTCTACCCAACGCTCTCCGTCTTCGAGAACATCGACTTCTTCGGTCGCCTGTTCGGCCAGGGCGCCGAGGAGCGCCGCACGCGCATCACCGAGCTCCTGACCGCCACGGCAATGGAGAAGTTCGAAGCGCGCCCTGCCGGCAAGCTTTCCGGCGGGATGAAGCAGAAGCTGAGCCTCTGCTGCGCGCTCATCAACGACCCCGACCTGCTCATCCTCGACGAGCCGACGACCGGCGTCGACCCCCTCTCGCGCGGCCAGTTCTGGGACCTCATCAACTCGATCCGCGCGCGCCGGCCGCAGATGAGCGTGATCGTCGCCACCGCCTATATGGACGAAGCCGAACGCTTCGACTGGCTGATGGCGATGGACGACGGCAAGATCATCGCCACCGGCGCCCTGAAGGAGTTGCTCGCCAAGACCGGCGAGCCCAATCTCGACGAAGCCTTCATCGCGATGATGCCCGAAGCCAAGCGCGCCCTCCACAAGAAGGTCGTCGTGCGCCCGCGTGTCGTCTCGCCGGACGAAACGCCGGCGATCGAGGCGGAAGGCCTCACACGGCGATTCGGCGACTTCGTCGCGGTCGATCACGTCAGTTTCAAAATCGCCCGCGGCGAGATCTTCGGCTTCCTCGGCTCGAACGGCTGCGGCAAGTCGACGACGATGAAGATGCTCGTCGGCTTCCTGCCGGCGAGCAGCGGCTCATGCAAGCTGTTCGGCCAGCCCATGGGTTCGAGCGATATGCAGGCCCGGCGCAACGTCGGGTACATGACCCAGGCCTTCTCGCTCTACGGCGAGTTGACGGTCGGGCAGAATCTCGACCTTCACGCCCAGCTCTATCACCTGCCGCATGAGAAGATCGCGCCGCGCATCGAAGAGCTGCTCGAGCGCTATGACCTGAAGTCGGTCGTCAACGCCCGGCCGGACAGCCTGCCGCTCGGCATCAAGCAGCGCCTCCAGCTCGCGGTGGCTGTGCTGCACGAGCCCTCCATTCTCATCCTCGACGAGCCGACGTCGGGCGTCGACCCGATCGCGCGCGATGCGTTCTGGAATACCCTGATCGATCTTTCGCGCGACGATGGGGTGACGATTTTCGTCACCACGCATTTCATGAACGAGGCGGAGCGCTGCGACCGCATTTCGCTTATGCACGCGGGCAAGGTGCTTGCCGTCGGCGCGCCGCACGATCTCGTAAAAGAGCGCGGCAGCGCTTCGCTCGAGGATTGCTTCGTCGGCTATCTCGCCGAGGCGGCCGGCATCGACATGTCGAAAAAGGCCGAAGCGGCGGCGCCGACCGCGGCCGAAGCGGAGGTTATCCAGCGGCCGAGGCGCTTCAACCCGGGCCGGCTCTGGGCCTATGCGCGGCGGGAAACCGTCGAACTCTTGCGCGATCCGATCCGGCTGGCCTTTGCGCTGGTCGGCCCGATCATCCTGATGTTGGCCTTCGGCTATGGCATCTCGTTCGACATCGAGAACCTCGAGACCGCGGCCTTCGACCAGGACGACACGCCGCAGAGCCGGGACCTGCTCCAGGGTTTCGAAGGCTCGCGCTATTTCTCCGTTCAGCCGCCGATCACGTCGGCCGAAGAGATGGAGAGACGCCTCAAGAGCGGGAACACTCAGATCGTCGTCGAAGTGCCGCCCGGATTCGGCCGCGACCTTCTGAACAAGCGGACGCCGGAAGTCGACGCGACGGTCGACGGCGCCATGACCTTCCGCGGAGAGACGGCGAAGAATTACGTCACGGGCGTCGTCAGGAAGCAGGGCGAGGAACTTCAGCGTGAGCCTCTATCGTCCGGGCAAGCCCAACGCCTGGAGCGACGACGATATCCAGACGCGGTTCCGCTACAACCAGGCCTTTCTCAGCGTGAACGCGATGGTGCCCAGTATTTTCATGCTGATGCTGTGTCTGATCCCGGCGATCATGTCGGCGATCGCGGTCGTGCGGGAGAAGGAGACCGGTTCGATCGCCAACTTCCGCTCGACGCCAATCACCCGGTTCGAGTTCCTCATCGGAAAGCAATTGCCCTATGTCGCAATCGCGATGGTCAACTTCTTCGCCCTGCTCCTGATCGCGGTTTTCGTTTTCCGTGTGCCGGTGAAAGGGCCGTTCCTCGTCCTGCTCCTGGGAACGCTCGTCTACGTCATTGCGACCACCGGATTCGGCGAGCTCATCTCCTCCTTTACCCGGACGCAGGTGGCCGCGGTCTTCGCAACCGCCATCCTCTCGATCGTGCCGGCGGTCAATTTCTCCGGAATGCTCGCGCCCGTGTCGTCGCTCTCGGGCGGGGCGAGGATCATCGGCCTCAGCTTCCCGTCGTCCTGGTACCAGCAGGTTTCCGTTGGCGTATTCGCCAAGGCGCTCGGCATCGCCGACCTCTGGCCCAACATCGCCGCGATGGCGCTCATCGCGCTCGTCTTCCTGCTCCTGTCGCTGGCCTTGCTTCGCAAGCAGGAGGCGTGAAATGTCTCAGGCTTCCTCACCCAAAGCGCCGCGTCTCGTCGAAGCCAAGCCGCTGACCTTCGTCGACCATGTCGTCAACATCTTCCATTTGGTGATCAAGGAGCTGAGAAGCATCCGGGCCGACCCGGTGATGCTGGTCCTGGTCGTCTATTCGTTCAGCATTTCGGTCAACACGGTCGCGACCGGCGCTGTGACCGAGGCGACCAATCTGTCGGTCGGCATCGTGGACGAGGACGGCTCGGACCTCTCGCGGCAAATCGCCGAGGGGTTGCGGCTGCCGACCTTCCAGCCGCCCGTCCAGATCACCGCGTCGGACATCGACCCGATGATGGACCGGGGCAAGCTTCTGTTCGTCGTCGAGATCCCGCCGAACTTCGAGGCGGACGTCCGCGCTCAGCGCCAGACCGGACTCCAGATCAATGTCGACGCGACGGCGGTCGCCCAGGCCGGCAACGGCGCAAGCTCGCTGCGCAACGCCATCGCCGCCGAGATCCAGCGCTTTATCTCGGGCCGGGAAGACTCGACCGGCGTCCCGATCAATCTCGTGCTCCGCGCGGCCTTCAACCCGAATCTCAAGACGGCGTGGTTCTCGGCGATGACCCAGGTCATCAACCAGATCACGATGCTGACCGTCATCCTCACCGGCGCGGCGCTGATCCGCGAGCGCGAGCAGGGCACGGTCGAACATTTGCTTGTCATGCCGGTCGTGCCGACGGAGATCATGCTTGCCAAGATGATCGCCAACGGCCTCGTCATCCTGATCGCGGCGATGCTGTCGCTGCAATTCGTCGTGCACTGGTGGATCGGTTCGCCGATCAACGGGTCTTTGCTGGTGTTCCTGCTCGGGGCGGCGATCTATGCGCTCGTCGTGGCGGCGCTCGGCATCCTGCTCGGCACGCTCGCCACGACCATGGGCCAGTTCGGCCTGCTCGCCATGCCGGTCTTGATGGTGACGCAGCTGCTGTCGGGCAGCAGCACGCCGATGGAGAGCATGCCTGTATGGCTGCAATATGTGATGCAGACGATCAGCCCGACCCCGCATTTTGTCGCTTTTTCGCAGGCCGTTCTTTTCCGCGGAGCCGACATCGCGCTCGTCTGGCGCCCCCTCGTGGCCATGTTCATTATCGGCGTTGTCTATTTCTCCGTGGCTCGTTGGCGATTCCGGAAGGTCATATTCGGGGGATAAAAGCGACCATGCGCTTCCATTTTTTGAACGCCCCATAGGGCGAGGAGTTTTTTTTATGACCCAGGAGATCAACGTCTTTCGCGCGGCGGCGGACTATTGGATCGACGCCTGCCAGCGCGGCGTGTTGTTCCTCGAGACGCTCAACGACCGTGGGAACATCTATCTCCGGCAGATGGAAAAAGACGCTCCGCACGTCCTGTCCTTCGCCGTCGAACTCGTGCTCGACGGGCGGACTCTCGAACGCCCCGTCAATTATGCGCTCGTCCGCATCCTGCCGCCGGAAGGCGTCACGACAGATCCGGAGAAGGCGCCGATCGTCGTCGTCGATCCGCGCGCCGGACACGGGCCGGGCATCGGCGGCATGAAGCCCGACAGCGAGATCGGCGTCGCGCTTGAGGCGGGTCACCCTGTCTATTTCGTCGGTTTCCGCCCGGACCCCGAACCAGGACAGACAATCGAGGATGTTTGTCGCGCGGAGGCGGCCTTCATCGCGGAGGTCGCGCGGCGCCATCCGGACGTCGAGGGCAAGCCGATCGTCATCGCGAACTGCCAGGCCGGCTGGCAGATCCTGATCACAGCGGCCATTCGGCCCGATCTTTTCGGCCCGATCATCGTCGCGGGCTCGCCGCTCTCCTACTGGGCGGGCGTGCGCGGCAAGAACCCCATGCGCTATCTCGGCGGCATGCTCGGCGGCACATGGTTGACCGCGCTTGCCGGCGATCTTGGGGCCGGAATTTTCGACGGGGCTAACCTCGTCGCCAATTTCGAGCAGCTCAATCCCGCCAATACCTATTGGACGAAGCCGCACAACGTCTATTCCAAAGTGGACACCGAGCCTGAGCGTTTCCTCGACTTCGAGACATGGTGGGGAGCGCCAGTGCTCCTCAACGCCGGCGAGATGCAATGGATCGCGGACAATCTCTTCGTCGGGAACATGCTCGCAGCCGGCGAGATCCGCGTCGTCCGACGGCGTCCGGGTCGATTTGCGCAACATCAAGTCGCCAATCGTTTGCTTCTGCTCATGGGGCGACGACATCACGCCGCCTCAGCAGGCGCTCGACTGGATCCTCGACCTCTATGACAACGTCGACGAAATCGTGGCGAATGGCCAGACGATCGTCTATTCGCTTCATCAAACGATCGGGCATCTTGGCATCTTCGTATCCGGCAAGGTCGCGAAGAAGGAGCACCGCGAATTCGTTTCCTGCATGGAGATGATCGAGGTCGCGCCGCCCGGACTTTACGAAGCGGTCATCACCGAGGTCTCGGATGACGTTGAAAACCGCGATCTGATCGAGGGTAAATACCTGTTCCGGCTGGAGCCGCGCACGCTCGACGACATCCGCGCTTTCGGGGTCAACAGCCCGGAGGATGAGAAACGGTTCGCGGCGGTGGCGCGCATATCGGAAATCAATCTCGGCCTCTATCGCGCCTTCGCCCAGCCCGTTGTCCGCGCAATGGCAAGCGCCCAGACTGCGGAGGCCATGCGATCGCTTCATCCCAACCGTATGCGCTTTGCGGTCTTCTCCGACCGAAATCCGTTTATGGCGGCCGTAAAGCCGATGGCCGAAGCGGTGAGAGCGTCCCGGCGGTCCGTCAGCGCCGACAATCCCTGGCTGCAGGCGCAGACCTCGGCTTCGACTGTCATCACTGAGTCGCTCAAGCGCTGGGGCGAAATCCGCGATGGGATGACCGAACTCATGTTCATGTCGGCCTATGGGTCGCCCCTGCTTCAGGCCATGGTCGGACTTGGCGCGCCCGGGGACGAAGGGGAGAGGCGGATAGACCGAGCTCTCACGCGCGAGGCGGCGGCGGCCGAACTGAAGGCGGGTCTCGACGCGAAGTTCGAGCAGGGCGGTCTGGAGGAGGCCGCGCTCCGCGCGGTAATCTATGTTCGAAAGCCGGGAAGCGGCTTTGACGAGCGGGCCTACGCGCACTCAAGCTCATCCGGGCCAAGCGCAGGCCGAACGTGCGGCTCAATCACGAGCGCTTCCGCGAGATCCTGAGGGATCAGATCCAGCTTCTGGTCGCCGACGAGGAGCGTGCGGTCGGGGCCCTGCCGAAGCTCATCGGATCGAACCCGGAGCAGACCCGAACGGCGCTGCAGACCGTCCGGGAACTCGTCAGCGCCGAGGGTTCGCTTTCGCCGGAGGGGAAGCGCCGCCTCGCGAGGGTCGAAAAGCTGTTCGAGGCGGGCGAAGCGAAAGCGATCTGACATGACAATTTATAAGAGCGCCACGGCGCATGAGAGATACAAGGAGCTGATCGCTCTTGCGCAGAAGCAAACGCCGATCAAGGTTGCGGTCGCGCACCCTTGCGACGACGTTTCCCTGCGCGGGGCGCTGGAGGCTCGGCGACTGGGCCTGATCGAACCGATTCTCGTCGGCCCGACCGGGCGCATCAAAGCCGTTGCGGAGAAGGCGAACCTCGATCTCGATGATGTCGAGCTCCTGAACGCCGATTATAGCGAGGCTTCCGCCGCGGCGGCGGTCGAGCTCGTCACGAAGGGCCGCGTCGAAGGCCCTGATGAAAGGGAGCTTGCATACCGACGAACTCATGGGCGCAATCGTATCCCGGCACTCCGGAATCCGGACGAACCGGCGGATCAGCCATTGCTTCATCATGGATGTGCCGGGCCACCCTGAACCGCTGATCATCACCGACGCTGCGGTGAACATTGCGCCCGATCTCGATGAGAAGGTCGACATCATTCAGAACGCGATCGATCTCGCCCATGCCATCGGCGTGAAGGAGGTGCGGGTTGCGATCCTCAGCGCGATGGAGACGGTGACCGCCAAGGTTCCCTCCACCATCGAGGCCGCCGCGTTGTGCAAAATGGCGGAGCGCGGGCAGATCACCGGCGCGCTTCTCGACGGGCCGCTCGCGCTGGACAACGCCATCAGTCCCGAGGCCGCGGCGATCAAGAATATCGTGTCTCCCGTCGCCGGCCGGGCGAACGTGCTCGTCGTGCCGGATCTCGAGGCCGGCAACATGCTCGCCAAGAGTTTGTCCTTCCTCGCGCATGCGGACGCCGCGGGCATCGTGCTGGGCGCCAAGGTCCCCGTCATCCTGACAAGCCGGGCGGACACGCTTCTGAGCCGCCTCGCCTCCTGCGCGGTCGCAGTGATGGTGGCGACCGCCCGGCGCAAGTCCACCGCCAAGGCGATCACCTGAGGCAAGCGCGATGAGCGACACACTCAAGGGCGCGATTCTTGCCGGCCGTAAGGCGCTTGTCGTCGGAATCGCAAATGAGGACTCGATCGCCTACGGCTGCGCCAAGGCCTTTCGGGAAGTCGGCGCCGAACTCGCCGTAACCTGGCTGAACGACAAGGCTAGGCCCTTTGTCGAGCCGCTTGCGAACGAGCTCGGCGCCTCGATCACGGGAGCGCTCGACGTATCCGCGCCCGGTCAGCTCGAAGCCCTCTTTGATCGCATCCGATCGGAATGGGGGCGGCTCGATATTCTCGTCCATTCCATCGCCTTCGCGCCCAAGCAGGATCTGCAGGGCGGACTGCTGGACTGCTCAGCGGAAGGCTTCGCCAAGGCGATGGACGTTTCGTGCCATTCCTTCATCAGGATGGCGAAGCTCGCGGCCCCGCTGATGACCGAGGGCGGGACGCTGTTTGCGATGAGCTACTACGGCGCCAACCGGGTCGTGCCGAACTACAACGTGATGGGACCCGTGAAGGCCGCGCTCGAGGCCTCATGCCGCTACCTCGCCTTCGAACTCGGCTCGAAGGGCATTCGTGTCCATGCAATATCGCCCGGGCCTCTGAAGACCAGGGCGGCTTCGGGGCTCAAGGACTTCGACCTTCTGCTCAGCGAGGCGGCGCAGCGGGCGCCGATTGGAGAATTGGCCGATATCATGGACGTGGGCTTTACATGCGCCTATCTCGCGACCCCGTTCGCGAAGCGCATTACCGGAAGCACCGTCTATGTCGATGGCGGCGTCAATATGATGGCGTGACGGCAGGCCTCGCGCGGGCGCCCCATCCTCTTCGCGCCCGCTTTGGCGGATCGCCCCTGCGGCGATTTGCGGCGCTTTCGAAAAGGCCGCCGGGATGGTGTAGAGAAGGGGATCGGGAGGACTCGATGGGCGCGAAGAAGACCAACAAGCCCGGCAAAGCGACGAAGGCCGAGACGCCTGAAAAGCTGAACCGCAAGGCTTACGAGCGCGAGCTCGCGCGGCTTCACGGCGAACTCGTGAAGTTGCAGCGCTGGGCCGTCGCCGAAGGCGTGAAGATCGTCGTCGTCTTCGAAGGCCGCGACGGCGCGGGCAAGGGCGGGGTCATCAAGGCGATCACCGAGCGCGTCAGCCCGCGCATCTTCCGGGTCGTCGCCTTGCCCGCTCCGACCGACCGTGAAAAGTCGCAGATGTATATCCAGCGCTACATCGGCCACCTGCCTGCCGCCGGCGAGATCGTCATATTCGACCGCAGCTGGTACAATCGCGCCGGTGTCGAGCGCGTCATGGAATTCTGCTCGATGGAGCAGGTCAAGCGCTTTCTTGAAGTGGCGCCCGAGGTCGAGAAGGCCATCGTCGAGTCCGGGATCGTTCTGATCAAGTATTGGCTCGAAGTGAGCCCCGACGAGCAGACCCGCAGGCTCGAAGCGCGCATCAACGATCCGCGCAAGATCTGGAAGCTGTCGCCGATGGACCTCAAGTCCTACAACCGATGGTATGATTATTCGCGGGCGCGCGACGACATGCTTCAGGCGACGGACACGCCCTGGGCGCCCTGGTACGTGGTGAGGTCGGACGACAAGAAGAGCGCCCGCCTCAACACGATAACGCACTTGCTCTCGCGGATCCCCTACAAGGAGATTCCCCACGAGAAGGTCGTCCTGCCCAAGCGCCAGAAGCCGCACGGCTATGTCGATCCCGACTATCCGATGAAGATGGTTCCGGAACTCGACTGGAGCGAAGGCTGACGCTTGCCGGCTCTCCGCGGCGCTGGCATAGGGCTCGGCCGGTTCGCTATTAGGCCTGAACGCTTCAACCCTATTGGCCAACCGCTAGCGCCAATTTCTCAGTGGCCTTTGAAGCGTTCGACGTCCAGACCGGCCCGAGCCAGCCGTCGCTATCCCGCCTGGCTGGCGATGTCCTTCGGCGGCGCTCGCTTGAGCGCTTCGTCGATGTCCAGCGTGCCCTCGACGCCGATGGCGTCGAAATGCGCCCGGAGCCATGCCTCGGCGTCGGTTCGCCCGAGTGCGTGCAACTCGCGCAAGAATGGCCAGGAGACGTCGAATTTGCTCGCGGCGCCGAATTTCGCGAGACGCCCCGCGCCGCCAATTCGATGAAGCCGCTCAAGCCGGTAATCCGGACTTTGCAGGACGCCGGACGTGATGAGGCGGGCGACGAAATCGGCCGCGCGCAGTTCCGCGAGCAGGCTTGCGTTGAAGGTCACTTCGTTGACCCGGTCGGCGATCTCATCGGGCGTGTGGGGAACATGCGGCCGCTCGATCGGATTGATCTGGACGATCACGATGTCGTCGCAGTCTGTTTCGTAAAAGAGCGGCCACAGGGGCGGATTGCCCGCGTAGCCGCCGTCCCAGTACGCCTCGCCGTCGATCTCGACCGCCTGAAAGAGTTGCGGCAGGCAGGCCGAAGCCATGATGTGATCGACGGTCAGCATCGGATTGCGGAAGATCTCGCCGCGGCCGGTGCGCACATTCGTCGCGGCGACGAAAAGCTTGACGGCCCCGTCGGCGTTGATCCGTTCGAAATCGACCGCGTTGGCGAGATGTTCGCGCAGCGGATTGATGTTGAGCGGATTGAAGGTGTAGGGGCTCACGAATTCGGCCATTGCGCGCGCGCAGGCGTTGAACCACTCGGCGGCCGGGTTCGCGACGCACCCCGTGGCGTCGAGCCAGGCGTCGACGAGCTTGCGCTGCGTGGGCGCGAGCGAGCCCTCGGTCGAGACGGAGAGCCAGAATTCTTCCAGCTTCTCTTTCGCCCGCGAGCGTCCGCCCTCGTCGAGCCCGTCGACGAAGACGACGGCGTTCATCGCGCCCGCGCTCGACCCGCTGATCGCCTCGATCCGGATGCGCGGATCGTCGTTGAAGGCGTCGAGCACGCCCCAGGCATAGGCGCCGTGGGCGCCGCCGCCCTGAAGCGCGAGGTTTACGGGCTTGACCTCGCCGCGGCGCCTCGCGGCTTTCGGCGCGCGGCTCACGCCGCGGTCCAGCCGCCGTCGATCGAGAGATTCGCGCCCGTGATCTGCGAGGCCGCGTCCGAGCACAGATAGACCGCCATCGAGGCGACCTGTTCGACGGTGACGAACTGCTTCGTCGGCTGCGCGAGCAGCATCACGTCGTTGATGACCTGCTCGCGCGTCATGTTGCGCGCCTTCATCGTGTCGGGGACCTGGTTGGCGACGAGAGGCGTCCACACATAGCCGGGCGAAATGCAATTCGCCGTGACGCCGAACGTGGCGAGTTCGAGCGCGGCCGTCTTGGTGAGCCCCGCGAGGCCGTGCTTCGCCGCGACGTAAGCCGACTTGAAGGGCGAGGCGACGAGCGAATGCGCCGAGGCGGTGTTGATGATCCGGCCCCATTTGCGGGCCTTCATGCCCGGTATCGCGGCCCGCATCGTGTGGAAAGCGGACGAGAGGTTGATCGCGATGATGAGGTCCCACTTCTCCTGCGGAAAATCCTCGATCGGCGACACGAACTGAACGCCGGCGTTGTTCACGAGGATATCGACGCCGCCCATCTTCGCGATCGCGTCGGCGATGAGCCCTTCCGCTTCGGGCCCTTTCGAGAGGTCGGCGCCGTTGTGGAACGCCTTGACGCCGAATTCCTTCTCGATCCCGGCGCGGGTCTCCTCGATCGCCTTGGCGTCGCCGAAGCCATTCAGCATCACATCCGCGCCCTCTTTCGCGAGGGCGCGTGCGGTTGCAAGGCCGATTCCGCTGGTCGAGCCCGTGACGACGGCGTGACGATTGGCGAGGGACATGGGACGGCTCCGGGAGTTTTTGGGAGGTTCTGTTGCCGCGTACATAGCGTCTTCGGCGCGGGCATGCGAGAGCGGAGCCCGTTCCACGGGCCGCCGGCTCCGGCTAACGCCTTGGAAACCGGGCCGTACCAAGCCTCTCGAAAAAATAATTAAGGGCCTTCTCCCGTCGCATAAGGAGAAGGCCCCGGAGTTCTGCGCGGGCGACGGCGCCTCCGCCGCCGCAAGCGCGAGACGCGTTAGTGGCTCGCTGCGACGTCGGCGCCGATGCCCGTCTGCGAGCGGACATATTGCGCTTCGAACGCCGCCCGTTCGGCCTGCGCGGTCTTCGACTTGTCGGTGACCGAGAACAGCCAGCTGCAGAAGAAGGCGAGCGGCATCGTGAAGAGCGCCGGCGACACATAGGGGAACCAGGCGCCGGCCGGATTGAGTCCGAGCACGGCCACCCAGATCGCCTTGCTGAAGATCGTCAGCACGACCGCGCTGATGAGGCCGACGAAGCCGCCGATGAAGGCGCCGCGGGTCGTCAGACCCTTCCACAACATAGCGAGCAACAGCACGGGGAAGTTGGCGCTCGCCGCGACCGCGAAGGCGAGGCCGACCATGAAGGCGACGTTCACCTTCTCGAACAGCACGCCGAGAATGATCGCAACGATGCCGAGCACGACTGTCGTGACCCGCGACACGCGCACTTCCGCGCCTTCCTCGACCCTGCCGTGCCGGAACACGCTGGCGTAGAGGTCGTGGCTGACCGCGCTCGCGCCCGACAGCGTGAGGCCCGACACGACCGCGACGATCGTCGCGAAGGCGACGGCCGCGATGAAGCCCTTCATGAGGTCGCCGCCGACCGCCTGGGCGAGATGGATCGCCGGCATGTTGCCGCCGCCGAGAAGCGCGCCCTTGATGTCGCCGCCGACGTGATAGATCGGATTGGTCGCCACCAGCACGATCGCGCCGAAGCCGATGATGAAAGTGAGGATGTAGAAGTAGCCGATGAAGGTCGTCGCCCAGAACACGGACTTGCGCGCTTCCTTGGCGTTGCCGACCGTGAAGAAGCGCATGAGGATGTGGGGCAGACCCGCCGTGCCGAACATCAGGGCGATGCCGAGCGAAAAGGCGTCGATCGGATTGGCGATCGCCTTGCCGGGCGGTGAGGATGTTGCCGTGCCCAGGATGGACCTCGACCGCCTTCGTGATGAGCGCGCTGAAGTTGAAGCCGAACTGGGCAAGCACGAGGAGCGCCATCAACGTCGAGCCGAACAGCAGCAGTCCCGCCTTGATGATCTGCACCCAGGTCGTTGCGATCATCCCGCCGAAGGTGACGTAGATGATCATGAGCACGCCCACCACGACGACGGCCCAGAGATAGGGCAGCCCGAAAAGCAGTTCGATCAGTTGTCCCGCGCCGACCATTTGCGCGATCAGATAGAGCGCAACCACAACCAGCGTGCCGGTCGCCGCCATGGCGCGCATGGGCGTCGCCTGGAGCCGGTAGGACACAACGTCGGCGAAGGTGAAACGGCCGAGGTTGCGCAGCGGCTCGGCCATCAGGAACATGATGAACGGCCAGCCGACGAGGAAGCCGATCGAATAGATGAGGCCGTAATAGCCGGAGGTATAGACGAGCGCCGTGATGCCGAGGAACGAGGCCGCGGACATATAGTCGCCCGCGATGGCGAGGCCGTTCTGGAAGCCCGTGATCCCGCCGCCGGCGGCGTAGAAGTCCTTGGTCGTGCGCGTGTGTCTCGCCGCCCAATAGGTGATGGCGAGCGTCACGAGGACGAAGGCGACGAAGATGATGATGGCGTTCCAGTTGGTCGGCTGGATCTCGCCCGCTTCGATCGGGCCGGCTGCCAAAGCCGAGCCGGCCGCGAGCGTCAGGCCGGCCGCGAGGGCGGCGGCGCGAAAGATGCCTCCCATCATTTCCTCCTGACGGTCGTGGCGGCGTTGACGATCGCATTGGTGAGATCGTCGTAGCGGCTGTTGGCTCGCGCCACGTAAATGCCGGTGAGCAGGATCGACCCGAGGATCAGGATCAGGCCGAGGATAATGCCGATCGTGATGTCGCCGCTGACCTTGGTCGCGATGACGCCCGGCGCGAAAGCGACGATGGCGATGAAGCCGTAATAGGCGATGAGCGTGATGATCGCGAGCGTCCAGCCGAAGGACTTCCGCTCGGCGACGAGGGTCTTGTAATTGGGATCGGACTCGATCCGGGACAGTGTCGTCTGGTCCATGCTTCCTCCTCGCGGGGGCCGCCGCCTCGCCACTGACCGGCGCGTCCTGTGGCTTTTTCCTGTCATCTCTTAGCCGCGAATGGGGCGCTGCGTCGACACTGGCGACTCTAAGCACTTCGTCTAGCGAAGACTTGCGAGGTCTAGCGAAGACTTGCGAGGCGCCTCGCAGAGGGATCGGGGGCCTTGCGCCGACCCCGGTTTGGCCGCATTGGTCGGCGAGACAGGCCTTTCGAAGAGCCCGATGCCCCCACTACCGCCCGTTCCCCTCTGTTCGATCTACCTCGTCACGCCTCTGCTGCGTCGGAATGACGCGGCCGCTTTCGCGCGGACCTTCGCCGATGTCCTCGCCGCGGCTCCCGTCGCTTCGGCGCTCGCGCGTTTCGCGCCGGGCGCGGAGGCGGATGCGAAGGCGATCGCCGCGCCGCTGATCGCCGCCGCCTCGGCCCGCGATTGCGCGCTCCTTCTGGAAGGGAATGCCCGCCTCGCCGCGCGGCTCGGCGCCGACGGGGTCCATGTGGAGGGCGCGGGCGAAGCGCTCGAAGAGGCGCTGGAAAGCCTCAAGCCTGAACGGATCGTCGGCGCCGGCGCTCTGGCGAGCCGGGACGAGGCGATGACGGCGGGAGACATGGGCGCCGATTATGTGATGTTCGGCGAGCCCTTCGGGGACGGCGGGACGCCGCCGCTGCCGGCGCTGGTCGAGCGCGTCGGCTGGTGGGCGGAGATCTTCGAGACCCCCTGCGTCGCCTTTGCCGAATTCGGCGGAAGCCGCCGGATCGCTCGCCCGCGCCGGGGCCGATTTCGTCGCGCTCGACGCCGCGATCTGGCAGGCGCCGTCGCCGGCCGACGCCCTCCGCCGCATCGCGGACCTGCTCAGGCAGGTCCAGGCGGAAAGGTCGGCGGAGGCGGGACGATGAGGCGGATGGCGCTCGCGGCCCTGGCGCTCGCGGCCGCGGCCGGCGCGGCCTTTGCGCAGGAAACCTCCGCGCCCGCCCCGGGCGCAGCCCCTGGTCTCCCGTTCGGCGGCCTCGGCGAGCTCGCCCAGCCGCAGCAGACGCCGTTGCCGCCCCGGGCGGACGGCAAGCCGCCCGATCTCGCCTTCGGCGCCTATCAGCGGGGAAACTTCCTCTATGCGCTCAGGGAGGCGGAGCGCCGCCTCGACGACAATCCCAAGGACGCGGCGGCAATGGCCCTGATCGGGTCGATCTACCGCGACGGGGCGGCCGTCGGCCGCAACGACCTCGAAGCGTCGCGCTGGTACCGGCTCGCGAGCAATCTCGGCAACGCGGGCGCCGCCTATGAGCTTGGCGTCCTTCTGCTTCAGGGCGCTCCCAACCTGCCGAAAGACCAGGCCGCCGCCAAGGCGCAATTCGAGCGGGCGGCGGCCAAGGACCATGCCGGCGCGCTCTATAACCTCGGCGTCATGGCGCTCGATTCGAGCAACGGCCACAAGCCGGATTTCGAGGCGGCGGCCGAGTATTTCAAGCGGGCGGCCCTCGCCGGCGACGACAATGGCGCCTATTCCTACGGGGTCATGCTGCGCGAGGGCAAAGGCGTTCAGCGGAATGCGACGGAAGGCGCCCACTGGCTCAAGCGGGCCTCCGACTTCGGCGTGATCGCCGGTCAGGTCGAATACGCCATTATCCTGTTCAATGGCGACGGGATTCCGAAGAACGAGGCGGAGGCCGTCCAGGTCCTGCGGACGGCGGCGATCCGGGGAAACCCGATCGCGCAGAATCGCCTCGCGCATCTCTATGTCGTGGGCCGCGACGTTCCGCGCGACCTCGCGAGGGCCGCGGCCTGGAACGCTTTGGCGAAAGGCGCTGGGCTGGCGGACGCCGATCTCGACGCCTCCACGATGAACCTGACCGAAGACGAGCGGAAGCGCTTCATCGCGATGATGCGCACGCAGTCGGGCTTCTGACGCCTGCCGGACAAGGTTTGCGCCCGGAGCGCACCTCCCGCCGGCGAAACGGGCTTCTCTCCACGGGCAGAGAAGTCGTAAACTCGACCCGAACATGGCGATTGACGGCATGGCCAAAAATCCGAAGGAGTTGCCGATGACCAAACTTCATGCGCGCGTTGGCGAAGTGACGGAACGGCTGGTCGAGCGCAGCAAGCCTTCACGGACGGCCTATCTCCACCGCATCGAGGCCGCGGCGGCGCGGGCGCCGTCGCGGAAGCGGCTGGGCTGCGCCAATTTCGCCCACGGTTTCGCGGCCTGCGGGGCCGACAAGGAGGCGCTGCGTGACGGGGCAGGGCCCAATCTGGCGATCGTCACCGCCTATAACGACATGCTCTCCGCCCATCAGCCCTATGGCCGGTTCCCGGACATCATCAAGGAGGCCGCGCGCGCGGCCGGCGGCTCCGCGCAGGTCGCGGGCGGCGTGCCCGCGATGTGCGACGGCGTCACGCAGGGCGAAAAGGGCATGGAACTGTCGCTGTTCTCGCGCGACGTCATCGCCCTTTCCACGGCGGTGGCGCTTTCGCACGACATGTTCGACGCCGCCGTCTATCTCGGCGTCTGCGACAAGATCGTTCCGGGGCTGCTGATCGGCGCCCTGTCCTTCGGGCATCTGCCGGCGGTGTTCATTCCGGCGGGTCCGATGCCCTCGGGCCTCTCGAACGACGAGAAATCCAAGATCCGCCAGCTGCACGCCGAAGGGAAGATGAGCCGGGCGGATCTTCTGGAAGCCGAGGCGAAGGCCTATCACGCGCCCGGCACCTGCACCTTCTACGGGACGGCCAACACCAACCAGATGCTCATGGAGATCATGGGGCTGCATCTGCCGGGCTCGTCCTTCGTGAACCCGAATACGCCGATGCGCGACGCGCTGACCCGGCTCGGCGTCAAGCGGGCGATGGAGATTACCGCGCTCGGCAATCATTTCACGCCGATCGGCCATGTCATCGACGAGCGGGCGGTGGTCAATGGCGTCATCGGCCTGCACGCGACCGGCGGCTCGACCAATCACACGATCCATCTCGTCGCGATGGCCGCGGCGGCCGGGATCACGCTGACCTGGGAGGATTTCTCCGATCTCGCCGAGGTCACGCCGCTGCTTGCGCGCGTCTATCCCAACGGCAAGGCGGACGTGAACCATTTCCACGCGGCTGGAGGCATGGGGCTCCTCATCCGCGAGCTTCTCGGCGCCGGTCTCCTGCACGCCGAGGCGCGAACCATCTGGGGCGAGCGGATTGCGGACTATGCCGTCGAGCCGCGCCTCGACGCCGACGGCGAAATCTCCTGGGTCGAAGCGCCGAAGGACTCCGGCGACGCCAGCGTCCTGCGCGGAGCGGCCGAGCCGTTCCAGGCCACCGGGGGCCTCCGGGTGCTCGAAGGCCCGCTTGGGCGGGCGGTCATCAAGACTTCGGCGGTCGCGCCGGAGCGGCATACGATCGAAGCGCCGGCGCGCGTCTTCCACAGCCAGGAGGAATTGCACGCCGCGTTCCGCAACGGCGAGCTCAATCGCGACGTGGTGGCGGTCGTCCGCTTCCAGGGCCCGAAGGCCATCGGGATGCCGGAACTGCACAAGCTGATGCCGCCGCTCGGCGTCCTGCAGGACCGCGGTCATCGCGTCGCGCTGGTGACGGACGGGCGGCTCTCGGGCGCATCGGGCAAGGTGCCCTCGGCGATCCATGTGACGCCGGAAGCCGCGGCGGGCGGCGCCATCGCAAAAATCCGCGACGGCGACATCATCCGTCTCGACGCCCCCGCCGGGCGGCTCGAAATCAAGGTCGCGGCCGAGGAATGGGCCCGCAGGACGCCCGAGACCTTCGACCTTTCCGCCTCTCATGTCGGCATGGGGCGCGAGCTCTTCGGCGCCTTCCGGCGCGAGGTCAGTCCGGCCGACAAGGGCGCCGCGCTCTTTTCCGCAGCTTGAGCGCGGGCGTTTCGAGGCTCCCCGTGTCCGCCATCGGCCGCGGCGTTGACAGAACCTGTGAAAAACACAGTCGCTTGAGCCGGCTGCGCCGGGATGTTGAAGCTTCCTTCACCATTCCGGCGCGTGATGGCCTCTCCCGTCAGAGGAGAGGTTTTCTCATGTCGCGTCTCTGGCTCGCCGCCGCTTTTGTCGCCGCCGCCGGCGTGACGCCGGCCCATCCCGCGGGCACTGTCATTTCCGTCACGCTCGATCAGGCCAGGATCGCACGGCTGCCGCAGGGGGCCTCCACGATCATCCTGGGGAATCCGATGATCGCGGACGTGACGCTTGTGAAAAACACCAATACGATGGTCATCACGGGCCGGGGCTTCGGGCAGACCAACCTCATCGCCATCGATTCCACCGGCGCGGTGCTCGAGGAGCAGCAGTTGCGCGTCGTGCCGGCGCCCACCCTTGTGGTCTTGCAGAACGGGACCTCCCGCATATCCTACGCCTGCAATCCCGATTGCATGCCCACGGTGCAGCTTGGCGATGATCCGAAATCGTTTCAGGAAGCGGGAAACCAGATCGCGACCCGCAATGGCTACGCGGCGGGCGAGGCCGCGGCCAAGTAGGGACGCCCTGCCGGCGGCGCGCCCTTGCGCCATCTAGTCCTGACCGAGCCGATCGCGCGCTCGGCGGTATGGTCGCGGCGTCTGGCGATTTTTGCCGTTGCGCTCACGGCTGTCGCGATCGGGCTTTCGCGCTTTCATAAGGCCGAGCCGGCGGCGGCGCTCACCGTGTTCGGCGCGGCGCTCGCCATCGCCCTGCTCGCCGCGCTGCTCGCAGCCACGGCCGCCGTCGTGATCTGGCGGGACGGCCTTCGCGGCGCAGGGCAGGCGGCCGTGGGCCTCGTTCTCGCCGCCGCGCTCCTCGCCTATCCGGCCTATCTCGCGGGGCTCGCATTCGCGCTTCCCCGCATCACGCAGGTCTCGACCGATCTGGAATCGCCCCCGCCGTTCCTGCTCTCCTCGAAGGCGCGGGAAGCCCGCGCCGGGACCGAGCCGCCGCCGCTCGACGCAAACACCCGCGCCGCGCAGCGCCGCGCCTATCCCGAACTCGCGACCGTCCAGGTGGAGATGGACCCGAGCGGCGCCTATGAGCTTGCGCTGAGCGTCGCGAAGGACCTCGGCTGGCGTATCGTCGACTCGGAGCCTCCGAATCTCGCCGGCGACGGCGTGGCGCTGATCGAAGCGACCGCCCATTCGCTGTTCTTCGGCTTCGTCAGCGATATTGCGATCCGCATTCGGCCCAGCGCGACCGTGACCGCGATCGACGTTCGCTCCGTCTCGCGGGTCGGGGCGCATGACTTCGGCGCCAACGCGCGCCGCGTGAACCGGTTCGCCGAAGCCGCGAAGGCCGAGGCGCAGGAGCAGTAAAAGCTTCCCGCGGGCGGCCTACATCCGCGGGCCCGCCATCGTGCCGTGAACCGGGGTCCGCTGATGGAACTTGTGGCGAGTGTATCTGTGCGTTGGACGGCGGGACTCGGGGCGGCCGTGGGGATGAAGGGTCAGCGTGCTCGGGTGCATGGGAACCTTGGCGCCGGTCGCGCTTGTCGGCTTGGCGTTGGACGTCGCGGCCGTCTGGGCCGCGGCGGGCGACAGGCAGAAAGCGGCCATGAGGCCGCATGCGACCAGCCGCATCGCGGAGTTCTTCATCGGGGTCTTGTCCTTTCGCTTCGTGGCGGTCGCTCCCGGTGGACCGGTGGCGTCGCCGTCCCGGGCTCCGGAGACATACAGCGCTCGCGGGCGCGGGCAAGCCTCGGCGGATCGCGCGACGAGGACGTGGCGTTTTGCGCGGGCATTTCACGCCCGCCGGTAGCGGGTCTCCTCGCCTTGATCCGCGGCGACCGCGCCTCTCTCGATCAGGTCTTCGAGATGGGCCCGCGTCGAGAGGCCGGCCGCTCGCGTGAGCCTCGGATCGAGGCCGGAATAGACGCGGGCGACGAGGGCCGGGATCGTTTGCGCGCCGTCTCCGAGCGCGGTCAGGATCGAGGCTTCGCGCTGCCGGCGGTGGTGGATCAGCGCGCGCAGATAGCGCTGCGGGTCCACGACCGGACCTCCGTGCCCCGGCCAGAAGATCCGCTCGCGCCTAGCCCTCAGCTTGTCGAGCGAGGCCATGTAACGCCCCATCGATCCGTCCGGCGGGATCACCACCGAGGTCGACCAGGCCATCACATGGTCGCCGGAGAAGAGCGCGTTCTCCTCCAGAAGCGCGAAGCAGAGGTGGTTGCCGCAATGGCCGGGCGTCGCCAAAGTTTCGAGCGTGAAGCCGCGCCCCACGATTCGCTCCCCCTCGGCGAGCGCCGCGTCGGGCGCATAGGCGAGATCGTGCGACGAGTCCGGGCCTTCGCCTTCGCCGCCAAGCGGCGCGTAAGGGGGCGCGCCGACGATCCGGGCGCCCGTCCGTTCGCGCAGCCGCGCGGCGAGCGGGCTGTGGTCGCGATGGGTATGGGTGACGACGATCGTCTCGATCCGCTCGCCTTCGGTCGCGGCGAGAAGGGCGGCGAGATGCGGTTCGCTGTCGGGGCCGGGATCGATCACCGCGACATCGCCACGGCCGACGATATAGGTGCAGGTGCCGTTGAAAGTGTAGGCGGATTCGTTCGGCGCGATGATGCGCCGCACGAGCGGGCTGAGTTCCGTCGTCTCGCGCGGCGGCGGCGTTCGCGCGTCGGCGAAGAGGTCGGGTTCCTTGTCGTCGGCCATCGGATGTGCTCCCGGCGCCTGTTCCCCTTAGCGCCGCCTTGTCATGATAGACGAGCGACGATAAGACGCGAACCGCGCCGCCGCCGATCGCCAGCGCTTTCCGGAGACCTCATGTCCTACGCCTTCGACTCCACGCTCGCCTCGACCCTCTGGCCCGCCCGGAGCCGCTCGCGTATCCTCAGAAACGCCGTTCTGGCCGTTGGCGGTTCGCTCCTTCTCGCCCTTTCGGCGAAGGTCCAGGTTCCCTTCTACCCGGTGCCGATGACGCTGCAGACGCTGGCGGTGCTCGTGCTCGGCGCGGCCTTCGGGGCGCGGCTCGCGGCGGCGACCGTCGCGCTTTACCTCCTCGAGGGCCTTCTCGGCCTGCCGGTGTTTGCGGGCGCCGTCGCGGGCCCGGCCTATATGGCTGGGCCGACGGGCGGCTTCCTCGTCGGCTTCCTCGTGGCGGCGGCGGCGATCGGCTGGCTGGCCGAGCGGGGCTGGGACCGGTCGTGGGCCACGCTTCTGGCGGCGATGGCGCTTGGCCATGTCCTCGTTTTCGCTTTCGGCTTCGCCTGGCTCGCGGCGCTGGTCGGTCCGGCCAAGGCTTTCGCCGTCGGCGTCGCGCCCTTCGCGCTCGCGACCGTGCTGAAGACCCTGCTCGCCTGCGCGCTCATTGGCGCCGCCTGGCGCGCGGTCGCCCAACTCCGGGACGCATAAGGCGCGAGCGCTCTCCGATGGCCGAATCTCCCGCCCGCGCCGAACCGCCCGGGCGGGATTTTTATGCCCGCTTCGTGCCGATCGCGACCCGGTGGGCCGACAACGACGCCTATGGCCATCTCAACAACGTCGTCTATTACGCCCTGTTCGATTCGGCTGTGAACCAGATCCTGATCGAGGCGGGCCTGCTCGATCCCGCGACGACGCCGGTCGTCGGCCTCGTGGTCGAGAGCCATTGCCGCTTTTTCTCGAGCCTCACCTATCCCGATCCGGCCGAGGTCGGGGTGGGGATCGAGCATCTGGGCCGCTCGTCGGTGCGCTATCGGCTGGCCGTCTTCCGCGCTGGCGCGCCCCTTGCCGCGGCGGCGGGCGGATATACGCATGTCTATGTGGACCGGACGACGAACCGGCCCGTGACCATCCCGGACGGGCATCGGCGGCTCATGGAGACGCTGAAGGTCGCATAAAGCCTTGCGAGCGGGCCGCCTGACGGCCTTGATCGCGAGGCGCGTTTGAGGCATAGGAGCGCCTCCGAAATTCATCCGCCGTGGGTCTTCCCCGCGGGAAGAACCGTTGGTGCGATCATGAAAGTCCGCAACTCGCTGAAGTCCTTGCGCAATCGCCATCGCGACAACCGCCTCGTGCGTCGCAAGGGCCGCGTCTACATCATCAACAAGACGCAGAAGCGCTTCAAGGCCCGGCAGGGCTGAGTCGCCCTCCGCTTTGACGCGGCGCAGCAAAGCGCGCTAGTCTTCGCCGCATGCGACATCGTGCGGCGTTTTTCTTCGCAGGTCTGGCGCTGATCGCCTTCGCGGCGAGCGGCGGCGTTCGCGCCGCCGACGATGCGGGCGCGCCACGCAAGGACCCGAAAGAACAGGCCGAACCGGCGCCGAAATCGCCGGCGCAGGCCCGCGCCGAGCTTTACGCGCGCCTCGCGGAGTCGAAGGATTCCGACGAGACGGACGGGCTGGTCGGCCTTCTGCTGGCGTCCTACTCGCAATCCGGGTCGGACACCGGCGATCTCCTGCTGCAACGCGCCCGGAAGGCGATCGACCAGAAGGATTCGGACGCCGCGGGCAAGATCCTCGACGCTACCGTCGCGCTCCTGCCGAACTGGCCGGAGGGCTGGAACGCGCGGGCGACGCTCCGCTACATCGAAAACGACTACGACGGGGCCATGGCCGACATCGCGCGGACCCTCAAGCTGGAGCCGCGCCACGTCGGGGCGCTTTCCGGCATGGCGATCATCCTCGCCGATCGCGACAAGGACAAGGACGCGCTCAAGGTCTATCAGCGGCTGCTGACGATTGCGCCGCACTGGCGGCGCGCGGAAGACGCGGCCGAAAAGCTGAAGGCGGCGATCGCGGGCCAGCCAACCTAGACGGCTCTCTTGCTTACGGCTCCCGTGCTCGCGTCCCTCGTCCTGCTCGCGGCGGTCGCCGGTCTCTTTGCTTTCACCCTGATCGAGACGCGACGGATCGAGGCGCGCTATCCGCCGATGGGCGCGCTCGTCGGCATCGACGGCCTGCCCATCCATGTCGCGGAGACGGTCGCCGAGGGCGAAGAGCGCGGCGCGGTCCTGATGATCCACGGCGCCTCCGGCAACGCCGCCGATCTTCATGTCGCGCTGGCCGGGCGACTGAGCGCCGCGGGGTTTCGCGTCCTGAGCGCCGACCGGCCGGGCCACGGCTGGAGCGCGCGCCCGAACGGGAGCGACGCGGCGTCGCCGCTCGCGCAGGCGCGGGCCCTGCGCCGGGCCGCCGAGGCGCTCGGCGTCCGTCGGGCGGTCGTCGTGGCCCATTCGCTTGCCGGGGCGACCGGCCTTGCGATGGCCCTCGACGCGCCGGACTTCGTCAAGGCGCTGACCCTGATCGCGCCGGTCAGCCATCCGTGGACGACCGGAATCGCCTGGTATTATACGGCCGGCGCCCACAGGCGGATCGGGCCGCCGTTCCGCTGGCTCGTCGCGCTTCCCGCGAGCCTTGTCTATCTGCCCGCCGGCGTCCGCAGCGTCTTCGCCCCGAATGAGCCGCCCTCCGGACTTCATCGAGGCGACCCGGCTCAAGCTTCTGCTGCGGCCGCTGCACTTTCGCGCCAATTGCGAGGATGTGGCGCATGCGCTCGCGGCCGTGACCGCGCTGTCGCCGCGCTATGGCGAGATCCAAACGCCGGTCGAGATCGTCTCCGGCGGCAGGGACAGCGTCGTTTCGCTGGAGACCCATTCGATAGCGCTCACCCGCGACATCGCCGGCGCGCGCCTGACCGTGCTCGAAGGGGTCGGCCACTCGCCCCATCACGTCGCGCCGGAGCGGATCGCCGCCATCGTGATCGAAGCCGAACGCCGGGCGCGGGAGCCCGAGGCCGAGCGGGTCTGACGAAAGGCCGGATCTTCCGCGTCCGAGGCGGCGCGAAGCGGCCTCGAAGGATGTTCCGGAGCGCAGGAACGCAGCCGCCCGCCGCGGTCGCGGAATAGTTACTTGCATAATGATAGTGACTAGGCTAAAGCCCACTCCATGCAGAAGACGAGCTTCAGCGGCATGGATTGCCCGGTCGCCCGCAGTCTCGACCGGGTGGGGGAGTGGTGGAGCATCCTGATCCTGCGCGACGCCGTGGGCGGCATGACGCGGTTCGAGGAGTTCCAGAAAAGCCTCGGCATCGCGCCCAACATGCTCACCCGGCGGCTCGCCGCGCTGGTGGACGCGGGAATGTTGGAGAAGCGCCGCTACAGCGAGCGGCCGGCGCGCGACGAATATGTCCTGACCGCGCGGGGGCGCGACTTCCGGCAGGTGCTCCTCGCCCTGCTGGCGTTCGGCAACCGGCATTTCGCGCCGGAAGGCGCGAGCATCACGGTCGTGGACGCGAAAACCGGCGCGCCCGCCGAGCCGCTGCTCATCGACCGCGTGACGGGAAAGCCGATCGCGACCTCCGATTTCACGCTCGTTCCCGGGCCCGCCGCCAACGAGGCGACGAAGGCGAGACTTGCAGCCCGCGCCGAGCGCCTGCGCGCCCGGCGGCTCGACCCCCATAGCCTGACGGAGATCCAGTCGATGAGCGCATTCGCCAGAGCACCCTCGGTCGCGGCCGCCGTTCCCGTCGCGACGGGCGCGGCCGGCCTGGCGTCCGCGATGAGCCCGCGGACGCGCATGCTGCTTGAGGGGCCGATCGTTCTCACGCTCCTGCGGCTCGCATGGCCGAACGTGCTCGTCATGCTGGCGCAGGCCTCGACCGGCCTTATCGAGACCTGGTGGGTCTCGCATCTGGGAACCGACGCGCTGACCGGAATGGCGCTCGTCTTTCCCGGTTTCATGATGATGGGCATGCTCTCGGCGGGCGCGTTCGGCGGCGGCATCTCCTCCGCCGTGGCCCGCGCTCTCGGCTCCGGCCGGCGCGAGGACGCCGACGCGCTGGTGCTGCACGCAATCGTCATCAACCTCGGGCTCGGACTGGCGACCTCGGCCCTCTTCCTCGTGTTCGGGCGGCAGCTCTATTCGGCCATGGGCGGCCGGGACGGGTCGCTCGAAGCGGCGATGACCTATTCCAATGTCGTCTTCGCCGGCAACAGCCTGCTCTGGCTGACGAACGGATTTGCGAGCGTGATCCGCGGCACGGGCAACATGCTGTTCCCCTCGCTCGTGATCTGCATCGGCGTCGTTCTGCTGATCCCCCTGTCGCCCCTCCTCATCTTCGGCTTCGGTCCGATCCCTGCGCTTGGCGTGGCGGGCGGGGGCGTCGCGGTCGTCGGCACGACCGTGCTCATGGGGGCGATCCTCGCCTGGCGCATCCTGTCGGGAAACAGCCTCGTCCGATTGCGCTGGGCCCGCCTGCAGCCCGCCTTCTTCGCCGATATCCTTCGCATCGGAGGCGTGGGCTCCCTGAGCGCGCTTCAGACGACGCTGACGATCGCGCTGACGACGGGCCTTGTGGGGGCGGCCGCGGGTCCGGATGCGGTGGCCGGCTACGGCACCGCAACGCGGCTCGAATATCTGCTGATCCCGCTCGTCTTCGGACTGGGCGCGCCGATGGTCGCGATGGTCGGCACGAATGTCGGCGCGGGCGCGAATGAGCGCGCCATGCGCATTGCGATGATCGGCGGCGCGCTCGCTTTCGCCGTCACCCAGGCGATCGGCGTCGCGGCGGCGATCTGGCCCTCCGCCTGGCTGCGGCTCTTCGGGGACGATCCGGTGATGATCGCGACCGGCTCCGAATATCTGCGCGCCGTCGGACCGACCTACGGCTTCTTCGGGCTGGGTCTGGCGCTCTATTTCGCCTCGCAGGGCGCCGGTCGGCTGCTCTGGCCGTTGCTCGGCGGCTTCGCGCGGCTCATCATCGCGGTCGGCGGCGGCTGGGTGGCGCTTCGCCTCACCGGATCGCTCGGCTCGATCTTCGCCATGCTGGCGGCCGGCCTCGCCGCTTATGGCCTCATCGTTGCGGTTGCGGTGAGTTCCGGCGTGTGGTTTCCGCGAGGCGGCGAGGCGCGATAGGGGGAATCATGGAGGGGGTTCGGCGCTATCTCGAAGACTACGCGGTCGGGCAGATCTATCGCTCGCCGGGGCCGCTGCGGGTCGAGGCCGAGGCGATCAAGGCCTTCGCCGAAACGTTCGATCCGCAGCCGTTTCACCTCGACGAAGAGACGGCGAAGGACACGTTTTTCCGCGGCCTTGCGGGCAGCGGCTGGCATACGGCCGCGCTCACCATGCGGCTCCTCGTCGAGGGCGAGCTTGGGCCGGCCTGGGGGATCATCGGGGCTGGCGGCGAAGTCTCCTGGCCGCGCCCGCTCAGGCCCGGCGACGCGCTGCGGCTTGAAAGCGAGATCCTCGAAGTGCGCCCCTCGAAATCGCGCCCCGAGCAGGGTCTCATCAAGGTGCGCACGACGACCCTCAACCAGAACGACGAGCCGGTGCAGGTGCTCGTCGCCAATCTGATCGTGCCCCGCAGCCCGGCGTAGCGGGCCGCCGGCCGGGCGCCCTGCGATCCTGACGAACGCGGCCCGGAAGGGCGGGCGGACGTCGCGGCTTCCCGAGCGCCTGTGTTAGGCTTGGGTCCATGCGCGCGATGGTCCTCAAAGCCCCTCACGAAAGGCTCGTGATGGAGGAGCGGCCCGACCCCGAGCCGGGGCCGGGTCAGGTTCGCGTCAGGATCGAGGCCTGCGGCGTCTGCCGCACGGACCTTCATGTGGTCGACGGCGAATTGCCGAACCCGAAACTGCCGATCGTTCCGGGTCACGAAATCGTCGGCCGGGTCGACGCGGTCGGCGAAGGGGTCACGTGGCGCCCCGGCGCGCGGGTCGGGGTGGCGTGGCTCGGCCACGCCTGCGGCCATTGCCCCTATTGCGCGAGCGAGCGGGAGAACCTCTGCGATACGCCGCTCTTCACCGGCTACACGCGCGACGGCGGCTTCGCCACCCACACGATCGCGGATGCGGATTTCATCTTCGCGCTCGCCGACGATCTCGACCCGATCGCGAGCGCCCCGCTGCTCTGCGCCGGCCTCATCGGCTGGCGGTCGCTGAAAATGGCGGGCGAGGGCGAGGCGGTCGGCGTCTACGGCTTCGGCGCGGCGGCCCATATCATCGCGCAGGTCTGCCGCTGGCAGGGACGCCGCGTCTTCGCCTTCACGAAGCCGGGCGACGCCAGGGGTCAGGCCTTCGCGCGCTCGCTCGGCGCCGAATGGGCGGGCGGCTCGGACGAGACGCCGCCGGTCGAGCTCGATTCGGCGATCCTGTTCGCGCCGGTCGGCGCGCTCGTGCCGGCGGCGCTGAGGGCGGTGAGGAAGGGCGGGCGCGTCGTCTGCGGCGGCATCCACATGAGCGACATCCCGTCCTTCCCCTACGACATTCTGTGGGGCGAGCGCAGCGTCGCTTCGGTCGCAAATCTGACGCGCGCCGATGGCGTCGAATTCCTGTCGATCGCGCCGCGCGCCGGCGTGAAGACGACGACCACGCCCTATCCGCTGGAGAAAGCGAACGAAGCGCTCGACGATTTGCGGTCGGGCAGGCTCGAAGGCGCGGCGGTGCTCGTGCCGTAGCGAGGCGGTCGCAGCCGCGTTCCCCGCGTCTTACAGCCCCAGGTCCGAAAGCCCCGGGTGATCGTCGGGCCGCCGCCCGAACGGCCAATGGAATTTCCGCTCATTCTCACCGATCGGCAGGTCGTTGATGCTGGCGAAGCGCCTGCGCATCAGACCGCCCTCGTCGAACTCCCACATCTCGTTGCCATAGGAGCGGAACCAACTGGCGCCGTCGTCGCGCCACTCGTAGGCGAAGCGAACGGCAATCCGATTTTCGTGGAAGGCCCACAGTTCCTTGATGAGGCGGTAGTCGATCTCTCTGTTCCACTTCCGCGCGAGAAAGGCCTGGATCGCCGTTCTCCCCTCGAAGAACTCCACGCGATTGCGCCATTGGCTGTCGGGCGTATAGGCGAGCGAGACGCGCACGGGATCGCGGCTGTTCCAGGCGTCCTCGGCAAGGCGAACCTTTTGGGTCGCGGTTTCGAGCGTGAAGGGCGGGAGAGGCGGGCGGGTTTCCGTCTGCATCGGCATTCTCCTTTCGCGGCGAGCCTATGGCTGCGAGCGCAGAACGCCGGCGGCGCCTGACCGGCAGGCGCGGCGCTAAGCCGCCGCCTTCTCCCTGCCGCCGAACCACGTCGCGTAGAGGGTCGGCAGGAAGATGAGCGTGAGAAGCGTGCCGACCAGCAGGCCGCCCATGATCGCGAAGGCCATCGGGCCCCAGAACACGGTCGGCGCGATCGGGGTGAGGCCAAGCACGGTCGAGACCGCGGTCAGCATGATCGGCCGGAAGCGCGAACTCGACGCGTCGATCACGGCGTTCCACACATCCTTGCCCGCCGCTCGCTCGGCCTCGATCTGGCCGATCAGGATCACCGCGTTCTTGGTGATCATGCCGATGAGCGCCAGCACGCCGAGGATCGCGACGAATCCGAGCGGACGGCCCGAGAGCAGGAGCGCCGCCACCACGCCGATGAGGCCGAGCGGCGCGACGCTGACGACGACGATGAGGCGCTGAAAGCCTTTCAGCTCGAGCATCAGCACCGTCACCATGATGAGCAGCATGAGCGGCGCCATGGCGAGCACCGAGGCCTGCGACTTCGCGCTCTCCTCGACCGTGCCGCCGACCGCGACATGGTAGCCGGCGGGCAAAGTCTTCTCGAAAGCTTCCATCTTCGGCGCGAGCGCGGTGACGACGGTTTCGGGCAGCACGCCGGGCGCCACGTCCGCGTGCACCGTCAATGTCGGCACGCGATCGCGGCGCCAGACGAGCGGATAGGTCTGGCTGAATTCGAAGGTCGCGAACTGGCTCAAGGGGACGGTCCTGCCGCCGGGGATCGGGACCTGCAGGTTCGGCAGCGTTTCGAGCGAGACGCGCTGCTCGTCATTGGCCCGCACGACGAGGTCGACGAGATAGATGTCGTCGCGCACCTGCGTGACGGCGGAGCCGCTCATCACCGTGTTGAGGACGCTGGCGATCGAGGCGGAGCTGAGGCCCAGAAGCCGCGCTTCGTTCTGGTCGATGACGATCCGCACCTGACGGGCCGGGTCCATCCAGTCGAAATTGACGTTCTCCGCATTGGCGTCGGAGGCGACGACGGCCGCGAGCTTGAGCGCGATGTCGCGCACGGGTCCGATCTCGGGGCCGCTCACGCGGTACTGCACGGGCCAGCCGACCGGCGGCCCAAGTTCGAGCGGATAGACGCGCGCAACGACGGACGGGAAGTCCTGCGCCAGCGTCTTTTCGAGCTTGACCTTGAGCCGGTCGCGGGCCGCGACGTCCTTGGCGACGATCACGGCCTGCGAGAAGAAACTGTTCGGCAGCTGGACGTTGAGCGGCAGATAGAAGCGGATCGCGCCGCGCCCGACATAGGTGCTCCAGCGGGCGACGTCCGGATCGTTCTTCAGCAGGGCGTCGAAGCGTTCGGAGACGGACTGGCTCGCATAGATCGAGGCGTTCTGCGGCAGGCTCAGATCGACGAGCAGCTCCGGCCGGTCCGAAGACGGGAAGAACTGCCGCGGGATCAGCGGCAGCGCGAGGACCGACGCCACGAACAGCGCGATCGAGGCCGCGATCGTGAGCCACCGCGCCCGCATCGCGAAGGTGAGGAAGCTGCGGAAGGTGCGGAACACGAAGCCGGGCTCGGAACTCTTGGCGGGAGCCGGAGGCTTGAGGATCGCCGCGCCGAGGACGGGCGTGAAGAGGACGGCGACGAACCACGAGGCGATGAGCGCCATCGCGACGACGGCGAACAGCGAGAAGGTGTATTCGCCCGCCGAACTCGCGGCGAAGCCTACCGGGATGAAGCCCGCGATGGTGACGAGCGTGCCCGCCAGCATCGCGACGGCGTAATTGCGGAAGGCGAAGGAGGCCGCCTCGATCTTGCTGTCGCCCGCCGCGAGCCGGTTCATCGTCGCGTCGATGGTCGTCATCGCGTCGTCGACGAGCAGCGCCAGCGC
Organism: uncultured Alphaproteobacteria bacterium; assembly: GCA_963741845.1. GTDB lineage: Bacteria > Pseudomonadota > Alphaproteobacteria > Rhizobiales > Beijerinckiaceae > Roseiarcus. Next base: position 143,808 of record CAVUJV010000006.1, read on the forward strand.
GATGATGAGCGCCCCGAGCGAAATGCGCTGCATGTCGATATGGGCGAGCTCCATCGCCGTGAAGACGATGGCGAGCGTCAGCGGAATGGCGAGCGCCACGACGAGGCCCGGACGGATTCCGAGCGCGATGAAGCTGACCGCGAGAATGATCGCGACCGCCTGCCAGAGCGACTCCATGAACTCGGCGATGGCGCTTTTCACCGTCACCGCCTGGTCGGCGACGAGGATCGGCGTGATGCCGAGCGGCAGGTTGGCGGTCGCCTCCGCCATCGTCTTGTCGATGTTCCGTCCGAGCGCGAGGATGTCGCCGCCGTCGCGCATGGCGACGGCGAGGCCGATCGCCGGCTGGCCGTTGACCCGGAAAAGCGGCTGGGGCGGATCGGAATAGCCGCGCCTCACCGTCGCGATGTCGCCAAGGCGCAGGAGCCGCCCGTTGACCGCGAAATTGACGCCGAGCACGTCCTGCTCGGTATGGAAGGCGCCCGAGACGCGAAGCGAGAGCGCCTCGTCGCTGGTCTCGATCGTGCCGGCCGGCTGAACCACGTTTTGCGCCTGAAGCGCGGCGGTGAGCGCGGAGCGGTCGATGCCGAGGCTCGCGAGCTCGCGCATCGAGAATTCGACGAAGATCCGCTCGTCCTGCGCGCCGAGGATCTCGATCTTCGAGACGTCCGGCACGTTCAGGAGCTTGGAGCGCACGCCCTCGACATAGTCGCGCAATTCGCGATGCGTGAAGCCGTCGGCGGTGAATCCGTAGATGATGCCGAACGTGTCGCCGAATTCGTCATTGAAGAAGGGCCCGCGCACGCCTTGCGGAAGCGTCATCCGCATGTCGCCGACGCTCTTGCGGACGTGGTACCAGATGTCCGGCACTTCCTTGGCGGTGGCGCTGCCCTTGAGATTGACGAAGATGGTCGTGTCGCCGGCGCGCGTGTAGCTGCGCAGGAAATCGAGCTGCGGAGTCTCCTGCAGCGTGCGCTCGAGCCGCTCGGTGACCTGCTTGAGGGTCTCGTCGACGGTGGCGCCCGGCCAGACCGCATGGACGACCATCGTCTTGATGACGAAGCTCGGATCCTCGCTGCGCCCGAGCCGCATGTAGGACATGAGGCCCGCGGCGACCGCGATGATCATGAGGTAGATGGTGATGGAACGCCTCGTCAGCGCCCATTCCGAAAGGTTGATCCCGCCCATCGCCGTTAAGACCCGAGCAGCCGGACTTTTTGCCCGTCGTGCAGCGCCTGCACGCCGGCCGTCACGACGACCTCTCCGATGGACAGGCCCCCCGAGACGGCGACGGTCGCCGGATCGAAGCGCGCGACCTCGACGTTGCGCGGCGACACGGTGAGGGTCTTGGGATCGACGACCCAGACGCCGGGCTGGCTGTTGAAGCGGGTGAGGGCGGAAGCGGGAATGTCGATGACGCGCGCCGCCTCGGTCTGAACCTCGCCCGTCACCGTCGCGCCGAGCAGCATGGCGGGCGGCGGGTCGGTGAGGCCCACCCTGACCTCGAAGGTGCGGGTGACCGGATCGGCCTGCGGGCCGACCTCGCGCACCCGGCCCTCAGCCGTGACCTTCGGATCGCTCGTCAGATGGACCGTAATGACGGCGTTCGCCGACGTCTGGCGGAGCACCTGCGCGGGCACGTCGAACACGGCGTCGCGGCCGTCCTTGCGGGCGAGCGTCCCGATCATCTGCCCGGCCTGCACGACCGCGCCGGCGCGCGGGCCGACCGCGGTGACGACGCCGGGCGCGTCCGCTTCGAGCTCGGTGAAGCTCACGAGGTCCTCGGCGGTCTTGACCTGCGCCTCCGCCGCGTCGACCTGAGCCTGCGCGGCCTGCATGGCTTTGAGCGCCTGGTCGTGGTTGGCGCGGGTCGTCCAGCCCTGCTTCAGCAGCGTGTCCTGCCGGTCGAAATGGTTGCTCGCCTGGACGAGTTGCGCCTCCGCCGCCGCGAGCGCCGCCTGCGCCGAGCGCAGGGTGTTCAGTTCATTCTGGGATTCGAGGCGCGCGACGATCTGGCCGGGCTTCACCTGGTCGCCGAGGCGAAGGTCGTTTTCCAGCAGACGGCCGGAGATCCGGAAGGCGAGATTGACCTGGTCCTCCGCCTCGACCCGCCCGGTCAGCGAGACCGGCGTTCCGGCTTCGCTCTTTTCGACCGTGACGACCCGCACCGGGCGCGGCGCCGGCGCGGCGGCTTCCTTCTCCTTGCCGCAGGCGGCCAGCGCCAGCGAGGCCGCCAGAGCCGCCGCGGCTCCAAACATGGGACGGGTTGCTTTGAAGTTGCGCTTCGCCAAACCAGTCCCCCGATTATTTATGGACCAAACAAACTTTATGAATGATTCGTCGCTCTGTCTCGAATGGCGACGGCGGGTTTCAGCCGGAATAGGCGGCCATTGTGACGAGAGCAAGCACGATCGCGACCAGCGCAAGGGTGGCGGCGGGCCATTGCCGGAAGATCGCTTCGATCCGGTCGAAGGGAGCGCCCAGCGCAAGGCTCCTGTGGAAAAGACCTTCGGCGAGGACAATGGTGTCGCCTTCCGGGATGGACGGGAGGCGATCCCGGCGCCGGGCGAGCGCCAAGGCGAGGATCCCGCCGAGAGCGATCGGCCAGAGGCCGTCCCAGATTTTCGCAAAGGTCAGCGCCTCGCCCAGGGCCCCCACCACGGGATAGCCGAGCCAGGGCAGAAAAATCGCGCCGAGCGCGACGGCGGGCCATAGCCGCGACAGTCTTTCGGGTCCGAAGCTCGCGGCCGGGAAGGGGCTTCCCGACGTCAGCCGCGCGATGAAATGGATCATCAGGAGCGCGCTCGCGGCCGACGACAGGCTGGCGAGCGCGCCGGCAAGCCCGTAGCCGAGAAGGTCCTTGGCCGCCATTTTCGCAAGCGCGCCGCCGGTCAGCGGCAGGCCGGCGAGGCTCAGGGCCAGCGCCGCGGCGAGAACCACGCGCCCCGGCGTCCGTCCGCTCCGGCCGCGAAGGCGCCGATGGTGAGAAACAGCGCGCCTTTCACGAGGACATGATTGGCGGCGTAGAAAGCGATCTTCGTCGGCGCGCCCGGGTCGCCGGAGGCCAGCGCCGCGCCGAGCGCCGCCGCGATCACGCCCATCTGGCTGATGCTCGAATAGCCGAGCACGGCTCTCGGGTTCTGCTGCGTGAGGCCGACGGCCGCGCCGTAGAAGGCGGAGACGAATCCCACGATCATCAGCGCGTCGCCCCAGCCGGGCAGCGTCGCGCCGAGCGGCAGGAAGCGGATGAGCCCGATCACGCCCGCCTTGACCCCGGCGCCGCTGAGCACGGCGGCGGCGGGAATGGGGCCGGTCGCGTAGGAAAGGGGCATCCAGCCGTTCAGCGGGACGAGACCCATCTTCATGCCGAAGCCCGCGACGATCAGCGCGATGGCCGCGTCGCGCCAGGGCGACGCGGGCAGGGCGGCCATGACTTCGTCGATGCGCACGCCGCCGCCCGGCGCCCCGGCGGAGAGCATCGCGAAGGCCAGCAGCAGGAAGGCTTCGCCGAGAATGGCGAAGGCCATGTAGATCGCGCCGACCCGCTTCGTGTCGGCCTGCGCATCCGTCACGATCATTCCGTAGGCCGGGATGCTGACGAGGGCGTAGACGAGATAGAAGGACAGAAGATCGGCGGCGATGAAGACGCCGAGGCTTCCGATCATGGTGAGCAGCCACGAGACCGCGAAGCGCTCGTCGTGCGCGGCTTTCCTGTCCGCGAACACGCCCGCGCTGACGACGATCCAGAGAAGGGCCGAAGCGGCGAGCATCAGCGCGCCGGGCGCATCGAGCCACAGGCTGAGACGAATCTGCGGGACGTCCAGCCCGACCGGGCCGTCCAGAAGGACGAAAATCGCCGCGGCCAGCCCGGGGATCGGCGCCAGTCCCTGCAACGAAAGCGCGAGCGGGCGGAGCTGGCGCGAGAGGCAGGCGGCGAGGAGGGCGACCGGCGCCGCCAAAGTGGCCGCGAGGAGCAGGACGCCCAAGGGGGAGCCGGTTCCCGTCATGTCGGCGCCGCCGTCGCCGTCAGGGCCGGGCGGCCGATCCCGAGGAAATCGAAGAAGCCCTGCGGCGCGAAGCCGAGCGCCACGGCGAGGATCGCGAGCGCAAGCGCAATCGCCTCGCGGCTTCGTTTCGGCGGCGCTTTCAGCGCGATCGCCTCGCCGAACAGAGCTTTCGACAGAATGCGATAGACATAGCCCGCGGCGAGCAGCCCGCCGGCCAGAATGACCAGCGCCCAGACCCATTGGCCCGAGGCGATCGAGGCGCGCAGCAGGAGCCACTTCGCTCCGAACCCGCCGCTCGGCGGCAGGCCCATCAGCGAAAGACCGGCGAGGCCGAGCGCGAGGATCGTCATCGGCATCGCCCGCCCGGCGCCCGCGAACTCCCCGATCCGGTCATGACCGAGCGCTTCGGCGATCAGTCCCGCCGCGAGGAACATCGCCGCCTTCGCGAAGGCGTGGGACATCACCTGCATGAAGCCGCCCGTCCAGCCGTCGGCGCTCCAGGCGATGCGATCCGGCGGCGAGCGGAAAGATGAGGAACAGGTAGCCGATCTGGGCGATGGTCGAATAGGCGACGAGCAGCTTGAGCCGCGGCTGCTTCAGCGCGATGACGCTGCCGAACAGGATCGCGCCCGAGCCGAGCGCCGCGAGAAAGGCGCTGGCCGCGCCGAACGTCAGGGCGGGCAGCACGGTGAACCAGAGGCGCACGACGACGAAGAACGAGCCTTTCACGACAAGGCCGGAGAGGACGGCGCTTGCGCCGGCGGGCGCGTTCGCATGGGCTGGCGGCAGCCACAGATGCAGCGGAAAGAGCGCGGTCTTGGCGAGAAGTCCCGCCGTCATCAGCGCCGCCGCGAGCCACACGGGCGGCACGGACTGGACGCGCTCGGAGAGCAGCGCGAGGTCCAGCGTGCCGTAGGTTCCGTAAAAGAGCGCCGCGCCGAGCAGATAGAAGATCGAGCCGCAGAGCGCGAAGAGAAGGTAGCGCAGCGCCGCCGCGAGCGTTTCGGGCTTGCCGCTGACGCAGACGAGCGGCGCGGCGGCGAAGGTGAGGAGCTCGATCCCGACATAGAGATTGAAGAGGTCGTGGCCGAGAAACAGCAGCGCCAGCGCCGCCCATATCGCCTGCAGCATGATCCAGAAGACGAGGGGCGCGCGGGCCTCCGAAACTCCGGGCGGCGTCTCGAAATTGGCGCGGGCGAAAAGGGACGCAGCCGGGATGATGAGCGCAGTCACCACAAGCAGCGCCGCCGACACGCCATCCGCCTGAAGCGCGATGCCGAGCGGCGGGGAAACGCCGCCGATGATGTAAACGATCGGCGCCCCCGTCCGCCAGACGAAGACCGCGATCGCAACGGCGAGCGCAAGTCCGGCCGGCGCGATGGCGAGCGTGATCCGCTCCGCCCATTTCCCGCCGAGCAGGAAAGAGACAATCATGCCCGCGACCGGCAACAGGATTGCCGGGACGAGCAGGGCGCCGCCCGCGCTGGTTGCAAGGGCGGCGGTCATTTGTCGCCCGCGTCGCTGGAGCTCTTTCGTCCAGGCGTTCGGGTCGAGCGTGAGACGCCCGGTCGCTTCGTAGAGGCGAAGGATGAGCGCGACAGCGATGGCGCTGGCGGCGAAGGCGACGACGATGCCGGTGATGACGAGCGCCTGCGGAACCGGATCGGCATGGAAGCCCGCGCCCGCGCCGCGCCGCGCGATCACGCCGAAGAGCAGGAATACGCCGCTGCCGATCACGCTGAAGGCGAGAACCTTCCGCAGGAGTTGCGGATTGACGATGAAGCCGTAGAGGCCGAGACCGACGAGGATCGCCCCGGTGACGCCCGCAATGCTGGAGACCGTCACGATGCGGGTTTCCTCAGCGGCGGGCCGGCGATGAGCATCGGAATCGACGCCGCGATCGAGAGCAGCATGAAAACTTCGACGAAGAGGATGACAGGCTTCACGAAGCCCGGCGGGTAGGAGAGGAAGCTGCCGCCCATGAAGGGGCCGAGCAGCGCCACGACGACGAAGACAGCCGGCCCCGCGACGAGCGCAAGCCTGAGCCGGCGCGAGGCGATCCGCGGCGGATCGGCGAGCCTCGCCATCATCACGACGATCCACATCGCGGCGAGGATGGCGCCGGCCTGAAACGCGCCGCCGGGTTCGTCCGCGCTGACCCAGAAGATATGCAGGCCGATGAGGACGCCGATCGGCGCGATCATGCGCGCGAGGAAGATCAGCGCGCGGTCCGGCTCAGCTCTGCCGAGCGGCGCCGGCGCGCCGCCCCAGAAGCGGTCGGGCGCGATCGACCAGACGCCGACGACCGCGAGCAGAAGCACGGCCTTCTCCAGCATCGTGTCGAAGGCGCGATAGACGATCAGCACCGCGGTGACGGGATTGCCGAGGCCCGCGGCTTCGAGTCCGCTCTTCGCCTCGGGCGCGAGGGTCGGCGGCGGCTCCGGCAGAACGAGGACGACGGCCGCCAGCGCGCCGGCGACCATCAGACTGAGCAGCGCCGCGAGCGCCTTCTGGCCGGCGCCCGCCCGGTCGCCCGGCTCGACCGCGAGCGCCGAGCGCAATCGCGATCCGGCCGTCACCAGCAGAACGCCGGTCGCGCCGCCGCCGATCGCCGCCTCGGTGAGCGCGACGTCCGGCGCCAGAAGCCGGACCCAGACGATCGCGAGGATCAGCCCATAGGCGACATAGCCGACGACCGCGCCGAACAGCTCGCGCGCGAAAATGGTCCAGGCCGCGACGCCGATCACGAGAAGCGCCAGACAGAGATCGAGAAGCTGATAGAGAATCACTCGACCGCTCCGCGCCTGCGCAGGACGGCGCCGATCATCTGGGCGACCGCCGCGCTCGACAGTTGGACGAGCGCCCAGAGAAGGACAAGCTTGAGCCCGCCGAGCAGGCTTTCGGCTCTCGGCAGCAGGCCCAAGCACGACGAGGCCGAGGCCCAGATTGTCAGCCTTGGTGAGCGCGTGCAGGCGCGAAAGCGAATCGGGGAAGCGCAGCAGCGCGACCGTTCCCGCGAGGAAGAAGACAGCGCCGGCGGCGATGGCGAGCGCGCTGAAAATGTCGAGCGCGAGGGTCATGGTTCGGGCGCCTCCGTCCGCTCCGGCTCATCCGCGGACGCGCTGTTGACGAAGGCGATCGAGGCGAAGGCGGCGAGCAGCGCGAGCCCGAGCGCGACATCCTCGACGCCCGCGACGCCGCTCGCGGACGCCGCCAGAAGAAGGGCGGCTATGCCCCCGGTGCCGAGCAATTGCACGGACATCATGCGATCGACTTCGAGAGGGCCGTAGAGCACGCGCGCGAGGCCCGCCGCCACGGTGAGCAGAATGAAGCCAGCCGCGGCGTAAAGAATCTCAGTCACGGCCGATCGTCCGCATGAAGAGCGCCTCTTCGGCGACAAGCTCTTCGGCCACGGGCTGACGAACGTCGAGCCCGTGCAGGATCAGCCGCTGCGGCTCAGCCTCCTCGACGCCGGTCGGCAATGTGCCCGGCAGAAGGCTTGCGAGGGCGAGAAACGCATCGCGCGCGACGCCCGGCTCAAGGCGCAGGGGCGCCGCGACGAAGCCCGGTTGCAAATCCATGTTCGGACTGAGCGCCCGCCGCGCCACGTCGAGGCCCGAGCGCAAGGCCAGCCGCAGGAAGTCGAGGCCGAATGCGAAAGCCGCTGCCGGCCGCACGGGCGCGGTGGAGGCCGGAAGGAGACGGAGGCTGACCCAGGATGCCGCGGCCGCCGCCGCCAGGGCGACCGGCAGGTCCTTCGGATTGAGACCGGAGATGGCAAGCCACAGCAGGAAGAAGCATGCGAATCGCGTCGCGGTCGCGCGCCCGCGTCCTCCGGCCGCTGGCGCTGGCCCGCTCACGGATCGGGCCTCACGTCCGCGCGACGCAGCGGGCGGATCGGAATATCGGCGCCCCCTGAAGGCGCGATCGGTCGATCCCATTGCCGTCGTCGCATGCGAAAGCTCTTGCCCCGAGGGTTCATCGACAAGGCACGGCTATCACATTCATCGATGTCCGGGCAACGCGGCCCCGGCGTCTCACCCGCGCCGGTAGATCGCGCCGGTCAGAAAATCCGGCCAGTCGCGCTCGAAGAAGGGCCGGTCGTTGCGGTCGCGGCGGCGGATCGGTCGCGGGTCGCAATGGAATCCTCCAGAGTCGAGCCGGACGAAAATCTGCTCGTCCCGATCTTCCGCGCGTTCCGGGAATGAAGCGACAGGCTTCGAGCGCGCCCCTGCGCGAATCCGGAACGCGGTCTCCCTTCGCGTCGCAGATGGCGCGCGCGCCGCGGCTCCCTCCGCCTCGCTCGACATAGAAGGCGAGCGCGGTCAGCACCGCTTCGGAGACGAGCGCCGTCTGCCGCCACTGCAAGGCGCGCGCCGCTTCGTAGGCGCCATCGAAGGCGACGCCCTGCTGGCGGATCGTTTCGTTCAGAGCGCGCGCCGCTTGCGCGGCGGCCTTCACTTCGTTTGCGGAGCACAGAATTCCCGCATGATCGCTCATCCGGGTCTGGACTTCCTTGCGGATCGCCTTGGCGGTCAGCGCGCTTTCGGGCTTCAACACGTCGAAAATCCGCTCCACCGCTTCGCCGACGAGATCGCGCGCGGAGTCTGTCGGGAGACGTTGCGAGCGCGTCGCCGCGATATGTTCCGCACAACGCGAACCAAACACCTGGCCGGCGTTCAGCGCCGCGCCGCCCGGGCGCGTCACGCCATGCGTGCCCGCCGCCTCGCCGACGGCGTAGCAGCCTTCGAGACTCGTCGCGCCCCAGATGTCGACGGCGAGGCCGCCGTTCATGTGCTGGTTGTTGATCGCGAATTCCAGCGGGTCGCGCGTGATGTCGTATTTGTAGCGCTTGTAAAGCTCGATCGAGAGCGGGTTCATCTTCCGCAGGCGGTCGATCGGCTTTTCGAGCAGCGCGCCGCTGTTGGCGAGATAGGCGCGAACATCGTCGTCGAGCCGGTCGAGACTGAAGTCCGCGTCGCCCGCGACGGGCAGCGGGTTGCGATTGAAGTCCATGAAGACCTTGCGGCCCGCCTGCGTCTCGCGAAACACGGCGAGGTCGAGCAGGCTCGAGCCGAAGTCGAGCATCCGGGTCGCGTGGAAGGGCCACTGATAGCCCTTGCGAAAGATGTTCGAGGCGAGCTCCTGCGTGGTCCGGTAATAGTCGGCGAGGAAATTGCGCTCGACGCCTCGGGAGTCGCGCGAGAAAATATAGGGCATCGCCTGGACATAGGTGCCCGACAGATTCCACGGGAAACCGTCGCGCGACGTGCCGATGCCGAACTGGCTTTCGGTGAGATTGACCGCCTCGACGCCCGCTTCCAGCGCGAGGCCGAGCGAGCCGAAGCAATGCCGCGGATAGACGCTGTCGCGATAGAGCTCGCCCGGACCTCCGGTCGCGATGACGACGGAACCCGCGAGAAAGACGGTCAGGCCCAGGGGATTGTGCGGTCCGCGATGGCGCGGACGCATGGCGAGGACGCCGACGGCGCGGCGGGTTCCGCCCTCGGAATCGACAAGGAGCCGAACGCCGGTCGTCTGGTTGAAGATCGGGACGTTCAGCCGGATCGCCTCGTTGGCGAGGGCCTGAACCATGAGCCGGGAGGTGCGCGGCCCGCAGCTCGTCGCCCGGCCGGTCTCGTCGTGATCGGTCTGATAGCGCAGCGCGCCGCCGAGCCGATCCTGCGGCAGGGGCAGACCCATGAATTGCAGGGTGGAGAGCGCGCGCAGCGATCCCACGGCCTCGACATAGGCGGTATCCTCGTCCATCGCGCCGCCCGCGCCCAGCGCGTCGGCCATGGCGCGGAAGTCGTCGCCGCCGCCGGCGCCGTTCGCGGTGTGGAGCGTCTGCTTGTCGGAGCCGGAGCAGGCGGAGGTTCCGCCGAAGGCGCTCTGGGTCGCGACCACGACCTCGACGTCGCGCCGCTTCATCTCGACCGCCGCGCGAAGGCCCGCCGCTCCGCTGCCGAGCACGAGCGCCTCGCAACGATGGACAGGTACGACGAAGCCCCGGACCGTGAGGGTCTCGTGCGCGGGCTTCTCGCCGGGGAGCCGCGGCATCGGGACATCGGTGAGCCGATCGAGGATCTCCTGGGGGACCGTTGCGCTCAAGAGCTTTCCATGAAGCTGGGGGTTGACGGATCGGACAAACGCCGCTAGGAACAATTAGCACGTTCCAAAAGATGGCGCAACGACCTCATATTATCGCTGAACGAATGCGGGGAAATTGGCGGTCGAAGAAGCGAAAACGAATTGGAACGTGCTAAATAGTGGAAGCGGCGATGACCGAGGATGCGCAGAGGGAGATGGAGGCTCGCGGGGCTCGCGCGACCATCGTCGACGTCGCGCGCCGCGCCGGAGTTTCGAAATCGACAGTTTCGCTGGTGCTCGGCGGAAGCTCGCTGGTCGCGGAATCGACGCGCGAGCGCGTGGCCGACGCGATGACGGAGCTCGGCTACATCTATCATCGTGGCGCGGCCACGCTGCGCGGCGCCAAGTCGGGCGTGATCGGCATGGTCATCAACGACCTGTCGAACCCCTTCTATGTCGAGCTTGCGATCGGCATCGAGCAGGCCTGCCAGGGCGGCGCCTATATCCCCTTCCTCGCCAACACCGCCGAAAGCCCGATCCGGCAACAGCAGGTGATCCGGTCGATGCGCGAGCACGGCGCGGCGGGTCTCGTGCTGGCGCCGGCGATCGGCACGTCGCTTGCGGACCTGAAGCCGCTGGTCGCCGGTCTTCCGGTCGTCCAGGTCATGCGGCGCCTGCCGGGCCTGAAGGCCTCGCTGGTCGCGCCGGAGAACCGGGAAGGCGCCCGCAAGGCGACGGCTCATCTCATCGCGAAGGGACACAGCCGCATCGCTTTCGTCGGCGGCATGGCGTCGATGTTCGTCCGCGAGGAACGGCTGGCCGGCTATCGGCTGGCGCTGGAGGAAGCGGACATTCCTTTCGATCCTTCGCTGGTGATCGAAACGACGACCAACTATTCCGGAGGCGAGGGCGCCCCGGCGAAGCTCATGAACCTGCCAGCGCCGCCGACCGCGGCCCTCTGCTTCAACGACGTCGTCGCGATCGGGCTCATGCGAGCCTTGACCGAGGCGGGCGTTGCGGTCGGTCGGGATTTCGCGGTGATCGGCTTCGACGACATCGAGGAGGCGCGGCACACGTTTCCCGCGCTCACAAGCGTCGCCGTCAACGGCCGGGATCTCGGCTCCCGCGCGGCGCAGCTTCTGATGCGGCACCTCGCGAGCGGCGATTTCGAGCCTGAAACGGTGATCTGCCCGACGACGCTGACGGTTCGCGAATCGTGCGGGCGCAGAGATTCGAACAAGAGGAGAGGCGCGGCGTGACGACACTTCGTTGGGGCCTGATCGGCGCGAGCACGATTGCCGCCGAACATATGATCCGCGCCTTTCGCGCCAACGGCGGCGAAGTCGTCGCGGTGATGAGCGCCAATGCGGAGCGGGCCGCGAACTACGCCGCAAAACATCGGATCGCGAAGGCGACGACACGGCTCGAGGACATCGTCGAGTTCGAGCGGACGTCGACGCGGTCTATGTCTCCACCACCAACGAACTGCATCGCGATCAGGTCTTCGCCGCGGCGGCGGGCGGAAAGCATGTGCTCTGCGAGAAGCCGCTGGCGCTGACGCTCGCCGAGGCGCGGGCGATGGTCGCCGAATGCCACAAGCGCGGCGTCGTGATGGCGACGAACCATCACCTGCGCAACGCCGCGACGCATCGCGCGATGCGCGAGGCGATCAAGCAGGGCCGCATCGGCAAGCCGCTCTTCGCGCGCGTCTTTCATTCCGTCTATCTGCCGCCCCATCTGCAGGGCTGGCGGATCGAGCGGCCGGAGGCGGGCGGCGGGGTCGTGCTCGACATCACGGTCCACGACGCCGACACGCTGCGTTTCGTGCTCGACGACGAGCCATCCGCCGTCGTCGCCATGACGACGCAAGGGGGCATGGGGCGCGCGGACCTGGAGGACGGCGTGATGGGCGTGATCCGCTTCAGGAATGGCGTGCTCGCCCAGTTCCACGACGCTTTCACCACGAAATACGCAACCACCGGCTTCGAGGTGCATGGCGAAGAAGGCTCGCTGATCGGACGCGACTGCATGACCCAGGCGCCCGAAAGGCGAGGTGCTCCTGAGAACTTCGGCGGGCGAGGAGATGCTGAAGCTCGACCACGAGGATCTCTACGCCCGCTCGGTCCGGCTCTTCCAGCAGGCGGTCGAAGGCAAGGGCGCGCCGGCCGCGACGGGCGAGGACGGCGTCAAGTCCCTGAGCGTCGCGCTCTCGACGCTCGCTGCGGCGCGGTCGCGCGCCGAAGCGGCAATCGATCTGGCGGTTTGAGGCGAGCATGACGAAACAGAAGGTCATTTCCGCTTCCGAGGCGGCGCGTCTCATCCCGGACGGCGCCATCGTGACGGTCTCGTCCTCGTCGGCGCTCGGCTGTCCCGACGCGGTTCTCAAGGCGGTCGGAGAGCGGTTCGACGGCGAGGGCCATCCGCGCAACATCACGACGCTGCACCCGATCGCGGCCGGCGACATGTGGGGCGTCAAGGGCGTCGATCATCTCGCCAAGCCCGGCTGTCTGGCGCGCGTGCTGGCGGGCTCCTATCCGTCGGGGCCGTCCTCGGCGGAGCCGCCGGAGATCTGGAAGATGATCACCGGGAATGCGATCCCGGCCTACAACGTCCCGTCCGGCATCCTGTTCGACATCCACCGCGAAGCCGCGGCCAAGCGGCCGGGCGTGCTGACGAAAGTCGGCATGGAGACCTTCGTCGATTCCGTCCACGAAGGCTGCGCGATGAACGCCAGGGCGGCGGCCGACCCGATCGTCAGCCGCGTCCAATTCGCGGGCGACGACTGGCTCTTCTTCCCGACGATCACGCCGGAGGTCGCAATCATCCGCGCGACGACGGCGGACGAGCGCGGCAATCTTTCCTACGAGCACGAGGGCGGCATCCTCGGTCCGCTCGATCAGGCGCTCGCGGTTCGCAACAATGGCGGGATCGTCATTGCGCAGGTGAAGCGGCTCGCCGCCGCGGGCACGCTGCGTCCGCATGACGTGGTCGTTCCGGGAATCCTCGTCGACTACATCGTCGTCGCGCCGGACCAGCTCCAGACGACGCATACGGTCTACGAGCCCGCCATTTCGGGCGAGATCTTCCGGCCGCTGTCCTCCTTCGAGACGCCGAAATTCGACATCGCCAAGGTGATCGCGCGGCGCGTCGCGCAGGAGCTGCGCGACGGCGACGCGGTCAATATCGGCTTCGGCATTTCGGCCAATGTGCCGCGCATCCTCATCGAGGAGGGCCGGCACGGCGCGGTGACCTGGGTCATCGAACAGGGCGCCGTCGGCGGCGTGCCGCTGCTCGACTTCCAGTTCGGCTGCGCCTCGAACGCCGAGGCGATCGTCCAGTCGCCGCACCAGTTCACCTACTTCCAGGGGGCGGGCTTCGACATGTCGCTGCTCTCCTTCCTGCAGATCGATCGCTTCGGCTCCGTCAATGTCTCGAAGCTCGGCGTCCGGCCGCATGTGACGGCGGGCGCCGGAGGCTTTGTCGACATCACGGCGCGGGCGAAGAAGATCGTGTTCTCCGGCTATTTCACCGCCGGCGCGAAGCTCGACGTTCAGGACGGCGCGGTGTCGATCCTGAAGGAAGGCAAGGTGAAGAAGCTCGTGCAGGCGGTCGAGCAGATCTCGTTCTCCGGCCCCCGCGCGGTCGCGCAGGGCCAGGAGATCGTCTACGTGACGGAACGCTGCGTCCTGCGTCTCGAGCGCGAGGGCGTGACCGTCACGGAGCTTGCGCCCGGCGTCGATCTCGAACGCGACGTTCTCGCCCAGGCCGAGTTCCCGTTGCGGGTGGCCAACGACCTGCGCGCGATGGACCCCGCGCTCTTCCGGCCCGAGCCGATCGGCCTGACGCTGCGCCCGAGCGCGGAGACGGTCCCGTGAGCCCGTATGTCGAACTCGCCTTCGAGGGCCCTTGCGCGCGCCTTACGCTCAGGCGCGCGGACAAGCTCAATGCGCTCGACCGCGCCATGATCGACGCGCTCTTCGACGCCGCGCGCGCCATCGAGGCTTCGCCGCAAGCGCGGGTCGCGATCCTGACCGGCGAGGGCAAGGCCTTCTGCGCCGGCGGCGACATCGCCGCCTGGGGCGGGCTGCCGCCGCTCGACATGTGGCGGGACTGGACGCGCGCCGGCCATCGCGCCTTCGAGGCGCTGGCGCGCCTGCGCGTGCCCCTGATCGCGGTCCTTTCGGGTCACGCCTTCGGCGGCGGCCTTGAGCTGGCGGCGGTCGCCGACATCCGCATCGCCGAAGCCGGGATCAGGCTGGGCCTGCCGGAATCGGGTCTCGGCATGGCGCCGGGATGGTCGGGCACGCAGCGGCTGGTGCGGCGCTTCGGCGCTTCGGTCGTGCGGCGCATGGCGCTCGCCGGAGCGATGTTCGGCGCGGAGGAGGGGCTGGCGCTCGGACTCGTCGACGAGGTGACGCCGAAGGGCGAGGGCCTCGCGCGCGCCGACGCGCTCGCCGCCGATATCGCCCGGCGCGGGCCGCTCGCCGTCCAGATGGTCAAGGCGATGATCAACGCCGCGGAAGGCGAGGACCGGGACGCGCCGATCGAGGGCCTGGCCGGCGCGCTGACCGCATACACGGAAGATCTGGCGGAGGGCGTGGCGGCGTTTCGCGCCAAGCGCGCGCCTGACCTTCGCCGGCCGATAGGAGCCTGTCATGAACGCGATGTCCCCGATTGCCCTCGACGCCGCCCGGCTGGAGGCGGCGCTCGCCCGCTTTCCCCGCGACCGCGCCATGTGGATCGGCGGCCGGGAAGCCAGAGGGAACGGCGAGACGATCGAGCGCGCGAGTCCCGCGCATGGCGTCGTCGTGACCCGCGTGCCGCGCGGACGGGCCGAGGATGCAGAGGCCGCCATCGCCGCCGCGCGCGCCGCTTTCGACAAGGGCCCTTGGCCGCGCGAGACGGCCTCGAACCGCGCCCGCGTCCTCCTGAAGACCGCCGACCTCATCGACCGCGACCGCGAGATTCTGGCGCTCCTCGATTCGCTCGAATCGGGCAAGCCGATCGCGCAGGCTCGCGGCGAGATCGAGGGCGCGGCCGACATCTGGCGCTACGCCGCCTCGCTCGCCCGCGAGCTTTCCGGCGAAAGCTACGCCAATCTGGGTTCGGACCGGCTCGGCTTCGTGCTTCGGGAGCCGATCGGGGTCGTGTCGATCATCACGCCCTGGAATTTTCCGCTGCTGATCGTTTCGCAGAAGCTGCCCTTCGCGCTGGCGGCGGGCTGCACGAGCGTCGTCAAGCCGAGCGAGATGACCTCGGCCTCGACGCTGCATCTCGCGGGGCTCCTGGCCGAGGCGGGGCTGCCCGAAGGCGTCTGCAACGTCGTGACGGGCTACGGCCCGGAGGTCGGGGCGCCGATGACGACGGACCCGGACGTCGACATGGTGTCCTTCACCGGTTCGACCGCGGTCGGACGGGCCGCGATGGCCGCCGGCGCCGCAACCTTGAAGAAGGTCTCGATGGAGCTCGGCGGCAAGAATCCGCAGGTGATCTTCCCCGACGCCGACATGGACGCAGCCCTCGACGCGGCGACCTTCGGCGCCTATTTCAACGCCGGCGAATGCTGCAATGCGGGATCGCGCCTGCTCCTGCACGCGAAGATCGCGGACGAATTCCTCGCCGGGCTCGCCGAGCGGGCGAAATCGGTGAAGGTCGGCGATCCGCTCGATCCCGAGACCCGGGTCGGCGCGATCATCACCGCGGACCATCTCGGCAAGATCGAGCGCCATGTCGAGGCGGCGCGGGAGGCCGGGGCGAAAGTGCGGGCAGGCGGCGGGCGCCTCTCGTCGAACGGCCTTTTCATGGCGCCGACCCTCGTCGAGGGGGTGAAGGCTTCGATGCCGATTGCGCGCGACGAGGTCTTCGGGCCGGTCGTCGTCGCGCTCACGTTCGAAACGCTGGACGAAGCGATCGAACTGGCCAATTCTACCGCCTACGGACTCTCGGCGAGCGTCTGGAGCCGCGATCTCGACACCGCGGTCGCCGTCGGTCGCGGAGTCCGGGCGGGGACGATCTGGGTGAACACCTTCATGGATGGAACGCCTGAGCTTCCCTTCGGCGGATACCGGCAGTCCGGGATCGGCCGCGAACTCGGACGCAACGCCGTGAAGGACTATACGGAAGAGAAGACATTCCACGTCCACACCGGACCGCGGACGAGCTGGTGGCTCCCGCGGGGCTGATGGGGATAAGGGATCGGGAGCCGGGCAACGGCTTCTGAATTCGGCAGCCGGGCCGGTTCCGGCGGAGGCAGCGTAGCAGGAAGGGTACAATGAAACTTCGGGCACTATTGATGGCCGGGGCCATGACCGTGGGAGCGCTTGGCTTCTCGGGCGGCGCGCAGGCGGCCGACAACAAGGAAGTCCAGATGCTGCATTGGTGGACGTCGGGCGGCGAAGCCGCCGCGCTGAACGTCCTGAAGCAGTATCTGGGCAAAGAGGGCTACACCTGGAAAGATGTGCCCGTAGCGGGCGGCGGCGGCGAGGCCGCCATGACCACGCTCAAAGCCATGGTCGCCGCGGGCAATCCGCCGACCGCTTCGCAGATCCTCGGCTATTACGCGATCGACTATGCCGAGGCCGGCAAGCTCGCCGACATCTCGGCGCTCGCCGAGAAGGGCGGTTGGGCGAAGGTCATCCCGACCGCGCTGCAGAAATTCACCACCACCAACGGCAAGTGGGACGCCATTCCGATCAACATTCACTCCGTGAACTGGATCTGGGTGAACAAGGCGGAAATGGAGAAGATTGGCGGCAAGGAGCCCCAGAATTTCGACGAACTGATCGCGCTGCTCGACAAGGCCAAGGCGGCCGGCGTCATTCCGCTCGCGCTCGGCGGTCAGCCGTGGCAGGAGGCGACGATGTTCGACTCCGTCGTCATGTCGACCGGCGGCCCCGACTTCTACAAGAAGGCCTTCATCGACCTCGACGAGAGCGCGCTGACGTCGGACACGATGAAGAAGTCCTTCGACAATCTCGCGAAGCTCAAGAAATACGTCGATCCGAACTTCGCCGGCCGCGACTGGAACCTCGCGACCGCGATGGTCATCAAGGGCGACGCGCTGATTCAGGTGATGGGCGACTGGGCCAAGGGCGAATTCAAGGCCGCCAGCAAGGAGCCCGGCAAGGACTATCTCTGCTACCGCTTCCCGGGCACCGACGGAACGGTGATCTATAACACGGACATGTTCGCGCTCTTCGACGTGTCGGCCGACCGCAAGCAGGCTCAGGTCGCGCTTGCCGAGGCGACGATGAATCCGGAGGTGCAGTCGGCCTTCAACGTCATCAAGGGTTCGGTCCCTGCGCGCATGGACGTTCCGGACACCGCGTTTGACTCCTGCGGCAAGAAGGCGATCGCGGACGTCAAGGCCGCCAACGCGAAGGGAACCTTCGTCGGTTCGATGGCGCAGAACTATGCCCAGCCTCCGGCGATCGCCGGGCGCCTATCATGACGTCGTGACCAAGTTCTTCCACGGCGAGATCAAGACGTCCGACCAGGCGGTGAAGCAGCTCGTCGCTGCGATCAACGCCGCCAAGTAGCCCGACGCGTCCTCCCTCGGCGGACAGCCGGGGGAGGACGGCGCCGCGCCGGGACGAAGAAGCGCCCTTCAGGGAGCCAAACCCATGACGATATCGGACGCCGCGATCGAGCCCATCGTTCGCATGCCGCGCAGGGACTGGCGCGACCGGACGCGCGATTGGCTTCCGCGGATCGTGCTGGCGCCGTCTTTCGCGCTCGTGCTGTTCTTCGTCTACGGGTTCAACCTCTGGACGCTGCTGCTTTCCTTCACAAATTCGAAGGCCTTCACCAATTTCAATTTCGTCGGCTGGGCAAACTACGAGAAGCTCTGGACCTGGACGTTCCAGTATGATCCGCCGTCGAACTGGTACACGGCGCTGGTCAATATGGGCCTCTTCGGCAGCCTTTACGTCGTCTTCTGTCTTTTCCTGGGGCTCGCGCTCGCCATCCTGCTCGATCAGAAGATCCGGGGAGAGGGCATCCTTCGGCCGCTCTATCTCTATCCGCTGGCGCTCTCCTTCATCGTGACCGGAACGGCGTGGAAGCTCTTTCTCGATCCGCGCATCGGTCTCGAAAAGGCGGTTCACGACCTCGGCTGGACGAGCTTCCATTTCGACTGGGTCGTCAATCCGAGGATGATGATCTATTGCGTCGCCATCGCCGGAATCTGGCAGACGTCCGGCTTCGTGATGGCGATGTTTCTCGCGGCGCTCCGCGGCATCGACAGCGAGATCCTGAAGGCGGCGCAGATCGACGGCGCCTCGGCCTACGCCACCTATCGGCGGATCGTCATTCCGATCATGCGGCCGGTCTTCATGTCGGCGCTGATCATTCTCACCCACATGGCGATCAAGTCCTACGACCTCGTGCTCTCGGTCACCGGCAAGAATCCGGGCGGCGCGGCCGAGCTGCCTTCGACCTTCATGTATTCCTACACCTTCACCCGGAACCAGATGGCGGTCGGGTCGGCGAGCGCGGTCATCATGCTCATGACCATCGCCGCGATCATGGTGCCCTATCTCTACTCCGAACTCAGGGAGAAGGCCTGATGGCCGCCGCCGACGTTCTCAGCGCCGCGCCATCGCGCGAGCCCACCCGCCATTCGATGACGACGCGGGTCATCATTTACGGACTCCTGATCGTCTTCGCGATCATCTATCTGCTGCCGCTCGTCGTCATGGTGCTGACGTCGCTGAAGCCTCTCCAGGAGGTGACCGGCGGCAACATGTTCTGGCTGCCGCAACACCTTACCTTCGAGCCCTGGGCCAAGGCCTGGGGAACGGCCTGCGTCGGCCTGACCTGTTCCGGGATCAAGGGCTACGTCTGGAACTCGATCAAGATGGTCGTGCCGGCGGTCATCATTTCGAGCCTGCTCGGAGCGCTCAACGGCTATGTGCTCACGAAATGGCGGTTTCCCGGCCACAAGCTCGTGTTCGGCATGATGCTGTTCGCCTGCTTCATTCCCTTCCAGTCCGTTCTCATCCCGATGGCGACCATTCTCGGCAAGATCGGGGCGCTGGGGCGCACGCTTCAGGACACGACCGGCATGTCGATGGGTCTCGGGAATTCCACCGTGAATCTTGTCCTCGTGCACACGGTCTATGGTCTCGGCTTCACGACCCTCTTCTTCCGTAATTATTACGAGGCGTTCCCGACCGAGCTCATCAAGGCCGCGCAGATCGACGGGGCGAGCTTCTTCCAGATTTTCCGGCGCATCCTGCTGCCGAACTCGGCGCCGATCTTCATCGTGACGGTCATCTACCAGTTCACGAACATCTGGAACGACTTCCTCTTCGGCGCGACCTTCGCGGCGGGCGACGCGAGCCCGATGACGGTCGCGCTCTACAATATCGTCAACACGTCGACCGGCGTGATCGAGTACAACGTCAATATGGCGGCCGCGATCATCGCCGCCGCCCCGACCCTCATCGTCTACATTCTCGCCGGACGCTATTTCGTGCGCGGTCTCATGGCCGGCGCCGTGAAGGGATGACGCATGGCCACGCTTGAAATTCGCGCGCTCAGGAAGCGCTTCGGCTCGCTCGAGATTCTCAAGGGCATCGACATCTCGCTCGAAAAGGGCGGCTTTCTCGTGCTCGTCGGACCGTCGGGCTGCGGCAAGTCGACCCTGCTCAACACGATCGCAGGACTGGAATCGATCACCTCCGGCGAGATCCTGATCGGCGGCCAGCCGGTAAACGATCTGCACCCCTCGAAGCGCGACATCGCGATGGTGTTCCAGTCCTACGCGCTTTATCCGAACATGTCGGTCGCCGAGAACATGGCCTTCGGAATGGAGATGCGCGGCGTTCCGAAGCCGGAGCGCGAGAAGGCGGTCGCCGCGGTCGCCAAAACACTGCAGATCGAGCATCTCCTCACGCGGCGGCCGAGCCAGCTTTCCGGCGGCCAGCGCCAGCGCGTGGCGATGGGGCGCGCGCTCGTCCGGCAGCCGCGGGTCTTCCTGTTCGACGAACCGCTCTCCAATCTCGACGCGAAGCTTCGCGTCGACATGCGCGTCGAGATCAAGCGCCTGCATCAGGAGACGGGGACGACGATCGTCTATGTGACCCACGACCAGATCGAGGCGATGACGCTCGCCACCAAGATCGCAGTCCTCAAGGACGGGGAGTTGCAGCAGGTCGGAACGCCGCACGAGGTGTACAACACGCCGACCAATCTCTTCGTGGCGGACTTCATGGGTTCGCCGGCGATGAATCTTCTCGATGCGAAGGTCGTGCGCGCCAACGGCGGCGCAAAGCTCCTTCTTGAAAGGACGGAGCACGAGCCGATCGTCATTCCGGCGCCCACGGGCTCGGACGTGAGCAAGCTCAGCGACGGCATGAAAGTCATTTTCGGCATCCGGCCGGAGGCGGTCAACGACCGCGAGAGCGTCGATCGCAATGCGAAGTCGGTGGCGATGTTCGACGGCGCTGTCGAGATCGTCGAGCCGGCCGGCTCCGATACATTCGTCGTGACCCGCGTCGCGGGCAAGGAACTGACGGCGCGAATGCGCGCGGATGCGGACGTGCGCGTCGGCGAGAAGCACGCCTTCGCATTCAACCTGGACAAGGCGGTGCTGTTCGATCCGCAGACGACGCGCCGCATCTGAACGCTGGAAAACGAAGGAGCCGAGCTGTCGGGCTCGGGCGGCCTCGTGAGGTCGCCCGGACGACGCCGCTTTGAGTGACGCAATGCCGAACGACGAAACCGCTGACGTTCTGATCATCGGGTCGGGCATGGGCGGCGCGACCTGCGCCGCCGGGTCTCGCGCCGACCGGCGCGCGCATTCTCATTCTGGAGCGCGGCGAGCGGCTTTCGGACTCCGCCGACGCGCGCGACGCGCGCGCCATCTTTCAGCGTGGGGTCTTCCGGCCGGAAGAGTCGTGGATCGACGGGGCGGGTCACGCCTTCCATCCCGGCAATTACTACTACGTCGGCGGCAATACGAAGCTCTATGGCGCCGTGCTGATCCGCTATCGCGCCGAGGATTTCGCGCCCATCGCCTATCGCGAAGGGACGACGCCGGGCTGGCCGTTCGGGTACGAAGAGCTGGAGCCCTGGTACACGCGCGCGGAGACGCTCTATCGGGTGCGCGGCGCGCTCGGCTTCGACGGCACCGAGCCGCGCCACTCCGGGCCTTATCCCTACGGCCCGGTTCCGGATGAGCCGGCGATCGCCCGCGTCCGCGAGCGGATGAAGCGCGCCGGACTCCATCCCTTTCCTCTGCCGCTCGGCGTCGACATCGACCTGTGGCTGCGAAGGGCGAAGACGCCCTGGGACGCTTTTCCCGATACGCGGAACCGGCAAGATGGACGCCGAGACCTGCGGCCTCGCCGAGGCGCTGCGCCATCCGAATGTCGAACTGCGGGAGAAGGCGAAGGTCGAGCGGCTGCTGCTCGACCCGGACGGAAAGCGCGTCGCGGGCGTGGAGGCCACGATCGGCGGCGAGCGCAAGCGCTTGTCCGCGAAAATCGTGGTTCTGGCGGCGGGCGCGGTCAATTCGGCCGCGCTGCTGCTCGCGTCGCGGGAGGGCGGGATCGCCAACCGGTCGGACGCGGTCGGCCGGCATTTCATGAACCACAACGCATCCGCCGTGCTGGCGATCGACCCCCGCGCGGTGAACGACTCGGTCTATCAGAAGACGCTCGGGATCAACGATTTCTATCTCGGCGACGGACGCGGCGGACCTCCGCTCGGAAACATCCAGCTGCTCGGACGTGTGACGGGCCCGATCCTCAAGTCCAATATTCCGCGCGCGCCGGAATGGGTGCTTTCCCTCGTGAGCCGTCGGTCGGTCGACTGGTACGCGATGAGCGAGGATCTGCCCAGTCCGGAAAGCCGCGTGACTCTGGACGGCGCGCAGATCCGCCTCGACTGGAGGCGCAGCAACTGGGCTGCGCACGAGGGGCTCGTGAAAGCCTTCAAGGAGCGGCTGCGCGCGGCCGGCTATCCGATCGTGCTGTCGAAGCCTTTCGACCGCCGCACGCCTTCGCATCAATGCGGCACGGTCCGCATCGGACGCGACCCCGCGACCTCGCCGCTCGATCCCTGGTGCCGCGCCTGGGATCATCCGAATCTCTTCGTGGTCGACGCCTCGTTCCTGCCGACGTCGGCCGCCGTGAACCCCTCGCTCACCATCGCCGCGCAGGCGCTTCGCGTGGCCGATCACATCGCCAGCACGGATCTGAATTCGCACTAGGACTGATGGCAATGGCTTACGACTACATCATCGTTGGCGGCGGCCCGGCCGGCTGCGTTCTGGCAAATCGGCTCAGCGCCGATCCCGCGATCAAGGTGCTGCTGCTCGAGGCGGGAGGCGGCGACTGGAATCCCCTGTTCCGGATGCCGGCGGGCTTCGCCAAGATGACCAAGGGCGTGGCGAGCTGGGGATGGAGCACGGTCCCGCAGAAGCACCTCAACGGCCGCGTGATCTGGTACACGCAGGCCAAGGTGATCGGCGGCGGTTCGTCGATCAACGCCCAGCTTTACACGCGCGGCAACCGGAAGGATTACGACGCCTGGGCGAGCGATGCGGGCGCCGCGGGCTGGAGCTACCGGGAGGCGCTGCCGTATTTCAAGCGCAGCGAGGACAACCAGAAGCTCGCCAACGCCTATCACAGCTATGGCGGGCCGCTCGGCGTGTCCTATCCGATCAATCCGCCGCCGATCAGCTACGCCTTTCTGCGCGCCGCGCAGGAACTCGGCATTCCCTTCAACGACGACTTCAACGGCGCCGTGCAGGACGGCATCGGCCATTATCAGCTCTCCACGCGCAACGCGGAGCGGTCCTCCGCGTCGAGCGCATTCCTCAAGCCCGCGCAGGGCCGGAAGAATCTCACCGTCCGCCTCAATGCGCAGACGCTCAAGGTCGAGGTCCAGAACGGCCGCGCCGTCGGCGTGACGATCGCGCAGGGGACGGGAACGGAGACCTTGCAGGCGGATCGCGAGATCATCGTGAGCTGCGGCGCCATCGGCTCGCCGCGCCTCCTTCAGCTCTCGGGCATCGGGCCGGCGGACGCGCTGAAATCCGCGGGCGTCGCCGTCGTGCACGATCTTCCGGGCGTGGGCGCCAACATGCAGGATCATCTCGATCTCTACGCCATCTCCGAATGCACCGGCGACCATACTTACGACCGCATCGCGCAGCCGCATCGCACCGTCTGGGCCGGACTTCAGTATCTCCTGTTCAAGACCGGCCCCGTCACCTCGACCCTCTTCGAGACGGGCGGCTTCTGGTACGCGGACAAGGGCGCGCGCTCGCCCGACATCCAGTTCCATCTGGGCCTCGGATCGGGAATCGAGGCGGGCGTCGCGCAGATGAAGAATCCGGGCGTGACGCTGAACTCGGCCTTCCTGCGTCCGCGCTCGCGCGGCACGGTGCGGCTTGCGAGCGCCGACCCGAAGGCCGCGCCGCTGATCGACCCGAACTACTGGGCCGACCCTTACGACCGCGAATGCGCGATCAAGGGCCTGAGGCTCGCCCGCGAGATCCTGCGCCAGCCGGCGCTGAAACCCTTCGTGCTGGCCGAGCGGCTGCCGGGCGACAATCTCAACACCGACGCGGAGCTTGCCGAATACGCCTATCGCTCCTGCAAGACCGACCATCATCCGGCCGGGACCTGCGCGATGGGCTCCGGGCCAGAGGCGGTCGTCACGCCGGACCTCAGGCTTCGCGGGCTTCTCGGGATTCGCGTGGTCGACGCTTCGGTGATGCCCTTCGTGCCGTCCTGCAACACCAACGCGCCGACGATCATGGTGGCGGAGAAGGCCGCCGACATGATCCTCGGCAAGCCGCCGCTTCCGCCGGCCGACGTGTAGCGCGGCTGGGCCTATCGCAGCGAAGGCCCGGCTTCGCCGGCCGCGAGCAGGCGCAGGTAGCGCTCGACGCCGAAGTCCACGACGACGCGGTTCGCCTCGTGCGCCGGGTCGATCCCGTAGCGCTTGAGATAGCGGTAGAAGGCGCCGCCCGCCGTATCGACGGGGCGCGCGTGCCGCACGGCGACCGCTCCGATCACGCCGACGCTGTCCGGGCCGAAGGCCGCGCGCGCGGCGGGGCCGAGCAGCAGGTCCGTCCCCCAGCCGCTGACCGATTCCGCGAAGGCCCAGCCGATCGCCTCCAGCGCCCGGCGGGTCATCAGCGGCGCCATGATCTCGACCGTGGAGACGCGCAAGGATCCCGCTTCCGGCCTGCGGCTGCTTCAGGAAGGGCCAGGCGGAATCGGAGTTCGGGCGTCAGCGACGGCTGCGCGAGGTCGAGCCTTTCGCGCTCGGCGATTGCGAACAGGGTCTCGATCCCCTCCGGCGAGACCTCGACGTCGTCGTCGAGGAAGAGGACGGCGTCGTATCGGAGCAGGAGGTCGGGGCGGACTTCGAGCAGCCGGCGGATGGCGGTCGTCTTCGTGCCGCCCTGCACGACGAAGGCATCGGCGCGGGCGTTGGGCGGGCTTTCCTCGTAGGCGTTGAGCAGCACGTCGTAGCTGCGCGGCTGGTCCAGATAAGGCGCGTCGAAACCCTTGCCGCACTGGACGAAGACGAGGCGCCTGCGTCCCGTATCGCCGGGCTCTTTCTCCACGCGCATCCGCGTGTCGGCGTAGAAGCGCTCCTGCCGCGCCTTCAGGTCCTCGCGGCTGAGCGGCGGCTTCATGTCGCCGTCGCGCGGCTTCGGGTCGAAGACCCGCATCGCCGCCTCTTCGAGCGAGCGGCCCCGGCCGCGGATCACGTCGCGGACGAAGGCCATGTCGATGTCCGCGCGCGGGCGAAGGCCGGCGGCAAGCCCGACTTCGAGGAAGTGCAGGAACGGATGGGGGTGGGTCCGCCGCCAGTCGGGGTTCTCCGCGGCGTACCAGACGGGATCGAATTCGGCGGAAGGGGCGGGCGCTTCGGGCCGCGCGAGATAATGGCCCATCAGGTCCCTCGCCTGCGGCCCCAGTCCCGCCGCCTCGCGATAGAAGGCGGGGGCGAAGAAGCCGTTCGGGCGATAGCCGCGGCTCTCGCCGATCAGCGCATAATGGGGGCCGCGAGAAGGTGCGCCGCTTCCGTCCCGAGCCGCCGCCGCGCGTAGGCGCGCGCCCAGAAGGCGCGTCGGGAAAGCGGGGAGAGCCAGAGCGCCATGCGCTTTTGTGCGTTCAGGCCGAAAGCGCGTCGGCGAGCGGCGCCGGCGCGATCGCGGCCGTCGGCCCGAAGACCGTCCCGAACGCCTTGCGGAGCGCCGCATCGGCGTCCGCGAGGCTGGCGCTCTTGCCGAGATCGGCGAGGCTCGTGACCCCGTAGCGCGGATCGCTGATGCCGCAGGGCACGATGCCCGTGAAATTGGCGAGGTCCGGGGCGACGTTCAGCGCCACGCCGTGGAAGGTCGCCCAGCGGCGCACCCGGACGCCGATGGCGGCGATCTTGTCCTCCGCCGCCTCGCCCTTCCCGGGCCGCGCGACCCAGACGCCGACCCGGTCCTCCCGCGTCCCGCCGGCGACGCCGAATTCGGCGAGCGCCGCGATCAGCCAGGCTTCGAGCGCGCCGACATAGGCGCGGACGTCGGGGCGGCGGCGCTTGAGGTCGAGCATCACATAGGCCACCCGCTGGCCGGGCCCGTGATAGGTGAACTGACCGCCCCGGCCGGCGCGATAGACGGGAAAGCGCGCGTCGATGAGGTCGGCTTCCTTCGCGCTCGTTCCCGCCGTGTAAAGCGGCGGGTGTTCGAGGAGCCAGACGCGTTCCGGCAGACGCCCGGCGGCGATCCCGTCGGCCCGCGCCTCCATTTCGGCGAGCGCCTCCTCGTAGGGCGTGAGGCCGGGCGAGACGACCCATTCGACCGGCGGCGAGCCGGGCTCGGGCAGAAAGGGCGCGCGGGGCGCGCGGGCGGACACGGACATGAGCCGCCTTCTAGCAGAGCGGAGACGCGCGGCGCGAAGGATTGTCGTTTTCCGCCCGCGCTATGCGGCCCGCCGGGCCGATACGATCAGGATCATGGGCCGCTCGACCTCCTCCGCGAGGTCGGGGCGGGCGGCGATCTGCTCGGGCGTCGGGGCGAATTCCGCGATCCTCTGCAGGACGAAACCGCTGTCGATCAGCGTGTTGAGCGTCGTGGCGAGGGTCCGGTGATATTTGACGACGCCTTCCGCGAGCCAGTCGGTGCGGCGCATGCCTTCGCGCGCATAGGACGAGACAGGCCATGTCTTCCGACCCTCCGCGTCCCGCGTCCAGCCGGGACTGGCGGGCGCCATGTAGATCGGGTGCTCGATGGTGAAGACGAAGCCGCCGCCCGGAACGAGCGCGTCGCGCAGGGCGCGCGCAAGCCGCCCGAAATCCTCGACATAGTGGAAGGCCAGCGACGAATAGGCGATGTCGAAGGACGCTTCCTCGAAGGCGGCGCGATCGAGGTCGGCGATGCGATATTCGATCGCCGCATCGTCTGTCATCGCTCGCGCGCGGGCGATCATGTTCTCGGAGAGGTCGAGGCCCAGAACGCGAGCCGCGCCATTCTCTCGCGCGAAGCGTGCGAACCAGCCGAAGCCGCAGCCGAGATCGAGCACCCGCGCATTCGCGAGATCAGGCAGCATCGCGCGCACGACCGGCCATTCCGGCGCGCCTTCGAGTCCCAGAACCTGCCGCGGAATCCCGCTATAGGCGCGGAAGAAATCCGGCCGGTCGTAAATGTTCTGCGCCATGGGTCCAGCCGACGGATTCGGAGGAGGCGAGGGCGCGCGCCGCGCGGATCAGCTCTTTGTCGGGTTCATCAGCAGGATCTGCCGCACGTTCGGATTTTGTTCGCGCAAATAATCCTTTGCGGCCTGCCGCAGCTTCTCGACCTTGCCGGATTTGAACTTTTTGTGACTCGAGTTCGAGCTCAAGCGTCGTCAGGATCACAAAAATTTCATATCCCCCGTTGTCGAGCGAATCGGCGCGCCAAATGCTCGCAGCCCTCGCGAGCGGATGTGAAAACTTCACGCGGGTTTCTCCCTTGTCCGCCAAGCGTCGCGCGCGGATATGGGCAGGAAGACGGCGCTCGCGTCAAGGGGTTGTAAAATCCGGCGCTTCGCGGGCGCGCGCCGATCAGTACCGCCAGCGCTGCGCGGCGCGCACGAGGAAGTCGCGAAAGGCCTCGATCCGCGCGACGTTCTTGAGCTCCTCGGGATAGACGAGAAAGCATTGCATCTCCGGCATTTCCGCCTGCGGCAGGAGCCTCACGAGGCCCGATTCCTGCGAGACGACGTAATCCGGCAGGACGGCGATGCCGACGCCCGCTTCCGCCGCGCGCATCATCGCGCCGAGATTGTTGACCGAAATCTGCGGCGGGCGCGGATTGCGCGGGTCGCGCCCGACTCCGAGCAGCGGATTGAGCTCGTAGAGGAAATGCGTCGCCGTCGGCGCGCCGAACGCGATGAGGTGATGCTGGTCGAGATCCTCGACCCCGCGCGGCTGGTGATGGCGTTTGAGGTAGTCGACGGACGCGTAGGCGTGGAAATGCACGGTGAAGAGCTTGCGCCGGATGAGATCCGGCTGCATCGGCTCGCGAAGGCGCAGAGCCACGTCCGCTTCCCGCATGGCGAGGTCGAGGTCGTCGTCCGACAGAAGCAGTTGCAGCCGCACCTCGGGATAGAGTTCGACGAATTCGCCGAGGCGGGGGGCGAGCCAGTTGGTGCCGAGCCCCAGCGTCGTCGTCACGCGGAGATCGCCATGCGGCTTCTCGCGCGTGTCGATGAGGCGGCTGCGCACCGCATCGAGTTTCAGCACGACGTCGCGCACGGCGCCGAGCAGCATCTCGCCCTGTTCGGTGAGGATGAGGCCGCGCGCATGGCGATGGAAGAGCGGCACGCCGAGATCGGCTTCGAGCGCGCCGACCTGCCGGCTCACCGCCGACTGGCTGAGCCCCATGGTCTCGCCGGCGTGGGTGAAGGAGCCCGCGTCGGCCGCGGCCTGGAAGACGCGCAGCTTGTCCCAGTCCATGGCTGCCCCCTCTGGCCTTCGCGCGCCCGAGGCGCGCGCCGCCGCTACTCCGCCGCCTGCCGGGCGGGATGCTCGGCCGCGAGCCAGCGCTCGGCTTCGAGCGCGGCCATGCAGCCCAATCCCGCGGCGGTCACCGCCTGACGGAAGATATCGTCCGCGACGTCGCCCGCCGCGAAAACGCCCTCGACGCTGGTCGCGGTCGAATTGGGCTTCGTCTGCACATAGCCGTTGGGCTTGAGCGCGAGCTGTCCGCGCACAAGCTCGGTCGCCGGCGCGTGGCCGATGGCGATGAAGACGCCGTCGACGTCGATCTCCTCGTTGAGGCCGGTCATGAGGTTGTGAAGCCGCAGCGCGGTGACGCCGCGCGGCTCGCCCTTGCCGATGACTTCCTCGACCGTCTCGTTCCAGCGCACTTTCACGTTCGGCCGCTCGAACAGGCGTTCGGCGAGGATCTTCTCCGAACGGAACTCGCCGCGCCGATGGACGACGGTCACCTCGGCGGCGAGGTTCGAGAGATAGAGCGCCTCCTCGACCGCCGTATTGCCGCCGCCGATCACGGCGACCCGCTTGCCGCGGAAGAAGAAGCCGTCGCAGGTGGCGCAGGCCGAGACGCCGAAGCCCTTGAATGTCTCTTCGCTCGGCAGGCCGAGCCACTTGGCCTTGGCGCCCGTGGCGAGAATGACCGCCTCGGCCGTCACGATCCGCCCGCTGTCGCAGGTGATGCGGAAGGGCCGGCGGCCGAGGTCGAGGCCCGTCACATATTCGCCCTCGATCCGCGCGCCGACATTCTCGGCCTGGGCGCGCATGCGCTCCATGAGCTCCGGGCCCATGACCGGATCGGGAAAGCCCGGATAGTTCTCGACGTCCGTGGTGATCATGAGCTGGCCGCCCGGCTCGAACCCGGAAAGCAGGAGCGGCTTCAGCATGGCGCGCGCGGCGTAGATGGCGGCGGTGTAGCCCGCCGGCCCCGATCCGATGATGACGACGCGCTCGTTGGCGCCGGAATGAGACGTGTGAAGCGCCGCCATGGGCGACCCCCTGAACGTGAGTGAGCTTCGATCCGCGGGCTTTTCGCGCGCGGGAGCCGGGTTGTTACGGCCCCTTATATGGGGGCTCGCGTTACGCTACAACGCTGCGCCGCCGCCGATCCAAAGCCAGATGCGGGGCTCAAGGGAAATTCACCATGCTCATTCTTCGTTCGTCCGGCGCGTCGCCCTTTGTGCGCAAGGTCAGGATCGCCGCCGCCATGCTGGGGCTCGACGGTCAGATCGAGGTTGTCGAAGCGGACACGACCAACCCCGACGATACGCTGAGGACGCAGAACCCGCTCGGCAAGATCCCCGCGCTGGTCACGGACGAAGGCGACGTGATCTATGACAGCGCGGTCATTCTGGAATATCTCGACTGGCGCGCGGGCGGGGGCAAGATCATTCCGTCCGAACCCGTCCTGCGGTTCCAGAGCCTGACCCGCGAGGCGCTCGCCGACGGGATCTGCGAGGCCGCGGTGCTCCTGCGCTACGAGACCGTCTGGCGCGAGCCGGAGCATCGTTCCCAGAAATGGCTCGATTATCAGGGCGAGAAGATCGCCCGCGCGCTCGCCGTCTTCGAGGCGGATCCTCCGGAGGAGATCAGCGACGTCGCGACGATCGCGCTCGCCTCCGCGCTCGGCTATCTCGACCTGCGGTTCGGCGGCGAGTGGCGCGCGGGCCACCCGAAGCTCGTGGGGTGGCTGGACGCCTTCGCGGAAGCGGTTCCGGGCTTCGAGGCGACGCGGTTCAAGGCATAACGCGCGACCGGGATGAGGCGGCGGGGCGCGAGCGCCCTTCCGCCGCGCTCATTTCCCGCGGACGCAAGGTCCGTCATCGTCGTTGCCGCAAAAGGCCTGAGGAAACGCCCATGAATCGCCTGCCTGTTTTCGCCGTCGCGCTCGTCTGTCTCTGCGGGCCAGCCGCGGCCAAGGATACGCGATTCTGGAACCTCACCAGTTCGACGGCCAAGTCGCTCGAACTCGCGCCTGCCGGCACGCAGGCTTTCGGCCCCAATCAATGCCTCAACGACCCCGACCGCGAGGTCGAACACGACGAACGCGTCAAAGTGACGGGCCTCGCCCCCGGCGCCTATGACGCGCGGCTGACGCTGGCGGACGGGCGCAAGTGCCTCGTCCGGAACGTTCAGGTCGAAGCGGGCAAGGTCTTTTCGATCGAGGACAAGGAACTCACCGACTGCACGAAGTGACCGGTCCGGCCGACGCGCCACGCGGTTGGTTCCCCGGCAGCATAGCAAAAGCTTGCATATTCTGATATTCAGGTTATGATGCGTTTATTGTCGTAAAAATCAAAAATCATGTCCCATGCCCGAAAGCGTCCGTTCCGCAAAGCCTCGCCGCCCGCCCCGGGTGCAGGGCGTGCAAGGCGCGGCGCGGGGACGCGAAACAAAGCGCATCCCAACCCATTGAAAAGAAGGAATCCGGCGAAACGGGAATACCAGGGATGGCCGGTCAATCCGCCGTTGGCAGGCGGCGCATGACGAATTCGATCTCGTCGTCGGCGAGTTCGCGCCAGGACTCGATCTCCGTCATATAGGCGGCCTTCGGGAAGCGCTCGAACCATTCGCGCGCCTTCTGGCGGGCTTCGGGGCGGGGCAGGCGAAAGGTCTCGCGTCGCCACGCCCCTTCGGACGTCGCGGCGCGGCGATCACGGCGTCCGGCGGCGCGCCTCGCCACATCGCCGGGTTTTCTGGTCTCGACGGCCATCGAGCCGACGCTAGCGCGAATTCACAAGGATTTGGAGTTCGAGAGTCGCGGCGAGCGTCCGAACAGCGATCCTTTACGGCCCGACCACGCGGGGGAAGCGCGCCATGGCCTCGAGGTCGTCGAGGTCCATGCTGTTGCGCATATATTGTTTCGAGGCGTCGCGGAACGGCTGGAAGTCCCACGGACGGATCGCCCCCTTGGGTCAGCGCCGCGTCCACGAGCCTGCGGCGGCGCTGGCTTTCGCGCACCTGAGCGTCGAGCGCCACGAGATCCCAGCGGCGCGCGACCTCGTCGCGGAAGGCGGCGACCTGCGCGGCTCGCGAGGCGTCCCTGGCGAGATTCGTGCGCTCGCCGGGGTCGGCTTCGAGGTCGTAGAGCTGGTCAGGGTCGGCCGGGGAATGGACGAATTTGAAGCGTCCGCGGCGGATCATCACGATCGGCGCGATCGCGCCTTCCGCCAGATATTCGCCGATCGCCTCGTCATGACCGGCGCGCCCCTCGATATGCGGCATGAGGCTCTGCCCGTCCGTCCCGGCGCCGATCGCGCCCGAGTCGCCGCCCGCGAGATCGACCAGCGTCGGGACGAGATCGACAAGCGACACGCTCGCCCCGATCCGGCGCGGCGCGAAGCGGCCGGGACTTGCGACGACGAGCGGCACGCGCGCCGAGTTCTCGAAGAAGTTCATCTTGTACCAGAGGCCGCGGTCGCCCAGCATCTCGCCATGGTCGGAAACGAGGATGACGATCGTGTCCTCGGCCATTCCGGTCGAACGCAAAGCCTGCATGAGGCGGCCGACATGGTCGTCCACGTAGGCGATGGCGCCGAAATAGGCGCGCCGCGCGGCGCGCGCCTGGTCCGCGGTGACAGGCTCCACGTCCATTGCGCAGACATGGCGCAGCCGCTTCGAATGCGGGTCGAGCTCGCTCGCCGGGACGGGCGGCAGGGGCGGCGGGATGTCCTCGTCGCGATAGAGGTCCCAGTAGCGCTGCGGCACGGCGAATGGATCGTGCGGATGGGTGAAGGAGGCGACGAGCAGGAACGGCCGCCGGTCGCTTCCGCGCGCGATGTCGTAAATCGCGCGTTCCGAAGCGAAGGCCACCTCGTCGTCGAAGTCGAGCTGGTTGGTGCGCAGGCAGGTTCCCGCCTGCGCGACGGAACTCATGTTGTGATACCAGCTCGGCCGGTCGTGTGGGCGATCCCAGTCCGGCGTCCAGCCGTAGTCGGCCGGATAGATGTCGGTGGTCAGCCGCTCCTCGAATCCGTGGAGCTGGTCCGGCCCGCAGAAGTGCATCTTGCCCGAGAGGATGGCGCGGTAGCCCATGAGCCTGAGCCGGTGGGCGAAGGTCGGAATGTCGGCCGGGAAGTCCGCCGCGTTGTCGTAGACGCGGGTGCGCGAGGGCTGGAGCCCCGCCATGAAGGAGGCGCGCGAAGGCGAGCAGAGCGGGCTCGCGCAATAGGCGCTGTCGAAAACGACCCCGTCCTTCGCCAGCGCCTGCATGTGCGGAGCGCGGGTCACGGCATGGCCGTAGATCGGCAGGAAGGCCGGGGCCATCTGGTCGGCCATGAGGATCAGGATGTTCGGCGCGGTCATTGATGCGTCCTGTGCCCGCCCTTCGCGTGTCCCGACTTCGCTCTTCCGCCGTGCGCGCCCTTGGCGGCCTCGGTCTTCGCGCCTTTGTTGGCGGCCGGCTGAGCCTTGGCTTCCGTTTTGGCTGCGCCCCGCTTGCTCGTTCGCCGGCTTTGGCGCTCGTCGTTCTGAATGCGGCTCCATTCCTTCTCGACGAGTTCGGCGGTCTTCGGATCGTAGAGGGCCGCCGGCCAGAGCGCACGGAAATTGACGCCCGGCGCGACGCTCCCGGCGCTCATGAGGCCGGCCGCCGCCGTCGCCTGAGCCGCGACCTCGGGGCGGAGCAGAAAGTCGATCAGCATGGAGGCTTCTCGCGGATGAGGCGCGTCGGCCGGCTCGGCGAGCGCGTCGATCGTGATCGTGGCGCCCTCGCGCGGCGCCGCAAAGCGGATATCGGCGGCGGGTCCGCCCTCGCGGCTGCGGCGCGTCGCAATCTCCGCCTGCGGCGCGCCGCCGAGGGTGAGACAGACCGCGCCGCTTGCGATGGCGGTGACGGGATCGCGCGAGACGGGGATGCGGGCGACCTTGCGCGCGGCGAGGATGAGATCCGCGGCGGCGACGATCTGGCGGTCGCGCAGCCGCGCCGGGTCGGCTCCCATCATGCGGAAGGCTGCGGCGAACAATTCGTCGCGCGAATCGGGGAGCGCGACGCCGCAGGGCGCGAGCTTACCCGCGACATTGGGATTGAGCGCGGCGCTCCACGAGTTCGGGACGCCGCCAAGCAGCGGCGGAGCCTTGGCGGCGTCATAGAGGAGCCCCGTCGCCGACCAGCCCCAGGCCATCGAGCGTCCGCCCGGGTCGTAGGCCGCGAGCTTGGCGGCGATCTGCGGCGCGACGTTCCGGGCGTTGGGGATCTGGTCGCGGCCGATGTGTCTGAGCTGGCCCGCGGCGGCCGCCCGGGCGATGTCGGGGCCGGGCAGAATGACGACGTCGTAGGGGCCATCCTTCATCATCGCCGGGATGCGCGCCGGGTCGCCATAAGCGTCGTAGGCGACGGCGAGGCCGGTCTCCTTCTCGAAGGTCTGCAGCGTCCCGGTGGGGAAAGCGCCGGAAGGCGCAAGCAGCCGCACAAAGGCCTCGGCCGGCTGCGGAGGCGGAGCGAAGGGCGACAGGCTCGCGGCGGATGCAGCGCTCGTGGACAGCGCGACAAGGGCGGCGGCGAGCAACCTCGGCATCAGTTTTGGGTAAGGGGGGAGCGGGAGCCGGTCAAGCCGGTCCGCACGCGACGAGGTCCGCCGGTTGATGAACATGCCGCTGCAGGGTAGGGGAGGCCCGACAGGGTCCCGATGTTCAGAAAGCCTTTTTTATTCCCGCGCGCCTGGCGCCTTGAGCCGGCTTACGAGGGCGAGGATGACGTTCTCGCGCTGGTGCGGGTGCAGAGCTCCGACGCCGAGCAGGCCGTTCTGCTCCCCCGCGTGAAAAACCTCACCTATTTTATCGTCGCTCCGCGCGGCGACCAACTGTCCATCCAGACGGACGGCGATTTTCGGGTCGCGGGACTGGGCGCTCCGCTCTCTCTCAAGGCGCGGCTTCGGCTCGCGTTCATCCGCAAGAAGAAGAAATATCTGGAGTTTCCTGCATTTTCGGTCTTCAGCACTGGCCCGAAATATAAACGAAAGCGTTTCACAGGGTTCAACCAGCATATGGCCAGCATCGGCCTTGGGGTCGACGGAGCGCTGCTCGCGAGCCGTCCCGAACTCCTCGCCGGCTGGCCGGCCATCGACGCGCCGGTAACGAGACCCGCCGGGCCGGCAAAAGCGGCGATCGTCGTTCATATCTATTACGAGGACACCTGGCCGGATTTCGCCGAGGTGATGAAGCGCCTCACGATCCCCTTCGACCTTATCGTGACGACGGTCCCTGGCCGGGAGGGCCTCGCGGAGACGGTCAGGCGCGAATTCCCCTGGGCGGAGATCGCGGTCATGGAGAACCGCGGGCGCGACGTGCGGCCCTTTCTTGCCCTCCTGGAGGAGGGTCGTCTCGACCGTTACGCCTATGTCTGCAAGATGCATGGCAAGAAATCGAGCGACGGGGGACGGAAGGCCTATCTCGGCTCGCTCTGGCGCAGGCGGCTCTTGTTCGACCTGCTCGCGGGCCCGAACATCGCCGAAAGGATCATCGGCGCGTTCGAGCGCGATCCCGGCATAGGCATGATCGGACCCAGCGCCTTCCGCCTGCCGAGCGACCGCTATTCCGAGACCCTCTCGTGGGGCACGGACAATCGCGAGACGATCCTGGAACATGCGGCGCGGATGGGCGTATCGCCCGGCCAGTTCCGGCTCGACTTTTTTGGGGGAACGATGTTCTGGGCGCGGCCGGAGGCGCTCAGGCCCCTGCGCGGCCTCAAACTCGCCGACGCTTTTCCCGAGGAGACGGGGCTGCTCGACGGCGGACTCGAACATGCGGTCGAGCGGCTGTTCGCGACATCGGCCGTCGCCGCTGGCTACCGCCTCGCCGAGAGCGACGGGTTCGAGGTGCTGGACGCCATGACGCCGGCCCGTGAGCGTGCGGTCTTGGGCTGATCGAGGCGGACCCAGGCGGGACCGCGGGCGAGGTCACGGGGTCCTCGCTGCTCAGAGCGCTCCCGCTCAATCCGCCGCTTCGGCAATCCAGACCTGCATCGAACCGGGCTCGCGATTGGCCCAGAGGAAGTAGGGCAGGGCGGTCAGCGTCGCGTCCGCGTTCCGGGGCGGCGCGCTCGAATAAAGCGGCGCGCCCTCGGTGGCCACGGCGCGCTTGGCCTCGGCCACCAGCGCCATCGCGCCGCCGGATCGCAGATAGGCGCTCGCTTCGCGAAGCGTGACCAGAATGCCGACCTCGGCGAGCTTCGCATGCTGGCTCGGGATCGTTCGGGCGAGGACAGTGTCGAGACGTTCGCGCCAGAACGGTCCGGTCATCCGGACTTCGGAAAAGGGAACCGAAGCGTAAACTTCCCTGGTCACGGGCTGCTCTCCACGATCGCGCGCAAGAGATGCGGGGCGAGAGGATTCTCCGCCGCCGCTTTCGACGTGAGGTCGTAGGTCGAAACCGTGAGCCACGCCTTGCCGAGAAAGCTCCGCTTCACGAAGCCGGCGGCGAGATGCAGCCAGCCGACGGCCATGCCGGAATCGACGAGGCCGCCGAAGGCGGGCGAGAGGAAGCCGGTGAGGATGTGGTTTGGCGTGAGCCCGATCCAGTGCTCGTCCAGCATCGGCCCGTTCGGCAGCGTGGCCCAGGGGCCGTCCGTGCGACGCCAGGTGAATGAGCCCATCCATTGTCCGTCCCAGGGCGTGCCGTCGCGACGTTTCAGGATCGCCTGCGGGAAATTGTGCCGGTCGCTCGCCGGAAGCTTGCGCTCGGGATCGGCCAGCGCGTCGTCCGCATTGGCGATCAGCACGACCTTGCGGCCCGCGAGCAGCGCCTCGCGCACGGGAGTCGTCAGGCGCGTGGCGAGCACGGCGTCGGCCTCTCGCGCGTCCGCCTGGCGCGCGGCCCAGCCGAGCGCGTCGAGCGTGTCGCGGGCGAGCGCGTCGATCGGAAAGAGCGTAGGGGTTGCGCCGCCAGGCGGCGGGACGACGCAGAATTCAAGGGCATTGCGCGAGAGGACGCGCCCGGCGGAATCGTGCGCTTCGAGCGTGAGCGGCACGACCGTGATTGCGCCGGGGGACGGCGCGCTCAGCGTCAGCGAGATCGGCTCGGCGCCGAGCGGCAGACGTTCCCTTCGCTGCGCCGAACGTCCATGCGAGCCGCGCGCCGGGCGGCGCGTCCTCCGCGCCGGCCAGCCGGACAGCGACCTCGAACGTCTCGCCCGCCCGCACCGCCGTTCGCGCGGCGCGCGCGATCACCAGCCAGGGTTTCTGCAGGTTCGCGAGGCGTTCGGCGAAGGCGCGCGGGTGATTGCGCACGTCCATGAGGCCGTTCGATTCCCACTGCGCGTCATTGAGTTCGGTCAGCACATAGCCCGAGATCGGGCGCTCCCAGCGCAAGGTCTCGATCTGGAATTTGAGCGCGCGATACTGGAATTCCTGCGCCGCGTCGACGAAGCCGTCGACGTCGCCGAAGATCGGCGCGAGCCCGGCGTCGCGGAACCGGGTCGCGATCCCGTGCGGATAGGCCGCGCCGAGATTCCAGTCGTGCCCGCTCTCGAACCACCAGGGCTCGCTTCCGTCCTTCTCCAGAACGTCGCCGGGATGAGGCAGGCCCCAGACGCCGAATTCCGAGCAGATCAGCGGCTCGTCGCCGCGCTTGACCGCGTCGCCATGCGGCGACCATGCGAAGGGCGCGCGCGCGGCGAAGGCTTGGGTCGTTGCAGCGAAGGCGGCGTTCTGGTGCGGGAAGCCATTGTACCAGTGGAAGTCCTCGATGTCGGTCTTCACATGGTAGTTGCGAGGAAAGCACGGCGAGTTGTCGACGACCAGCGCATTGGGGACGAGCGGCTTCGCTTCGTCGAAGAACGCCTTCAGCCAGCGCCGGTCCTCGGGATTGTCGTCAAGCTCGATGCCCCAGCCTTCGTTGAAGAGGGTCCAGATGCAGATCGCGGGATGGAAGCCGTGGGTCGCGACCGACTCGCGGAACACGCGCATGAGCGCCTCGCGCGTCTCGGGCGCGAGGAAGCCCATGTAGGGCATGTCGAGCCACACAACGAGACCGAGCCGGTCGGCAAGATCGAGATATTCGCGCGAGGGAATCTTCACATGACAGCGCAGCGCGTTGAGGCCCATCGCCTTCGCGTTGTGGAAGCGCTGCGCGATCCCGGAGTCGTTCGGGGGCCAGTTGGCGTCTTCCGTCCAGTCCTGGTCGAGCGCGGCGATCAGATAGAAGGGCTCGCCGTTGAGGAACAAACGGCCGTCCTTCGCCTCGAAGCGACGAAAGCCGATCGTGCGCGCAAGAGCGTCGCATGAGGCCCCGTCGCGCAGAAGCTCGACGGTGAGGTCGTAGAGATTCGGCGCGTCCGGCGACCAGGGTTCCGGGCGTTCGAGCGTCAGCGCGGCCTCGAAGTCCTTTGACGAGAGCGCCACATCGCGCCTCGCGATGGTTCGGCCGTCCCGGCTCAGCGTCAACCGCAGCGTCGCGGGCGCGGCTTCGGAGAGCGCGCCGCGCGCCGTCACCGTTCCCGTGGCAAGGTCGTAGGCGGTCTGCACGGAGAGCGAGGCGAGATGCGCGGGCGCGCGGGCTTCGAGCCGGGCCGGCTTCCAGATCCCGCC
Source organism: uncultured Alphaproteobacteria bacterium (assembly GCA_963741845.1). Taxonomy (GTDB): domain Bacteria; phylum Pseudomonadota; class Alphaproteobacteria; order Rhizobiales; family Beijerinckiaceae; genus Roseiarcus. The sequence goes on from CAVUJV010000006.1 coordinate 181,426, forward strand.
CTGCGCGCCGTACCAGTCCTGCTTGGCGGCGAGCGACCGGCTGAAGCGCCCGTCCGCGCGGTCGTCGGGCAGGCGCGCGTCGACGCCAAGCTCGAAGCTGCGCTTGCCCGCCAGCGCGGCGGTCAACTCGACCTCGATCGTCGTCCAGCCATCGCCATGCGCGGCGACGGGCGCGCCGTCGACGAGAATGGCGCTCTCGTGAAACACGCCTTCGAGTACGATGAAGACGCGCTTTGACGTCCAGTCCGCCGGGAGCTCAATCTTCCGCCGATAGCGGCCAATCCCATGGGCGTTGCGCAGTTCCGCGAACTGGGCCTGCCAGACGCCCGGCGAGCGGATGCGATGGCCGGCGCCCTCAAGCTTCGCGGTCGGACCCTCGAAGGAAAAGTCCCACAGGCCGTCGAGGCTGAGCGTTTGGCGCGCGGGGGCGGGGTCAGTCAAAGCAAAGGCTCCAGAGAGGCGGGTTCGTTGCGGCGATTGCGAAAGCATCCGAATTTCTGATACAGACCTTCCGGGAGGAGGCCGTCGGCCGGGGCATGTCGCGAAATTTTCTGATGATCGACCCGGAGGAGCGCCCCGAGGTCCTGCGCGGGCTTGCGTCGCCCCTCCGCGCCAAAATCCTGCGGCTTCTGCATCGCCGGCCGGGGATCAACGTCAACGACATTGCCGCGGCGCTCGGCCTGCCTCAGTCGACCGTGTCCTCCAATCTTCAAATCTTGGAGGACGCCGGGCTGATCCGAACCGAGACGCAGAAGGGGCGGAAGGGCAACCAGAAGCTTTGCTTCACCGAATATGATGAGGTGCTCGTCCTGATCCGCGACGACCTGACCGGCGCGCAGGCCAATTCCATCGAGGTCGCGATGCCGATCGGGCTCTACACGAGCTGCGAGGTGACCGCGCCCTGCGGCCTTTGCTCGACGCAGGGGATCATCGGCCTCCTCGACGTGCCGGGCTCGTTTCTGAACCCCGATCGCATGAATGCCGGCCTCATGTGGTTCACGCGCGGCTTCGTCGAGTACCAGTTCCCGAACAACGCGCGGCTCGTCGGCAAGACGGTTGCGGCGCTCGAATTCTCGCTCGAGCTTTCTTCCGAAGTGCCGGGCACTTCGGCCGACTGGCCGTCCGACATCACGGTGGCCATCAATGGGCGTGAGGTCGGCGTCTGGACAAGTCCCGGCGATTTCGGCGACCAGCGCGGCGTCTATACGCCCGACTGGTGGAAGCTCAAGGGCAGCCAGTACGGCAAGCTCAAAAGCTGGCGCGTGACGTCCGAAGGCGCCTTCATCGACGGGGTGAAGATTTCGCCGCTGACGATCGCCGACCTCGACCTTTCCGCTCATCACTCCATTCGCCTCAAGGTCGAGGTGAAGGACGACGCGCGCCATCCCGGGGGCGTCAACATTTTCGGCCGAGGCTTCGGCAACTACGATCAGGACATCGTCCTGCGACTCACGACGGAGGATTGAGCCGCCGCCGAAAGCGAGGGCCGAGGGCTTTAGCCGTGGCCGCCGTTCGTTCGGCGCGCTTCGTTCGCCGCCTTCTCTCCGGGGGAGACGGGATCGCCGCGGCCGTTTCATGCAAACGCTGCGGCGCTCAAAGCACGTCGCCGGACGCGCCGAAAAGATGCGCGCGCGGCTCGTCGATCTTGAGGCCCACCGCCTCGCCGGGTCTGGCCAGGAGATCGCCCTTGCCTTCGACGATCAGTTGCCCCGCTGGCGTATCGACATAGAGGATCGTCGCGTTGCCAAGATGCTCGACGATCGCCACCGTCCCCCTGAAGGACGCCCAGGCGTCGTCGGGCGGGACGACGATGAGATGCTCGGGCCGCACGCCAAGCTCGGCGGAGCCCCGCGCGCCTTCGCTCGCCGCAAGGCGCGCCTTGGCCGCGCGGCCGCCCGGCAACGCGACATGCGCGGAGCCGTCGCCGGCTCCCGTGATCTCGACCGGAATAAAGTTCATGCTCGGCGAGCCGATGAAGGCGGCGACGAATTTGTTGGCGGGCGAATTGTAGAGATCGAGCGGCGAGCCGACCTGCGAGATCATGCCCTTGTCGAGCACCACGATCTGGTCGGCGAGCGTCATCGCTTCCGTCTGGTCATGCGTGACATAGATCATGGTCGCCGCAAGCTCGGCGTGGAGCTTGGCGAGCTCGAGCCGCATCTGCACGCGCAGCTTCGCGTCGAGGTTGGAGAGCGGTTCGTCAAACAGAAAGACGGCGGGCTTGCGCACGAGCGCCCGCCCGATGGCGACGCGCTGGCGCTGGCCGCCCGAGAGCTCGGCGGGGCGGCGGTCGAGATAGGGATCGAGCTGGAGGATGCGCGCGGCTTCCTTCGTGCGCTCCTCCTGCGCCTTGCGCGAGACGCCGGCGACCGACATCGAGAAGGCGATGTTCTGCCTCACCGTCATGTGCGGATAAAGCGCGTAGGACTGGAACACCATCGCGATCCGCCGCTGCGCAGGCGGAGTGTGGGTGACGTCCGCGCCGTCGATGAAGCACTGGCCCGCCGTGATCTGTTCGAGACCGGCGATCATGCGCAGCATCGTCGATTTGCCGCACCCCGAAGGTCCGAGCAGGGCGGTGAACGACCCTTTCGGAACGGCGAGGTTGAGGTCGGTGATCGCCGTCACCGCGCCATAGCGCTTGGTCACGCGCCTCAATTCCACATGCGGCGCCTCGGCGCGAGCGGGGGCGGCAGTCACATTCGTCATCCCTTGATGCCCGCCGAAAGCATGATCGCCTGCGTCACCCGACGCTGGAAGACGAGATAGACGATCGCGACGGGGAGCGCTGCGAGCATGGCGACCGCGAGGTCGCGGCCGTAGGACACGCCGAAGGCGTCATGCACCTGCGTGATGCCGACGGTGATGTTCATCTTGTCCTCTTCCGTCACGGCCAGAAATGGCCAGAGGAAGAGGTTCCAGGCGCCGATGAAGGTGATGATGGCGAGGGCGGTCGTCACGCCCCAGTTCATCGGCAGGTAGATCCGAAACAGCAGCTGGAACTCGGTGGCGCCGTCGATCGCCGCCGCTTCCCGGAAATCCTTCGGCACCGAATCGAAGAACTGCTTGTAGATGATGACGGTCACCGGCGCGATGAGCTGCGGAGCGACGACGCCGGCCCAGGTGTTGATCCAGTGAAACTGGCTCATGAGCTCGAAATGCGTGACGATCAGCGCCGGGATCGGCACCATGAAGCTCGCGAGGATCAGCCCCCAGAAGATGCGCCGGCCCGGGAAGTCGAGCTGCGAGATCGCATAGCCCGCGGCGGCCGCCATGCCGACGACGATCACGGTGACTGCGGCGGAGGTGACGAGCGAATTGACGTACCAGATGCCGATCTTCGTCGTCGTCAGCACGTGGATATAGTTCTGGAAGGTGAAATGCTCCGGCCAGAGCTGCACGCCGGGACGGACGATCTCATATTCCGGCTTGAAGGTCGTGATGAGGCCCCAATAGAGCGGGAACGCCCAGAAAATCGCGGCGAGCAGCGTCACGAGCGTGGCGACAAGGCCCGCCAGGTTGAAGCGCTTGAGCCGGGCGAGCCGCGCGGCGCCTCCCGCCGCGACGAGCGCGTCGCCAGCTCCGGCCGAGGCCGTCATCGCGCGCCCCTCGCGCGCAGGAGCTGGAACTGAAGGACGGACACGACGACGATGAGGACGAACAGGACCGTCGAGGCCGCCGCGGCGAGACCGCCCCTGTTCATCTGGAACGCCTGCTTGATGATGTACTGCACCATCACCATCGTGGCGTCGACGCGCACGTTGGCTGCGAACAGATAGACCTGATCGAAGATCTTGAGTTGCAGGATGAGCTGGATCGTGAGGACGAGGACGGTGATTGGCCAGATGAGCGGCCAGGTGATCTTGCGGAACTGGGTCCAGGCGCCCGCGCCGTCGAGCTCTGCCGCCTCGTAGATCTCGCGCGAGATGTTGCGAAGCCCGGCGATGAACAGAAGCACGTTGAAGCCGATGAGCCACCAGATCGTGACGAAGGCGACCGCCGGCATGAAGAGCGGAAGCGTACGGAAGATCGAGAGATGCTGGCCGCCGGTGAAAGGCGTGATGACGGTCTGCGCGATGCCGAAATCCTTGTCGAACATCCAGCCCCAGATGCGATAGACGACCGAGACGGGCAGGATGTAGGGCAGGAAGAAAGCCGCAAGCACGAGGCTCTGCGTCCAGCCCTTGAGCCGATTGACGGCGATGGCGATGACGAGCGCGAGCAGCGTGCTCGGGACGACGCTCAGAATCACGAAATAGATGGTGTTCCAGACAGAGGTCCAGAACAGCCGGTCCGACCAGAGGCGCTCGAAATTCTTGAAGCCAACCCATTGCCCCGGGCCGATGAGCGGCGCGTTGGTGAAGGCGAGCATGAACATCTTCACCGACGGATAGACGAACAGCACGCCATAGATGACGATGAAAGGCGCCATCAGCGCATAGGCGACCAGAATTTCGTTGCGCCTGCTTCGGATCATCGGCGGGCCTGTTTCCTCCACGCCAACCGGAAAGCCGGCCGCCGCCCATTCGGGGCTGCGGCCTGCCGTCCGGTTCGCGCGCCTTACTCGGCCTGCCCCTGCAGATCCTGCTGCATCTGCTTGGCGGCTTCGGCGGGCGCGATCTCGCCGCTCATCGCCGGCACGACATAATTGCCGGCCGCTTCATAGACGGGCGAGGCGACGCCAGCGAGCTTCGAGACAGGATCGAAGACAGCCGTCTTGGCGAGGGAAACATAGTCGGAATTCGGCTTCATCGCCTTGAACTCCGCGCTCTCCTGCACGGGCAGATAGGCCGGAACATGGCCGCCCGACGCCCATTCGATCGAATGGGCATTGAACCAGTGCATGATGTCGAGCACGAGCTTGCGCTTCTCCGGGGAGACGGGATTGCCCTTGCGGTCAGGAATGGCGAAGGAATGCGAATCCGCCCAGGTCGCGGGATGATCGTAGATGACCGGGATCTGGATCGCGCCCCAGTCGAAGAGCTGCCCCTTCTTGGCGAGGTCGACCATCGTGGGCACTTCCCAGACGCCGTTGATGTGCATGGCCGCCTTGCCCGAGGTGAAGAGGGCGATCGAGGCCGGATATTCGGTATGCGCCGGCGCCCAGCCGTTCTTGACCCACTTGTTCATTTCGGCGAGCGCGGTCGTGGCCTTGGCGAGGTTGTCGCCTTCGAGGAACTTGCCGTCCTTGAGGAACTCGCCGCCCTGCTGGTTGAGCAGCGTATAGAAAATGCGCCAGCCCGAGGCGTTGTCGCCGGGCACGGAGAGGCCCGTTACGCCGTCCTTCGTGAGCTTGGCGAGCGCGGCGTCGAAATTGGCGACGCCGTCGAGGCCCTTCGGTTTGCCGTCGTCGCCGAGCAGGCCGGCCTTCTTCAGGAGATCCTTGTTGTAATAGAGGACGATCGAGTGGATATCGAGCGGCACGCCATATTGCTTGCCGTCGGGGCCTTGCGCGGCCTTCCAGTTGGCGGGGCCGAAGTCGGTGGCCTTGATGCCAGCGGCCGCGAGCTCTTCGGGCGAGAGCGGGCTCAGCGTTCCCGTCGAGACGCCGAGCGGCATGCGCAACTCATGATAGGTCATGATGTCCGGGCCCTGTCCGACCGCGGCCGAGGTCTGCACCTTGCTGTAGAAGGGGACGCCCCACTCGAAGGTCGTTGCGTCGATCTTCACCTTCCCGGCGTGTTCCTTGTTGAACTGATCGAGCATCGCCTTCATGCGGACGCCGTCGCCGCCGCTGAGGAAATCCCACCATACGACGGTCTCTTCCGCCTGGGCCGCCGTGGCCATCAGCGCGGCGCCGGCGAGCGTCGCGAACAAGAGCTTTCGGATCATCCTGTTTTTCCTCCCAAAGAGTTGTCCTCTGACGGCCTCCCTCGCGCAGGACTTTGAGCGCGCGGCGTCAGGAGACGCCGAAAATGTTAGCCGCGAAAGCAGCGGGCGCCAAGGGGTTTCAATCAAGAAAGACGATACATATGAGAACTTGCGGCGCGGCGAAGAGGCTATCCGTTCGGCTGTCCGGCTGCACTGCGACAGGCATATGACCTCAGAAAAATATGGGGTCAGCGCCGGATCGAGAAAGGCGCTTGACGGCAGGCGCGAAGCAGGTCTTATTCATCCAAAATTCTGATACTGATCCGGTGAGGAATTGGCCAGGAGGAGGTTTCGTGAAAGCATCGGTCACCGCCCATCGCGACTATGTCGTCTCGCGCATCGACGACAGGCTCTACAGCGCCTTCCTCGAGCATCTCGGCCGCGCCATCTACACCGGCATCTACGAGCCGGGGCATCCGACCGCCGACAAGAATGGCATGCGCGGCGACGTCATGGCCCTGGTCCGCGACCTGAAGGCGCCGCTCGTGCGCTATCCGGGCGGCAATTTCGTCTCGGCCTACAACTGGGAGGACGGGGTCGGTCCGCGCGAGAAGCGCCCGACGCGGCTCGATCTCGCCTGGCACACCTCGGAGTCCAATGCGGTCGGCCTCCACGAATTCTCCGACTGGTGCGACGCGGCCCAGACGGAGATGATGCTCGCGATCAATCTCGGCTCGCGCGGCCTCGATGAGGCGCGCAACTTCGTCGAATATGTCAACGGGCCGACCGGCAGCTACTGGGGCGACCTGCGCAAGGCGAACGGCCGCGCCGAACCCTTCAACGTCCGGCACTGGTGCCTCGGCAACGAGATGGACGGCCCCTGGCAGGTCGGCCACAAGACGGCGCATGAATATGGGCGCCTCGCCAACGAGGTCGCGAAGACGCTGCGCGCCTTCGACTCGAAGCTCGAACTCATCGTCTGCGGCTCCTCCAATTCGGACATGAAGACCTATCCCGAATGGGAGCGGGTCGTGCTGGAGCACACTTACGACGCGGTCGACCACATTTCGCTGCACATGTATTTCGCGAACCGCGCGAAGAACGCCGCGGAATATCTGGCGCTCAACGCCAAGCTCGACGCCTATATCGCGACCATCGCCTCGACGATCGAATTCGTGCGCGCCATGAAGCGCAGCCGCAAGCGCGTCACGATCTCCTTCGACGAATGGAACGTCTGGTATCATTCCAACGAGCAGGATCGCGCGATCCTCGGAGGCGCGGAAGGCTGGCCGCATGCCCCGCGGCTTCTGGAAGACATTTACAATTTCGAGGACGCGCTGCAGGTCGGCTGCATCCTGAACACCTTCATCCGCCGCTCGGACGTGGTGAAGATCGCCTGCATTGCGCAGCTCGTGAACGTCATCGCCCCGATCATGACCGAGCCCGGCGGCCCGGCCTGGCGGCAGACCATCTACTATCCCTATTATTTCGCGTCCGTCTTCGGCAGGGGCGAGGCGCTGCAGCTCAGCGTCAGTTCGCCCGGTTACGACGCGGCCGTCGCCGACAACGTTCCCTATCTCGACGTTGCGGGCACGCACGACGCGGAAGGGAGGACGCTGACCTTCTTCGCGGTCAACCGTCACGCGTCCGAGTCGATCGAGATGGAGGCGAGCCTTCAGGGCTTTGGCCCCGCCCGCGTCCTCGACCATCAGGAGATGACCAACGCCGACCTGCAAGCGGTCAATACGCTGAAAGCGCAGACGGCGGTGGCGCCGAAGAAAGCATCAGGCGCGGAAGTGAAAGATGGGGTTCTCGCGGCGAAGCTGCCGCCCTATTCCTATTCGATGATCCGGCTCGCCCTCGGGTGAGGCGGCCCGTCTCCCTCTCCTCTGGCCGTGAGAGGGTAGCGGTGAGCGCTCGGCGATGGGCCGCCGCCTGATCTCCACTGCCCTTCAACCGGTTCTCTCCCCGCTTCGGCGGGGAGAGTGGGCCAGCCTCAGTGCAGCCGGAACTCTCCGTCCACCGTGCGGAACTCGGCCGGCTTGATCAGCCGGCAATGCGCGACCTGCACCGAATGGAGCGCGCCCTGGATCTCGCGGGTCCAGAAGTCGAGGAATTTGCGCAGTTCCGGGAAACACGGATGCAGGTCGTGCTGCTGCCAGATGTAGCTTTGCAGGATGTCGGGGTGGTCGGGCAGGCGATAGAGGATGTTCGCGGTGGTGAGGCCGAAGCCCGCGAGCTGACGGCGGAAGTCTGAGCTGACCATGCGGTTTCTCCAAAGACAGCCGTTACCATTTTGTCACATAAAACGCCTAACGGCCAGTTAAAGTTCCGCAAAAACCGTGCCAGATCATATCGTTAGCAGCATTGTGCAAGGAGTGCTGATTTTTCTGAAAGATACCTTGGAGGGCGACCCGACCAAGGTCGTGCGCACCGCGCTTCAGGACGCCGCGTCCGTCGCGGGCCTCCTGATCACGACGGAGGCCAGGTCGCGGAGAAGCCGAAGAAGGAAACGCCGGCGCCGGCGATGCCGGGCGGCGGCATGGACTTCTGAGGCGGCGCCCAAACAATGACGAAGCGATCGGCGGGGGAAACCCCGCCGATTTGCTTTTGGGCGGGCGTCAATTCGCTTCCGGCGAGCCGCCGAGCGGCGGGTCGCATTCGACGCCGTCGGGCAGAAGGACGAGCGACTGCGGCCGTCTTTCGCGCTCGGCCATCGCGAAACGGATCGCGTCCGCCTGATTGGTGAAAAACCCGCCGCAGAGATTGCGTTCGTCTTTGACGACCCAGAGTCCGTGCGGCTGCCGGCCGATCAAGAGGCAGGGCCCGATGGCCCGGCTCCATTCGGGGATGTGGTAGGTCATGACGGATGCCTCAGCGCTTCAGAGCGGCGAGGCGGTCAGCCATTGCGCCGCCAGAGCCGCGCCGAGGGCTATGACCATCAGCAGGCCAAGCCGGAAGAAGATTTGCGTCGGTTGAGGCGGTTCACCTTCGCCTGAGGCTTCGAACGCATCGCGCGCCCGCGCCGGAACGTAGGCGTCGATCGGTCGCTCCTCGGTCATCGTACGCATCGTGCCAACTCCAGTCTGTTAACCCGAGGGCGCTGAATACGCCTCGATGGCGCAAAGGATCGAGATGGATTGCATCGCCCGGCCGTAAAGCGTGCGTAAGGATGGGGCGCCGTCAGGGTGCGGGATCGCGCGGCGTCACCGGGACGCCGTCTGCGGGCAAAGCGCACGCGCGTGGGGAGTCCAGCGGCCGAAGCCGCTCGCCACGATGTTGCGGATGACGGCGCAGACGTAAACATGCTGCGCGCCCGGGTTTTTCGGCCCCGCGTTGTAGCGGGCGACGGCGAGCGTCCAGCTTCCCTCTTCCGCTTTCAGCGCCTTGAGGAAGGAGGCGGCGTAATTGACGTTGCGGCGCGGATCGAACATCGCCGCGGCGGAGGGGAAGCGCGCGCCGTGGTAGCGCTCGTTGATCTGCATGCAGCCGATGTCGATGAGCCGCGCGCCCTTCGCCTTGGCCGCGGCGAAGCGCGCCAGCGCCTCGCCGAGCGAGGCGGAATGGACCGCGCGCCCGTCCACATTCATGTCAAAGGGGCCGAGTTCGCCCCCGACGCCGGTTTCCGTGAGGCCGACCGAATAGAGCACGTTGAGCGGCACGCCGCTTTCGGCGGAGGCGCGCGCCATCTCGCGCTCGCAGGCGAACTCGCCCGCGGCGGATGCGCTAGAAACCGCGAGAAGCGCGGCCGCGCCGATCGCTGCGCGAACCATCGGTCTGGCTGTCGCCCTGCCCCTGCTTCTGTCCGCTATCGCTCGAAGAATCCCTGGCATGCGTGGTCTCGCCGGCGCTCGGGCCGGTCTGCTTGAACGATGAAGGAAGCGATCGGCTGCCCGATCGCGGCGAGCCGCTCGGCGATGGCGTCGCGCGCGGTTTCGATGGCGCTTGCGGTCTGGCCGCTTGCGGCGCGGACGACGACGGAGAGCCGGTCGCCCGAGAGCCGCATGGTCATCGACACGCCCTCGACCCCGCCCGGCGAGAGATCGACGTCGATCTCGCGCACCGGCCGCGAGGTCTGCGCAGGCGCCGAAAGGGCGGGCGCTCCGCTCGCGCTCGGCGGCGCGGCGCTTATTGCGCTCGTCTCGGGGGAGGCCGGTTGGGCAAGCGCGAATGCGGCCGCGAAGGCCGGGTTCGCGCCGATCAGGGCTGCGCCGCTCGCCGTCGCCGCCGGTCGTGGCGGCGCCCGTCGCGCTGGCGCTCGCGGGGGAGGCGCTGGCCGTGTCCGCCTTGCCTTTCGAGGGATCGCGGGAGGTTTTTGCGCCGCCTGCATCGCCGGAGGACGCGCTGGACGCGGCTGGCGCCGCGGCTTGCGCGGCGACCGTCTTCGCCATTCCCGTTTCGCGCGCCTGCAGACCCACGCGCGGCCGGGATTTTGCGACTCCGGTCACGCTGGAGGGGGCAGGGCCGCGAGGCGAGACGGCTTGCGTCGCTTCCGCGGGTTGCGAGGCCGCCTGTCGGGCGACCGGGGTCGCGGGACTGGATTCGCCGAGAGCGGCCGCGAAGGCGTCGCGGCCTGCGGCGCGCGCGGCATCGACAGGCGCGAGGCCGCGCGGGGAGGCAAACGGAGAGGCGGCAGGCTCCGCTTGCGCCGCGCCGGCGCCCTGCGGCGCTGGCGACGCCAGGCTGGCGACGCCGGCCTGTGGGGGCGCGGCTGCGGATGCGGGAGCCTTTGCGGGGCTCGCTTCCAGAGCCGCGAATGGCGTCCCCGCCATCGCCCCGGCCGGGGAGGGGGCGGCGTGAAATGCGCGCTCGGCGACGAGCTTGGCGCCGGCGGCGGGCCCGCTCGTCGCCTCCACGGCGGTCATGACTGCCTCCGCCCCGCCCGGTGGATTTGCGACAGGGGCTTCAGCCTTCTGCGCAGGCGGCGCATCCGCCGCGGGCGCCGCGACAATCGCCTGCGGCAAGGCCAGCGACAGCGCGCTTTCGAGCGCGGCGCGAGTCTCCGCTGCGCTGCGCCGCGTCTTCGACTGACCCTGGTCCTCCGCTGTCTTCGCGGGATTCGCGCGGCCGTCCTTCGTCCCCGCGTGAGGGAGCGCGTCCAGGAGCGAAGCGAAAGGCGTTGCCGCCTGCGTCCCGGCGCGCGGCGCTGGAGCCGCGTGGGCGGCGGGCGCCGGCTGAACGGGGACCGTCGCCACCGCGCTCATTGCGAAGGTCCGTTGACGAGCGCGACGGTTCGCTGAAGCGCGCTCTCGGCGGCGGCGATCGTCACGCCGGCGCCCGACTTGTCCTTCGCCAGGGTTTCCGCCTGCGCGTCGATCGCGCCCGGCGAAGGCATCACGCGCAGTTGCGCCGCCACGCTGCGCGCCGCGGCGAGCAGCGCTGCGTCGGACGGGTCGAGCGTCGCGGAATCGATGGCCTGAAGGTCCGCGCGCGCGGTCTCGGCATCGGCGGTGAAGATCCGGCCCGCGGCGAGATAGAGATGCGCCCGCGCTTCCTCGGGACTGCCGGGCGCGGCGCTGCTCAGCACATCCGTCGCGGCGGCTTCCGCGCCGTCGAACCGGCCGTTGATCGTCGCCGCTTTGGCCAGTCCGAGCAGGAACGCGCGGCGCGATTCGGGCGAGAGCGCGCTCGAAGCGTCCGACAGGCGCTTGTATTGCGTGGGGTCGTCCGCGAGCCCATCCTCGGCGATCTTGCGCCCGAATGCGCGGAAGAACTCAGGGGCGTAGACGGAGCTCGGGAAGCGGCTCACATATTGGCGCGTAAGCAGCGCGACCCTTTGGGAATCGTGGGCTTCCGCCAGCAGGCCAAGCTCTCGGCGCAGCGCGACTTCCTCGACCAGCGTGCCCGGCGCGACGAGGCGCGCCCAGTCGAGCCGCGCGATTGCGGCTTTCGGATCCTGCTTCGATTCCAGGAGCGACAGCGCGAAAGCCACATGCCCCGCGACGCGGGCGTCGAGCGCCTTCACCTCGACGCTGCGGAGGAGCTCCCGCGCATCGGCCGCGTGTCCGGTCATATAGGCGAGCGCTCCGCGCGCGAGCGGGCGTTCGCTCTCGGGAACCGCTTCGCCTCTCAGCAGGGGAACGACGTCGGCGAGCGGCCCGCCGCTCAGGATGAAGATGGCGACCGCCTGCGCTTCGCGCCTGTCCTTCCAGGTCTCGGGGGGCGCCGCTGCGATCGCGCCGCCCATCGCCTTCAGAAGCGCGACGCTTTCCGCATAAGCCTTGCCGTCGCCCTGCGTCATGCGCACCTGAATGCGCTGCAAGGCGTCCGCCATCTCGGAGAGCTTGGCGGGTTCGGGCGACGCGTCGGGAATGCGCGAAGGCTCGCTTCGCGCGCCGAACGGCGCAAAGCCGGCGAAGGCCGCGACGAAGACCGCCAAGCGCAACCGTCTCATGGATTCGCCTCCCTCAGAAGGATCTCGATGCGGCGGTTCTCCGGCGCGAGGGGATGGGCTGGATCCTTGAGGCTGTGGTCGGCGAAGCCTTCGATCCGGTCGAAGCGCTTTTCGGGCACGCCGCCGCGCAGGAGCATGTAATAGGCCATCTCGGCGCGCGCCGCGGAGAGCCGCCAGTTGTCGTAGGTCTTGGAATGATAGGGGCGGCCGTCGGTATGGCCGCGCACGACGATCCTGCCGGGCAGCGCGCCAAGACTCATCGCGATCGCATCCATCATCCGCACGACGCGCCGCTGCGGCTCGGCGGAGCCGATCGGGAACATCGAGAAATTCTGCTGGTCAGTGAGGCTGATGAGGATTCCCTCGTCGCTCGCCTTTATTTCGAGTTGCGGCGCGGCTGCGGCTTTCACGTCCGCGCCGAGGCGCTGCTGCACGTCCTTCATGAGGCGCGCAGCCTCTTGCGCGCGAGGGTCGGCTGGCGACGGCGCTGCGCCGACTGCCGGTTGCGGTCCGGCGGGAGAGGGTTGAGCAGAGGCTTTCTCTTCCTGCGCGCGGGGTGTGGGCGGGGGCGAGGGAGCAGGCATTTGGCCGCCTTCGGCGGCCTTCTTGTCTGTCATCGCGTCCTTCTCCCCGTGAGCGGGAAGAAGGGACGGCGGCTGACCGCGCGCCGGCGCGGTTTGGTCCGGTTCCTTGGGCTCTGCGCTCGTTGGAGCGGGCGGAGATTCGGAGGGCGTGCGGGGATCGGGCGAGGCCGCGCCGATCGCCCTGTCGCTGCCGAGCGGCCGGAACGGATCGCGCAGAGCCTCGTCCATGCTCGGCCCGACCTCCCCATAGCCCTTGAGAGCCGCGGAGGGATCGACGCGGGGCCCGGGAGGCGGCGCGCCGGCGATCTTGTCGAGGCTCGCGCGCGGGTCGCTGAACAGCTCCTCTTCGGACATGGTCGGGTAGGGCTTCACCGGGTCCGGCGGGATCTGGGAATTGGGCTTGGCGCGCTTCTCCTTCGCTTCGATCGCGCCGCTTGCGGGCGCGGGCTCCCTGGCCGGATTCGGGGCCTGGACGGGGCCCGGCCCCGGCTTTTCCGCTTTCGGCGCCCCGGAATCGTCGCCGAGGGCTTCCGTGTTCTGCTCGGGCGAGCCCTTGATGCCCTTCTGCGCCTTCGCGGGCTCCTCGAGCTTCACCGGATTGAAGTAGCGCGCGATGATTGTCTTGGTGTTCTTGTCGGTGGCGCTGATGATCCACAGCACCAGAAAGAACGCCATCATCGCCGTCATGAAATCGGCGAAGGCGATCTTCCACGCGCCGCCGTGATGCTCGTCCTCCTCCGAGCTGTGACGGCGGACGATGACGATTTCGGCGTGGGACTCGCTCACGCGTCGGGCTCGGCCGAGAGCGAGGCGAGCAGGTCCGACCACGGCTGAAGCTCGGTGACGATCTGCGTCGCTCCAGCCTCGACCAAAGCCTCCGGCCCGGCGCTGTCGACGAAGTCGAATTCGGCGGGCAGGCCGGCAACCCGTCCACGCAGAAGGCCTAGAACGTGTTCCGGCCCGCGGATCGTGATGAGGCCGGGTCCCCCGCCGGAGACCAGCCGCTCGATGTTCTTGCAGAGTTCATCGACGACATAGTCCACGACCTGCTTGACGAGAAAGGGTTCGAGAATCCGCGCGACCGCGGAAGCCACATTCTGCTCGACCTCCTCGAACCCTGCGCGGATCGAGGCTTCGAGTTGCGCATATTCGTTGAGCTGGAATTCGAGGCGCTCGACCAGCGCCTCGTCGCGGGCGGCGGCGAGCTCGGCAGCATGGGCCTCCGCGCCTTCCGCGCGTCCCTCGGCCAGGCCTTCCTCGCGTCCCCGCGCATGCGCCTCCGCGAGTCTGAGCGCCATCTCCTCCGCTTTGGCCGCTTCCCGGGCGGCGAGGGAATCCCGCGCCGAAGCCTCGACCAGCGCCGTCGGACGCTCCCACGGAAGCCTGCGCGAGCGCGGCTCATTCTGCGCATTCGCAGGCGCCGGAGGCGCCGCAGCGGCCCGCTCGAAGGCGGACGGCGGGCGGGAATCGGCCGCGTGCAGGTTTTGCAGACTGCGCGGCCGGAAAGGCGAGGCTTCGTGGCGCGGCGAGGGCTTTTCGCCGGGAGCGCGTCCGATATGGTCCAGATAATCCGCGATCGGTACAGGTTTCATCCCTTCATCCCCTCACGAATCCAGCGCTTGATGATGGCGGCCGCCTGGGCCTCGTCGAATTCGACAAGCCGGATGAGCTTGCGCGCCGGGCCGTTGTCCCGTCTGGCCAGCAAAGCCTGGAGGAACTCATCCTCGCCAGCGCCCAATTCGATGAGCACGCCTTCGGAGGGCGCCGAGAGGGCTGGCGTCGCGTCGGGCGCGGCTTCCTGCGCGACCGCGGCCGGCGGCGCGAGCAGCGCTCTCACCGCCGGTTTGACGCCGAACCATGTCAGCATGGCTCCGACAAGCAGGATGGCGGCCGCGTTGAAGATCGAGCCGGTCTGGCGCGCGAGGATCTCCAGGATCGAGGGCGCGGGCGCGGGCTCGAGATCGCGCGACGAGTCGACGAAGTCGACGACGGAAACCTTCACGACGTCGCCCCGCTGCTTGTCGAGGCCGGCGGCCGAGGCGACGAGCTGCTCGATATCGTTGACTTTTGCGGCGATGGCTTCGGGAGAAGGCTTCTCGCCGGGCGTGGCGGCGAGAGCGGCGCGATTGACGAGCACCGCGATCGAGAGCTTCTGGACGACGAATCCGGCGCTGGTCGTCTGCACCGACCTGGAGGAGATTTCGTAATTCGTCAGCTCCTCGCGCTTCTGGGTCTGGTCGTTCGATTGTTTCTGCTCGGCGCCGCCGCCGTTGGCTTTCGGAAGGTTTGCGTCCACGCCGGCGGCCTGCGTTCCGGCGGCGTTCTGCGAGCTCTGCTGCTCCTTCGTCACCCGCAGCGAACGTTCGACGCGCTGGTCCGGGTTGTAGATCGTCTCGTTCGTCTGGGTCTTGTCGGCGTTGAGGCGCGCGGCGACGGAGATCTGGAAGTTGCGCGCGCTGAGATAGGGGGTGAGCGTCCGGGCGACGTTCTCGCGGATCTGCTGCGAAGCCGCCTGCTCGAGGGCGAGAAGATTGTCCGGCGACTTCTCGATCGAATCCGTGCCCGAGGCGATCAGGCGCCCGTCGACATTGAGGACGGTCACGTCCTCGACCTTCATGCCCGGAACCGCCGACGCGACGAGATGGCGGATCGCCTCCCCGGTCGTGCGGTCGTCGCCGCCGTCGGTCCGGATCATGACGGACGCGGAAGGAGGCTGGCGCTCCCGGCGGAACGAGCCGTCGTCGGCGAGAACGATATGGACGCGCGCGGCCTTGACGGAGTGCATCATCTGGATGGTGCGCGCCAGTTCGCCTTCGAGCGCGCGCAGGCGGGTCACGTCCTGCATGAACGAGGTGAGCCCGAGCGAGCCCAGCTTGTCGAAGAGTTCATTGCCTTCGGCGCCGCTGCGCGGCAGGCCCTTCTCGGCGAGGATCATGCGCGCGGTGGCGGCCTGCGCGGTCGGCGTCATCACCAGCGTGCTCTCGGGGTTGACGTCGAACGGGATGCCCGCCTCGCGCAGGGCGGAGCCGATTGCGGCGATATCGTCGCGATCGAGTCCGGAATAAAGCGTCTCCATCGTGGGACGGCTGAGATACCAGCCCGCGAGTCCGGTCATCGCGAAGACGGCGACGCCGACCAGCGCGAGCGCGGCGAGTCGCCGGACGCCCAACCCTTGCAGGTTCGTCCAGAGACGTTCGGTTTGCGCCAAAAGCGTAGTCGGCACTCTAGGTTCCGGGTCATCTTCGCGGGGCGACAGTCGTGGCTGGAGCTTGCGCCGGGGTTGTGCCGGGAGCCGCGGAGCGCGCCGATTAACCTCCTGTTAGCGCGCCGCGGCTAGCTTGCGGAGCGTCCGGAAAGGCGGCCTTCGAGAAACGCCGCCTTTTCCGGGCAAGGAACACGACGAGCAGGTCTCTCGGAGAGAGGCCTTGGGGCATGCGAGCCATCTCGTCGTTTCGGTGCGAGTCCGAAATGTCACCCGATCCCATCCCGTGCACATTTCGACAGGAACGCACCCATGAACTCGATTCTGAACAATTCCGCCGCCCTGAGCGCCCTTCGCGCCCTTGAGAACACGCAGCAGTCGCTCGCGACCGTGCAGAACCAGGTGTCGACCGGCCTCAAAGTCGGAAGCGCCGCCGACAATTCGTCCTATTGGGCGATCGCCGCGCAGCTCACCGCGGACAGCGGCGTCGTGAATGCGTCGAACGACGCTCTCTCGGTAGGGCAGTCCGTCCTTGCGACCGCCTCGTCCGCCCTGGATTCGGTCAAAACGACGCTGAACTCGATGGCGACGACGCTGACTCAGGCGCAGAATCCCGGCGCCAATGTCGCCGACATCAACACCTCGCTCGCCTCGCTCGGCAAGCAGCTGTCGGACTCCGTCAATCAGGCGTCGTTCAACGGCCTCAACATCCTCGACGGCTCGCAGAACACGCTGAGCTTCGTCGCCGGCTTCAACGCGACCTCGAGCGGCGGAACCGTGAACACGATCGCCTTCGCGGCGCAGGCGCTGACCGGCGGGTCCACCTCCACGCCGACGACGACGACGACGAATTCCAGCATCACGGATTCGGCCACGATCTCCGCGCTGCAGACGCTCTACGCGGGCGGCAATTCAACGAATACGACGGCGAGCTTTGGCAACAATGTCGTCAGCGTCGCCGCTTCTGGGCCAGCGTCCATGACCGTCACGTCGATGGATCTCTACGGCAACACGACGGCCACCACCTACACCGCGCTCGAACTCGAACGGGAACAACTCGACGACGGACACATCGCTCACCTTCGCCACGGCCTCGTCGCTTGCGGCGTCGACCACGACCACGACGTCGGGCACGACGAATCTCCTCACCCAGAACTCTATCGATCTCACGGGCGGCAGCGGCGCGACCAGCACCTTCCAGATCGGCACGACGATCACCGCCGCGAACGCCCTCACCGCGGTCAACCAGGCGCTGGCGGCGGTCACAAACTACGGCGCGCAGATCGGCGCCACCCAGAACCGGATGACGGCGGCGACGAGCTTCAACTCGGACCTCGTGACGAACTACGCGAACGGCATCTCCGGCCTCGTCGACGCGAACATGAACCAGGCTTCGACACGCCTGCAGGCGCTGCAGACGCAGGAGCAGCTCGGCATCCAGTCCCTCTCGGTCGCCAACCAGAACGCGCAGCTGATCCTCAAACTCTTCGGCTGAGGAACCGCGTCACGAACTCCCCGCGCGCCGCTCTCCCTTGACCCGGTTAGCATCCCCCCAAGGCGCGCGGGGAACCGTGTCCTGTCCGGCCAGCGCCGGGCGGGCCGCAAAAGAGAAACGCCGGCTCGCGCTCGCGGGCCGGCGTGTCCTCGCGTCGGAAGGGGTCGGCTTACTTGTCGATGCAATAGCCGAGGAAGCGCTTCGAATCGATCGGGTCGAATCCGAGCCGATGCTTGAGCTTCTTGCGCAGCTTGCTGATGTGACTCTCGATGACGTTCTCGTCGACATTCTCGTCGAAGAGGCCATAGACCGCATTGAAGATCTGCGTCTTGCTCACGCGACGGCCGCGGCAGCGCAGGAGAAATTCCAGGATGCGACGCTCGCGGCGCGGCAGCGGAAAAGGCTCGCCGTTCACCTCGGGCTCCCGTCCGTCGAAATAGACGCGCAGTTCGCCGATCGTCACATGGCCGCCTTCGCCGAAGACGCGCCGGTTGATCGCGCCGACGCGCGCCAGAATCTCCCGCACATGCACCGGCTTGCGGACGACGTCGTCGACGCCGGCGGCGAAGAGACAGAGCGTGTCGTCCAGCGATTGCCGCTCGTTGAGGCAGAGCACCGGCGCGTTTGACCGCTCGCGAATGATGCGGGGGAGCACGCCGCGCTCGTCGCAATCGCCAATGACGAAGGCTTCGACCGCCTGCATGTCGGTGTCGCTGATCTTGCCGATCCATTCGCGGAACTCGCCGGAATGGACCCCCGCCGACGACACGCCCTCACGGTCGAGGCTCGTCGCATAACCGCCGGCCACGATATTGCGATCGTCGATGATGATGTACATGACTCGAAGCTCCGCAGATCCGATAGGGCTACGCTCTCTTACGCATACGCCTGGACGCACGAGGCCTTGTCGGCGCGCGGCCGAAAGGAGAACCGTTCGATACAATCGCGCCGACTGGCGCAAACGCGCATTGAGCACGCGACGATCCTTCGATTGACGGAAGCGCCCCGCGAGCGGAATGCTCTTTGAGGCGAAGGCCCCAACCGATGCAAGATCGTTATGGTTATATGTATTCTCGAAATGGTTAACGTGATCCTAAACCGGCGGGGCGACCGTCCGCCCACGAAGAGAGCCTCCGCGAAGCCGCCTGTGTTCGACGGCGTGAAACAGACGGGATGGCGCGCGAAATTCGTTCCCGCGCGCGAGATCGGCGCCGCGCTGGCGCTTCGCGGCGAGATCGCCTACTGGGTCGGGACGCCGCCGGAGTGCGTGCTCGGCGGCTTCCGGGAGATGCGCGCCGAGGCGCGCGAGCGCGTGCGTCTTCGTTCGGCGAAGCTGCTCGACGCCGCCTACAGGTTCCTCTGCGAATGCCGGATCTGCGACCGCTCGCTGAATGGCCTGAAAATCCTGCTCGCCCGCAACATCGCCGTGCCCGGCCGCTTCGCTGTCCATATCGACGAGACCTTCGAGGTGCGGGGGGCGCGCATGGTCTGGAGACGCGGCCTTGCTCTGGGCGTCCGGCTCATGGACCCGGCCCCCGACGGCGCCTTGCGGCTCAGCGATCGCTTCGCCCTACGGGAGCGATATTACGGCGTCCCGGACTGAGGGAGCGCGGCGCCCGCGTTGTCGGGCGCGCTCGGCGCGATCAGCCGCCGAGCGGGAACGCCTGCAAACTCATCAGAAGCGAGCTTGAAAAGAGCGGCGTCGGCGAGCTCGTGAACGTGGTGAGCGTGCTGCTGATTGCGCTGTTGTTCGAGCTGATGACGTCGGACAGGATTGTCGAAGCGGCCGATGCTCCGGCGCTCGAATTGTTCGATGTCACCGTGAGCGCGGTCGTTGCGCCGGAGCTTGGTCCGTACTGGAGGTCGTACATGGCCGTGAAGCGCAGCGTGAGCTGTTTGAGCTTCGCCGGGTCGCGGAGGTCCGAGAGCGGCATGAGCTGCGAAAGCTCCTTGGCCTGAGTGTCGATGCCCGAAGCGCTCGTGGCGGAGGAGAGGCCAAAAATGGTCTGCGCCACCTCAAGAAGATTCCTGTCCGCGAGAATGCCGTATTCGCTGGCGGCGGTCGGCGCGACGCGCTGAAAATAGAGCGCGAGCTGCACGCCGACGTCGCTGCTTCCCTGATCGCTTTCGAGTTGCTGCTCCGCATATGTGGCGGTGGTGGTCGCGACGGCGCTTTTGGCGGAGACCGACGCAGCGCCGCGGCCGACGAAATCGAAGGCGGACGCAAAGGTCTTCCAGCGCGAATCGCCAAGCGTGTTCGCGAGGCTCTTTGGATTCGAGACGCCGCCTTCGAGCACCTTGGCGATCAGAGCTTTGTTGTTGATCTGGTCGCCGAGCCCGTAGGCGTTCAGCGCATAGGACAGGAGACGGTAGTTGCCGACGAAATCGGCGATCGACGTCACCTTGCCGATATTGGCCTGGTAATAGGCGGTCGCCGTTTTCACCGCCGGCTCCGCCGACGTCATCGCCTGATAGCGCGACAGATTCTGCGTGACGGCGAGATAGGCGGAGGTTGTGGTCATGGCGCGCCGGGAGACTCGAATAGAGCCGACGTTAGGAGGAATATCCTGCGCGGGAATTAATTCCCTAACGGCATGTATCCGCGCACACGTTCAGCGCCGTCGCGGAGGCTCGGCGAGCTTCGCTTCGGCGATGAAGTCGCGTGCGCGCGCGCGGCGCCCGATCCGTCGCGCCATGGCGCGGGCGAGCGAGGCGACGCTGTCATGGCTCTGGAACTCCGCCATGAGGATCCGCTCGCGTTCGGCTTCGGCGGATGGAGCCGCCGCTCCGTTCAACTGATCGAGGATGCGTTTGTCCGATGTTCGCATGGGCGGAGGCCGATCCGGGAGGCGAGAGTCGCCTGAAAGATTGGCACGCGAACCCTTCAACGTTGCGCAACGAATTGTGACAAACTGCGACAGCAAATCTGCCGCAGCGTCAGAATGGCTCGAGCTTCGGAAGGCTCGATTCGATCCAGCGCCGCCCGGCTTCCGCCAGCCGCGGGGAATGGCTGAGCAGGGAAAGGACCACAGAGGGCAGGGGAGGCAGGGTCTGGTCTGCCGATCGCCGCGCTCCGCATGGAGAGACTCCTTCGATGAGGGGCGTAACGCCCAATCCGGAGGCGGCGGCGCCCGCGAGCGCCGTGAAATCGCTGCTGACGAAGACCACGTCGAACTTGCGCTCGCGCGCTCTCAGCGCCGAGATCGCGGCCTGATGCACGGCGGAGTCCGCGGGGGGCACGAGCAGCGCCAGCGCCTCGCGCCGTCCGGAACCCGCGCTCCCGAACCAGGCGAGCGGCGCGCGCCAGCGCGCCGACGCGCCGCTGTCGTCCCCAACCACCACGGCGGCGTCGAGCGCCTTGTCCCGAAAGCGCGCCGCGAGTTCCGCCGAGCCGTCGGACACGATCTCCAGGCCCGCGCCGTCGACATCGTCCCTGAATGAGGCGATGTGCTGCGCGAGGGCGCCCGCAATCCCGCCCGGCGCCCCGATACGAAGCGGCGCGCCCGGCGATTTTCGCCGCGACACTTCATCGAGCATGTCGTCGTGAAGGCGCAGGAGCCGCTTGCCGTAGTCGAAGCAGACCTCGCCGACCCTCGTCAGCTCGAGGCGCGCGGTCCTTTCGAAAAGCGGCGTCTCGATCAGTTCCTCGAGCCGTTTCACCTGAAGGCTGATCGTGGGCTGGGTGCGTCCGAGCGTCTCGGCGGCGCGCGTGAAGCCGCGTTCCTCGACCACGGCGACGAAAGCTCTGAGGACGTCGATGGGAATGCTGCGCATGGGCGCCCTCGTTACGAATCGATTCCCGCAAGGGAACCGCGCCGCTTTTACACCATGCGACGCTGCGTCATAACGATTTGAAATGCGCCGATGTGCGTGTCGAATGCCGTCTGACGCAACGGCGCGCCCTGCCTTGCGCGCGTCCGGCCTTCTCCCGTCTTTCGGGCGCTCCGCTCGGCGCCATTGAAGCTTTTCAGGTCCCGCCGGCGCCAACCTCTTGTTGCAGGCTTTCGTTGCTTGGCTGCGGCTTCCGATGCGTCATGTATAGAATGAGATGAACATAGATGACGCATCGTCAATTCTTGACAATATTATCTTGCGCATCAAGATACGACACGTTCGGCGGCCGGATCGAAGACTGATTCGGAGCTGGTAAAGGGGGCGACGGTGCGAATACTCGTGCTGAACGACGAATCGCAGGATCTCGCCGCGGTCCAGAGCGCCCTTCGCGCGGGGGCCGTGGAGTTTGTCGGCCGCCGCTCCGCTGCCCTTCGAATGGCGCTACCGCTTCGCTGGCTCGACCTTCGACTGCGCGACCCGCGAGCTACTCGACGCACGAGGACGGCGCGTTCACCTGACGTCGTCCGAGTTCGATCTCCTGACGGCCTTTGTCCGGGAGCCGGGCCGGCCCCTGTCGCGCGGCGCCTTGACCCGCGCGCTGAGGGGCCGCGACTGGAGCTATTTCGACCGCTCGATCGATACGCTGGTCGCGCGACTGCGCAAGAAGCTGCCGGGCGACCCGCCGCTCATCCGATCGGTGCGCGGGGTCGGCTACGTTTTTTGTGCGGCGGTCACGCGGCTCGCCGACTGATACGGGACCCGCGCTTCGCATCGACATTTTCTTGTCAAACCGGCGGATCGCCCCGATACTTCGGAAAAGCCGGAACAAAAAAGGCGCTGCGCCCCTCGCCGCGTTCATTTGGGGGCGGCGCCGGATCTGGGAGAGTCGGCGGTAACGCTCCCCTTCCTTCGAGGCCGCTTCGCGGCGCGTCAGGACGAGGTCTTAGGGACGGGCGGGGAGTTGCTGCCGGAAGGAAAAGACAGCGCAAGGCCTTGAAAAGTCCCGATTTGCGGAAATTTCTGGCTGGTTTTCGAGGCGTTTTTGATGCCCTTTTGCATCGAAAACGCCCGAAAATGACGCTGGAACGGATGTTTTGGCGGAGTTCGATGCGCTTTTTCGCGTCAGTTTGTGCGCGCCCTTCGGGCTCACCCCAGCAGCCCGCCGGGGCGAGGCGCGAGCGGATTGTCGGTGAGCGCCGCGAGGTCCGGCGTGTCCGGGCGGGGCGCGCGTATCAGCGCGGACCACAGGGTTTCGACCTGCGGCGCGGCGTCCCTCTTGACGATGACGACCATGCGGGTCGCCCGGTCCTCGTCCGGCCAGTCGGCAAGCCTTCGTGGGCGGTGGAGGACATGCTGCACCGCCTCGACGAGGACGGGCGAACCGTCGGCGAGGGCGACGAGGCCCTTGAGGCGCAGCAGGCGGGGGCCGAGCAGGCCGCCGAGCGCCGAGAGGAAGCCTTCGAGCGCCTGCGGACCGATGGGCGCGGTCGTCCGCAGGGCGAAGGTCTCGATGGGGCGCGCTTTCGAATGGGCGGCGAACGAGGCCGCGAAGCGGGGCGGGGGAGCCGTCGCGACCAGCTGCGAGGGACCGAATTCCCCCGCCGCGGCGTCGAAGATGGGCGCGAGCGGGTTGAGGTCGCGCAGCGCCGAGGCGAGGGCGGCGAGGCGCGGGGCGCGCTCCT
>CAVUJV010000007.1:0-93291 GCA_963741845.1 uncultured Alphaproteobacteria bacterium
GACGCAGTCGCCAAGCTCGATCGCTACGACCTGCTCATCCTCGACGACATCGCCTATGTCACCAAGGATCAGGCCGAGACCAGCGTCCTGTTCGAACTGATCGCGGCGCGCTACGAACGGCGCTCGACGCTCATCACGTCCAATCAGCCTTTCGGCGAATGGGGACGGATTTTTCCCGACCAGGCGATGACGCTCGCCGCGATCGACCGCCTCATTCATCACGCCACGATCCTCGAGATGAACGTCGAGAGCTATCGCAGGAAGGAGGCGCTCGACCGCAAGCGAAGCCGCGGCCGCCCGCCCGCTAACGCCACCCCAAAGGAACTCGAACACGCCCCTGATTGACGCGCTCGGCGTCACCTGTTTGTCGCTCGGCGTCAATCAGGCCTTGCCAAGCCCGTCGTCAGCGACAATCATGCCCAAACCCGGCTGCTTCTTCTCATCCTGATTGACGCGCCGTTCCAATCCAGATTGTCGCGCCATAGACCAGCCGGGAAAAGACGGCGATCAAGGAGGAGGTGGATTATGGCTGAAGTCGTTGCCAGTCTGAAGACGATCGACCTTCGGAACGCCGAGACGCAGGCGGTTATGAGCAAGGACGTTAAGACGCTTCAGGCTCTACTCAATCTCTTCCTCACCGCCGGTGACATCGGAGAGGACGGAACGCCGATCCCGCCTCTGGCGTTGGACGGCGCAGCCGGAGCGAAGACGAAGCAGGCGGCGCTGGCTTTCCAGACGGCGGCCCATCTTGCGACGGACGGTATTGTCGGCGCGCTGACCTGGAAGAAGCTCATCGAGCAGGACTTCTAAGGAAGCGCGAGCATTGCATCGACGGGAGGGACCAACATGCCGATGACCATCAAACTGGGTGACACCGGCGACGACGTGAAGCGGCTTCAGCGGGTCTTCGCCCGGTCGAAAGTCCTGGGGCCGGACAGCGTCGACGGCGCCTTCGGGCCGGAGACCGAGCAGGCCGTCAAGGACTTCCAGCAGTCAAACGGTCTGGTTGTGGACGGCGTAGCCGGTCCGGTCACATGGAGCCATATCCACCCCTACCGCGAGGCGTCGCCTACGCTACAGGCCGGTTCCCTTGGGGCGGTGGTGGCCATGCTGCAGGGTGTGCTGAAAACCGGCTTCGGTTACACCGGCGCCATCGACGGCGTGTTCGGCCAGCTCACCGAGACCGCCGTGCGTCAGCACCAGACCAACTCCGGGGTCCCGGTCACGGGGGTCGTGGACGAGCGGACGTGGATGGCGCCCGCCGGCGCCGCCGGAGCGACGCTCGAGAGCCTGTCCGGTCTCATTCTCTGAACCGATTCCCATCGCGAAGCGATGAGGGCCGTCAGCTGGCGCCGCCTTCATTCTCCAGGGCGTCGACGACATCCCAGGTCTTCGCGCCGACGACTCCGTCGACGCTGAGGTTGAAGTTCTGCTGCAGCTTTCGCACCGCCGCTTCGGTCTTGGCGCCAAAGCGTCCGTCGACGCCGCCGGTATCGAAGCCGACCGCGCTCATCCTACTTTGCAGGCGGCGGACGGGGAGGCCGGTTGCGCCGACTTTCAGCACGGGATGGCTCTGGTCGGCTTCGTCGATGTTTCTCCACGTCACCAGGCCCACGACCCCATCGACCGGGATTTCCCGCGCCTGCTGAAACGCCTTGACCGCGGTCTCGGTCTGAGCCCCGAAGACGCCGTCGACGGGCCCGGGATCGTGTCCGAGGGCCTTGAGGGCCTCTTGCAGGTCTCGCACCGCGGTGTCGTTGGATCCTCTCTTCAGCACCGGTTCCGCCATGGCGCTTCTCCTGTTTCCTAACATGAATCCCGTTCGACGCGCGGTCGGCGCCTCTCCGATCACGGGCCCGCCGCTAGAAGGAGAGCATCCCGCTGACCAGCGCCTGCCAAGTGACCGGGCCGACAATTCCATCCACCTTCACTGAAGGAATGTCGAGCGACAGGGCATGCTGAAAACCGCGCACTGACGCGTCCGTGATGGGGCCAAAAATCCCGTCGACCTGCGGCCCTTTGCTGGGATCGCCAGAGAGGTTACGGAACTGGAACTCCTCTTGCACGCCTTTGACCGCCTCGCCCTCGCTCCCCTGTTTGACCTCGACGACAAGAGCCGACCAGGTGACGGGACCGACGACGCCATCGGCCGCCAGTCCTCGGCTCGACTGAAACGCCTTCACCGCGGCTTCAGTCTGTGGACCGAACTGACCGTCGACGACGACGCCCTGCCCATACGCCCGCAGCAGATATTGCAGCGTCTTTATCGGGTGTGCGTTTGCTCCGCTCTTGACTTCCGGCCACGGGCTGATCCCCTCAGGCATGATTGTCCTCCCGAGCATGTTTGCATAGAATACAAAGTCTATCGACCCGGCCCGACAAGAATATCACGGGTCGGCGCCGCCGTGAAAGAAGCCGATATCGACGATGCGCGCAACTGGCGCGCTGATCTCGACCTCAGTTCGGAGGGCGCCGATGTCGATCACGACGACTTCGGTCGCGCCATGAAACGGGACCGCCTCGAAGACGAGGCTTAGGACTGACGGCCCGCGCAGCAACGGTGGAAAGAGCTGGTCCCGGTGGTCTGCGAAGAGCGCGGCGAGTAACTTGAGAATCGAGTTCGGACTTATGCCGTCATTTACGCCGAGTGTGGGATCAATGTACGACCGCAACACAATTCGTTGAAAGAATGGGACTATTCCCTTGTGCTGGTGCCGGATGAGGGGATTGAACCCCCGACCTTCGGTTTACAAAACCGCTGCTCTACCGCTGAGCTAATCCGGCGCTTGCGGCGATCTGGCTAACAGCACGCGCGGGCCGCCGCAAGGGCGAGTGCAGGCGCTCCTTCTCTCGCGTTCGCAGCCAGCGGCGCGGACAGGCGGCGAGGGACGGATGAAAGCGTCCAATCCCTGGGGAGTCCCGCTTCGCGGAAGCGCTTTGCGTTTAACTCGTCTCCGTCGACGCCCAGGGCCCTTCGACCGGGACCGCTTCGTCGGCGCCTGGCCAGGGCGGCATCGTGACCGCGACGAAGGCCAGGGAGGCCGCCTCGTCCGCGCGAAACTGGAAATGGGCGCCGAGCGGGATCGTCACGGCCGTTTCGGGCCTCAGCGTCACGACCTCCTCGGCGTCGCCCTGCTTGCGCCAGAGCTCGCCCGCGCCGGACACGACGTACCAGATCTCTTCGACCGTCCGGTGTGTGACGGCTTGCGAAATCCGGCCGGCGGGAAGCTCGAAATGGGCGAAGCTGCCTCCGGCGAGGGCGGGCAGGAGCCGCACCAGGGAGCCGTCGGGCGCGACCGCATCCGGGTTCGGGCTGATGGCCTTCGTTTCGAACTGTTTCCGCATCGCTTTCCCTGTCGGCGCCGCCGCGGCGCGTCTTGGCGCGGCGAACCTCGCCCTGCTAAGAGAAAATCCTCATGACCGCGACCCTAACCCCCGACGAGACGCTTGACGAGTTCCGCGCCGCAGGCGCGCTGCTCGAAGGCCACTTCATTCTGTCGTCCGGGCTCCATTCTCCCGTGTTCCTGCAGAAGATGTTCGTCTTTCAGGACCCGGCCCGCACGGAACGCCTCTGCCGCGCGCTGGCCCAAAAGGCGCACGACGCCTTCGGGCGCATCGACGTGGTCGTCTCGCCCGCGGTCGGCGGCATCGTTCCCGGCTATGAGACGGCGCGCTGGCTGAACGCCAAGGCGATCTTCGTCGAGCGCGAGAACGGCGCCTTCAGGCTTCGCCGGGGCTTCGAGATCGCGCCGGGCGCGCGCGTGCTGATGGTCGAGGACATCATCACGACCGGCCTCTCCTCGCGGGAGACGCTGGCGGCGATCGCCGAACATCCGGGCGTCATCGTCGGCGCCGCCTGCCTGATCGACCGGTCCGGAGGCAAGGCCGATATCGGCGTCCCCCGCGTCTCGCTGGCGACGCTCGATATCCCGGCTTATCCGGCGGATGCGCTCCCGCCCGAGCTTGCCGCGCAGCCCGCGATCAAGCCGGGCAGCCGGGCGCTCGCCGCTTCCGCCTGATTCCAAGCCCTCAAGGAAAGACCGATGGCTGCGCTTCGACTGGGGGTCAACGTCGATCATGTCGCGACGATCCGCAATGCCCGGGGCGGCGCGGTTCCCGATCCCGTCCGCGCGGCCTTGCTGGCGATCGAGGCGGGGGCGGACGGAATCACGGCGCATCTGCGCGAGGACCGGCGCCACATCCGGGACGACGACATGCGCCGGCTCAAGGCGTCCATCTCGACGCCGCTCAATTTCGAGATGGCGGCGACGGAGGCCATGCTGGACATTGCGCTTGAAATCCGGCCGCACGCCTCCTGCCTCGTTCCCGAGAAGCGGACCGAGCGCACGACGGAAGGGGGGCTCGACGTCGTTGGCGGCTTTGGGGCGCTCAAGCCCTTCGTCGCGGAACTCGGACGCGCGGGCATCCGGGTTTCGATGTTCGTGGAGCCGTCGATCGAGGCCCTGGAGGCGAGCGCGGCGCTTGGCGCGCCCGTCGTGGAACTGCATACCGGCGCCTGGTGCGACGCGGTCGCTCGCGGCGAGGTCGAACGCGCCGACTACGAATTCGGCCGCTTGCGGGTCGCCGCGGCGCAGGCGCCCGCCCTCGGCCTCGAGTGTCACGCCGGCCATGGGCTGGACTACGACACCGCGCGAATCATTTCGGCCCTCCCGGAGATCGCCGAGCTCAACATCGGTCACTTCCTCATCGGAGAAGCGATCTTCGTGGGGCTGGCGGAGACGGTGAGGCGGATGCGCGCCGCGATGGCGGAGGGACGCGCCGCGGCGGCCGGATCGCCATGATCGTCGGGATCGGCAGCGACCTGTGCGACATCGGGCGCATCGAGCGGGCCATCGAGCGCTATGGGGAGCGCTTCATCGCGCGCTGCTTCACGGAGGTTGAGCGGCGGCGGTCCGAGGCGCGGGCGGGACGGGCCGCCTCCTACGCCAAGCGGTTCGCCGCCAAGGAGGCCTGCGCCAAGGCGCTCGGCACGGGCCTGAGGCGGGGCGTGTTCTGGCGCGACATGGGCGTCGTCAACCTTCCGTCCGGGCAGCCGACGATGCGGCTGACGGGCGGCGCGGCCCTGCGGCTTCAGGCGATGATGCCGGAAGGCGCCGAGCCCTTCATCCACCTCGCGATTACGGACGAGCCGCCGATCGCGCAGGCCTTCGTCGTCATCGAAGCCCGGCTGCCTCCCGGCCGCGCTTAAGGCCGGGCGGATCGACCGGCCGTCCGTTTCGCGGCGCGCCGCTCCTCAGACTTCGACCTCTCCGAAAATTCGCGGATTCCGCCGCGGCGACGCCATGTCGTCGCCAGCAGAACCGCGCGAAGGATTGAGCCGGGGAAGAAGGCAAGCCGGAGATTGTTTAACGTTGCAATTTACGTGACCGAGCAGACGCGTCGATCAGGTAAGTTTAAACGTAATTTTTATAAAATACAGATCAGAAACATCGTCAATCTTGGCAAATATAAATCAGAATTGAGAATGAAAGTCTAGTTCATATATTTGAAATTATAAATAGAATTAACGTGACGTTTTTACAACAGCATTAGAATAATGGCGCTCAGGTGACCATTTGTTGTCGGCGAATAGTTGAGTTGGAAGTCCGGCGGAGTATGTTCGACAGGTGAACGGGAGACTACCGGTCGCGGACGGGTCGAGGTGTTAACCGCCGAAATCCGAGGTCAATCAGGGACGGGGCTGAGAGCTTTCGGTTTGGGGCGTGCAACGCTCGAAGGCGAGAAGAAAACCCCCGCCCATTATGTCAACTGGAGGTCAACAAATGACACTCATCAAGAGCGTCCTGCTCGGTTCGGCGGCCGGCATCGTCGCCGTCGCCGGCGCGCAGGCGGCGGATCTGCCGACGCACAAGGCGGCTCCTGTCGCCCAGTACGTCAAGATCTGCGACGTCGGCGGCATCACCGGCTGGGTTCTGCCGGGTTCCGACACCTGCGTGAAGCTTAGCGGTTACATCACGGCGCAGTTCGTCGGCGGCAGCCTCTCGAACCAGTACAACTGGGGCGGCGGGATGGCGTCGGGCGTCAGCGGTCTGGCCCTGAACCCCGGCATGTCCGATCAGTCGTTGCTCGTCGAAGGCACGAACGCGGCGGTCCCGATCTATAATGCGGTGACCGGGAAGTCCCTGGGCATGCTGACGCCTGGCTACTATCAGAATGGGATTGGCAATCGCAACGCGATCGGCTGGTCGACCCGCGCCAACTTCGGCTTCGACTTCGCGTCGAACACGGCCTACGGCCCCTTGATCGGGCACATGGACTTCAACGTCGACGTCGCCAACGGCCTCGATCCGCTTCAGGGCGGCGCCCCCACCCCTAACATTGCCTATCTGAACACCGGCTATCTGACCTGGGCGGGCATCACCGCTGGTAAGGCGGCGTCCTTCTTCTCGTTCGTCGGCGGCGGCGACAACTACGCGAACATCTTCTCGCCGGACCGGAAGGGCTTCAACCAGCCGCTGCTGTTGGCCTACACAGCCTCGTTCGGCGGTGGGTTCTCGGCAACGATCTCGGCGGAAAGCCAGGGCACGATCGGCGCGTCGGGCGCGGGCACGAACCTGACCGGCTATTACTTCAACACCAACACCGGAAGCTTTGGACCCGACACCGGGCTGACCTTCGGCGGTCAGCGGTGGCCTGACATCGTCGGCGCTCTGCATGTCAAGCAGGCATGGGGCGAAGCCCAGCTCTCCGGCGTGATCCATAACGTCAACATGTACAACTCGATCTACAATGGCGGCGCGGGATGCGGCCTTACCGGGCTGGCCGCCTGCGACGGCTCCGAGAGCAAGGTCGGCTTTGCGCTCGATGCGGGCGTGAAGTTCAACCTGCCCTGGAATCCGGGCGACACGTTCCTGCTCACGGGCGCCTACTCGCAGAACGCCACGTGGTACTCGGGTCTCGCGGACGGCATGTGGACTGAGAATGGTCAGGTCAATGGCAATGGCCAGCCGATGTTCCTGGCCGACGGGTTCTTCAACCCGATGACCAACCAGTGGTCGACGCCGCGTGCATGGTCTGTGGCCGCCATCCTGGAGCATCACTGGTCGCCGACCTTCTACACCAACCTCGAGGCTTCGATCGGCGGCATCAGCTGGAGCGGCCAGAACGGCTACTTCTGCCCGACGCTCGCGACCTGCGCGGGGACGGGAGCGCTTTCGCCGAATGCTCTCAGCTGGATCGTCGGCGCCGACTTCGGCTGGAACCCGGTCACGAACCTCAACTTCGATCTGGAGTTGATGTATCAGAGCACGACCCAGGATGCGCCTTCGGGCTACCAGGGCACGGTCTATTCGAACGGCGCCTTCGTTCCGGGCGTCGCCGGGTGGGAAGGCAACAGCAGCGGGTTCGCGGGCCGTCTCCGCATCACCCGTTACTTCTGATCCTTACCCGATCGGTTGAAACTGAAGCCCCGGAGCGAAAGCTCCGGGGTTTTTCTTTGAGGCCGCCCCTTCGATCCGGTCGAGGGAGCACGCCGGGGCAATGGAAGACTCTCTCCCGGCCTCGGCGAATCGAGATCGTCGACCTGGTCCGGCAAGGCTCGCTTCGCCGATCTGCCGCGGTCTTTTCGCGGCGCCGTTCAAGGCGGCTGATCGGGGCGAAGAGTTCATTCGCCATAGGCCGCCAATGGATCGCCGAGCCGCGGCTAGCGGACGGGCGAGAAGACGCCTCGTCGGGCTCGAAGCGCATACAGCCCTGCGGGCGTTGGGCGTGGCGAAGCGCTCCGAGATTCCGAGGGCCCTCGTGGCGCCGCCGGCCCGCAGGCCGAAGGGGGCGGGTTGCGTCTCTCTGCCGCCCCGGACGAGGGCCTCCGTAACGAGCCGACGCCAACACGACACCGCCGCCAAGCCCTTGGCCACGCCGTCATTCGTAGGGGCGCTCGAGCCGCTGCGGCTCCCATCTGCCGGAGAGCGCCCGTATTCCAGCCGGCTGGACGAATCGCCAGCCAGGCCCTTCGCCGATCCGCTCGTCTGTTGCAAGGAAGCCTGTTCGGCCCAACCGCCAAGGCCGAAAACATGGCTAACAAACTGTAAATTATCAAGAAATCTTCAATGAGGCGTCTTTGCGGCGGATTTAAGTGACAAATATGCAACGTCGCCTGCGGAACTGTGTCCTGAACCGGCCTTTATGAAAAAAGCTCGTTGAACTCAAATTTATGGCGGTTATCTTCGGACGTGTGAACGGGGAGATTCCCGGGCGCGGACGGGTCGAGGTGTTAACCGCCGAAGCTCGAATTCATCGGGAATGGGGGCTGACCACCTTCGGTTTGCGGGTTCGGAAGAAGCTCAGGATCGGAAGTGAGAAGAAAACCAACGCCCATTATGTCAACTGGAGGTCAACAAATGACACTCATCAAGAGCGTCCTGCTCGGTTCGGCGGCCGGCATCGTCGCCGTCGCGGGCGCGCAGGCGGCGGATCTGCCGACGCACAAGGCGGCTCCTGTCGCCCAGTACGTCAGGATCTGCGACGTCGGCGGCATCACCGGCTGGGTTCTGCCGGGTTCCGACACCTGCGTAAAGCTTAGCGGTTACATCACGGCGCAGTTCGTCGGCGGCAGCCTGTCGAACCAGTACAACTGGGGCGGCGCGTCCTCGGTCGGCGGCCTGTCCGCTGCACCCCGGCATGTCCGATCAGTCGTTGCTCATCCAGGGCACGAATACGTCGGTCCCGGTCTATAACGCGTTTACCGGTGCGCCCGCTCGGCCTGATGACGCCGAACTATCTGAACGCGGTTGGCAATCGCAACGCGATCGGCTGGTCGACCCGCGCCAACTTCGGCTTCGACTTCGCGTCGAACACGGCCTACGGCCCGCTTGATCGGGCACATGGACTTCAACGTCGACGTGGCCAACGGTCTCGATCCGCTCCAGGGGGCGGGGACGGCGAACATCGCGTACCTCAACCAGGGCTATCTGACCTGGGCGGGCATCACCGCTGGTAAGGCGGCGTCCTTCTTCTCGTTCGTCGGCGGTGGCGACAACTGGGCGAACATCTTCTCGCCGGACCGGAAGGGCTTCAACCAGCCGCTGCTGTTGGCCTATACGGCCTCCTTCGGCGGTGGGTTCTCGGCAACGATCTCGGCGGAAAGCCAGGGCTCGGTCGGCGCGTCGGGCGGCGGCACGAACATGACCGGCGGTTACTTCAACACCAACACCGGAACCTTCGGGCCAAGCACTGGCCTCGCCTTTGGCGGTCAGCGGTGGCCTGACATCGTCGGCGCTCTGCATGTCAAGCAGGGATGGGGCGAAGCCCAGCTCTCCGGCGTGATCCATAACGTCAACATGTACAACGTGCTCTACAATGGCTTCACGGGATGCGGCCTGTCCGGGCTGGCCATCTGCGACGGCTCCGAGAGCAAGGTCGGCTGGGCGCTCGATGCGGGCGTGAAGTTCAACCTGCCCTGGAATCCGGGCGACACGTTCCTGCTCACGGGCGCCTACTCGCAGAACGCTGTGTGGTACTCGGGTCTCGCGGACGGCATGTGGAGTGAGAACGGCCAGACCAACGGCAATGGTCAGCCGATGTATCTCGCTGACGCATTCTTCAACCCGACGACCAACACCTGGTCGACGCCGCGGGCGTGGTCGGTCTCGGCGATCCTGGAGCATCACTGGTCGCCGACCTTCTACACCAACCTTGAGGGTTCGATCGGCGGCATCAGCTGGAGCGGCCAGAACGGCTACCTCTGCCCGACGCTCGCGACCTGCGCCGGAACGGGCGCGGTTTCGCCGAAGGCTTTCAGCTGGCTCATCGGCGCCGACCTCGGCTGGAACCCGGTCACGAACCTCAACTTCGACCTGGAGTTGATGTATCAGAGCACCAACCAGGATGCGCCTTCGGGCTTCCAGGGTACGGTCTACTCGAACGGCGCCTTCGTTCCGGGCGCCGGGTGGGAAGGCAACAGCAGCGGGTTCGCGGGCCGTCTCCGCATCACCCGTTACTTCTGATCCTTACCCGATCGGTTGAAACTGAAACCCCGGAGCGAAAGCTCCGGGGTTTTTTCTTTAGCTCCGCGGAAGGCATCGTCGGCGTCACGGGGAGACAGGGGCCGAACACGGAGATATTATCGGAGCGGCCGGACCCGCGCCGACATTTGCCCTTGCGGTGGCGCAGCGCGCAACGGATGATCGCGGGGCTGGCGCTTGGACAGGGGAACGCGCGACGGTTGCAGGGCGCGCTCTGCGATCTGGATTTTGGGGTCGGGAGAGCGGTGACGTGAGACCGGATGTGGGTGAGACGACGCGGCGATGATGCGGCAGTACGAGCTGGTGGAGCGGGTCCGCCGGTATAATCCCCAAGCCAACGAGGACATTCTCAATCGCGCCTACGTCTTTGCAATGAAGGCGCATGGGTCCCAGAAGCGTGTCTCAGGCGATCCCTATTTCTCTCATCCGCTCGAAGTCGCCGCGATCCTCACCGAGCTCAAGGTCGACGACGCGACGATCGTGGCGGCCATGCTGCATGACACGATCGAGGATACGACCGTCACGCGCGACGACGTCAACCGGGCCTTCGGCGAGGAAATCGGCGGCCTGGTCGATGGATTGACGAAGCTCGGCCGGTTCGATTTCGTCAGCCGGCACGCACAGCAGGCGGAGAACTTCCGGAAGCTGCTGCTGGCCATCGCGGACGACGCGCGCGTTCTGCTCGTCAAGCTGGCGGACCGTCTTCACAACATGCGCACGCTGCATTTCATGCCGGAGCCGAAGCGCGCGCGCATCGCGCAGGATACGCTCGACATCTATGCCCCGCTCGCCGGGCGCATGGGCATGCAGGGCATGCGCAACGAACTCGAGGATCTCGCTTTCCGGTCCCTGATGCCGGACGCTCACGCCCTCATCATGTCGCGACTCGAGGCGCTGAAGGCGAAGAACGGCGCGATCATCGCCCGCATCGCGGCCGAATTGACGGATCAGTTCGAGCGTCGCGGCATCAAGGTCGAGGTGAAGGGCCGGCAAAAGCAGCCCTATTCGATCTGGAAGAAGATGGAGCGCCGCTCGATCGCCTTCGAGCAGCTTTCGGACATCTACGGGTTCCGCATCCTCGTCGACACGGTGGCCGATTGCTACGCGGCGGTCGGCGTCGCCCATACGACCTGGCCGAGCGTTCCCGGCCGCTTCAAGGATTATATTTCGACGCCGAAACAGAACGACTACCGCTCGATCCATACGACCGTCATCGGACCGGGAAGCCAGCGCGTCGAGCTCCAGATCCGAACCCACGAGATGCACGAAGTCGCGGAATACGGCATCGCCGCGCACTCGGCCTACAAGGACATCGCGTCCGCCGACCTGTCAGGGGTCGGCGAGAGCCGCGCCTATCGGGATCTCAGACAGACGATCGAAGCGCTGTCGAGCGACGATTCGGAGAAGTTCCTCGAGCACACCAAGCTCGAACTGTTTCACGATCAGGTGTTCTGCTTCACGCCGAAGGGCCGGCTCATCGCGCTGCCGCGCGGCGCCACGGCGATCGATTTCGCCTACGCGGTTCACACCGACATCGGCAATTCCGCGGTCGGCGCGAAGATCAACGGCGTGATCTCGCCGCTCCGGGCGGCGCTCCACAATGGCGACGAGGTCCAGATCGTAAGGTCCGATCGCAGTTCGCCCCCCGCAGTCTGGGACAGCGTCGTCGTGACGGGCCGGGCGCGCGCGGCCATCCGGCGGGCCACGCGGGAAGCGGCCAAGGCCCAGTTCGGGGGCCTCGGCCGGCAGATGATCGAGGGGGCCTTCGGCCGGGCAGGGCGCAAATACTCCGAGGCGAAACTGAGGGCGGCGCTGCCGAGGCTCGCCCGCGCGTCCGTCGATGACGTCTTTGTCGGGGTGGGGCGCGGCGAGATCACCACCGTCGATGTGGTCCGCGCCGTCTATCCGGACTTTCAGGACGACCGCAAGATCGGCACGGGCGCGCCCAAGAACGAAAGCGGATGGTTCGGCCTGCCCAAGGCGACCGACCTCGTCTTCCGCGTTCCGGGCAATTCCGATCCGGCGGGGGTTCTGCCGGTGCGCGGGATCGACCTCACGACCGCGGTCCGTTTCGCGGCCAAGGGGGGCGCCGTTCCGGGCGAGCGGATCGTCGGCATTCGGGGTCCCGAGGGCATCACCATCTATCCGATCCACTCCCCGGCGCTCGTCGCCTACAACGACCAGCCGGACCTCTGGCTCGACGTTCGGTGGGATCTCGAACATACGCCCAAGGCCGTCTATTCGACCCAGATCGTGGTGACCATGATGAACGAGCCGGGAGCTCTCGGCGTCATCGCCACGACGATCGGCGAATATGGCGGAAATATCGACGCGGTGTCCTCATCGGGAACCAGCGCCGATTTCCGGGAGCTCAGGATCGACCTGCAGGTTCGCGACATCCAGCACCTCAACGCGATCCTGGCGGAATTGCGCGGCAAGTCGGTGGTCCACAAGGTCGAACGGCTCAGCGGATAAACGATGCCTCTTTACTTCGCTTACGGGTCGAACATGGACCCGGACGGGATGGCGCGCCGCTGTCCGCGCTCGAAACCGCTGGGAGCCGCGCGTCTGGAGCGGCATCGGCTCGCGGTCATGCGCGAAGGCTGGCTGACGGCGATCCGGTCGGCGAACAGCGCCGTTCATGGCGTTCTGTGGGACCTCGCGCTTGCGGACGTCCCGGCGCTGGACCGCTATGAGGGCGTCCCTCAGGGCCTTTATGCAAAAACGGTTCAGCCCGTGGTGACGGCGACAGGGCCGAAGCGGGCGCTCGTCTATTTCGGCGCCAACGCGGGGCCGGGGACGCCGCGCGCCGATTATATCGCCGGAGTGATCGCCGCCGCCCGCGCCTGGGCGCTTCCGCGGGAGGCCATCGAAGCCATCGAGGCGATCGGCCGGGCGGAGGGCGGAGCGCTGCGTCGCGGCCGTCGTTGAATCCTCATACGCCGGCGCCAGACGGCCGCGCCTGATCGCACATGTCAGTTGGAGGCCGCGGCGGTGGGGGCGACGCCCCGGGAGCCGCCGAGGCTCAGCCAGACATTGGGGTCGTCCTGCGCCTGGCGCTTGAAGAACTGATAGCCCGTCGCATTCCACGGGCGCACGTCCGGCGACAGGTTGTCGAGCACGAAGTCGCCCCGGTCCGTCTTGACGGTGAGCACCGCGTGGCCTTCGCCGTTGAGGTCCCGCACGATCGTCATGAGCAGCGCCTGCCGCGGAAAACCGCGCTCGATCAGGAGCTTGCGCTTGAAGAGCGCGTAGATCTTGCAGTCGCCCTTGCCGTCGACCGGATAATCCCAGTGGTCGAGCGTCGTGCCCCAGTGATCGAAGTTGCTGACCGGCTGGATCATGGTGTTGGCGAAAGTATTCACCTCGTCGAGCGCGCGCCAGACGTCTTTCGTCATCCGGACGTCGACCGGCCTCAGCTTGCCGAGCGAGCATTCCTCGGCATGGCGGTTGCAGAAATCGATCCAGCCGTAGGGGATCGCCGTTTCCCCGCCGACCGGCGTCCAGCTGGCCCGGGGAAGGCCGGCCTCGGAGGCTTCGCTCAGGCTGTTCCACGCGAGGCCCGCGATCAGGGCCAGGGTTGCGAAGCTGAGAAGGCGATGGAAGATCATGGAAAGCGCCCGTCGTCTGATGGCGACAGGATCGCCGCTTCCCTTTGGCGAGCGCGAAAGAAATTGCGTCGAATTTTATCGAACCGCCGGATGGAGCCGGCAGGAAATTTCTTAATCTTGACAATGGGTTTGCTTAACCTGCGCTTTACCCTCTTCCGCTGGGGAAGATAGCGGGGCGCGCGAAGCCGGAAGAAGGCGGTTTGCCTGCCGGCGGAGCGGAACGCGCCCGGGCCGGCGGCGGCGCCTCAGCGCGAAGACGAATCCGCGAGGGCAGAGGAGGGGTCGGCGCGCAAGGTCTCGTCCACCTTGAGCGCGAGCTGGGTCAGCGTGAAGGGCTTCGGC
The DNA here is from genome assembly GCA_963741845.1 of uncultured Alphaproteobacteria bacterium. Lineage (GTDB taxonomy): Bacteria > Pseudomonadota > Alphaproteobacteria > Rhizobiales > Beijerinckiaceae > Roseiarcus. The sequence continues at coordinate 13,937 of CAVUJV010000007.1, forward strand.
AGGAAAGCCAGGCCCGGGTCGACCATGCCGTTGTGGATGATGGCGTTGCGCGTATAGCCGGTCGTGTAGATCACTTTGAGCTGCGGCATCTCCCCCTGGGCTCGGGTCGCGAGCTGCCGCCCGTTCATGCCCGGCAGCACGATGTCGGTGAGGAGCAGCGATATCTTGGGATGGGTCTCGAGCAGGGGCAGCGCGTCCTCCGCCGAGGGCGCGTGAACAACGGTATAACCAAGCTCTCTGAGCGACGAGACCGTCATGTCGCGCACCGTGGCCTCGTCCTCGACGACGAGGATGATCGTATCGGCCGAGCCGACCGGCAGCGTTTCCGGGCGCTCGCGCTGCGCCTGCGCGCGTGCGCTGCCGAGGTGACGGGGCAGATAGATCTTTACCGTCGTTCCCTGGCCGGGTTCCGAATAGATTTTCACGTGGCCGGACGACTGCTTCACGAAGCCGAAAACCTGGCTGAGGCCAAGCCCGGTCCCCTTGCCGGGGTCCTTCGTCGTGTAGAACGGATCGAAGGCGCGCTCGATTACCTCCGCCGACATGCCGATCCCGGTGTCGGTCACCGAGATCATCACATATTGACCGGCCTTAACCTCGCTGTGCGTGGCGGCGTAACGCTCGTCAAGCTCGGTGTTGGCCGTCTCGACCGTCAGCTTGCCGCCCGTCGGCATGGCGTCGCGGGCATTGACGGTGAGGTTGACGAGCGCGCTCTCGAGCTGGGCCGGATCCGCGAAGACGCGCCATAACCCGCCAGCGAGCACCATCTCGACCGAGATCGTCTCGCCGATCGTTCGCCGGACCATTTCGGACATGCCGCTGACCAGCTTGTTGGCGTCCACCACCGCGGGCTCGAGCGGCTGTTGCCGGGAGAAGGCCAGAAGACGCGCGGTGAGCACCGCGGCGCGGTTTGCGCCTTCCGCGGCGTTGTCGATGCTCTTGAGCGCCGCCGCCTGACCGGAGCCGGCGAGGCGCCGGCGGGCGATATCGAGCGAGCCGATGATGACGGCAAGCATATTGTTGAAGTCATGCGCGATGCCGCCGGTGAGCTTGCCGATCACTTCCATTTTCTGCAACTGCCGCACCTGGGATTCGGCGACGGCGCGCTCCGCCGTTTCCTCCTCCAGCCGCCGATTGGACGATTCGAGATCGCGGATGCGGCGCCGCGCGTCGGAGAGCGCGAGCGCGCCGAAGCCCGCCATGAGGAAGACGGCGCAGACGAGTACGATGCGGCCGATCCCGTCGAGCCAGGAGACGCGCTTCGCGCGCGCCTGCGCGAGGCTCGTCTCCTCCTCGCGCATGGCGGAGATCGTTTGCCTGATATCCGTCATCATCTGCCTGCCGCTGTCCTCCTTGACGACAGCGAGCGCTTTCCCGGCAGCGCCGGAGGAATGCAGGTCGATGGTCTGCTGTAATTCGCCGAGCTTCGAGTCGATCTGCTTTCTCAAAGTCTGAAGGGCCTGCTCGTGAAACGGATTGTTCTTCGTTTCGGAAGCGAGCGCGTCGAGTTGCAGTCCGAGCTGCCGGGTCGCGGCTTCGTAAGGGGCGAGGTAGCTCTCCCGGCCGGTGAGCAGATAACCGCGCTGGCCGGTCTCCGCATCCGTGATCAGCGTCTGGACCTGGTTGAGACGGCTCTCGATCTCCAGCGAGTGGCGGAGCCATCGATCGGCCTGTTGCGCCTGCAGCGACAGGAGAAAGGCGACAAGGGTCACGAGGAGAACCAGCGCAAAGGAGCCGACGAGGGCCACCAGCGATCGGCGCGACCGATCGGCCCAGAATGCGCGCCAGTCGATTGCGGTCAATTCCGGAGCCGTCGTCCGATCGCCAGCCCGGTCGGCGCCGATCGCCGAGACGCCGCCGGAATCGTTGGGGTCCAAGAAATCTCTCCTCGACCGGAACAGGGCCGGCGAACACTAGACCAAATCGACCGGGACTTTCCACGCCCTCGGCGGCGCCGTCCGGGAAAATCCAGAAATTCCGGCTGCGGAAGATGCTGCGCGCGGGCGCGCTACAGGCGCGAACCGGGCCGCTCCGCGCCCCGATCTTCGCGACCGCGTTGACCCTAATCCCGATCTTCGCTTGGCGGCGCCCGCGACTTGGCCCAATATACAAGGGCGAAAGGAGTGCGGTGGTGGCGTCGCGCGTTGCGAAGAAGGAAGTGGCCCCGGTGTCGGTCCAGTCCATCGTCGAGGAAGAGGCGCCGTCGCCGCTTCTGACCTCGCCCGAGCGCTTCATCAACCGGGAGTTGTCCTGGCTTGAGTTTAACCAGCGGGTTCTGGATGAATCGGCCAATCCGAACCACCCCCTGCTCGAACGCCTGCGCTTCCTCTCGATCTCCGCCAGCAACCTCGACGAGTTCTTCATGGTCCGCGTCGCGGGCCTCGTCGGGCAGGTGCTCGAAGGCGTCGCCGAGGTCTCCGACGACGGCCTGACGCCCGCCGAGCAACTGGAAAAGATTCAGCAGCGCGTCGCGTCCCTCGTCGCCTCCCAGCAGGAGCGCTGGCGGGCCTTGCGGGCCGAGCTTGCGACGGCCGGAATCGTCATCCTGGACGTGCCGGATCTGACCCGGCGCGAGCGCGACTGGCTGCAGGATTATTTCCTGCAAAAGGTCTTCCCGATCCTGACGCCGCTCGCGATCGACCCGGCCCATCCCTTTCCGTTCATCCCCAATCTCGGCTTCACGCTCGCGCTCGAACTCCTGAACCCGCAGGACGGACGCGCGATGAGCGCGCTGGTGCGCGTGCCCGGCAGCGTCGAGCGTTTCGTGCGCCTGCCCGAGCCGCCGAACGGCGTCGCGCGCTTCGTTTCGCTCGACCGGATGATCGTCGCCTTCATCGGCCTCCTGTTTCCGGGCTTCGAGGTGCTGGGCGAAGGCGCGTTCCGCGTCATCCGCGATTCCGACATCGAAGTGGAGGAGGAGGCGGAAGACCTCGTCCGTCTCTACGAGTTGGCCCTCAAGCGCCGGCGGCGCGGTTCGGTGATCCGGCTCGAGATCGAAGGGAGCATGCCGGAATCGCTGCGAAATTTTGTCGCAGGCGATGTGGACGTGGTCGCCTCCGGCATCGTGCTGATCGACGGCATGCTGGCGCTCAGCGAATTGTCCCAGCTCATCGCGATCGACCGGCCGGAGCTGAAGTTCCCGCCTTTCGTGCCGCGTTTTCCGGAGCGCGTGAAGGAGCTTGGCGGCGATTGCCTTGCTGCGATCCGGCAGAAGGACCTTGTCGTCCATCACCCCTATGAGTCGTTCGACGTCGTCATTCAGTTTCTCAATCAGGCGGCGCGCGATCCGAACGTGGTCGCCATCAAGCAGACGCTTTATCGCACCTCGGCCGACAGCCCGATCGTGCGGGCGCTGATCGAAGCCGCGGAAGCCGGCAAGTCGGTGACGGCGCTTGTCGAGCTCAAGGCCCGCTTCGACGAGGAGGCCAACATCCGCTGGGCGCGCGACCTGGAGCGCGCCGGCGCGCAGGTCGTGTTCGGCTTCATCGAGCTCAAGACGCACGCGAAACTGTCGATGGTGGTCAGGCGCGAGAGCGGCGCGCTCGTCACCTATTGCCACCTCGGCACCGGCAACTATCACCCGGTCACCGCGAAGATCTATACGGACATTTCCCTCTTTTCCGCCGATCCCGCGATCGGCCGCGACGTCGCGCGCATCTTCAATTTCATCACCGGCTACGCCGAGCCCGACGGGCTCGAGCAGATGGCGATTTCGCCGATCACTTTGCGCAAGACCTTTTTGCGCAACATCGCCGACGAGATCGATCATGCGGCGCTCGGCAAGCCGGCGCAGATCTGGATGAAATGCAATGCGCTCGTCGATTCCGAGATCATCGACGCGCTTTACGCCGCAAGCCGTTCCGGCGTGCAGATCGACTGCGTGGTGCGCGGCATGTGCTGCCTGAGGCCGGGCGTGCCGGGCCTTTCGGAGAACATCCGCGTCAAGTCGATCGTCGGGCGGTTTCTGGAGCATTCGCGCATCTACGCGTTCGGTGCGGGCTACGGCCTTCCGCACCCCAAGGCGCGGGTCTTCATTTCGTCCGCCGATCTCATGCAGCGCAATCTGGACCGTCGGGTCGAGGCGCTCGTTCCGCTGCTCAATCCGACCGTGCACGAGCATGTGCTCGACCAGATCATGCAGGCGAATCTGCTCGACAACGAACAGAGTTTTCGCGTCCTGCCCGACGGATCGAGCGAGCGCGTCGTTCGCGCCGAGGGCGAGGAGCCCTTCAACGTGCATCGCTATTTCCTCACCAATCCGAGCCTCTCGGGGCGGGGAAAGGCGTTGATGCAGTCGTTTCCGATGGCTTTGCGCCGCCGGGGCTGATAGAGACGGCCCGCTTTTCGCGAGGCCCGCTCAGGACCCCATATGCCGGATATGACCGCTCGCGGGCGTTTGCCCGGCAAGCCTGTCGCCATTATCGACATCGGTTCGAATTCCGTGCGGCTCGTAGCCTACGAGTTGCATTCGCGGGCGCCGACCCCGACCTTCAACGAGAAGGCGCTGTGCGGCCTCGGCCGCGGCGTCGCGACGACGGGCCTTCTCCCGGAGGAAGCGGTCGCCAAGGCGGTCGCGGCGCTGCAACGGTTCCGCGTGCTTTGCGACACGATGGGGATCGAGGACGTGCGCGCCATCGCGACCGCGGCCGTCCGCGACGCAGCCAATGGTCCGGCCTTTCTCAAGCTCGCCTCGCGCGCAATTCAATGCGACATCGACCTGATCAGCGGGCAGGACGAGGCGCGCTTCTCGGCGCTCGGGGTTGCGAGCTCGATTCACGACGCCGATGGAATCGTCGGCGATCTCGGCGGCGGCTCGCTGGAGCTTACCGAGGTCAAGGACGGCGAGGCGGGGCAGGGGCTCACGCTGCCGATCGGCGGCCTGTCGCTCATGGACCTGTCCGAGCGCTCGCCGAAAAAGGCGGCGCGCATCGTGCGCGAGACGCTGTCGTCGGTGAAGCTTCTGCAGAAGCTCGCGGGGCGCACCTTCTATGCGGTCGGCGGCACATGGCGCGCGCTCGCGCGGCTTCACATGCGCCAGCGCCAGTATCCGATGAACGTGATGCACAATTACGTCATCCCGACCCGGGACGCGCTGGAGTTCGTGCGGCTGGTCGAGCGCGTCGAGGCCGACGCGCTGCTCTCGATCGAGTCGGTCGCCTCGGCGCGCCGTCCGCTCCTGGCCTATGGCGCGGCCGTGCTCGAAGAGATCATCCGGCAGGCGCCGCCGAAGGAGGTCGTCATCTCGGCGCTCGGCGTGCGCGAGGGCCTGCTGTTTTCGCAGCTCCCGCAGGAGGTTCAGGCGCTGGACCCGCTGATCGCCTCGGCGCGGGAGTTCAACCAGCTTCGGTCAAGGGCGCCAGCCCATGCCGAGGAGCTCTGCGCCTGGACGGGGCGGCTCATCGAATCCTCCCATCTCGAGGAGGACGACGAGGACCGGCGCCTGCGCCACGCCGCGTGCCTCCTCTCCGACATTTCCTGGCGCGCGCATCCGGACTATCGCGGCGCGCAGGCCTACGATCTCGTGGTCAACTCCGCCTTCATCGGCGTGGACCATCCTTCGCGCGCCTTTCTCGCGCTCGCCGCGGCCTACCGGCACCTGTCGAACGAGGATTTCGTCAGCCCCCAGTCCCGTTCGCTTGTCCCGGCGCGTCAATTGGACCGGGCGCGCATCCTCGGGGCTGCGATGCGCGTCGCCTACAACATTTCCGCCGCCATGCCCGGCGTGCTGCCGCGCGCGCCGATGCTCTGCGGAAGGGGACAGGTCGTGCTGACGCTGCCCCGGGACCTCGCGCCGCTCAGCAGCGACCGGCTTCAGACGCGCATGCGGCAGTTTGCGCGGCTCATCGGCGTGGAGCCCCTTATTCGCGCAACCGGTTGAGCGCCTTGCCTTTTCTGGAGATTACACTGTCAGCATTTCGCTTGACGCAAGGAAAGGATGCGGGCTTCGCTCGCCGCGCGGGCAAGAAAAGCCGAAACGTCAGCTGGCAAGACTGACGCTGCGGCATTCGGCGCCCGCGGGCGGCGTGCGTTGAGGGGGGCGCTTGGCAAAGAGGTCCGGCCATCGGGTCGGGCGTCTCGCGGCGAGGGCGGTCTACGCCCTCGTCCTGCTCCTCCTTGCGCCGCGCGCCGCGATGGCGGGCGCGTGGACGCTGCCCGAGGGGACGGGCCAGATCATCGAGACCTTTTACGGCTGGGGCGGCGACGGCGCCCCCTGGGGCGGGGAGCCCGGCGTCCGGCAATGGCGCGGCGAAGCCCAGACCTACATGCAATATGGGATCACCGATCAACTCACCATCTTCGGCGAGACGGCGCTCGAACGCTATGTGCTGAGCCAGCCGCAATCGAGTTCCTACACGGGCCTCGACTATTCGGATATCGGCCTGAGACAGAGGCTATGGTCGAGCGGCGAATGGGTGGTCTCGGGCGAGGCGACGCTCTTTCTTCCCGGCGCCTACAGCCCGTCTTCGCCGGCGCAGGCCGGAAACACAGGCGGAGCGGGGGAGGGACGGCTGCTCGTCGGGACGAACTACGCCCTCGGCGTCGCGCAGGGTTTCATCGACCTCGAAGGCGCCTATCGCATCCGCACGGCCGGGCCGCCCGACGAATGGCACGGCGACGCGACCGTCGGACTGAAGCTCCCCTGGGGGGCGATGCTGCTCGCGCAGGATTTCACGACGATTTCCGTGGCGTCCCGCAATCGCGACTTTCCCGGCTGGCGCTCGTCGGTGGCGGAGATCAGCCTCGTCCTCCCGCCGATCTGGCGGTGGCGGGTTCAGCTTGGCTGGTTCCAGACCGTGCTCGCCGTCAAGACCAACACGGAGCGCGGCGTCGAGCGTGGCCTTCTGGCGGGATTTCTGAACCGCGCCGCGCAGGCTCGCGGGATTTCACGTCTGCCGAACGGCACAACCGAGAGGGACCGCCGTAAAATTCCGCTTAAGGATTAACGTTGCCGAGGACGACGGCTCGCCGTCCCGGCGGGAAAACGTCAGGAGCTTCGTCCCGCGAGCGCGCGGATCGCTTCCTCCGCCGCGCGGACGCCGCTGTCATGCGCGCCGTGGGCGGTGGAGAAGTCGTAAGGATGGGTCGCCTCGCCTGCGAAGAAGATCCGGCCGTCGAACGGGCGCGCGAGTTCCTTTCGCGCGGCCGCGCAGCCGGGCAGCGCATGGCTGTAGCCTCCGCCGATGCGATCCGTCCGGCCCCAGTTCGACGCGACGAGCGGACGCAAAGCCTGCCGCGCCTCCTGTCCGAAAAGCGCCGCGAGTTCCCCCATGGCATGCGCGAAACCCGCCGCCGGGCCTTCCGCTTCCAGGATCCGCGCGCCCTCGCTTCCGAGGAAACACTCGATCACCGGACGGCCGAAGGGCCGGATGTAATAGGAGCCGGTGCGCGCGTCGCGCGGATTTCCGATCACATGCGTCTCGGACTTCGAAACGGTCCGGGACGGCGATCTCGAAGAAGAGCTTCTCGTTGCGGCCGAGCGGAAGCTGCTCCGCGGCGCGAAGCCAGGCCTCGCAATCGGCCGGAAGCCGGATCGCGCCGCCGGCTAACACGGCGGTCGACACCGTGAGGATGGCGCAGCGGGCGCGGACGTCGCCGAGCGGCGTCCTGAGCGCGACGCCCGCTGCCACGCGTTCGACCGCGTTCACCGGCGCCGAGAGCCGCAGGCCGACGCCTGCCGGAAAGTTCGACGCGATGAGCGCGCCATACCCGGCCGGCGACCGCCAGTTGTGGCGGGTCGCGGCCTCGTCATAGGCGAGATAGTCGGCGACGGAGACGCGCGCGAGCACGTCGCCGTTGATATAGGCGCTGATCGCCTCGAGATAGGCGTTCCACTCCGAGCCCGGCTCCATCGCGTCGGCGGCGCAGTCGCTCGCGGGCGGCGCGGTTTCGAGGCGGCCTCTCCAGACGGCGAAGGTCCGGTCCGCCGCGGCCTGCTCGGCGGGCGAAAAGCCGAGGTCGCGATATTGCTCGCTCCAGGCGGAGCGGCCGCGGTCGAGCGGCGCTCCGGCCTCTTCCGCGATCCGCGCCCAGGAATTGCGGTTGGCCGAATGGAGCCAGCCGCAGCCGAGATCGAGCGGCAGGCCCGCGACTTCGAGCGTCCAGGCGCGGCCGCCGACGCGCGCGCTCGCCTCGAGCACGATGGCGGAGAGCCCGCCGCCCGCGAGCCGCCGCGCCGCGCCGACCCCCGCGGCTCCGGCTCCGACAATGGCGACGTCGAAATCTCCGCTCATGCGCGCGAGCATAGCGGAGGACAGAGGCCCCGGCGCTACCGGCTGAACTGGATGTGGTTGCGCACCACCGGATAGACCTGGTTTTCCCACTTCTTGCCGTTGAAGACGCCATAATGGCCGACGCCGGCCTGCAGATGGTGCGTCTTCATGTAGGGCCTGAGACCCGAGCAGAGGTCCTGCGCGGCAAGCGTCTGCCCGACCGCGCAGATGTCGTCGCGCTCGCCCTCGACGGTCAGCAGAAACGTGCTCTTGATCGCGCGCGGCTCGATCCGGGTGTCGCGGTGCTTCATCAGGCCCTGCGGCAGGAGATGGCGCTGGAACACCTGATCGACCGTTTCGAGGTAGAAATCCGCGCTCATGTCCATGACCGCGAAATATTCCTTGTAGAACTCGCTGATCGCCTCCGCCCTTTCGACGTCGCCCGCGATGCGCGCCTGAAAAAGATCGACGAAGGATTTCTGATGCCGCTCGGCGTTCATGCTCATGAAGGCGCAGAGCTGCAGGAAGCCGGGATAGACCCGCCGGCCCGCCCCCTCGCACTTATGAGGGACCACGCCGATCATGTTCGAGCGGAACCACTCGATCGGCTTTTCCTTCGCGAGCTCGTTGACCTTCGTCGGCGCGACGCGCGCGTCGATCGGCCCCGCCATCAGGGTGAGGCTCGCGGGCTGGATATTGGCGCGCTCCTGCGCGAGCACCGAGGTCGCGATCAGCGCCGAGACGGCAGGCTGGCAGACCGCGACGACGTGACAGTCCTCGCCGATGAAATTGACGAAGTCGATGAGGTGCTGCGTGTAATCGGCGAGCGCGAAGGGCCCGTCGTCGAGCGGCACGTTGCGCGGATTGATCCAGTCCGTGAGGAAGACCTGGTGGTCGCGCAGAAGCGTCCGGACCGTCCCGCGCAGAAGCGTCGCAAAATGGCCGGACATCGGCGCTACAAGAAGCACCTTCGGATCATCGTCGCCGCCCTCGCGCCTGAAGCGCAGGAGGTCGCAGAAAGGGGTGGATGTGACGACCTTCTCCTCGACAGGCACGATCTCGCCGTTCTTCTCGACGCTCTCGATCCCGTAAGGCGGCCGCGCGTGCGTGAAGCCCGCAAGCGCCACCAGCTCGTAATATGCGGCCATGCGCCGCATGGGCGACGCGAAAGGATTGGCGGACCATGCGTTGAGGATCGTTCGCGCAGTTTCCGCGAAGGCGCGAATGGGATCGTTCGCATCCGCGATCGTTTGGTAAGCGTTGTACATCATTCTCGCGGCTCGCCGCCCCAGCTCTTGCCCCTAGCAAGGGATGCGCCAAGCCCCGGCCGCGTCCGGGCTCTGGCATATCGATTGCTTGACCTAGAATGAAATCATGTCACGGAACCGTCAAGAAGCGAACGGTTCGGAAAAGCTGTGGTGAGGACAATGTCTCGCACGACTCTCTCGATCAGCAGCAAGAACTACTCCTCGTGGTCGTTGCGCGGCTGGCTGATGACCAAGCTCGCCAGGATCGATTTCGACGAAGTCACGGTCGCGCCGGACGACGCCGACGCGCGGGCCGAGATCCTGCTGCTCTCGCCCTCGATTCTCGTGCCCTGCCTCACCTACAAGGGCATGCGGGTGTGGGACACGCTCGCGATCGGCGAATTCCTGAATGAAATTGCGCCGCGCGCGGGCCTTCTGCCCAAAGATCAGGCAATGCGCGCCCATTGCCGCTCGATCTGCGGAGAAATGCACTCGGGCTTCGTCTCGCTTCGCCAGGCGCTGCCCATGAACATCAAGGCCGAGATCCAGCACTTCAAGATCTGGTCGAAGGCCAAGGGCGACATCGAGCGCATCAAGGCGATCTGGCGCGAATGCCTCGACGCCTATGGCGGCCCGTTCCTGTTCGGCAAGATCACCATCGCCGACGCGATGTACGCGCCGGTCGTCAGCCGCTTCCGCACCTATGGCGTGGCGCTCGACGATCAGCTTCAGGCCTACGCCGACCTCATCTGGGACCTCCCCGCCATGCAGGAATGGCGCGAAGGGGCGCTGGCCGAGAAGGAGGAGATCGAGGAGCTGGAGGTGGAGTTTTAGGGCGGGGCGGGGCTCGGGGCGGGCGCCGCGCCTGCGAAGAGAGGGGCCAGAAGCGGCGGCCCCGAAATCAGTCGTACGCCGGTCCGTTTTCCGGCGTGTCCGCCTGAAGCGGAAATTCGCCCGCCGTTCGCCCGACACGACAAATGATTGCGGAAAACCAGAAAATGCGTTACTATTGAACCTGTCAGGCGCTCCCGCAAGCGACCGGCTTTTTGGATGCGCTCGACAGAAACGCGCGAGGACGTTCGGGGATCGCGGATCGGGTAGGGACGGCCAGCCGAACGTGACGCTAAATCCGGGGTTAAACGATTGAAATCATGGAATCGCAAAGGGACCTATATACGTGCTTGACCCCTAGCGATTTTTGTGGTAGGCTACGCCCATAATCGGAGAGTCGGCCATGATCGCCAAATTCGACAGCCTGTATTCTCTCTTTGAGGCATTCCCGGACGAACAGTCCTGTATCGACCATCTTCGCGCAATCCGCTGGAGGGATGGCGAGTTCTGCCCGCATTGCGGTGGGTGCCGTATCTATCATTTCTCGGACCGCAAGACATTCAAGTGCGGGGATTGCCGAGAACGATTCTCCATCAAGGTCGGAACGATCTTTGAGGACACGAAACTGCCGCTCCGCAAGTGGTTTGCGGCGATTTGGATGATAACGAACCATCCAAAAGGCATCGCTTCAACGACGCTCGCTAAGGACCTGAAGATCACACAAAAAACCGCATGGTTCGTCCTGCATCGCCTCCGTCATGCGGCTCGCACGCCGTCATTCAATGCGCCCTTGAAAGGGACTGTGGAAGCCGACACAACCTTTATCGGCGGCAAAAACAAGAACCGTCACGCCAAAGACCGCAAGCCGGGATACGGAGGCGCTGGCAAGGATGTTGTGCTCGGGATTGTCGAGCGCGATGGCGAGCTTCGTGCGGAACACGTTTCAGATAATCGTAGCGATACGCTCCGGGATAGCGTTCGTAAGAACGTAGGAACCCGGCTCCAATCTGATGACGGATGATGATGCGGCGTTCCGTATGCCTGAGTACAAGCACGAAACAGTTGCCCACGGGCGCGGCGAGTACGTTCGCGGCGAGGCGCACACAAATTCAATCGAGAGCGTTTGGGCGCTCCTGAAGCGCCAAATCATCGGGACCCATCACTGGGTTTCGTCGAAACATCTTCAGAAATATGTGAATGAAATGGCGTGGCGCTTCAATCGCCGCGACATGAAGCCGTCGCCGCGTATGAATGCCATTTTCGCCTGCGTTGAGGGGCGCCTGACTTATAAGGCGCTAAGGCGTGACGAACAAAAGGAAGAAGCTAGATCCGCCGCCTCCGGCTAGATATGAGATTTGAGGAAGCTTTGGAGAGGTTTAGTGGCGACGAAACCGAAGGAGGTGGACGAAGGTATAGACCGTTCGAAGGAACGGAGGCCGCTAGAAGCGCGGCCTCCAGGCTAGGCGGCTAGGGAACGCAAGCTCGCCAAACCATAGTCCCTAGTCGGCCATTAAGCGAATGGGCAAGGACCTATAGTGTCCTCTGAACGTCTAGATCCTGCGGAAACGAACGCGAAGGTAAGGAGAAATCCATACCATCGGTAGAACTCCAAATTAATGGAGCAGCGCTTGCATTGAGAGGCGGAAAGCGCTAGATTTCATTAGGGGTTTTGAGGTTTTCCGCCTCCTACGGCACCAGCTTGCAACAGCGCCGGAACCACAAACGCCCGTTCGGAGAGGTGACGAGCTTTTATCCGGCGGGCTTTTTAGTTTGGGGCCGCCGCGAGACGCGTCCTACACTATCAATTCAGCGGCCTAGCTCTGAATTGTTTTTTGTTGCGAGATTTTCTAGAGGGGCAGTGCGATTTAAGAGGGTGTAAGGAGAACGTCCCTATGACCGACACGGCCCTAGACAACGCGCTCGCAGAACTGCAAAGGCTACAGAACGAGCGGGCGATTGTTGACCAAAGAATTGCAGAACTCTCGACGGAGCGGTCGTCAATAGATGGTCGGATTGCGAGAGTGTCGTCATTCATTCAGGCTTGGCATGAATTTGCGGGAGAAGCGCTCGCAACCAATTGCGGTACAACTGTCTAATGCGTTCGGGGTAAGCGGCGCGGCTCGCGGCGGCAGTACAAAAGTGACGGGCAACCAGAAGAAGGAAGTTGTCGTCGAGGCTGACCTCGATATGATCCGCGCGAAGGGGCACCCGATCCCACGGGCTGAAGTTGTATCAACTGCTAAAATCTCGCGGCCTTGAGGTGCGTGGCGTAGACCGCTTGTCACCCTAAGCACGATGCTGTGGCGTATGAAAGACAAGATCGTTCATATCCCAGGTATTGGATATTGGGATGCCGCGCGGCAGGAAGAACTACTACACCGGGACGCTGAGGTGAATCCGAATGACATCGAAGAAATGTTCAGGTAGGGATACTTCAGCGCGGCCATCGCGCCGGGCTTTTGCATGCCGCGCCGGAAGTGCTTATTCCGCCTTCTCTAGTTTACGAGCGGCAGCTTGCTTAAGCACGCGACGGATCGCTGCGGCGCGCTTAGCTACGTCCGTATCAGCTATCTTACGCACACCGCTGTAAACAGAGCGACTGACGTATTTGTTTGCGCGAGTTTTACGAATGGCGGTCATTGGCGCGGCCCCATGAGACCCATCATCGGTCGTTGTTTTACGCGATGTCAACCGAAATGTTCCGCATGAGCCAAAACCATCGCCCGAACGGGTCATCCCCGCTTTCAACGATCTCGAACCCTAATTCTAGCAGAACATTCGTTAATCGATCGTGATTAGCGAACGCTCTTCCATGAACGCCAGCAACTGTCGTGACCCGATAGAGAGTGTCGGGGCGCACCAATTTAACAAGCTTGCGATAACCATGCTCGACGAACCCCAGAATATATTCACGGCACTCAATTGGGATATAATTGCGGGCAATTGCTCTGTCTTGTGTGGCGAATGATTTATACGCATCATCTATGGAAATAATCTCAATTTCAAAAGATAGCTCGTGGAAAAAGCTCTCGTATATATTCACATCGAAAGTAAGATCTATCTTGCATGTTAATATAGAGCTATCCGCCCTGTTTCGGCGCATGCAGCAACCGGGTATCGACATACATTGCGGCTGTCTTCGTTGCTACTTTCAACCTCCCCATTTTCAATCGCGACAAACATTTTTCTTATAGATGCTCCTTTACTGGCTCTAGCAGACGGGGGAACGATTATCACGATGAAATGCACACGTCTCTCCGGTGCGTTGGAGTTATGGGTCAAGCACGTAAATAGGTCCCATCGCAAACGCTAAATTGTGGCGCGGCAGCCTTCGTCAAAATATCGGAATTGCCCCATTGCGCGGGGCGCGCTCAGCGTTTATACCCCGCGCTCTCTTGGAACGGTTCGCCTCCAGGGCTCGGAGATGGGCGCTTAGCTCAGCGGTAGAGCACTACCTTGACATGGTAGGGGTCACAGGTTCAATCCCTGTAGCGCCCACCATCTCCGAAACGGCACAAACTCCTGAAAATACTCAGTTTGTCAACAGGCGGATTGGTGGGTTAGATGCCCTATTCGTAACAAAACGGAAGAACGCACGAGCAACATGGAGAACAAAACCGTGCGAAATCCGTGCGGAGCGTTCGGGCTACGTTCTAAAAATTGATGGGTCTATCTAGCGCAAATCGCCGCAAGGCCGGGAGACGGCTCTGCGCTGTCCCGCCCCCAAACCGGAAGCGCGACAGCGCGCCGGGGCGGACATGGGCGATAGGGCTGTCAGGCGGCCTTTGTACCCTGCTGAAATTGATACTCCTTGCCTGATCGACCTGAGCAGCCGACGTTGCTCCTCAGGCCACGCGCAATAGCGTTCGGCCCCGAACTGTCGCACCACTTCCCCTTCGCGTCGATGCCGGCGTGCGTCCGCGCAGGAAGGCGACAATCGCCATCGCGAGGCACGCAACGTCATCCGCTTCCGCCGAAGCCATCCCGCTTCTAAGATCTGGCTCCGTTCCTCTGAACAGTTTCCGCGTTTCGATAAGTGTCGTTCTGCCGGGTTTGAGGTGCTTCTTGCCGCATAGGGGTTGGGACGGAGGGAGGGCGTAGCCCGACCGGAGGTCCAACCCCTATGCGGCGGCGGAAATTTCATGCGGCGGCCACGAAGGGTCGCGAGGCGAAGTAGGCTTCGTCCGGTGTCTTCCGGTCAAGGCTCGAATGGGGGCGTTGGCGATTGAAGAAGTCGAGATACCGGCTCAGCGAAGCGCGCGCGTCGGCGACGGTGTCGTAGGCCTTGAGGTAGACCTCCTCGTACTTCACCGATCGCCAGAGACGCTCGACGAACACGTTGTCGCGCCAAGCGCCCTTGCCGTCCATGCTGATGGCAATCTCGTTCTTCTCGAGGACGCCGGTGAACGCCTCGCTGGTGAACTGGCTGCCCTGATCGCTGTTGAAAATCTCGGGCTTGCCGTGTTTGCCGATAGCCTCCTCGAGCGCCTCGACGCAGAAGCCGGCCTCCATCGTGATCGACACCCGATGCGAAAGGACGCGCCGGGTGAACCAGTCGACGACGGCGACGAGATAGACGAAGCCGCGCGCCATCGGGATATAGGTGATGTCCGTCGCCCAGACCTGGTTCGGCCGCTCGATCGTTACGCCCCGCAGCCGATACGGGTAGATCTTGTGGCCGGGCGCGGGTTTCGACGTATTCGGTCGGCGATAGATCGCCTCGATTCCCATGCGCTTCATCAGGGTCGCAACGTGGCGTCGGCCGACCGCAAGGCCGTCGCGGCCGAGAAATTCACGCAGCATGCGGGCGCCCGCAAACGGGCGCTCCAGATGCAGTTCGTCGATCCGCCGCATGAGGCGCAAGTCTTCGGGCGAGACCGGACGCGGCTTGTAATAGACCCCGCCCCGGCTGATGTTCAAAACCTTCGCCTGGCGGGAAATCGGGAGATCGTGCGTCCTGTCGATCATCGCTTTGCGCTCAGCAAGCCCGCCTTGCTGAGCGCGCCTTCCAAAAAATCGTTCTCCAGCGCCAGCTCTCCGATCTTCGCATGAAGGGCCTTCAGATCAACTGGCGCCCGCCCGACCTCGACTTTGCCATGCCCGAAAACGCCGGCCGCGCCTTCGAGAAGCTGACTTTTCCATTGCGTGATCTGGTTGGGGTGGACATCGAACTGCTGCGCCAACTCGGTCAGCGTCTTCTCGCCCTTGATCGCGGCCAAAGCCACTTTCGCCTTGAAAGCCGGTGTGTGGTTCCGACGCGTGCGCTTCGTCATCTGATCTCCTGATCCTCGGCCAATGTCGCCGGTGTCAGGCAGAAAATCCACTTATCAACCTGTCCAGATTTTCTGAGGCCAGCTCTCACACACTTGTGCTCCGGCACGGAACCCAATATCCTACAAAACGCTCAATGTTACGAACAGACGGAGTCACACCGAGTGGTCTCGTTAGCCGCCCTCCGCTCCACCGGCCTTCTGGCAACCATTCGTAGAGAAATGCGCCCCTTCGTCATGGGATTGAGGCGGGCGTATTTCAACAATATTTGGGGAATGGACATTCAACCAGATTGCATGATCTCGCTTTCTGCAAAGCTGGACAAAAGCAATCCTCGAGGAGTTCATATTGGGCGAAGCACGGCGGTGAACTTTGGGGCCTGCATACTAACGCACGATTATCCCCGCGCGTTACATGCGGACACGTGGATTGGTCGGGAGTGCCAAATCGGAGCCAATAGTATTATAATGCCGGGAGTTCGCATTGGTAGCAATAGTGTCGTCGCCGTCGCGAGCGTCGTGATGAAGGACGTGCCCCCCAATTGTCTTGTTGCGGGAAATCCTGCTCGGATAATCGAGAAAGGTATCAGGACAGGTCGTTGGGGCATCTTGATCCGCGAAGTGCCCTCCCCTCCTTCCGTTGAAAACGCTGACGAAGATGCGCGGAAGGTCGGCGTGCCGGTTACATTCCGATAATTCCGCTTTTCGTCCGGCAAGATTGACACCTCGGAATTGATCGTGACCTCCATTGACCTCAACGGCCGCGTCGCTGTCATCACGGGCGCTTCACGCGGTATCGGACGAGCGACAGCGCAAAGCCTGCTTCAGACGGGTTGTCATGTCATCGTGAATGCTCGCCCTTCGCAGGAGGCGTCTGCAAGTTTTGCGGAACTGAGTGCGTCATACCCGGATCGCGTGTCGATTGTTTTCGGGTCGGTCGCCGACACCTCAACCGCGGCGGAGCTTATCAAGACTGCTTTGTCAAAACACAATCGCCTTGATGTGCTTGTGAATAACGCCGGTATTCTAAGGGACAAGCTGATCGGTATGATATCCGAAACCGAGATTGAGGAAGTGTTTGCTACCAACGTGGTCGGACTCCTCAAGGTAACCCAGCTCGCGGCGAGAGTGATGACCCGAAGGAAATCGGGGTCAATTATCAACCTAACATCCATTGTGGGTAGAAGAGGAAATATTGGTCAGCTCGTATACTCGGCCAGCAAATCGGCGGTCATCGGCGCGACTCTAACCGCCGCCAAAGAGCTGGCGTCGTCTAACGTTCGGGTCAATGCGGTCGCGCCAGGGCTCATCGACACTGCGATGTTCAATTCAATCCCTTCGGACAAACGTAAGGATCTCGAATCCCGGGTTGGAATGGGTCGCGTCGGAACGCCACAAGACGTCGCAAATCTCATACTGTTTTTGGCGTCTGACTTGTCGTCATACGTGACGGGGCAGGTAATTGGTGTAGATGGCGGTCTCGTTCTTTGACCTGATGTAGAGCAGAGGCTGTAGAGTAGAGGCGAGACAAGCCTCCATGGTCAGGAGCCAAGAGGTGGCTCCGTTCATCTGAACAGTTTCCGCGTTTCGATAAGTGTCGTTCTGCCGGGTTTGAGGTGCTTCTTGCCGCATAGGGGTTGGGACGGAGGGAGGGCGTAGCCCGACCGGAGGTCCAACCCCTATGCGGCGGCGGAAATTTCATGCGGCGGCCGCGACGGGTCGCGGGGTGAAGTAGGCCTCGTCCGGCGTCTTCCGGTCAAGGCTCGAATGGGGGCGTTGACGATTGAAAAAGTCGAGATACCGGCTCAGCGAAGCGCGCGCTTCGGCGACGGTGTCGTAGGCCTTGAGGTAGACCTCCTCGTACTTCACCGATCGCCAGAGCCGCTCGACGAACACGTTGTCGCGCCAGGAGCCCTTGCCGTCCATGCTGATGGCGATCCCGTTCTTCTCGAGGATGCCGGTAAACGCCTCGCTGGTGAACTGACTGCCCTGGTCGCTGTTGAAAATCTCAGGCTTGCCGTGTTTGCCGATGGCCTCCTCGAGAGCCTCGACGCAGAAGCCGGCCTCCATCGTGATCGACACCCGATGCGAAAGCACGCGCCGGGTGAACCAGTCGACGACGGCGACGAGATAGACGAAGCCGCGCGCCATCGGGATATAGGTGATGTCCGTCGCCCAGACCTGGTTCGGCCGCTCGACCGTCACGCCCCGCAGCAGATACGGGTAGATCTTGTGGCCGGGCGCGGGTTTCGACGTATTCGGTCGGCGATAGATCGCCTCGATTCCCATGCGCTTCATCAGGGTCGCGACATGCCGGCGGCCGACCGCAATGCCCTCGCGGCCGAGAAAATCGCGCAGCATGCGGGCGCCCGCGAACGGACGCTCCAGATGCAGTTCGTCGATCCGCCGCATGAGGCGCAGGTCTTCGGGCGAGACCGGACGCGGCTTGTAATAGACCGCGCCCCGGCTGATGTTCAAAGCCTTCGCCTGGCGGGAAATCGGGAGATCGTGCGTTCTGTCGATCATCGCTTTGCGCTCAGCAAGCCCGCCTTGGTGAGCGCGCCTTCCAAAAAATCGTTCTCCAGCGCCAGCTCTCCGATCTTCGCATGAAGGGCCTTCAAATCAACCGGCGCCGGCCCGGCCTCGACTCTGCCGTGCCCGAAAACGCCGGCCGCGCCTTCGAGAAGCTGACCCTTCCATTGCGTGATCTGGTTGGGGTGGACATCGAACTGCTGCGCCAACTCGGCCAGCGTCTTCTCGCCCTTGATCGCGGCCAAAGCCACTTTCGCCTTGAAGGCCGGTGTGTGGTTCCGACGGGTGCGCTTCGTCATCTGATCTCCTGATCCTCGGCCAATGTCGCCGTTGTCAGGCAGAAAATCCACTTATCGACCTGTCCAGATTCGCGAGGCCAGCTCTCCACGACCCGCTCGGCGACCGAGGGGTCGAGCTTCGCGAAGCGCGAGGGCCGCGTCTTGTCGCGCAAGAGCCCGTCCACGCCTTCGGCGGTGAACCGTTCCTGCCAGCGCTAGGCGCAGGTCTTGGATCGCCGCTGAGCAACACGATCCGCGCGCCAAACGTGCTTCTGGGGCGCGTTGCGGTCCTTGTCCTTGACCAGAGCGCGGAGCCGATCGAGGTCGGCAGGCGTGACGGTGATGGAAATGCCGTGTCGCATGCCGCCAACTCGCACGCCGCGAAATCCCTGCCGGGAGTCAAATGGCAAACGGTATCCATTAGCCACAGCGCCCACAAAGTTCGACGCCGCTTTGCATTTACCTATTTTGCGGGATTTGATAAAATACATTTTATACGACCCAGCGAGGAGGATTTTTTGGCACCGGCCGAATTTGATCTCCAGCGGCCGCGGAGTGTGCGGAGCATTGCGCGCGCGATCGTCAATTCAAGACAATACGCTGCAGCGTATCAGTCGGTCTTGCAGCTTCGGCGTCCCATGGATTTCTTTCTAAGATATGGAAACAAAGGCGGAGCCTATCCCGCCGAGGTTTCGATCCGGACGCCCATTGGGGAGATCACACCAACCCTTTTTAGTTGGCATGACGCAAGGACTATCCACGAGATTTTCCTTGCCGGCGACTATCATATCGACAATGAGAAAAAGGTGATTGTCGACTTTGGATCGAATATCGGTCTATCGGCGGCGTATTTCCTCACAAGGAACGCAGATAATTTTATTTACTTGTTCGAGCCGGTTCCGCACAATCTCGAAAGGCTTCGTCATAACATGCAGCCGTTCGTGGGCCGCTACGCCTTGGATGAACGAGCTGTCGGCGTCGAAAAAGGAAGGGTTCGATTCGGAATAGAGGACACAGGCCGCTACGGCGGGATTGGGCAGAACACTGGCAAGGACATTGTCGTCGACTGCGTTGATTCGAACGACGTTCTCAATGAGATTGCCCAAGCGCATGGCCACATCGATGTTCTCAAAATCGATGTCGAAACCATGGAGGGGGCCATCGTCACGCGCCTGCCACTGGAGTTAGCCAAGCGTATCAAACTTCTGCTGGTCGAAGGCCGATTTTCCGCCAACCCGCTCGCTCGAACGCATGACATGACCTTTCAGGGGACGATCTCCCGCTTCAAACTGAAGGCTGAGTAAAGGCATAATGTTTACAGCGCCCGCCTTTGGGCTTGTCCCGCAGGGCCAGTGGGCCTAATATCGCTTTGGGCAAAGGCTCCGCAATTCCGAAATAGCCATACAATCTGATTCTGGAATGCGCTTAGAGCGCGGGTGGTGTCATTTGGGGAAATTGCTCTGCGGGCTCGGCTTTGAACAGGACTTCGTCGGGAGCGGCGGCGTTCAAGCGCGAGTTGTTCGTCGGGGGCGGGCTTAACGGTTCGGATCGACTATGGGTCCGAGGACGGACGTCAGTAACACGCTGGAGAGGGTTCTTATGACTGTAGACGAGAGGGTCTTCAACGCCTTCAAGGGAGCGCTTGATCTCGACAAATCAGTCGATAAAACATCCTTAATTTACCACGAATTTCCAGCTTGGTCGTCGATTGGTCATATAAGACTCTCATCGCGGCGTTGGAGGACGAATTCGATTGCATGCTCGATACGGACGATATTTTGGCCATGAGCAGTTACGCCAAAGCGGTGGAGATCATGTCGAGATATGCGAATGCCTGACTTGGACGGTCGGGTCGCGCTCGTTACAGGTGCGTCGCGAGGGATCGGCCTCGCGATCGCGGAGCAACTCGTCGGCGAAGGGGCTAGCGTTGTGCTCAACGCGCGGAAGATCGAACTCGGAAACCATCGACCGCCTCAATGCGGCAGGCCCTGGAAAGGCGGAGGGGGTGGAAGGGTCGATTGCAGAGCCCGTGTTCGTTCGCGATCTCGTCAAAGGCGTTCATGGCCGGTTCAAGCAACTCGATATTCTGGTGAACAACGCCGGACTTATGCGTTCCGCGCCCCTCGGGATGATGTCGGACGCTGACGTTGCGGAAACGTTGGCGGTAAATCTCGGCGGCATGCTTCACGCTATGCAAGCCGCCGCACGTCTGCTGGCGCGCGCCAAAGGTTCGGTCGTGAATGTCTCCTCGATCGTTGGGCTGCGCGGCGCAGCCGGGCAGTCTGTCTACGCGGCTTCGAAAGCAGGCGTGATCGGCGCAACGCTGGCCGCGGCGAAGGAACTCGCGCCAGTAGGCGTGAGGGTCAATGCGGTTGCGCCGGGCTTTATCGCGACCGAGCTGACCGCAACATTGGGCGACCAGGTCCGAAACGCGACCCTGGGGAGGATCGGGCTCGGAAGGATCGGCGATCCTACCGAGGTCGCTGATGCGGTTGTTTTCCTGGCGTCCGACCGGGCGCGCTATATCACAGGCCAGGTTCTGGGCGTTGACGGGGGCCTGACCCTGTGATCGAGGTACGAGAGGATTGCGGCGGCATTCTGCCCTTTCGGCCGGAATGGGAGAGCCTGACCGCACTCGCCGACGCCCGCACGGATACCGTCCTGACCCGTGGCCAGCTGAGAGGGGCCGCGTTGCGCCTTGCCGGCGCATTGATCGGCCAAAGGCGGCGTCTGGCGTTCATTCTCGCTGATCGCAGCGCCGAGACGTTGATCGCCATGCTTGGCGCGGCTGCCGCCGGATGTGTCGTGGCGTTGGTCGATGCGGCTGGCGCGGACGCAAAGCTCATGACGCTTTTGGCGCGCTACCGGCCCGATTTTGTGCTTGCGCCAGCGCGAGTGGATGCGCCCTCGTCGATCGCTGCAAACGGCGACTGGAGCAGGCGGACGGATTTGGACGGCGTTGCGTGCTGGAGCAGGTCAGCCGACGCCGACGCCGACATGCATCCTTCGCTCTTTCTCTTGCTTGCGACGTCGGGGACAACCGGGGCGCCACGCTTCGTGCGCTTGTCTTATGAGGCTGTTGCTACGAATGCAGGGCAGATTGCGGAGGCTCTCGCGATCGACGAGAAGAGCGTCGGGATTGCCCACTTGCCGATCCATTATTCCTATGGCCTTTCCGTCGCGACGTCCCATTGGGTCAGCGGCGCCAGCATTGTCATTATCGATGACGGCGTCACCTCCCCGTCATTCTGGGAGAGCGTCGCGAAGTTCGGAGGAACGCATTTCCCCGGCGTGCCATTTCACTATTCGACTGTCGCACGCCTCGGGTTCGACCGCCTGCCGGCGAGCGTGAAGACCCTGACACAGGCGGGCGGCGCGCTCGACGCCAGATTCCAGCGCGCCGCCTATGATTTCGCGAAAAGCCGCGGCGGCAAATTCTATGTCATGTATGGGCAGACGGAGGCCTCTCCTCGCATCACGACGCTCCAGCACGAAGATTTCGAAAGGAAGATGGGCTCCGTCGGAACGGCGCTGTCGGGCGGCCAACTCACCATCGAGAAGGACGGCGTCCAATTGGAGTCCGGCGCTGTCGGGAATGTCGTCTATCGCGGACCCAACGTCATGCTCGGCCTCGCCGACGCGCGGGAAGACCTGGCGCGTGGAGACGAGACCGACCGGCGACTCGAAACAGGCGACCTTGGCTACCTCGACGAGGAGGGATTCCTCTTTCTCAAGGGGCGCGCCAAGCGTTTCGCCAAATTGCTTGGCCTCAGGATCAGCCTCGACCAGGTGGAGAAGGATTTCGCGACGACGGCTCCGGTCTATTGCGTCGAAGGGAAGGAAAAGATCATCGTCTTTTTCGAAAGCGTCGAGGAGTCGGCGCTCGTGGCCCGCGCCAAGGCGATTGCGGCGGAATACAAGGTTCCCCTCGCAAGTTTTTCCGTGCGACGGCTGGACGAAATCCCCCGGATGTCCGGAGCCAAGGTCGACTACACCAGACTGAAGGACATCGCCGGTGTTTGACCGCCTTCTTAGCGAACCTCCTTATTCTCTCAAGCAGAGCGAGAAGGAGGCCCTGCTGCTCGACGGGCTGTCCGAACTGACGGAATATCACTACCGCGCCTGCGAACCATACTCGCGCATCCTGGATAAGGGTTGGGGCGGCCTGAAGCCGTACAAATCAATCGACGAGCTTCCTTTTCTGCCGGTCAGTCTGTTTAAGGCCCTCGAACTCAAGAGCGGGACCGGGCCGATGGCTATGCTCAGGTCCAGCGGCACGACCGGCCAGACGCCGAGCCGCATTTTCGTCGACACGGAGACGTCAACCCGGCAGTCGAAAGCGCTGATTGCAAGCTTCCGGCCGATCCTTGGCGAGAGCCGCCTTCCGTTCCTTGCGATTGACACGCAGGACGTTACGCGGGCTGCCGATCTCACCGCTCGAGGCGCCGGTGTCCTCGGGATGATGAAATTCGGCGCCAGACCCGCTTTTGCCTTGAACTCCGCCCTAGAGGTTGACAAAGCGGCAATCGAGACATTCGTCGGAAAGTTCGGCGACAAGCCGTTCCTGATCTTCGGCTTTACCTATCTTGTGTGGACAAAGCTCTACCGGAGCTACCGCGACGGTGAACTCGATCTCTCCAACGGCGTGATCGTCCATTCCGGCGGATGGAAGAAGCTCGAATCCGAGCGCGTCTCGCACGAGGAATTCAACGAAGCGCTCAGGCAGCGGTTCGGTCTCCGATCGATCTACAACTTTTACGGCTTCGTTGAGCAGATGGGCTCGATGTTCATCGAGGGCAATGACGGCTTCCTTTATGCACCCAATTTTACGGACGTGATCATCCGGCGGCCGGGCACGTGGGAGCCGGCGAAAGTCGGCGAAGAGGGCGTCATCCAGGTCGTGAGTTCTACTGCCGCGGTCCTATCCCGGTCATAGCGTTCTGACCGAAGACACAGGGAGGATCATGTCCGTTGATTCAGGGATGGGCGGTCGCCTCGGAAAGGCGCTTCGCGTCACGGGACGAGTGCCAAAAGCGGAGTTGCGCGGTTGCAGCGACGTGCTTGGCGTTCAAAACGTTTGACCGACGGGACACATGGACGATATTCGCATCGACGCGGCGGGCGGCAACAAGGTCGCGTGCTCACACAAAGAATTGGCGCATCGGATCGATCGGGCCCGTGAGGGGCTTGCGCTGCCTTTCGACCCAGGCCGAGTCGACCTGATCGCTTCGGTCAGCGAGCACTTGCTGACTGGGCGGCGAGACCTGCCTGGATTCGTCGAAGCATTTCGCCTTCTGGACGCGGCGCGCGGCGGTCGCCCGGCTCGCGGCCGAGTTTAGAGAAGCGGCTCCCGACCGGCACGGTCGCGCGCGCGTCGAGGCGTCGTGTTCCATCTTCCACCCCAAAATGTGGAGACTGTTTTTCTTTACTCTTGGATTCTGTCCTATCTCGTCGGAAATGCGAACGTTGTGAGGTTGCCGCGGGAGATCAGCGACCACATGGCCTACGTCCGTGACCGTTTCCTTGAGCGGCTGGAAGCGGAACGCGACTTCTCGCAATTGTTTCTCTACTACCCGTCCGCAAGCGACACCGGGACTGCTATCTCCGCGAAGTCCGACGCAAGAGTCGTCTGGGGCGGCGATCAGAAAGTGGCGCTTTTCTCGGGCGTTCCGCTCCGCAATGGCGGCAAAGCCATCTGGTTCGGGGATCGTTCGTCGTTCGCGGTCATCAATGCTTCGGCGCTTCAGTCGCTGTCGCCGTCGGGGCTTCGCGACCTCGCCAAACGGCTTGCATAACGATATTTACACCTTCGACCAGATGGGCTGCTCGTCCCCCCAGATTCTCTATGTGGTCGGGACACGGAGCGAGCATCAGTCGATCGTCGGCGGCCTGCTCAGAGAGGTCGCGGAAAGCGTGGACCCCGGCAGTTCGGCCGTTTCGCCCGGACATGTGATTCGCAAGATGGTGGCCGCCTTCGAGGCAGCCGCACACGTCGAGACGACGTCGGTCGAGTGGAGACCCGGCGCTCTGACGAGCGTCATCGCGGACGGGAAGCCACGCCCCGGCGAACGAATAGGCGGCGGCTTCCTCGACGTGGTATTCATTCCTGAACTCGCCGCGCTTGAGTCTCTGGTCAGGACGCGGGATCAGACGGCCACTCATTTCGGCTTCTCCGCCGAGGAAATCACTCATCTGGCCGACCTCCTGGCTCAATCGGAGGTTTCCCGTTTCGCGCCGGTCGGGACTGCGCTCGACTTTGACTTCGTTTGGGACGGCTACGATCTGCCTTTCGAGCTGTGCAGGCTCGTCCGAGTAAACTCGAGCAGTCCTGCGGGCCAAAACCGTTGACCAAGGCCGCTTGCGGATGGCTTGACGGACGCGGACATTCCGGCACGCTGGCATAGCCTGGCGCTCTCAGGCGTGATCGCCGACAAGCTCGACCGCCAGAGTCTCGAAGGCGTCGCGATCGCCGCGACCGTTGCGCTCGGCTCGGAGGCCCGCGAGATTTTGGGCTTGGTATCGGGCATGCTCTGCTCGCCACGGCCCGATCAGCTGCGAGTCACGCGAGAAAGTCCGCCGCGCCACGTGTATTCCTCTGTTGTGAGAACTCGGCATGCGACGTGAGACGATTTCACCATGCGAACCATCCCGATGAACGCTTAGAATAACTGCAAAAATCCTTCCGTTTCCGCAGCGCCCATTGACCATAAATAAGGTCGCCGCCCTGCTAAGGGCGTCACGTCGCTGGCTCCAAGGCCAGCTTGACGGCATCGCGTACTTACGCGTTGGACGCAAGAAGCTGTTCGACGAAAACGCCTTCCACGCGCTTAGGGAGAAGTCGCGTTGCCATACGTCCTCATCGCCCCGAAAGCTGGCCGTTCGACCTTCTGGCGCGTTCGCGGGACAGAGTACGAAATCCCCATTGATCGTAGCACTAAGGTTGCTGACAAAGCCTCAGCCGGCAAGTTGCTCAAACAGTGGAAGGACCAAGCGAAGCGCCAGCATCTCGCGCCGTCAGAAGAACAAGGCGGCCTGACGTTCGGCGTGGCTGCTCTGAGCTACATTCAAGCCGGCCGCTCGCAACTGTTTCTCAGCCCCGGATTATCCGACACTTCGGCGAGACGCGGCTGGCGGAGATTGGCGAAGCGGAAATCGAGGGCGCGGCGGCAAAGATACTTCCGGACGGCTCTCCCGCAGACACGCAAACGAAGCGTTTACACGCCGGTTCTCGCCATCGTGCGTCACGCTGGCGTCGTGAAGGCGATCAAACGTCCGAAATGGACGGGGGGAGGTCGCGTCTTGATTGGCTGGAAACGAGAAGCCGCTGAGAAGCTGTTGCGAGCCGGCGACCGAAGGTCGACCATCGGCTCGGCGCATTGATGACTTTCTTGCTCTACACCGGCGCCGCGTCTCAGCGAGGCGTTGCGCTTGGAATGGAAGGACATCGACCTAACGGCAGCACAACCGCGCTGCTTCCTCAGACGAAGAACGGCGAGCCGATGACGGTTCACCTTCCACCCGAGGCGGTTGCGGCCCTCGCTAATCTTCGCGCGCGAAGGGATGAAGCGGAGCGGAAGCGTGCACTGGCAGTGCTGCGGAGAAACGCGAAGAAGCCCGCAATGCCTAAGGCGGAGAGCCAACGGAAGCCGCGGCGCGATGCAGTATTTGGCTTGACGAAATGCGCCCGGCTTTATGCGCGGCTCGACCAGCGCAGAAAGCAATCTGAAATCGTCCTCCCGCCCTGGTCGGCCTTGCACATGTTGCGCCATACACGCTATGTGGCGGCACCTTTTCTCCGGTGCGGACACAGCGCCCTCTGTCGCGGCGGGCCTTTGGAAGTCTCGCAACGCGGCGAGCGTCTATGAACATCTCGACTTGAGCGAGGAAATCACGCAAGTCCGACCTGTTCCCGTCAATGAACGCGATCCGTGCGAGATCCGTGTGATGATACGCCGTCACAAGAGATTGTTTAAACATTTCAACTTGTTGAGGGGAAGGTAGAAACGCCTTGACATGGTAGGGGTCACAGGTTCAATCCCTGTAGCGCCCACCATCTCCGAAGAAATATCTGAAAACACTCAGGTTTCTTCCTATGGCCGGCGCTCGGCGCGCGGTTTCGGAGCGTTCGTGAAATCGCGAAGGCTCACGCGACAGTGGAGAACTTACGTCCGGGGCTTGGCGAATTACAGGATCGGCGCCTAAATTCGCAGTCGCCCCAAGGGGCGAAGCGCAACTTTAAAGGCGGCCCTTGCTCATCCTCCCGGCAGGGGCCGTTTCTGTGTCGTCGCGGCGCAGAGTCGCCGGCGGCCTTCTGCGCCATCAAGTCGCTGGCGCTGACGCCTCACTTCCGACCCGCGGATCTGCTATGCAATTCCCCAAGCATACATTGGGAGGACGCGAAGATGCAGGCTCAGCTCAGCGCCGAAGTGGCGAACGCGTTGCATTGGGATTTTTCGATTCCCCGCCATACCGTGACCGCCGAAGTGAGCGGCGGCTGGGTCATCCTGCGAGGCACGGTCGAGCGAACCTATCAGAAGTCCGGCGCCGAGGCGGACGTGCGCCGGCTGGCGGGCGTGATCGGCGTAAAGAACGAGATCGTCGTGCGGCCCCACCGGCCGGCCTGACCTCGCGCTTCCCATTCCCGACGGGCCGCGGACCTCGCCGCTCAGGCGGGGAATCGCTCATGCCCGAGTGGCTCGCGTCGATGAACGCGACGCGTGCGAAATCCTTGGGATAACGCGCGTCCGCAAGAGGTTTGCCTGATGCTTCAACCTGTTGACGCGCGGGCAAAAACGCCTTGACATGGGGCGCCTCAGCGGTTCAATCCCTCCGGCGCCTGCCATCCTTACCCGAAGACCGTTTCCCGGAGAGCCTTTCCGGCCCGCATGATCGCACGTCTCGCTTTCCCCATTGTCCTTGCGTTTATGGCGTTCGCGGCAGGAGGTTACGCCTTCGCCCAGCAGGGCGCCGTCCGGGACAAGCATGGGGACTGGGAGACGCGCTGCGAGACTCCGCCCGGCGCGGCCTCCGAGCAATGCGCCATCGTGCTCAGCATCGTTGACCGCGACCGGCCGAACCTGACGCTGGTCATCATCGTCCTCAACACCGCCGACCGGAAGGCCCGCCTGATGCGGGTGATCGCGCCGCTCGGCGTGCTCCTTCCCCCGGGCGTCAGCCTCAAGATCGACGACGAGGATTTCGGCCGTCTCAATTTCCTGCAGTGCCTCGCCAATGGCTGCGTCGCCCAGCTCGCGATGGAAGACAAGCTTCTGGAAAAGCTGAAGACAGGCAAGACTGCGACCCTCGGCCTGTTCCAGACGCCGGAGCAGGGCGTCGGCGTCCTTGCGCCGCTGTCCGGCTTCAAGGAAGCCTATGAGAAATTGCCATGACGGGGACAGGCGCCTTAAGCCCGCCGAGATTGCGCTCCAAACGCCCGTGCCGATGATGCTCCGTTCCTCCTTCCTCCGATTCGTCGCCTCCTTCGCCGCGCTTGGCCTGCTGAGCGGCTGCGGAGCCATGGACACAGTGCAGCACCTCATCCCGCACCACGACGTGAAGGACGAGGGGATCAATCTCGGCGCCTCGCCGATGCAGACCGCCGGCGTCCCAGCCAAGCGGCCGAGCGAGAAGCCCAAGGTTCTCGCGATCGCGTCGACGGATATCAATTGTCCGCCCATTGACGTCCCCGATGGCGGCGCGGCGCTTCGGGTCGGGGGACCGGACAACGCCTCTGTCCGTTATCAGTTCAATATCGGCGACACGGCCCGCCAGTGCGATCCTGCCGGGCCGGGCCAGGCTTCGATCAAGATCGGCGTCAAGGGCGACGTCGTGCTGGGTCAGGCCGGTTCGGCCGGGACCTTCAGCGCGCCGGTGCATATCGAGATCGTCAACAACGCCGACAAGAAGCCGGTCTTCTCCAAGACCTTCACGGTTCAGGCCTCCACCGACGCAGACCATACGAGCCGCTTCCAGCTCGTCACCGATCCGATCGTCGTGCCGATGCCGACCCTTCAGCTCGCGGACCTCTACACGATCAGCGTCGGTTTCGGTCCGGGCGGCGAGAAGCCGGAAAGACCGCGCAAGCGCCGCCACAAGACGTGATGCGGCGTTGACAAGCGCCGGCGCGTCTGGCTAGCTCGATTACGTCAGACAAAGATGTTTCGCGGAAGAGTCCGGCCTCGCGCCGGCGCCGAAGGCGCAACCGCCCCGGAAACGCTCAGGCCAATGGACCGCGAAACAGTGACGCTCTGGAAAGCGACGCATCGCCGTAAGGCGCGCGTCCACCGACGGGGGTAACCGCCGCGAGGCGGGAAATCTCTCAGGTCCTTCGGACAGAGGGGGCGCTACTCGCGAAAGGTCTTCGCCGCGATTGCGGCGGGGCGCGCTTGCGGGCGGCGTTCGTTTGAGCCCGGGGACATGATGACCGAAGCCGCGATCCTCGAAACGCCGCTCCACGCTCTCCATATCGAGCTTGGCGCTCGCATGGCCCCCTTCGCGGGCTACGACATGCCCATCCAATATCCGATGGGGGTGCTTGGCGAGCACCTGCATACGCGAAGCAAGGCTGGTCTCTTCGACGTTTCCCACATGGGTCAGGCCCTGATCGAGGGGCCGTCGCATGACGTCGTGGCGCGGTTCCTCGAGACGCTGCTTCCCGCCGACATTCTGGGCCTCGCGCCGGGCCGCCAGCGCTACTCGCAATTGCTCAACGCCGAGGGCGGCATCGTCGACGATCTCATGGTGGCGCGCGCTCCGCATGCGGATGGCGAATTGCGCCTCGTCGTCAACGCCGCCCGCAAGGCCGTCGATTTCGCCCTGATTCGCGAGAAGCTCCCGGAGGGCCTGCGCCTCACGTCGCTGGACGATGCGGCGCTTGTCGCGCTGCAGGGGCCTTCGGCTGCGCGCGTCCTCGCATCGCTCGCGCCGGGCGAGGCGCTTGAGGCCATGTCCTTCATGGGCGCGAAGCCCGCTCGGGTCGGCGGGCTCGAAACCTTCGTCACCCGCTCCGGCTATACCGGCGAGGACGGCTACGAGATATCCGTCGCCGGCTCCGAAGCGGAGGCCTTCGCGCGTCTCCTGCTGGCGCAGGCCGACGTCGCGCCGATCGGGCTCGGGGCGCGTGATTCGCTTCGGCTCGAAGCTGGCCTCTGTCTCTACGGCCATGAGCTTGACGAGACCGTCGACCCCGTCGAAGCGGCGCTGGTCTGGTCGATCCAGAAGCGCCGCCGCGTCGAGGGCGGCTTTCCGGGAGCCGCGCGCATCCAGCGAGCGCTGGCGCAAGGGCCGGCGCGGCTCCGGGTGGGCCTCCGGCCGGAAGGCCGCGCCCCGGCGCGCGAGGGCGCCGAGATCGTGTCGCCCGAAGGCCAGCCCATCGGCGTCGTCACCTCCGGCGGCTTCGGGCCGAGCGTCGGCGGGCCGATCGCCATGGGGTTCGTGGAGGC
Source organism: uncultured Alphaproteobacteria bacterium (assembly GCA_963741845.1). Taxonomy (GTDB): domain Bacteria; phylum Pseudomonadota; class Alphaproteobacteria; order Rhizobiales; family Beijerinckiaceae; genus Roseiarcus. The sequence continues at coordinate 43,746 of CAVUJV010000007.1, forward strand.
CGCCCACGCCAAAGTCGGGACGCCGGTCGGTCTCGTCGTCCGGGGAAAGCCTCTCCCGGCTCGTGTCGCCTCGCTCCCCTTCCATCCTCACGCCTATCATCGTGGCTGAAGCACAAGGAAGCCCCATGTCGGAAATCCGCTACACCAAGGACCACGAATATGTCCGTCTCGAAGGCGACGAAGGCGTCGTCGGGATCAGCGATCACGCCCAGCAGCAGCTGGGCGACGTGGTCTTCGCCGAGGTCCCGGCGATCGGCAAAAAGCTCAAGGCTGGCGATCCGGCTGCGGTGGTCGAGAGCGTGAAGGCCGCGAGCGACGTGTTTTCGCCGTTGTCCGGCGAAGTCACTGCGGTCAATTCGTCCGTGGAGGCGTCGCCTGGAGTGATCAACGAGGATCCGCTCGGCAAGGGCTGGCTGTTCCGGATCAAGCTCTCGGATCGCGCCGAATTCGAAAAGCTCATGGACGAGGCGGCTTACGCCAAGTTCGTCGAGGAGCAGGGCTGAACGCATGCGTTATCTCCCGCTCGACGCCGCCGATCGCGAGGCCATGCTCCGGCGCGTGGGCGTCGCGGACATCGGCGACCTGTTCGCCGACATTCCAGCCGACAAGCGCATCGAGGGTCTTCTCGATCTCCCCCGGGCCATGAGCGAGATGGCGGTCGAGCGCAGGATGGCTGCGCTTTCGGCGCGAAGCGTCGCGGCCGGCTCGGTTCCCTTCTTCCTGGGCGCAGGGGCTTATCGGCGGCATGTGCCGGCGACAGTGGACCATCTGATCCAGCGCTCGGAATTCCTGACGAGCTACACGCCCTATCAGCCGGAGATTTCGCAGGGCACGTTGCAGGTTCTGTTCGAGTTCCAGAGCCAGGTCGCGGCCCTGACCGACATGGAAGTCGCCAACGCCTCGATGTACGACGGCTCGACGGCCTGCGGCGAAGCCATGCTGATGGCCCACCGGCTGACGCGGCGACGGAAGGCCGTCCTTTCGGGCGGCCTGCATCCCCAATATGCCGACGTCGCCGCGACCCTCGCCCGGATGGCGGGGGATTCGATCCTCCGCCTTCCGCCCGACGTCAGGGCGGAGGAGGACATCGTTTCGTCTATCGACGATGAGACGAGCTGCGTCATCGTTCAGAGCCCGGATTTCTTCGGGAATCCGCGCGACCTCAAGCCGATCGCCGACGCGGCGCATGCGCGGGGCGCGCTCCTGATCGCGGTCTTCACCGATCCGGTCGCGCTGGCGGCGGTGCGGTCGCCCGGCGAGATGGACGCCGACATCGCGGTCGGCGAGGGGCAGGGGATCGGCAACGCGCTTAATTTCGGCGGTCCGTATGTCGGTCTCTTCGCCACGCGGCTCAAATATCTGCGGCAGATGCCCGGCCGGCTCGCGGGCGAGACGGTGGACGCGGAAGGCCGGCGCAGCTTTGTGCTGACGCTCTCGACGCGCGAGCAGCATATCCGGCGCGAAAAGGCGACCAGCAATATCTGTACGAATTCCGGCCTTTGCGCGCTCGCCTTCTCGATCCACCTGACGCTGCTCGGCGGGACCGGGCTGAAGCGGCTCGCGAACGTCAATCACGCCAATGCGGTCAGACTCGCGGAGACGCTTGCGGGCGTTCCGGGTGTCGAGATTCTGAACCGCCATTTCTTCAACGAATTCACACTGCGCACGCCGCGTCCCGCTGCGGAGCTTATCGACGCCCTGGCGGCGAGGGGCGTCATCGGCGGCCTGCCGGTCTCGCGTCTCCTGCCGGGCGCAGGACTCGACGATTGCATCGTCGTGGCCAGCACCGAGATCAACAGCGACGACGACCGTGTGGCCTATGGCCGGGCGCTTGCCGCCTGCCTCCAATCCTGAAGACGGGTCCCGCCTATGAACAGAGAAGGCCGACCGACGCGCCCCGATCTCGCCGTGGCCGCGTCGCATGAGACGTTCACCGGCAATCGCGGCCTCGATGCGGAAGAGGCGCTGATCTTCGAGACAGGACGCCTCGACGCGACGGGCGTGGACTTCGAAGAACCGACGCCCTTCGAATCGAAGCTCGGCCCGCATGCCCGCGCCTCGGCGCTCGACCTGCCGGGACTTACAGAGCCGGAGACGCTGCGCCACTATGTGCGGCTGTCGCGCAAGAACTACTCGATCGACGGGGGCATCTATCCGCTCGGCTCGTGCACGATGAAGCACAATCCGCGTCTCAACGAAAAGGCGGCGCGGCTCCCGGGTTTTGCGGACGTCCATCCGTTGCAGCCCGTCTCGACCGTGCAGGGCGCGCTCGAGGTCGTCGAGGCGCTCGCCGACGCGCTGCTCGCCATGACGGGCATGAGCGCCGTCGCCATGTCGCCGAAGGCGGGCGCGCATGGCGAACTCTGCGGCATGATGGCGATCAAGGCCGCGATCGAGGCGCGCGGGGAAGGGGAGCGGCGCCGCGTCGTTCTTGTGCCGGATTCGGCCCACGGCACCAATCCGGCCACTGCTGCCCTGATCGGCCTTTCGGTCCGTTCGGTGCCGGCCGGCGCGGACGGGACGGTCTCGGCGAGCGCCGTCAAAGAGGCGCTCAGCGACGACGTCGCCGCGATCATGCTCACCAATCCGAACACCTGCGGCCTGTTCGAACGCGAGATCGTCGGCATCGCGGACGCTGTCCATGAGGCGGGCGCGTACTTCTACTGCGACGGGGCGAACTTCAACGCGATCGTCGGCAAGACACGCCCCGGCGACCTCGGCGTCGACGCGATGCATATCAACCTGCACAAGACCTTCTCGACGCCCCACGGGGGCGGCGGCCCGGGCGCGGGTCCTGTCGTCCTGTCCGACCGGCTCGCGGCTTACGCGCCCGTATCGTTCGTGGTCCGGGACGGCGGCGGGCTCCGTCTGGTCGAGCACGCCGAGGGCACGGCTTCCTTCGGCCGGATGAGCGCCTTCCACGGACAGATGGGAATGTTCGTCCGCGCGCTCTGCTTCATCCTCTCGCACGGCTCGGACGGGCTTCGGCAGGCCTCCGAGGACGCCGTGCTCTCCGCCAACTATGTGCGGGCCTGCCTGAAGGACGTGATGAGCGCGCCCTTCGGCGACCGGCCCTGCATGCATGAAGCCCTGTTCGACGATCGCTGGCTCAAGGACACCAACCTCACGACGCTCGACTTCGCGAAGGCGATGATCGACGAGGGATTCCATCCGATGACGGTGTATTTCCCGCTCGTCGTGCACGGCGCCATGCTGATCGAGCCGACCGAGTTGGAGTTGAAGGCCAGCCTCGACCTGTTCGTCATGGCGCTGCGGGACCTTGCGATGGCCGCCAAGGCCGGGGATCGCGAGCGGTTCGTTTCGGCCCCTGTCCATGCGCCACGGCGTCGGCTCGACGAGACCCGCGCCGCGCGTCAGCCGGTGCTGCGCTGGACCCGTCCGGCGGCCGAGTAAGCCGTTCCGGAAGTCAGGCGAGCCCCTTCGCGACGCGCTTCGGCAGGAAAGGGGCCATGCCCTCGCGCGCGAGCTGGTCGGCTCGCTCGTTGTGCTCGTCGCCGGCGTGGCCCCTGACCCATATCCAGTCGATGTGATGCTGCCCGGCCGCGGCGTCGAGCCGTCGCCAGAGATCCTCGTTCTTGACCGGCTTCCGGTCCGCTGTCCGCCAGCCGTTCCGCTTCCACCCCTTGAGCCAGCCGGTGACGCCGCCGCGCAGGTATTGCGAGTTGGTATGGACGCTGACCGGGCAGGGCCGCGTCAGGGATTCGAGGGCTTCGATCGCGGCGGTGAGCTCCATGCGATTGTTGGTCGTGAGCGATTCGCCGCCCTTCAGGAGTTTCTCATGGCCGCCATAGCGAAGAATGGCGCCCCAGCCGCCAGGACCGGGATTGCCCGAGCAGGCGCCGTCGGTCCAGATCGACACGCGAGCGCTCACGCGAGGAGCCCGTATTCGGAAGGGGACCGCACACGCTGGTGAAAACGGAGCTTGTCGCGATATTCGAGCGGATCCTTCGGGGCGACCTTGGCGCCGGGCGGGACGTTGAGCCAGTCGACGAGGCGCGTCAGCATGAATCTGAGCGCCGAGCCCCTCGCCAGAATCGGCAGCGCCTCCATTTCGGCCGGCTGAAGCGGCCGCACGCGCAGATAGCCGGAAATCAACGCGCGCCCCTTGGACACATTGAATTCATGATCCGGCTCGAAGCACCAGGCGCTGAGACAGACGGCAAGGTCGTAAGCCAGTACGTCGGTGCAGGCGAAGTAGAAGTCGATGAGGCCCGACAGCCTGTCGCCGAGAAAGAAGACGTTGTCATTGAAAAGATCTGCGTGAATTACGCCGCGCGGCAGCTCTTGCGGCCAATTGCGCTGAAGGAATGCGAGCTCCGCCTCGACCTCCGCGCGAAGGTGGGGCGCAACTTCATCCGCGCGCAATTCCGCGGCCCGGAAGAGCTGCGGCCAGGCGTCGAGAGACAGCGCGTTCGGCCGCGTCAGCGGAAAGTCGGCTCCCGCTTCGTGCATGCGGGCAAGCGCCTCTCCCACTGCGCCGCAGTGGTGTACGGTCGGCCTGCGAATCCAGACGCCATCCAGATAGGTGACAATGGCCGCGGGCCGGGTTGCGAGAACGCCCAGCGCTTCCCCGGTACGGTTGCGCACCGGCTGCGGACATGTCACGCCGCGCCGAGCAAGATGTTCCATGAGGCCTATGAAAAAAGGCAGATCCGACGCATTCACGCGCTTTTCGTAAAGCGTCAATATGAACTGGCCGCGAGTGGTCTGCAGCAGGAAATTCGAGTTTTCGACGCCCTCCGCGATGCCCTTGAACGAGACGACGTCGCCGAGATCGTAGTCGGCGAGGAATTTTCTCAGCGCGTCGTCGGAGACTTCTGTGTATACGGCCACTCTGCGCCTCGGAAAATGCGTTGGCGAGGGGAGTCCGCTTAGCCCGCACGCGCGAACTGCGTCAATTGTTGCTTTCCTGACCCGCCTGTCAGAATATTTTCGGCGGCGCTTCGGGAACAGCGGTTGCGGCGTCGCGAAACAAAAGGCAAAGAGTGATCGCTAACGCTGGTGCGGTCTAGCGCCTCAACTTCCGACCAAATCGGCTATTGCGTCGCGGTCCGCGGTGGTCTGCGACAAATTGCAGGGGGCCTTGGAAAAATGCGAATTGTTATGGTCGGCGCAGGCTATGTCGGACTCGTCTCAGGCGCCTGTCTTGCCGACTTCGGGCATGAGGTGGTTTGTGTTGACACCGATCAAGGCAAGGTCGGTGCGCTGCGCCAGGGGCATGTGCCGATCTACGAGCCGGGATTGAGCGAACTGGTCCTCGCCAATCAACATGCAGGGCGCTTGTCCTTCTCAACCAGCCTGCAGGAGGCCGGGCAGGGCGCCGATGCGATTTTCATCGCTGTCGGTACGCCGACCCTCGCGGAGGTGGGCTCTGCGGACATGCGCTACGTCTATGACGCGGCGCGCGCGATTGGCTCGCGTGATCGAGAATTTACGGTCGTTGTTGTGAAATCCACCGTGCCGATCGGCAGCGGCGACGAGGTGGAGCGGATCCTTGCTGAGACCGTCCCGCGCGAGAAATTTGCGGTCGCGTCCAATCCGGAGTTCCTGCGCGAAGGCGCTGCGATCGAGGATTTCAAGCAGCCGGATCGGGTCGTCGTCGGTATCGAGGACGAGCGCGCGCGCGACGTGATGGCGGAGATCTACCACCCAATTGCGCGCGTAGGCAGTCCGATCGTCTACACCTCGCGCCGCAGCGCGGAGATGATCAAATACGCCGCCAATGTTTTCCTTGCCATGAAGGTGACCTTCATCAATGAGATCGCCGACCTCTGCGAGCGTCTTGGCGCGGACGTTCTCGATGTGTCGAAAGGCATCGGATTGGACAGACGGATTGGCGAGAAGTTTCTCAATCCCGGCCCGGGATTCGGCGGGTCCTGCTTCCCGAAGGACACATTGGCGCTAACGAAGCTCGCGGCCGAAGCGAGAGCGCCCATACGTCTCGTCGAGACGTTGGTCGACGTCAATGACAAGCGCAAGATCGCGATGGCCGAAAGGTCATCAAGAGCTGCGGAGGATCGGTCGGGGGCAAGCGGCTCGCTGTTCTCGGCCTGACTTACAAGCCGAAGACCGACGACATGCGCGATGCGCCGAGTCTCGTGATCGTTCCTGTGCTGCAGGCGGCGGGCGCTACGGTCGTTGCTTATGATCCGGAAGGGGAAGGATGGCGCGGCCCCTGTTTCCTGGCGTGGAATTTGCGGAGAGCGCTTATGACTGCCTCGGGGCGCTGACGCGGCCGTCATTATTACGGAATGGGATGAGTTTCGCGCCCTGGATCTGGCCCGCGTCAAGGCGCTCCTGGCGGCGCCCGTGGTCGTGGACATGCGAAATATCTACCCGAGGGAAACAATGAAGACTCTGGGGTTTTGCTATTGGGGCGTCGGCCGTGGGTTCGAGGGGGAAGGGTAAGACGGAAGGCGGGTTGTCTTCCCGCGCCTTAGCGTGCGAGGCACGAGGAGGGTGGGTTCGGATCCCTGTACCGTTCGGCGCAGGGCGAAGGAGGTCTGATGCGGATCGGTGTATACGGGTTGGGTTATGTGGGTCTGACCGGGGCCATTTGCCTCGCCAGCGAAGGTCATGACGTCGTCGGTGTGGATGTGAGCGATGAAAAAGTTCGCAAAGTCATGGCCGGGTCTTCGCCGATCAAGGAGCCAGGGATCGACGAGATGCTCGTGGAGGCGCTCGGCAAGGGTCGCTTGCGATGCACGACGGACGCAGCAAATCCGGTCCGGTCGAGCGAGATCGCAATCGTCTGCGTCGGAACTCCGAGCGCCCCGGATGGGGCCCATAATATGCGTGATATCGCGGAGGTGACGCGCCAGATAGCCAGCGCCATCCGCGCGGTTGGCCGAAAAGAAAAACTGACTGTCGTTTATCGCAGCACCATTCGCCCGGGCACGATCGAGGGGCTCATCCTGCCCATTTTCGCGTCCTCGCTCGGGGTTGCGTCCGATCTCGTCGAAGTCGTCTACAACCCCGAATTTCTCAGGGAATCGACGGCCGTGAAGGATTTCTTCCATCCACCGAAGGTTGTGGTGGGGACTCGTGACGGAAAGCCTTCGGCGCCAGTCGCGGAGATGAACAAGAGGCCTCGAGGCTCCGACATTCACGGTCGGCTACCGGGAGGCGGAGTTCACAAAGTTCGTCGACAACAGCTTCCACGCGCTTAAGGTCGCCTACGCCAACGAGATTGGCCGCATGTGTGTCAGCCTCGGGATCGATCCGAAGGTGGTTCACAAGATCTTCATCTCGGACACCAAGCTTAACATCTCCCCTTACTATCTACGGCCGGGCGGACCTTTCGGTGGTTCGTGCCTTCCCAAGGATGTGCGGGCGCTGCAGCACATCTCCAACGACGTCGGCGCGAATGCCCATGTCATCGACGCTCTGATGCGGTCGAATGACGCCCACAAACATTTCCTGTTTTCGCGGGCGGTTCATGGCCTCCCGGCCGGGCGCCAAGGTTCTGATGCTCGGACTTGCGTTCAAGTCGAACACCGACGACCTGCGCGAAAGCCCCAACATCGACCTCGCCCGTAAGCTCATTCAGCAAGGGTATGCGCTGTCGATCTATGATCCGTCCCTGAAGCCTGAACATCTTGTCGGGCAAAATCTCGGCTACGCATTCTCTCACCTTCCGAAGCTGCCGGACCTCCTTGTCAGCCGGGGAGGTCGCGGAGGGCGAAGCGTTCGACGTGGTAATTGACGCGAACGGCGCCGCGCGCGACCTCTTGCTCAAGTGTGACAACGTCTTGGACTTCCACGCGCTGTGACGGACACAATCATGACCGCGCGAGCGGAGCCGGTTGCGCCGACTTTCGAGAAGAGGTTGGCCGGGCGGAAGATCCTCATCGTTGTTGAAAACCTGCCGGTGCCCTTTGACCGGCGGGTCTGGCAGGAATCGCTGGCGCTTCGCGCGCCGGACGCCGAAGTCTCGGTCATCTGTCCCGAAAGGCAAGGGATACGGAGCGGTGGAGATGATCGAAGGCGTTCGCATCTATCGTCACAGTTGCCGCTCGAGGGCGATTCGGCGCGTCGGCATATCTTCGCGAATATTCGCGCGCGCTCTTCCACGAACGCGGCTTGCTTTCAAGGTCCTGCTCGAACGGGGGTTTTCGGTCATTCAGGCCTGCAATCCGCCCGACCTGATCTTCATGGTGGCGCTGCCCTTCAAGCTTCTGGGCGAGAGTTCGTCTTCGACCATCATGACATCAGCCCGGAACTTTACGAGGTCAAGTTCGGCAGCGCGGCTTCTGCTGGCGCGCTCCTGGTCTACTTCGAGCGCATGAGTCCTTCTTCGCGGACATGGTCGTCCGACCAATGAACGCGACCGAAGGATGGCGGTCAGCGAGGCCGCAAGACCTGCCCGGAGGGCGTCTTCGTCGTGCTGACAGGCTGCGCATTCGTCGCGTGAAGATGGCGCCGGTGATCCCGCTGGAAGGGCCGCGAGTTATCATTGGCTATATCGGCGTCATCGGCCAGCAGGATGGAGTCGACCATTTGGTCGAGCGCGATGAGGCAACTCGTGTCGCAGGGGTCGGACCGATTTCCGTTCGTGGTGGTCGGGGAGCGGCCCGAGCGCAAGCGGGTGAAGGCGCTCTCGACGAAATGGGCCTCGGCGACTATTCACATCCTCGTCGGGCTCCCTCAGCGGAGCTGTCTCGGTGCTTTCATCGGCGCGACATCGGGGTCAATCCCGACCCGTTAACCCGATGAATGACGTGATGACCATGAACAAGATCCTCGAATATATGGCATGAAGACAGCCAATGCTGTTCGACTGGTCGAGGGACGGGTGTCTGCGGGCGAGGCCTCGCTCTATGCGAGGCTCAACGATCCGGTGGGCTTCGCGAGAAGATTGTCGAGCTTCTGGATGATCCGGAACGGCGGGAACGCGATGGGCGAGACGGGCGTACGCGAATCGAGGACGAATTGTCCTGGGGGCGAGGTCCGAAGTTCGTCGAGGCTTACGAGACGCTCTTCCGGGGACGGTGATCGGCTACGATGCGCCGGCGGCTCCGGAACGCCGCCTCGGACCCACGGGCGCCCCAAAGCAAGTAGCGCTGTCGGGTCGAACTCTACCCCTCCGTCACGCAGACAATGACCATCCCCGGAACATCTGCGCCCAATTCGCGGCGGACGGCGGCCGGGCGGATCAGAACGGTACGAAGGCCGGCGGCCTGAACTCGCGCCTCGACATAGGCCGGCCCATGCGCGAAGCGCATCGTCGCCTGCAGGCGGAAGCCCTCCTCGTCGAACGTCTCGACGGAAAAGACCATCACGCCGCCGGGCGCGAGCGCTCGGGCGGAAGCCACGAGGATCGGGCCGAGATCGCCGAAATAGCAGAGCGTGTCGGCCGCGACGACGAGATCGAGGCTCCGAGGCGCAGCCCTTTCGAGAAAGAGCAGCGCATCGTCCACGACGAGCGAATCGTATACGCCGCGCTCGCGCGCCTTCGCGACCATGGCGGGCGAAAGATCGACGCCCGCGAGGGTTTGCGCATGTGAGCGGATCGCCTCGCCCATGAGCCCCGTCCCGCAGCCGAGGTCGAGCGCTCGAGCGAAGCGTCGGCCGGGCGCAACCTCATCGAGCGCGGCGAGGATGAACTCGGGCCCGCGATAATTCAGCTTTCCCGTCAGATGCGCCTCGAAGCGCGGCGCGTAATCGTCGAAGAGACGCGCGACATAGGCCGCGGGCAGGGCGCCGAGCGATCCGCCTTCGATCAGCGTCAGCCGCGCCCGCGCGCCCTGCGCATCCGAAGGATCGGTTTCGAGCGCCGCTCGAAAGGCCGCCGCCGCTCCCGGCCGGTCGCCGAGCTTCTCCCGCGCTTCGCCCAGCGAGAAGTGGGCCAGGGCCCAGTCCGGGGCGCGCTCGATCGTCTGCTCAAAAAGGTCGCTCGCCGCCCCCCAGTCGCCCTCGCGGGCCGCCGCCCGGCCATAGGCCAAGCGACGGTCGGCAATGGGGTCGGGGCAGGAAAGCGGGTCACGGCGCATGACGCTGTTTGCGGCGCCGGCCCAGCCGCGCGCAAGGCTTGCGCGCTCGGGGCGCTCAAAGGTCGAAGTTGAACGTGACTCGGAGTGAATTCTGAGAAAATGAAGTTAATGACAAAATTCTTCCATATATTCGGAATTTCGGTTAGAATGCGCATTCGCCGCGATCGGAGTCAGCGGTGCTCGACCGGGGCCGCGAGGCGCGAGGAGTTGCAGGAGGACGGACGGCGGACGACGAGACGACGCTAAAATCGGGGTTAATCCATTGGAATCGCACAAAACGGAACGCTAAATTGTGGCTTTTCCGAAGGCCGGCCAGGATGAAAGAAGCGGGCGGAAGGTCCGCCCGCTTCTTGAGCGCTTTGACGCCCGGAAAGGCCTTGCTGACATCCTCGGCTGAAATCAGGGCTGACATGCCAGCTATCCAGCATCAATCTCAGCTGACGAGTCAACCGGGCCGAGCGCGGTTCGGAGCCGCGGTTGATCGATGCGCAGCCCCGCCGAGCGCGCAAGCTCGATGAGGCCGCCGAAACGGATGCGTTTTTTGGCCTCGTGGTTAATGATGATGTCCGCGAAACGATGATTGAGGAACGGATTCGAAAATCGCTCGACGACCGTGTCGCGGTAAGCCGGCGCTTCGCTCCCGAGGCCGACAGCAGCGAGGACCGGCAGCACTTCCTCATCGTAGAGACGGTCCAGCGCAGGGCGCAGGACGGGATCCGCCATGGCCTCGCGGACCGTCATCGCGGCAGGCATGGCCTTGGCGCGCCAGAGCTCCGCCAGGTAGGTGTGGCCGAGATTGAGAATGAAAAGCTTGAGGCGAAGGTAGGGACTGAGATCGTTCGTCACGACGATGTCGGGGTGACGGCAGGGGACGACGAGTCCCGGCTGGTCCTCGATCGCCCAAAGGGCATAGGGTTCGGCTACGGCGCCGGCAGGTTCAAGAGGCTCCGAGACGATCCTGTCGACCAGCGAATTCGCCCAGACGCATTCCTCGGCGATCCAGCGGCGCGCCTCGTCCGGCGCGCCCCATTGCGCCGCCACCTGTCCGACCGTGTCGCGGAGAACGGAGCCGTTCGAGACCACGAGCTCGCAGGGGATCAGCGTTACCGGCGACGCGCCTGCGCGATAGCGAGCCAGGAGGAGCTTCGCGAGCTTGGCCGGAAAGGATCGCGGCGGCGTCGATTCTTCGGCGTCGCCGGGATGGAGTTTCGTAGCCGCGGTCGCCGGTGTTCGAGATCACGCAGCGCGCGTCGCAGAAGAGTCTCTCGACCTCCGGCCAGTTGTCGCTTGCGTTGACGCCATACCGGACGCTGCCGACTTCGACGCGCCTGTCGACGACGGCGCCCTTGGCGAGACCTCTGATAAGAACGGGGTAGGGCTGCCCGGTCGCGAAGACCGCGAGCCGGCGGCGGCTTTCCGCCGAGTCGGTCGTCTGCACGACCGCAATGGGCCCGAGCGCCTCGTTCCTGGCGAGCGCGTCGCTCACGAACAGGTCCACATGGGCCTGGAGAAAACGGCTCGTGCCGAACTGGAGGATCGGGAAGTCAGCCATTGTCTCAGATCTCGATCATCGCCTTGATGACCCCGGCCTCTGGCGCAATCCAGATCGGGAAGCGCTCGGGCGCCTCTTCGAGCGTCGCGCGGTGGGTGAGCAGCGCCTTGGTCGGGACTTTACCGGCCCGCATCGCGTCGATGACTTCGGCGAAGTCTTCCGGCAGGGCGTTGCGGCTCGCGAGCAGCGTCGTCTCGCGCTTATGAAACTCCGGATCCTCGAAGGCAATCGTGTCGCGCACGACGCTGACAAGAACGTAAGTCCCGCCATGCGCGACATAGTTCAGCCCGGCCATCATCGACTTCGCGTTGCCGGTCGCGTCGACGACGATGTCAAAGAAATCGCCTCCGGTCAGCGCGCCGAGCCGCTCCCTCACATCGTCTTCTGCGATGACTGTTTCGGAGACGCCGAGCTTGTCGCGGCAGAAGTCGAGCCGGTCCTGCCGTCTGTCGAGAACCGTCACCTCGCCGCCGTGGAGTTTTGCGAAAAGGCTGCAGCCGATGCCGATCGGCCCCGCGCCGACGATCAGCACACGGTCGCCCTTGCGGGGGGCCGCCCGCCGGATCGCGTGGGCGCCGATCGCGAGAAACTCGACCATCGCCGCCTCGTCGAGCGAAACGCCGTCCGCTGCTGCGACGTTGGCCTCGGGAACCGCGACATAGTCGGCCATGCCGCCGTCAATATGCACGCCAAGCACGCCGAGCTTCTGGCAGCAGTTCGTCTTTCCGCGCCGGCAGGCGACGCAGGCGCCGCAGGCGAGATAGGGAATGACATACACCTGCTGGCCCGGCGCAAAACGCGAGCCCGCGCCGACCTCCGCGATTTCGCCCGAAAGCTCGTGGCCGATGACGCGCGGATATTCAAGATAGGGGTGAGAACCCTCGAAGATGTGCAGATCAGTGCCGCAAACTCCCGCCCGGCGGATCCGCACCAATACCTCGCCAGGGCCCGGTCGCGGCTTCGCGCGTTCGACGATGGTTAGCTCGCCCGGCTTTACACACTCCAGAGCGCGCACTCCCGATCCTTTCCTTTCTCTGTATATTATGTACAAAGAGCCAATGCCCCCAGCCAAGTCAATTGTTTTTTATCCATTGCGTCCGAGCGATAAGAACAGGTAGCGGAGAGGTTCGGGGAAGCTGCGATGAAGACGAACGCGGTTTTCAAGCGCGCCTACAACGACGCGCTTGCCCGACTCGAAAGTCATGCGCCGGGAACCGATCTCGGATCGGAGCCGGAATGGGCCGTCGCGCTTGGGGTCAGCCGGACTACGGTCCGTGCGGTCTTCCGGACTTTGTCCACGGTCGGCCTGATCGCCTACAGCGGCGGGCGGAAGATCGTGCTCAGGCGGCCTGGCGCCAGCGACCGTTATCCTGAGGGCGAGACGCGCCCGGTGCGCGAGATCGTCGAGAAACGCTTCATGAAATGGATCCTCGACGGCGACTGCAGGCCGGGGCAGCAGATCAACAGTCTCGACCTCGCGCGACAGTTCGGCGTCTCGACCTCGGCCATCCGCGACTATCTGAGCCGGTTCAGCCAGTTCGGACTGCTCGAGAAGCGCCCAAACGGCGGCTGGATGTTCAAAGGCGTCACGCGCGACTTCGCCGAGGAGCTGTTCGAGGTGAGGCTCATGTTCGAGCTTCGTTCGGCACAGCGATTCCTGGCCTTGCCCGCCAGCGACCCGGCGTGGGCGACCCTCGAGACCATCCGGCGGGAGCATCTCGCGCTGCTGGAGGACGCGCAGACGCGCTACGCGGAGTTCTCCGAACTCGACGAACGGTTTCATCGGCTTATCCATGACGCGTCCCGCAATCGCTTCATCGTTGGCTTCTACGACATCATTTCGCTGATCTTTCATTACCACTACCAGTGGAACAAGCGGGACGAGCGCGACCGCAACATCGCCGCGATCCGCGAGCACCTCGCCTATATCGGGGCGCTGCAAAGCGGCGGGAGGGCCGAAGTCGCGGCGGCGGTGAAGGCGCACATGACGACCGCCCGCTCGACCCTGCTCACGGCGATCGACAATTTCGAAAAGGCCGCATGAGGAGACGCCGCCGCCGTGGATCGAGGACCAACAGAGAGCCTGATGCGGAGCGCGCCGCGGCGCCGCCGAATCAAGCGCTCCGGCGCTCGGATGATGCGAAAATGGTTGATTTTTACGCACGCCTCTGCTTACAAGCGGCTCATGCGAACGAAGCGGACGACCCTGCAACTTAGCCGCCCGGCGCGTTGACGCGCCGGGATTGCTCGTTCTCGCTTTATCGGCCCCCCAGAATTCCGTCTCTTCCGCGGCCGGCTCGCATGAAAGCCAAGGTCGCCGCGTTGCATCCGAAGGGTTCGTCCCATGCAGCCCATGCCCATCCAGAAATATCGCGCGTTCCAGCCTGTCCGTTTGCCGGATCGCCAATGGCCGTCGAAGACCATCGCCAAGGCGCCGATCTGGTGCTCGGTCGACCTGCGCGACGGCAATCAGGCGCTGATCGAGCCGATGGGCGTCGATCGCAAGATGCGCATGTTCAAGCTGCTCACCGACATGGGCTTCAAGGAGATCGAGGTCGCGTTTCCCTCGGCCTCGCAGACCGATTACGATTTCGTCCGCACGATCATCGAGACCGGCGCGATCCCCGACGGCGTCGCCATTCAGGTCCTGACCCAGTGCCGGCCTGAACTCATCGACCGCACCTTCGAGGCCGTGAAGGGCGCGAAAAAGGTCATCGTCCACTTCTATAACTCCACCTCGACGCTTCAGCGCGAGGTGGTGTTCCGCACCGACCCGAAGGGCGTGGAGAAGATCGCGGTCGAAGCCGCCCGGCAGGTGAAGGCGCTGGCCGACGCGACGTCCGGCACGGAATTCATCTTCGAATATTCGCCCGAAAGCTTCACCGGCACCGAACTCGAAGTCGCGCTCGCCATCTGCGAGGCGGTGAAGGACGTCATCAAGCCGACGCCCGAGCGGCGCCTGATCCTGAATCTCCCCGCGACGGTCGAGATGGCCACGCCCAACAATTACGCCGACGCCTTCGAATGGTTCGGGCGCCATATCTCGGACCGGGAGAGCGTCATCCTCTCCGTCCATCCGCATAACGACCGCGGCACCGCGGTCGCGGCGGCGGAGCTGGCGCTGATGGCGGGCGCCGATCGCGTCGAAGGCACGCTGTTCGGGAACGGCGAGCGCACCGGCAACGTCGACATCGTGACCATGGCGCTGAACCTCTTCACGCAGGGCGTCGATCCGGGACTCGACCTGCACGACATCAACGCGATCAAGGACGTCGTCGAGCACTGCAACCAGTTGCCCGTGCATCAGCGGCATCCTTACGTCGGCGAGCTCGTCTACACGGCCTTTTCGGGTTCCCATCAGGACGCGATCAAGAAGGGTTTCGAGGCGCAGGAGAAGCGCAACGATCCTTTGTTCCAGGTGCCTTACCTGCCCATCGACCCGAAGGACGTCGGGCGCGACTACGAGGCGGTCATCCGCATCAACAGCCAGTCCGGGAAGGGCGGCATCGCCTATATCCTGAAGGCCGACCACGGCCTCGACCTGCCGCGCTCGCTGCAGGTCGAGTTCTCGAAGATCGCCCAGGAACTGATGGACTCCGAGGGCAAGGAGCTGACCTCGCCCGAATTGTGGGCGCTCTTCCGCACGACCTATCTCCTGGACGACGCGCCGCTGACGCTGGTCAGGTATCAGACGATCCCGACGCGTCCGGACCATCACGAACTGGTCGCGACCCTGCGCCGGCCGGACGGTTCGACCTTCGCCATCGAGGGCGAGGGCAATGGCCCGATCGACGCTTTCGTCGACGCCCTGCAGAAGACCTTCAAGGTCGAGTTCGCCTTCGTCGACTATCACGAGCACGCGGTCGGCCGGGGCGCCAATGCGGCGGCGGCCAGTTATGTCGAGATCCAGGACCCGGAGGGCCGCACGATCCACGGCGTCGGGATCGATCCCAACATCGTGATGGCCTCGCTCAAGGCGACGCTCGGCGCGGTGGTGAGGCTCATCCGGCGGGACGGCAGGGCCGAGGAGGCGCGCGCGGTGGCGGAGGCGCTGGCGCGCTGACGCGGCGACGTGTCACGGAGCGTTAAGCCCGTCCGGGCGTTATCCTTGTTACAGCGCGGAGCTTGCCTTGCGCGACGGAGGCCTTAGCTTCCGCGCCGCGCAAGGACGAGCGCTTTTGCGATGGAGGAGCTCATGCGGTGCGGGCGTATTCTCTCATTTGCGCTCCTGGCTGGCCTCGGTGTCGGGCTCGCAGGCTGTTATGATCCTTACGGCTACTATGGCGGCGGCTATTACGGCGGCTACACTGGCTACGGTTACGGCTACGGCTACGGGCTGAACTCGCCCTATTACTGGGGCACGAGCTACTGGAGTCCGTACTATTATCCGGGAGGCCCCTGGTACGTCGGCGGGGTTCTGTGGACACCGCCCTATGCGGGCTGGCGTCCGCCTTACGCCGGCTGGCGTCCGCCCGGCGCCGTGGTTGGCCCGCGGCCGGCCGGCTGGGGTCCCCGCTGGCGTCCGCCAGGCGGCGGCCCGGGCTATGCGGGGCCACGGCCAGGCGGTCCCGGTTATGCGGGGCCACGGCCGGGCGCGCCTGGGTTTGCCGGACCGCGGCCAGGCGGTCCCGGTTTCGGCGGCCCGCGGCCTGGCGCCCCTGGGTTTGCCGGCCCGCGGCCGGGTGGTCCCGGTTTCGCCGGAGGTCCTCGTCCCGGCGGCTTCGGTGGCGGGTTTGGCGGAGGTCCTCGTCCCGGCGGCTTTGGTGGCGGGTTCGGCGGCGGTCATGGCGGCGGCTTTGGCGGCGGGCCGGGCGGCGGCGGGTTCGGCGGCGGTCATGGCGGCGGCTTTGGCGGGCGGTGGCGGCTTTGGCGGCGGTGGCGGTGCGATTTCCCGCTGAGCCGGGCGGCGCGCTCCATCCGGGGCGCGCCGTATCTTGATCCGCGGTCCGTCTCGATCTGGCGCCGTCTTTGTCGCGAATGGCGCGCGTTTGTGCGCATTTTTGGCGCGATTCCGGTGTCGTTTTCGTCATTTTCGGCGTGAAACGAAGCATTTTCGGGCTGACTTGCAGCGAAAAACCAGCCGAAATCCTGCCATTTCCTTCCGCGAATCCGGACTTTCCAAGGACTTGCGCTGACATTTCCTTCCGGCGCAGTCGCGAGCGATGGCCCCGCGATGGCGAGAACTTGGCCGAAACATGGCCGCTCGACCTCGCGACGGCCTTGGGGGCGGTGGATTCAGCAATTTCGCGCATAGGGCCCCGGCGTGACGGCGATGAGGCATCATAGCCGAAACGTCAGAAAATCAGAAGATAATGTTCCAAGATTCTCTTTTTTAAAAAGCAGCGCTGGCCATGCCCGGCAAGGCGAAGCGTCCCGGTCAGCTCCACCGCCCTTCCGGTCCGCGCTGCGTCCTATTTCCGTCCCGCCCCCATGCCGGCCGCGACGCCGGCGCTTCCGACTTCGAGTTGCGAGGCGTCCCCTGCCGGACAGGTCCAATTCTCCGCCTTGTCGACGTCTCCCGACCCGGAATAGCGGGCCTGTTCGGGGAAGGCGCAAAGCGGCATCGTGCGCGAGGGTTCCGCGTTCGGCTTGTTGTCGGGAAGCTTCGCGGCGACGATCGCCTCCGGAGCCTTGCCCTGCTCCACCCATGCATCCAGCGCGGCGAGCGTGTCGAAACGGTTCGGGCCATCGCCGCCGAAGCAGTGCAGCATGCCGGGCGTCATGAAAAGGCGCGCATGTTCGCGCGCCTTGTCGTAGCCGCCCATGTCCTTGGCCAGATCCTCATAGAACCAGACGGTGCGGAACGGCGAAATCGCCGTGTCGCCGTAGCCGTGATAGAGGATGAGCTTCTTTCCCTGAGCGAAGAAGGGCGCGAGGCGCTCCGGCTGGTCCGCGTCGCCGACGCCCATGCGCGCGTCGAAAGTCTTGAGCGCATCGGCGGCGATTTGCCCGTCCTTCTCGGGCCAGTTGTTGTTCATGTCATAGGCCGGGTCGTGGAGGTCGATGTGCTTGGTGAAGCCCTCGGCGGCGGCCCAAAGCACCGGCGGCGACGTCCCCCACGGCTCCGCGGCGGCGGGATCGGCGGCCGGCGCCGGAGTGACCACCCAGCCGATGAAGCCGCCGGCCGGGCCGTCGGTCGCGACGAGGTCCGCGAGCGGGGAGCCAGGATAGATCGCGTGGCCTGCGGAGTCGGTCACCGGGCGCATGAAGACCTTGAAGGCGTCGGCCTGCGCCTGCGTCAGCGTCGCCGGAACGAGCGACTGCGGATCGAAATCGCATTTCGCCGGGTTCTGGATGAGCCCGTCCTTCACGCCGTCGGCCTTGTCGCAGGCCGCAAGGACGGCCGCGTTGACCTTCGCGACCACGTCCGGCGTAACATGCGCCTTCAGGAAGGCCTTGGCGTTCTTGTAGCCCCAGAGCTGCGTGCGATTGTCCATGTAAGGCGCGCCGGCGATGACGCCGTCATAATCGTCCGGATAGCGCATGGCCTCCATGAGGCCCATGTGCCCGCCGAAGGAACAGCCGTCGAAATAGGCGCGCGACACTTTCGGCGCTCCGTAAAAGGCCGCGACGAAGGCCTTGGCGGCCACGGCGGCCTGATGGGGGGCGCGATAGAAATAGTCGACGATCCGGGCTTCGTTCGGCTTGCCGGGCGCTTCCAGAATCCAGTCGGCGTCGAAGGGATTCTTGCCGACATGGCCGGTGTCGGTGATCGCGGTCGCATAGCCGCGTCCGAGCGCGGTGGCGAAATCCTCAGGATTGGCGGAGGGCATAAGCGAGCCTGCGAGTCCGCCGACGCCGAAGAAGACGAGCTTGCCGTTCCATTTCGCCGGGAGCCTGATCTCGACACGCGCAGAATTCGGTCCGGCGCCGTCTCCGTCCGTCGCGACCACGCCCTGAACGTCGCAATGCGCGGGCGAGGCGCCATTGGCGGCGACCTCGGTTGCCGAACTGACCGTGAGGGCAGGCGGGAGGAGCGCTTTCAGGGCATCCTTGCCGCAGGTTCCCGCGGCTTCAGCGGAAAGCGGAATGACAAGCCCCACGCCGGCCAGCGAAAGGACAGCGGCGGCGCGACAGGATCTCCCTGACATCGTTTCCTCGATTGAGACTGGAGCGGGGCGGCGTTCGGGGCCGCTCCCTTCACGCGAGGGTATTACCGGCGCGGTTTGGGTGTCAACCACGCCGCCTGCGCCGCCCGGGACGAGGGCGTCACGCCACGGCAACGGCCTCCTTCGGCCGGGGCCGCGCGATCGTGAGCGCGAGCGTCGCGGCGATCAGGCAGGCGACGCCGGCGACATAGAGCGCCGGCAGATAGGTCGAGAGATCGCTGCGCGAGAGCCCCGCTCCAAAGGCCGCGGTCGCCGCCCCAAGCTGGTGCGCCGTGAAGATCCAGCCGAAGGTCAGGTTGGCCTTCTCCGCGCCGAACTTCTCGGCGGTCAGCCGCACGGTCGGCGGCACGGTCGCGACCCAGTCGAGCCCGTAGAACACCGCGAATGCGGACAGGCCGATCATCGTGAAATTGGTGAAGGGCAGGGCGATCAGCGAGAGGCCCCTCAGTCCGTAATACATGAAGAGCAGACGGCGGTTGTCGTAGCGGTCCGAGAGCCAGCCCGACAGGATCGTGCCGATGAAATCGAACGCGCCGATGACGGCGAGCGCTCCGGCCGCGGCGACGGGCGCGATGCCATAGTCGCCGCAGAGCGACACCCAATGCGTCTGGATGAGGCCGTTGGTCGACAGGCCGCAGATGAAGAAGGTCGCGAACAACACCCAGAAGGTGCGGCTCGTCCGGGCCTCGTAGAGCGCGCGGATCGGCGAGGCCATCATGGCGGAGAGTCGTAGATCCTGCTTCGGCGCAGGCTGGACGATGCGCTCTCCGAAGGGAGGAAGGCCGATGTCGGCAGGGCGGTCGCGCAGGAGCGCCAGCGCGACCAGACCCGCCGCGAGCAGCATCACGACGACGAAGGCGAGAGCGTTGCGCCAGCCGTAGTCCTGCGTGAGCTTGGCGATCAGCGGAAGGAAGATGAGTTGCCCGGTGGCGTTGCTCGCGGTCAGCATGCCGACGACGAGGCCGCGCCGTTCGACGAACCAGCGCGTCGCGATGGTCGCGCCGAGCACGAGGGCGACCATGCCGGTGCCGATGCCGACGATGACGCCCCAGAGGGCGATCAACTGCCAGACCTGGGTCATCGCCATCGACGCCAGAATGCCGGAAGCGATCATCCCGACCGCCGTCACCACCACGGCCCGGACCCCGAAGCGGTTGATGAAGGCGGCTGCGAAAGGCGCGACGAGGCCGAAGAGCGCGAGCCGCACGGAAAGCGCGACGGAAATTTCCGCGGTGCTCCAGCCGAATTCCTTTTCGAGCGGCTGGATGATGACGCCGGGCGCGCCCATCGCGCCCGCCGTCGCCAGCATCACGAGGAAGGTCGCGCCCGCGACCGTCCAGCCGTAGAAAAGGCCGCGCGCCGCCATCGCCTTCGAAAGCGTGTTCGACAACGAAAGAAACGCGGGCTTGGGCGCGGCGCCGGCTGACGCGGAGGCGGTCGACATGGGCGGGAAGCTCCGGGTTCGCGGGGGTCGATGCCCGCAGGGAAACGAAAAAGGCTAAAGGGCGGCCGCGAGATCGATCAGCGTCCGGGCGCGCTCGGGGCCGATCGTGGCTTCGATCCGCCGTTGCGCCTCCGCCCAGAGCGGCGCCGCGCGCCGCAGGACCTCGACGCCCTCGGGGGTCAGCGTGACGGCCGCCTCGCGCTGGTCCTCGGCGGTCGTCAGGCGCGCGAGTTTCATTTTCTCCAGAACCCGCACGTTGCGGCCGACGGTCGAGCGATCGAGCTCGGCCAGACCCGCGAGTTCGGTGAGGGAGGGCGCGCCCGCGCGCTCGATCCGCCGCATGAGGCTGTACTGGGCGAGATGGATTCCGGCCGGTTGCAGCTCCGCGTCATAGAGCGCGGTCGTCTTCCGCGGGCGACGGTGCGAATAGCGGCGCAATAGCAGGGGGTCTTCACGCGGGGCGCTCCCGACGGGCGGCGAGCATTCGCCGATTACGGGTAGATACCCGTAATTCGAGGCAGGCGCAAGCGTTCAAAACGTCGGTAAGGGGCGGGGGATCGTTAACCGGAACGGGAAGTGGCATGGCGCGCGGAACGCCATCCGCCGCTACCCCTCCGCGCCTCCCGCGAGCCTTTCGGCGAGGGCCTCGAGTCTCGCGCCGAGCGCGTCGATCTGGGCGGCGGCGCCGGCCGCGCGGGCTTCGGCCGCTTCCGTGCGCTGGCGCTCGGCGGCGGCCCGTTCGCGCGCTTCGAGGAGATTGTCGGCGATGGTCAGGGCCGCCATGACGACGAGGCGATTGTCGCCGATCTCGCCGAACGAGCCGCGCAATTCGTTGATCTTGTCGTCGATCATGCTGGCGAGCAATTCGATCCGCGCCTCCTCGCCCTCGTTGCAGGCGAGGCGGAAGCGGCGGTTGTCGATGGTGACGGATACATGCGCCATGCGGGACGCTCCTGCGTATGGCGTTACGAGGCGGGCGGACCCATCCGCTCGATGATGCGCCCGATCGTCTCGGCGGCGTTCACGAGCCGTTCGCTCGCCTCCGCGCTCGCCCGTTCGAGCGCGCGGGAGTGGTCGAGCGCCGCGTCGAGTTCGACCGCGAGCCGGGACCGGTCGTCCTGCACCAGCGCGTATTCTTCCTCGGCGTTGGCGCGAGTCTCGTCGTGGCGCATGCGCCGCTCGGCGGCGAGCTCCAGGAGGTCGATCGCGGCGCCGAGCCGTTTCAGCGACAGCTCCAGCGCGTCCGAAGAGGTCTCGCTTCCGTCCATTGCGCCGTTTGGTTTACGCGATGGATGAATCGGGCGCAACGCCGAGCTAAGAAACGACGGCGATTGACAGGTGCTTTCGGCCTCCCGTAACTGCCCGCGCGGACCGGCCCTGAAATGCCAGCGAAGGATCCTCCCATGGCGAACGCTCCCCTGCATGATTCGATGGCCAATGCGATCCGGTTTCTTGCAGTCGATGCGGTGGAAAAGGCCAATAGCGGTCATCCCGGTCTGCCGATGGGCGCGGCCGACATCGCGACCGTTCTTTTCCGCGACGTCCTGAAATTCGACGCCGCCGATCCCGAGTGGCCGGACCGCGACCAATTCGTGCTCTCGGCCGGCCACGGGTCGATGCTGCTCTACGCCCTGATCTATCTCACCGGCATCGGCGGCGACAAAGGCCTCACGATCAACGACCTGGAGCAATTCCGGCAGCTCGAATCGAAAACCCCCGGCCATCCCGAATATCGCCATACGGTCGGCGTCGAGACGACGACCGGCCCGCTCGGGCAGGGCATCGCGACGGCGGTCGGCATGGCGATCGCCGAGCGGATGATGGCGGCGCGCTTCCCGGGCGTCGTGGACCACCACACCTATGTGCTGGCCTCCGACGGGGACCTCATGGAGGGCGTCAGCCACGAGGCGATCGGCATCGCCGGGCATCTCAGGCTCTCCAGGCTCATCGTGTTCTGGGACCACAACAACATTTCGATCGACGGCAAGGTTTCCGTCATGGCCGACAACATCGACCAGGTCTCGCGCTTCAAGGCGGCCGGCTGGAACGCGATGCTGATCGACGGCCACGACGCGCAGGCGATCCTGGACGCAGTGCGCGCGGCGCAGGCCTCCGACAAGCCGACCCTTATCGCCTGCACGACCACGATCGGCTTCGGCGCGCCGACCAAGGCCGGCACCAACAAAGCCCACGGCGAGGCGCTCGGAGCGGCGGAAGTCGCAGGCGCGCGCAAGAACCTGAACTGGCCCTACCCACCCTTCGTCGTGCCGGACGAGATCCTTTCCGTGTGGCGCGAAGTCGGCGCGAAGGGCGCTCCGAAGCGCGAGGCGTGGCGAAAGGCGCTGGAGGCTCTGAGCGCGGCCGAGCGCGCGGAGTTCGAGCGGCGGGTGAGCGGCGAACTGCCGAAGGACCTCGATGGGATCATCGACGCCTACAAGAAGAAGCTGGCCGCCGACGCGCCCGAGATCGCGACCCGCAAGGCGGGCGAGGCCGCGCTCAATGTGATCGCGCCGGCGGTTCCCGAACTGATCACCGGCTCGGCCGACCTCACCGGGTCGAACAACACCAAGGTCGCCGCGACGCCGGAAATCACGCCGACCGATTTCTCCGGCCGCTACATCCACTGGGGCGTCCGCGAGCACGGCATGGCCGCGGCCTGCAATGGAATCGCGGTGCATGGGGGCTTCATCCCGTCGGGCGCCTCCTTCCTGTGCTTCACGGACTATTGCCGCCCGTCGCTGCGCATCGCGGCGCTGAGCGGCATCCGCGTCGTGCATGTCTTCACCCACGATTCGATCGGCCTCGGCGAGGATGGGCCGACCCATCAGCCGGTCGAGCATCTGGCGGCGTTGCGCGCGATGCCCAACCTCTACACATGGCGCCCGGCCGACAGCGTCGAGACGGTCGAGGTCTGGCAGGCGGCGCTCGAAAAGGCCCGCTCGCCTTCGATCATCGTGCTGACCCGACAGGCCCTGCCGCCGCTGCGCAAGACCCATGTCGCCGATAACCTCTCCGCCAGGGGCGCCTACGAATTGAGCCCGGCGGAGGGGACGGCGCAGGTCTCGATCTTCGCCTCCGGCTCGGAAGTCTCGCTCGCGGTCGCGGCCCAGGGGCTCCTGAAGCAGCAGGGAATCGCCGCCCGCGTCGTCTCCGTGCCCTGCATGGACGCCTTCTTCGATCAGCCCGCCGACTACCGGAAATCGGTGATCGGCTCGGCGCCGGTCAGGGTCGGCGTTGAGGCGGCGGTCCGGCAGGGCTGGGACGCGATCATCGGCGACGGGCCCTTCATCGGCATGACCGGCTACGGCGGGAGCGCGCCCTACAAGCAGCTCTACAAGCATTTCGGCATCACGCCGGAAGCGGTGGCCGAGGCGGCGGCGAAGGCGCTCGGAAAGTAGGCCTGGCCTGAACCGGCCGGCGATTTGTCGCATCCGCGGCGCGCCGGCTGGACTTTGGTCTAAGGACGGGGCATGTAGCGGCCGCCTCAAAAAGGCGGCCGCTCCGAATTTGAAAATGCCTGCCTCGCGGCCGCGAATCCAAGGCGGACGACAAGGAGAAAATTTCGATGGCCACCAAGGTTGCGATCAACGGCTTCGGGCGCATCGGCCGCCTTGTTCTGCGCGCGATCGTCGAGTCCGGCCGCAAGGACGTTGACGTCGTCGCCATCAACGACCTCGGCCCGGTCGAGACCAATGCGCATCTGCTCCGTTTCGACAGCGTGCATGGCCGCCTGCCGGCGGAAGTCGTGGTCGAGGGCGACACGATCAAAGTCGCCGGCCACACGATCAAGGTGACGGCCATCAAGAATCCGGCCGAACTGCCGCACAAGGCGCTCGGCGTCGATGTGGCGCTCGAATGCACGGGCATCTTCACCTCGCGCGAGAAGGCCGCCGCGCATCTTACGGCGGGCGCGAAGCGCGTGGTTGTCTCGGCCCCATCGGACGGCGCGGACCTGACCGTCGTCTATGGCGTCAACAGCGACAAGCTGACGAAGGACCATATCGTCATCTCCAACGCCTCCTGCACGACCAATTGCCTCGGGCCGGTCGCGAAGGTTCTGAACGACGCGATCGGCATCGAGCGCGGCTTCATGACGACGATCCATTCCTACACGGGCGACCAGCCGACGCTCGACACGCTGCACAAGGATCTCTATCGCGCCCGCGCCGCGGCTTTGTCGATGATTCCGACGACCACCGGCGCCGCGAAGGCGGTCGGCCTCGTCCTGCCGGAGCTCAAGGGCAAGCTCGACGGTTCCGCGGTCCGCGTGCCGACGCCGAATGTTTCGCTGGTCGATTTCAAGTTCGTCGCCAAGCGCGCCACGAACAAGGACGAGATCACCGACGCGATCAAGAAGGCGGCCAACGGCCCGCTCAAGGGCATCCTCGGCTATACCGAGAGCCCGAACGTGTCGATCGACTTCAACCACGACCCGCGCTCGTCGGTGTTCCACGTCGACCAGACGAAGGTCATCGACGGCAATTTCGTCCGCGTCGTGTCCTGGTACGATAATGAATGGGGCTTCTCGAACCGCATGAGCGACACGGCCGTGGCGATTGCGAAGTTCATCTGAGGTCTGATCAGCGGTTCCCGCCGGAGTATCGCTCCGGCGGGGCCTGATCAATGTTTCGCGTTCGGATGCGGTCCGACGACGTTCTGCCCGGATCGCCGGCGCGGATACCGTTCGCAGGAGAAGGACACGCTGCCCATGACGAAATCATTCCGCACGCTCGATGACGTCGACGTTTCCGGCAAGCGGGTGCTCCTGCGCGTCGATCTCAATGTTCCGACCGAGAACGGCCGCGTGACCGACGTGACGCGCATCGAGCGCGTCGCCGGCACGATCGAAGAAATCGCGAGCAAGGGCGGCAAGGTGATCCTGCTCGCCCATTTCGGCCGTCCGAAGGGCGGGCCGGACGAGGCCAATTCGCTGAGGCCGGTCGCTGCGGCGGTCGAGGAGATCGTGAAGCGGCCGGTCGCCTTCGCGACCGACTGCGTCGGCGAAGTCGCTGCGGCGGCCGTCGCCGGGATGAAGAACGGCGACGTGCTGCTCCTTGAAAACACCCGCTTCCACAAGGGCGAAGAGAAGAACGATCCCGAGATGATCGAGGCGCTGGCGAAGCTCGGCGACATCTATGTCAACGACGCCTTCTCGGCGGCCCATCGCGCTCACGCCTCGACGGAGGGCGTGGCGCACAAGCTCCCGGCCTGTTCGGGCCGCGCGATGCAGGCGGAGCTCGAGGCGCTGACCATCGCGCTCGGCAATCCGGAGCGGCCGGTCGCGGCCATCGTCGGCGGCGCCAAAGTGTCGACCAAGCTCGAACTGCTCGGCCACCTCATCAGGAAGGTCGATGTCCTGATCATCGGCGGCGCCATGGCCAACACCTTCCTGTTCGCGGAAGGCAAGAAGGTCGGCAAGTCGCTCTGCGAGAAGGACATGGCCGACACGGCGCGGTCGATCGTCGCCGAAGCGAAGAAGGCCAATTGCCGCATTGCGCTGCCGATCGACGCGACGGTGGCCAAGGAGTTCAAGCCGCACGCCCATGCGCGGGTCGTGGACATCGACCATGTCATGGACGACGAGATGATCCTCGACATCGGGCCGAAGTCGGTCGTGGGAGTCGAGGAGATTCTGGGCCAGGTGAAGACGCTGGTCTGGAACGGGCCGTTCGGCGCCTTCGAGACGCCGCCCTTCGAGGCCGCGACGAATGGAATCGCCAAGACGGTCGGCTTCCTCACGCGACAGGGCAAGCTGAAGTCGATCGCGGGCGGCGGCGACACGGTGGCGGCGCTCAATCAGGCGGGCGTCGCCGGCGAGTTCACCTATGTGTCGGCCGCGGGCGGCGCCTTCCTCGAATGGATGGAAGGCAAGGCGCTGCCCGGCGTCGAGGCGCTGCGGACGAAGTAGGCGAGGGCGGCGCGTTACCTTCGCCGAATCGCGAGGCTCTGCGTCGCGCGGCCGATGAGGCCTTCTTCGTCGTAGAGCGTCGATTCCGCGAGCCCGCATCCCTTGCCGCCCAGAAGCGTGCGGGCCTGCAGGCAGATCCATTCGCTGGACGGTCTGCGGAAGAGGTTGATGGTCAGGTCGCAGTTGACGAAGGCGTATTTGCGGAAGTCGAGCGCCGCGCTGATCCCGTTGCCGGAATCGGCCGCCACCGCGATGCGCTGATACGGGGTGGGGCTTTCGCCTTGCACGAGCGGATGCATGAGGCGGAACCACGCGGCGCAGGGCCCGTTGAAAAACTCGCCCTCCGCCAGCGCGGGTCTCGACGAGGCTTGCGTAGCCGAAGTCTTCGCCGAAGGACATACGGATCGGCGCGCTCTCCTGCGGCGTCTTTGGCGCCCGGGGCAGCGGATGGCCCGGCGTCTCGTCGGGGATCGGAAGATCGTCCTCGCGCTGCATGAGCGCCGTGAAGCGGGCAAGCTCCTTGCCCTGAGCCGTCAGTCGGCCGGAATAGTGGCCGGCGGCGCGACCGACGTAATCGGGAGCCGTTTCGACCCGGCATTCGCCGATCGGAACCGGACGAATGAGATTCACCGTGAGGCGAGCCAGATGCGTAAGTCCGTCGTTGCGCCCCGCGCGTTCGACAGATCGCGCGATCAGCGCGGATGGCGGCCCTGCGTGCTGATGTTCAGGATGCCACGGGCCGCCCGTGAGCGCGCTCGCCTGAAAGAGATCGTCGCCAAGCGCGACATAAGCTGCGTCCAAAGCCAGACCCTCGCGCATCCCTTCGCTCCCCGCGTCCATCTGGGTTTGCGCTGCGGCGAGGCGGGACGCAAGACCGTCGCGGCGGCGAAGGCCGATCCCCGGAGCGCATGACCGTGGACGCCCTCGATATGATCTTCGCCGCAATCGAGCGCGAGGGGCTCGCGCCGCGCGGCGCGCTTGCGCTGGACGAGTCCGAACGCATGGGCGCGCTCGCGGAGGCGAGGACGCTCGTGCTCATCGGCATGGCGGGGCGGCGCGGATGGGACGCGTTCGCCGCGAGCCCGGAGGCGCGCGATGGCCTCGCCGACCCGCTCGACCGTTTCAGCCGGCGCGTGATCGGCGCGCTGGCGCAGGCGCTTGGCGCGGTCGCGCTCTATCCTTTCGGCGGGCCGCCCTATTGGCCGTTCCAGCGATGGGCGCAACGGGCGGAGCCGGTCCATCCCTCGCCGATCGGGCTTCTCATTCACCCCGTCTACGGTCTCTGGCACAGCTATCGCGGCGCGCTCGGCTTCGCAGAGGCGCTCGACCTGCCGCCAAGGGAGACGGCGCCGAGCCCCTGCGATTCCTGTCGCGAGCGCCCGTGCCTTACGACCTGTCCGGTCGGCGCCTTCACGAGCGAAGGCTATGACGTGGACGCCTGCGCGGCGCATCTGAGACGCGCCGAAGGCGCGGAGTGCATGGAGCGCGGCTGTCTGGCGCGGCGCGCCTGTCCGGCCGGGCGCGAATATGCGCACGGCCCCGATCAGGCGTCGTTCACGATGCGCGCTTTCCTGAAGGCGCGCTCGCCCGCGTGACTACCCGGCCGGATTCGTCGCGCTGACGATCCAGATCGCCCCGCCGAGCGGCACCCTGTCGCCGACCGCATGGGCCGACAGCATTTTGCGGATGTCCTCCGCGACCGTGGCCCGGACGGCGTCGCTTTGATCCGCGAGGATGCGGCTCGTCGGACCAATGTTGAGCGCGGACTCGACGGCCGCGTCGAGGCCTTTTCCCGCGGCGACGTCGAGCTCCACGTCGTGCGGCTCAATGGCGATGTCGGCGAAGCCCGCGTCGGTGAGAATGCGGCTGACGCGGGTTGCGTCCGCGAAGGCGAAGGGGCCGGGATCGTCGGGATTCGTCTCGGGAAGGGGCGGCGTGTGCTTCGCCGCCTCGCGCAAGGGCAGGATCATCCACGGATTTTCCCTGGCCGCGCGCCAGCAGGCGAACACGACCCTTCCCCGGGGCTTGAGCGCGCGTCTCAGATTGGCGAAGGAGCGCGCGGGGTCCGCGAAAAACATGACGCCGAAGCGCGAAGCGACGAGATCGGCCGAGGCGTCCTCGAAGGGATGGACGGTGGCGTCGGCGAGCGCGAATCGGATCGGAAGGTGCTGCGGCGCCCGTTGCCGCGCCCAGTCCAGCATCGGCCCCGAAACATCGACGCCCAGAACCTCGCCGGTCGGCGCGACCCGCGCTGCAAACTCAAGCGTCGTCGCGCCGCATCCGCAGCCGACATCGATCACGCGGTCGCCCGCGCGCGCCCCGGCGGCGGCGAGGAGACGCTGCGAGACGGGTTCGAGCAGATGGTCCTGATGAGCCTGCCGGCTCCGCCATTTTTCGCCGGCGGGGCCGTTCCAATATTCGATCTGCGCGGCGTTTTCGGGGAGCGTCTGTTCGTTCTGCGTCACTGTCTGGTCCTTAGGCCGGAGAGGCGAGCGGCTTGCCCTTCTCGACGACGAAGGTCGCGTCGGGTCAACATGACTGCGTCCCCCTCATTCGGCGGCTTCGGGCGCCCGTTCGAGGTTCGTGTCGTGGCCGAGCGCGATCGTGATGAACAGCGCGATGACGGCGCAGGCCGCTATGGTGACGAGTCCCCAGGTGAAGCTCCCCGTGAAGTCCTTGATCCAGCCTATGACGAAGGGGCCGAAATAGCCCGAGAGATTGCCGATGGAATTGATCGCGGCAATGCCGGGCGCGACGGTCGCGCCGGCGAGGAAGGCGGTCGGCAGGGTCCAGAAGATCGGCAGCGCGGAGAAGACGCCGAAGGCGCCGATCGTCAGCGCGATCATCTTCGCCGTCGGATCGACGAGAAACGCCGATCCGCCGACTCCGGCCGCCGCGATGGCGAGCGCGCCCGCGAGATGGAAAGTCCGCTCGCCGTGCTTGTCCGAGCGCAGGCCCCACCAGATCATGCCGAAGAAGCCGACGACATAGGGGATGGCGTTGACCCATCCGGTCATCGCGATCGAAATTCCGAATCCCTTGACGATCGAAGGCATCCAGAAGCCGATGCCGTAAAGACAGGCGACATTGCCGAAATAGACAAGCGCGAGCGCGAGCACGCGATAGTCGTAGAGGCTCGCGAAGATGCTCCCTGGCGAGACATGCGCGCGCTGCGCGTCTTCGCCGGCGAGCCGGCGCTGAAGCCACTCGCGCTGGTCGGGACGCAGCCAGGTCGCGGCGGCCGGGCGGTCGGTGAGATAAAACAAGGTGACGACCGCGAGGACGAGCGAGGGCAGGGCCTCGATGATGAAAAGCCATTGCCAGCCCGTCAGGCCATGCCATCCGTGGAGGCCGAGGAGCGAAGCCGAGATCGGCGAGCCGAGGGCCGAGGAGAGCGGGATCGCCGCCATGAAATAGCCGACGATCCGGGCGCGGTATGAGGCGGGGAACCAGAGCGTCAGGAAGAAGATGATTCCGGGAAAGAATCCGGCCTCTGCGAGGCCGAGCAGAATGCGCAGGCCGTAGAACGTATGTTCCGGGCTGAGGCCGGTCGCTGCCGAAATTTGCGGGATGAAGGCCATCGCCCCCGAGATGATTCCCCAGGAGAACATGATGCGCGCGATCCAGATCCGCGCGCCGACTTTGTCCATGATGATGTTCGACGGCACTTCGAACAGGAAATAGGCGAGGAAGAAGACGCCGGCGCCGAAGCCGAAGGCGGTGTCGGACAGGCCGAGATCCGCGTCCATCGTCAATTTCGCGAAGCCGACGTTCACGCGATCGAGATAGTTCACGAAATAGCAGAGGATCAGGAACGGAATGAAGCGCCGGGCGATCCGGTTCAGAGTCGTCGCTTCCAGCACCCCCGCCATATCCGTTTCTCCCGGTCGCATTCCTGTCACCTGCTTGGTTTGGAATTGAACTAAATTTGTGGGTCGCGCAACCCACGTTTGCGTCACGCGGCTGGTTGCGCCGGCGGTCTCAAACCGGCAGAGTTTGGTGTGGAAAGGTCGATCAGCCGAGGAGAGCGATTCATGGCCCGTCAGCCCCGCAATTCCGTCGACAAGGCAGAGTCCGAATCTGAAAAGACAAAGACGGCCGCCGCCAAACCTACCGCCGCCAAACCTACCGCCGCCGGGCCTGGGAAACCTGCAGCGCCCGGACAGGCGAAAGCGACGGCGCCGGCCGAATCCGCGGCTCCCTCCACGGAAAAGCCGATCAAGAAAGAAGCCGCCAAGCCGGAACGAAGCCAAGAAGCACGAAGCGAAAACCGTCGCATCGCCCAAATCCGCGCCCGCCGAATTCGAGATCCGCATCCGCGCCTATACGATCTGGGTCGAGGAGGGCATGCCGCATGGCCGCGACGAGGACCATTGGCATCGCGCGCGACGAGAGCTTGGGGACGACGCCGAATAAGGCGAGGGGGCGACGGGGAGGGAGAGCAACCAGCAGGAGTCGCTTCATGGGCAAGGTACTGTCGGACCAGGAACTCACGCTGATCGACGCCTATTGGCGGGCCGCCAATTATCTCTCGGTCGGCCAGATCTACCTCTTCGACAATCCTCTCCTGAAGGTTCCGCTGGAAAAGGAGCACATCAAGCCCCGCCTCCTCGGCCACTGGGGCACGACGCCCGGCCTCAACTTCATCTATGCGCACCTCAATCGCCTCATCAAGGCGCGCGATCTCGACATGATCTACATCACCGGACCCGGCCATGGCGGGCCGGGACTGGTGGCCAACGCCTATCTCGAAGGCACGTACAGCGAGGTCTATCCCAACGTCTCGCAAGACGAGGCGGGACTGAAGAAGCTCTTCACCCAGTTCTCGTTTCCGGGCGGAATTCCGAGCCATGTCGCCCCGGAGACGCCAGGCTCCATCCATGAGGGCGGCGAGCTCGGCTATTCGATGTCGCACGCTCATGGCGCCGTCTTCGACAATCCGGACCTCATCGCAGCCTGCGTGATCGGCGACGGCGAGGCGGAGACGGGACCGCTCGCGACGAGCTGGCACTCGAACAAGTTCATCGATCCCGAACAGGATGGCGCGGTTCTGCCGATCCTTCACCTCAACGGCTACAAGATCGCCAATCCGACAGTGCTTGCCCGCATCTCGCACGAGGAGCTCGATCATCTGATGCGCGGCTACGGATACGAGCCGCATTTCGTCGAGGGCGACGACCCGAAGGTCATGCACGAGCTGATGGCCGAGACGCTCGAGAAGGTGATCGGCGACATCCAGTCCATCCAGCACGAGGCGCGCAGCAAGGGATTCTCGAAGCGCCCGATCTGGCCGATGATCGTGATGCGCACGCCGAAGGGCTGGACCTGCCCGAAGGAGATCGACGGAAAACGGACCGAGGGCTACTGGCGCGCCCATCAGGTGCCGATGAGCGACATGGGGAAGCTCGAACACGTCCGCATCCTCGAGAGCTGGATGAAGAGCTATCGCCCGGAGGAGCTGTTCGATTCCGGGGGGCGGCTCGCGCCGGAGCTTTCCGCGCTCCCGCCGAAGGGAACGCGGCGCATGAGCGCCAACCCGCATACGAACGGCGGGATGCTGTTGCACGATCTCAGGCTGCCGGACTTCCGCGACTATGAGGTCAAGACGCCGTCGCCAGGCGCGGCGACCGCCGAGGCGACGCGCGTCATGGGCCAGTTTCTGCGCGACGTGATGAAGCTCAATATGGACGCGCGCAACTTCCGTCTGTTCAGCCCGGACGAGAACAATTCCAACCGCTGGCAGGACGTGCTCGATGTGACGAACCGGGCCTGGGTCGCGGAGACCTTCGACTACGACGACCATCTCGCCCCGACAGGGCGCGTGATGGAGATGCTGTCGGAGCATCAGTGCCAGGGCTGGCTCGAAGGCTATCTGCTCACCGGCCGGCACGGCTTCTTCTCGTGCTACGAGGCCTTCATCCACATCATCAACTCCATGTTCAACCAGCACGCCAAATGGCTGAAGGTGTGCAACGACATCGAATGGCGGCGGCCGATCGCCTCGCTCAACTATCTGCTGTCAAGCCACGTCTGGCGGCAGGACCACAACGGCTTCTCGCATCAGGATCCCGAATTCATCGACCATGTCATCAACAAGAAGGCCGAGGTCGTGCGGGTCTATCTGCCGCCGGACGCCAATTGCCTGCTCTCGGTCACCGATCATTGCCTGCGCAGCCGCAACTACGTGAACGTCATCGTCGCGGGCAAGCAGCCTTCCCCGCAATGGCTGACGATGGACGAGGCGATCAAGCATTGCACCGCCGGCGTCGGCATCTTCGAATGGGCGAGCAACGATCAGGGCGGCGAGCCGGACGTCGTGATGGCGTGCTGCGGCGACGTGCCGACGCTGGAGACGCTCGCGGCCGTCAGCCTGATGCGGGAGCATTTTCCGCAGCTGAAGATGCGCGTGGTCAATGTCGTCGATCTCATGCGCCTTCAGCCGCCGAGCGAGCATCCGCATGGGATGCCGGATCGGGACTTCGACGCGCTGTTCACGACCGACAAGCCGATCATCTTCGCCTTCCACGGCTATCCGTGGCTGATCCACCGCCTGACCTACCGGCGGACCGGCCACGACAACATCCATGTGCGCGGGTACAAGGAGGAGGGGACGACCACCACGCCTTTCGACATGTGCGTGAGGAACGATCTCGACCGCTTCCATCTCGTCAATGACGTGATCGACCGCGTGCCGGCGCTCGGCGAGCGGGCGGCCTACGCCAAGCAGGCGCTGCGCGACAGGCTCATCGATCACACGCAGTACATCGCCCGCTACGGCGACGACATGCCGGAGATCAAGAACTGGACCTGGGGCGGCAAGTCCGCGAAAGCCGGCGCGACGTCGACCGGCGGGGACAACGTGTGAGCGATTCGCCGGCGTCAGTTGGCGCTGTTGCAGTAGGGGATGGCTTGATGGTCTCAGCCAATTCTATTCAATCAGGAATTCGACGAGGACGGCTACCTCGCCGGATATCCCGACGTCCGCGCCGCCGTCGAGGCGGGCAAATTCAAGTCCGGTCGCAAACATTACGAGATGTATGGCCGGATTGAAGGTCGGTCCCCCGTAGGGGCGGACACGCGCCATCGAAAGCTTCTTCGCGGCCTCGATCTGCGGAATATGACCGGCATGGAGATCGGCGCACTCACGGCGCCAATCGTCCGCAAATCCGATGGCCCGGTGATCTACGTCGACCATGCCGACACGGATACGCTCAAAGAGCAAATACGCGGGCGCCGGCATCGACCTCGATCAGATCGTCCCCGTCGATGTCGTGTGGGGCGAGAAGACATTGCGCGACTGCGTTGGCGTTGACCAGAAGCTCGATTACGTCGTCAACGCCCACGTCATCGAGCACGTGCCCGATCTCGTCACGTGGCTCGCCGAGATTCACAGCGTTCTGAAGCCCGACGGCGTTCTCCGTATGGTCATACCGGATCGACGTTATACCTTCGATTACTTGCGTCGCGAATCATCGCTGGCCGATGTGCTTGACGCCTATATCCGTCGCGCCCGAGTTCCGCTGCCTCATGCGATACTTGATCATTTTATAAATCACTGCGAGGTCGACGCGGTGGCCGCTTGGGAAGGCACGCTCACCCCAGAAAAACTTCGCCCTACCCACACGGCGCAATTCGCGCTCGAAGTGGCCGAGCGTTGCCTGCACACCGGCGAATACAAGGACACCCACTGTTGGGTTTTCACCCCGGATTCCTTTGTCCAGCTCTGCGCCAGGCTGGCGGAACTCGAACTCCTCCCCTTCGCCTGTGACGAACTCCATCCGACTGAGCCCTTCCAGATCGAATTCATCGTCTCGATGCGTCCTGCGCGCAGTCCAGCCGATTGCATTGCAAGTTGGCGTCACCAAAGTGCGCGACTATCTGCTTAAACCGCACTATCGATGTACAACTAAGGCTTCGCCTGCGTCATTTTGGCGCCATCGGCGGTCCGGTCCTAACGGAAGTTTAACCCTAACCACCCCTAATGGCGGAAGCGGCGGCCGATGCGGGCGCGGGACGCCGCCCGTCATATTTCGACGCCCATGGGGTCCATCGATTGCCGCGCGCCGTCCCGCGAACAGAGAGCCCTTGCGCGCAGCGCCGACGGGGCGGCCTTCCACGGCCCTGCGCGCGGCCGCGCGCCCGGTCCGCGCGGTGTTTGCGCCCGGCGCCTCGGCCCCTTTCGCAGCAGGCCCGAAAGAACCCGCATGACGAACCGTCCCCGCCATGTTCCGGTGCTGCTTGCCGAAGTCCTCACGGCGCTTCGCCCGCGGGAAGGCGAAACCCATGTCGACGGGACCTTCGGCGCCGGAGGCTATACGCGCGCCATCCTCGCGAGCGGCGCGCGAGTCGTGGCGATCGATCGCGACCCCTCGGCGATACGGGCCGGCGGGGCGCTCGTCGCGGAGTTTCCCGGCCGGCTCACGCTGGTCGAGGGTCGCTTCGGCGGGCTCGACGCGCTCGTCCAATCGCTCGGGATCGAAAACGTCGATGGCGTGGCGCTCGACATCGGCGTCTCCTCGATGCAGTTCGACGAGGCGGAACGCGGCTTCTCGCTTCGTTTCGACGGGCCCGCTCGACATGCGGATGGGCGGCGAGGGCCTGAGCGCCGCCGATATCCTCCGCGAGGCGGATGAGGAGACCATCGCCGACATCCTTTTCCATTTCGGCGAAGAGCGCGCGGCGCGCCGCATCGCCCGCGCCATCGTCGCCGATCGCGAGACGAAGCCCTACGAAACGACGCGCGAACTCGCCGAGATGATCGCCCGCGTCGCGCCCGCGCGGCCGGGCGAGCTGACCCATCCGGCGACGCGCGCCTTTCAGGCGCTGCGGATCGCGGTCAACGACGAGCTTGGCGAGCTTGCGCGCGCGCTGTTCGCGGCGGAGCGCATTCTCAAGCCGGGCGGCCGGCTTGCCGTCGTGACCTTCCATTCGCTCGAGGACCGCATCGTCAAGCAGTTCCTGGCGAGCCGCTCCGGGCGAGGCCGGGCCGCCTCGCGGCTGCTGCCGGGCGAGCCCGCGCAGGCCCTGCCGACCTTCGAGGTCCCGCGCGGCCAGCCGGTCGAGCCGGGCGCGGCCGAAATGGCCGCCAATCCGCGCTCGCGATCGGCGAAGCTCCGTTTTGCCATTCGTACCGCGGCGCCGGCGCGGGGAGCCGACGAAGCCATTCTCGCCCTGACGCGCCTGCCGGCGCGCAGACGGAGGTAACACGAAATGTGGCGTCTCATGCACGCGCTGGCCATCGCCGCGCTGATCGGATCGGCCGCCTATGTCTATGGCCTCAAATACCGGACGATCTACGCCTCCGAGCAGCTTGTGAAGACGCGCCATCTCGTCGCGAAGGAGAAGGACGCGATCAATCTGCTCCGCGCCGAATATGCGCATCTCGCGCGCCCGGACAGGATTCAGACGCTGGCCAATTCGAAGCTCGGCCTGCAGGCTCTGACCTTGAGCCAGATCGCGAGGGCCGCGGATTTGCCCGAGGCGATGCCCAAGGTCAATTCGATCGGCCGCACTCTCGAATCGCTCGGCCTTCTCAAGGATAGCGCGACGCCCTCCGAGGCGGTCGGCGGCGCGACGCCGGCGGTGAGGTGAACATGGCGGAGTCACGGAACGCGAACGCTGCGGGGCGAAAGCCCAGGCGCATGGACCCGGCAAGTCGTCTCGTGATCGCGCTCGTGCGGCGCTACGTTCCGCCGAATTTCGGCGTCGATCTGGAGCCGGTCGACCGCCGCGCCGCGGTGCGGGCGTTCTTCACGCCTGCGAGGCTGCGCGCGTCCCTGCGCGCCCTGCTCATGACCCGTCTCGACCGTTCGGGCGCGCGCGTGCGCATGATGTCGCTCGGCATGTTCGCGGCCTATGGAGTTCTGGTCGTCAAGCTGGTCGTGCTCGGCGCCTCCCATGATCCGCCAGCCACTTTGAAGGGCGCCGCGGATCAGGCGGTCTCGGGCGCGCGGCCCGACCTTCTCGACCGGAACGGCGAAGTGCTCGCGACCGACATCAAGACCATGTCGGTCTTCGCGGAGCCCAATCGCATCATCGACGTGGACGAGGCGGTCGAGCTTCTGACCGCGGTTCTGCCGGATCTCAACGCGAAGGAATTGCGCGAGCGGCTGAGCTCGAAAAAGGGCTTCGTCTGGGTCAAGCGCCAGGTCACGCCGAAAGAGCAGGCGGAGGTGTTTCATCTCGGCCTGCCGGGCGTGGGCTTCGTGCCCGAAAACAAGCGCGTCTATCCGAATGGCCCGATCGGCGCTCATGTCATTGGCTATGTCGACAAGGACAACATCGGCATCGCCGGCATGGAGAAATATCTCGACCAGCAGAGCCTGACCGATCCGCATGTGCCGGGCTTCGTCGTCGACCCGGAAAGCCTCAAGCCCGTGCGCCTGTCGCTCGACCTGAAAGTGACGCATGCGCTGCGCGACGAACTCGTGAGCGGCATGGACCGCTGGAAGGCCAAGGCCGCGGCCGGCATGGTGATAGATGTGAACACGGGCGAGGTGGTCGCCCTCGAATCCCTGCCGGACTTCGACCCCAACGAGCCTCTGGAAGCGCACGATCCGACCCGGATCAACCGCATCAATGTCGGCGTCTATGAGATGGGATCGACCTTCAAGGCCCTCTCCATCGCGATGGCGCTCGAATCGGGAAAGGTCAATCTCGGCTCGCGTCTCGATGCGCGCGAGTCCCTGCGCTATGGCCGCTTCACGATCCATGATTTCCACGCGACGCACCGCATCCTGACCGTGCCGGAAGTGTTCACCCATTCGTCCAATATCGGCACCGCGCGCATGGCGCTCATGGTCGGCGTCGAGGGCCACAAGGCGTTCCTGAAGAAGATGGGCCAGCTCGACCGGCTGCGCACGGAATTGCCGGAAAGCGCGGAGCCCCTCGTTCCGAAGCATTGGGGCGAGCTCAACACGATGACCATCGCCTTCGGGCAGGGCCTCAATGTCGCGCCGATCCAGGCGGTCATGGCGGTCGCGGCGCTCGTGAACGGCGGGCATCTGATGAAGCCGACATTCCTGGTCCGCACCCAGGACGAGGCGGACAAGGCGAGTCACCGGGTCGTCAGCGAGCAGACGTCCGAATCGATGCGCTACCTGATGCGCTCGAACGCGACGCACGGTTCGGCTAGTTTCGCCAACATTCCGGGCTATTACGTCGGCGGAAAGACGGGCACGGCCGACAAGATCATCCACGGACGCTATTCGGATAACAGGGTTTTCACGACATTCATGGCGATCACGCCCGCCAACAAGCCGAAATATCTCTATCTCGCGATCTACGACGACCCCCAGGCCGCCCCCGGCGATTACGGCTATCACACCGCCGCCTGGAACGCCGGCCGCACCACGGGCGCGCTGCTCCGGCGCATTCAGCCGCTCGAAGGCATCCCGCCGATGAAGGAGGCGCCCACACAACCGTTCCCGATCATCGCCCGGCTGGGCTATGGAGCGGACGCCGACAAGATCGGCAAGGAGTGAATCACAGGCGGATGATGCGTCTTGGCGAAATTCTCGACCTCAACGACGGCGACCGCGCTCTGGCCGAGCGCGAGATCGCCGGCGTCGCATTCGATAGCCGCAAGGTGCGGCCGGGCGACGTGTTCTTCGCGCTCGCGGGCGCGAAGGACGACGGACTGAAACACGCCGCGGAAGCCCTGTCGCGCGGCGCCGTCGCCGTCGTCTGCGAGCGGGACGCGCAGTCGGGCGTCGATACGGCGCCGTTCGTACGGGTGGCGGATGCGCGCGCGGCGCTCGCCCGCGCGGCCCGGCGGATGTTTCCAGGGCAGCCCGAGACCATCGTCGCGGTGACGGGCACGAGCGGCAAGACCTCGGTCGCGGCCTTCGCGCGCCAGATCTGGGCCGCGCTCGGGCGTGAGGCGGCCTCGCTCGGCACGACGGGCGTCGTCTCCCGGCCGCTCACCGTCTATGGATCGCTCACGACTCCCGATCCGCTTGCGCTGCACGAGACTCTGGACCGGCTCGCGCGCGCCGGCGTGACGCATCTTGCGCTCGAAGCCTCTTCGCATGGCCTCGATCAGCGGCGCCTCGACGGCGTCCGGCTCGCCGCCGGGGCCTTCACCAATCTCACGCGCGATCACATGGACTATCACGCAACGGCGGAGGACTATCTGGCGGCGAAGCTGCGCCTCTTCCGCGAACTCCTCCCGAGCGGCGCGCCGGCTGTCATCGACGCGGACAGCGCGGTCGCCCCGAAAGCGATCGCCGCCGCCGAGGCGGCGGGCCTGTTCGTCATGACGGTCGGCGCGAAAGGCGAAACGATCCGCCTCGTCTCAGTGACGCGGGACGGTCTCGGCTCGTCGCTCGAAATCGCGTTCGGCGGTCGCCGCCGCCGCGTGCGGCTGCCCCTGCCGGGCGATTTCCAGGTCTCCAATGCGCTCGTCGCCTCGGCCTTGTGCATCGGAACGGGCAGCGAAGCCGACGCCGTTTTCAAGGCGCTCCAGTCGCTCGAGGGCGCGCCGGGCCGGCTCGAGCGGGTGGGGGAGATACGCGGCGCCTCGGTCTTCGTCGACTACGCGCACAAGCCCGACGCGCTCGAAAAGGCGCTCGCGGCCCTCAGGCCCTATGTGAGCGGCCGGCTCGTCGTCGCCTTCGGCTGCGGCGGGGACCGCGACGCGGGCAAGCGGCCGATCATGGGCGAGATCGCGACGCGCCTCGCGGACGTCGTGATCGTCACCGACGACAATCCGCGCTCCGAAGATCCCGCCTCGATCCGCGCGCAGATTCTCGCGGCTGCGCCCGGCGCGATCGAGATCGGCGATCGCGCGGCGGCGATCCGCGCCGGCGTCGACATGCTGCGTCCGGGCGACGCGCTGATGATCGCCGGCAAGGGACACGAGATCGGCCAGATCATCGGCAGTCGGACCTTGCCCTTCAGCGATGCGGACGAAGCCCGCGCAGCCCTGCGGGAGGCTGCATGAGCCCGCTCTGGACCGAAGCCGAACTGGAAGATGCGCTGGGCGTCGCTCCTGGCGCGCCCGTGGCCGGACGGGTCTGCGGCGTGTCGATCGACACGCGCACCCTCGCGGCGGGCGATCTCTTCATCGCCATCAGGGGCGAGACGCATGACGGGCACGATTATGTCGCGCGCGCCCTTGAAGCCGGCGCGTCGGCGGCCGTCGTCAGCCGGGAGCGCGCCCGCTCCCTGACGCCGCTCGGCCCTGTTTTCGCGGTCGACGATCCGCTGAAAGCCATGGAGCGGCTCGGCGTCGCCGCTCGGCGGCGTTCGCAGGCGAAGATCGTCGCGGTGACGGGATCGGTCGGCAAGACGAGCGTCAAGGAGATGCTGCGCGTCATGCTTTCATCCTGCGGCGAAACGCATGCCTCCGCCGCTTCGTACAACAATCACTGGGGCGTTCCGCTGACGCTGGCTCGCCTGCCCGCGACGGCTGCTTTCGCGGTGATCGAGATCGGCATGAACCATCCGGGCGAAATCACGCCGCTCGTCCGGATGGCGCGCCCGCATGCGGCGCTCGTCACGACGATCGCCCCGGTCCATATCGAATATCTCGGCTCGCTGGAGGCGATCGCCGACGCCAAGGCCGAGATCTTCGCCGGGCTTGAGCCGGGCGGAACGGCGGTGATCAATCGCGACGCGCCCCAGGCCGAGCGGCTCGCTGCCGCTGCCCATGCGCAGGGCGCCCGCGTGCTGACCTTCGGCGCGAGCGAAGGATCGGACGCGCGGCTTCTGGAGACGATCGAAAAGGGAGAGGCTTCGGAGGTTCGCGCGCGCGTGTTCGATCGCGAAATGCGCTTCGATCTCGGCGCGCCGGGCGTCCACATGGCTCAGAACGCGGTCGGCGCGCTGCTCGCCGCATCCGTGCTCGGCGCGGATGTTTCGGCCTGCGCTGCGGCGCTTGCGCGCTATACGCCGCAGAAGGGCAGGGGCGCTCGTTTTGCGGTCAGAACGCCCGGCGGGTCCGCCACGATCATCGACGAGAGCTACAACGCCAATCCGGCTTCGATGCGCGCCGCGCTCGCCTTGCTCGGGGCCGCAAAGCCCGGGCCGGACGGCAGGCGGATCGCCGTCATCGGCGACATGCTCGAGCTCGGTCCGGAAGGCGCGGCGATGCACGCGGCGCTCGCCGCCGATCTCGCCGCCAACAGGATCGACCTTCTGTACGGCGCGGGCCCGTTGACCCGCGCGCTCTATGACGCGGCGCCCGCGCGGATGCGCGGCGCCTGGGCCGAGCGGTCGAGCGAGCTGACGCCCGAAGTGGTCGGCGCGCTGAGGGCTGGCGACATCGTGATGGTGAAGGGGTCGAACGGCAGCCGGATGGCGCCGCTCGTGGCGGCTTTGCGCGACCATTTCGGGGTCGCGGGCGGGGAAGGCTAGGCGTCCATGCTCACCTGGCTCTCCGACATTTCCTGGCTTCCAAACGCCTTTCACATCTTCCGCTATCTGACCTTCCGCTCGCTTGGCGCGGCGGGAACGGGTCTCTTCGTCGTCTTCTTCTTCGGACCGACGATCATCTCGGCGCTGAGGCTGAAACAGGGCAAGGGCCAGCCGATCCGCACCGACGGCCCGGCTTCTCATCTCCTCACGAAGAAGGGTACGCCCACCATGGGCGGCCTCATGATCCTTGTCGGGCTCTTCGTCTCGGCGCTGCTGTGGGCGAGTCCCGAAAGCCCCTATGTCTGGATCGTGCTTTTCGTCACCGCGGGCTTTGCGATCATCGGCTTCTACGACGATTATCTGAAGGTGACGAAGCAGACGACGGGCGGCTTTTCGGGGCGCTCCCGCCTTGCCGCCGAATATGTCGTTGCGGCGCTCGCCTGCTACGGCATCATGCGCATGGGCGGCCCGGGCGCGACTTCGCTCGCCTTGCCCCTGGTCAACGAATACGTGTTCGATTTTGGATGGGCTTTCCTGCTGTGGGGCCCCTTCGTGATCGTCGCGTTCGGCAATGCGGTGAACCTTACGGACGGGCTCGACGGCCTCGCCATCGTGCCGGTGATGATCGCGGCGGCGACCCTCGGACTCATCTCCTATCTGGCCGGCAGCTATGTCTACGCTCATTACCTGCTGATCCATCACGTGCCATTGGCGGGCGATCTCGCGGTCGTCTGTGGCGCGCTGATCGGCGCAGGCGTAGGCTTCCTGTGGTTCAATGCGCCGCCTGCGCAGATCTTCATGGGCGACACCGGCTCCCTGGCGCTCGGCGGTCTCCTTGGCGCGATAGCGGTCTGCATCAAGCATGAGATCGTGCTTGCGATCGTCGGCGGCCTCTTCGTCATGGAGGCGCTCTCGGTCGTGGTGCAGGTCGCCTCGTTCAAGCTCA
Source organism: uncultured Alphaproteobacteria bacterium (assembly GCA_963741845.1). Lineage (GTDB taxonomy): Bacteria > Pseudomonadota > Alphaproteobacteria > Rhizobiales > Beijerinckiaceae > Roseiarcus. The sequence goes on from CAVUJV010000007.1 coordinate 85,076, forward strand.
CCGGCAAGCGGGTCTTCCGGATGGCGCCGATCCATCATCATTTCGAGCAGTTGGGTTGGTCGGAGTCGCAGGTCGTGATGCGTTTCTGGATCATCGCCTTCGTGCTCGCGATGATCGGGCTCGGCACGCTGAAGTTGAGGTGACGGGACCGATGACGCCTGTGGAAACGCTTCGGGGGCAGACGGTCGCGGTCTTCGGGCTTGGAGGCTCGGGGCTTTCGACCTTGCGCGCCCTCGTCGCCGGCGGCGCCGACGTTGCGGCCTGGGACGACAATCCGAAGGCGCGCGAGCGCGCGGCGGAAGCGGGATTCGCGCTCGTGGACCTGAGCGAAGCGGACTGGCGCAGCTTTCGGCTTCTCGTGCTCTCGCCGGGCGTGCCTTTCACGCATCCGGAGCCGCACTGGACGGTCAGGCGCGCCGACGAAGCGGGCGTGCCGGTCATCGGCGACATCGAGCTCTTTGCGCGCGAGCGCGCCTCGCGCGCTCCGGACGCGCCATTCGTGGCCGTGACCGGCACCAACGGCAAATCGACCACGACTGCGCTCATCGCCCACGTTCTGAAGGAAGCCGGACGGGACGTGGCGGTCGGCGGCAACATCGGCGTGCCGGCGCTGGACCTGCCGCCGCCGGAAGCGGGCCGGACGCATGTTCTGGAATGCTCGTCCTACCAGATCGACCTTGCGCCTTCGCTCAACCCGACCGTCGGCCTGCTCATCAACATCACGCCCGACCATCTCGACCGCCACGGCTCGATCGAGGGCTATGCGGCGGTGAAGGAGCGGCTGGTCGCGCAATCGGAAATCGCGCTGGTCGGCGTCGATGACGAGCCGTCGCGCCAGATCGCCGGCCGTCTCAAAGCGCGCGTCGGGACGTCCGCGCGTGGTCGCCGTCTCGGGTCGCGATTCCCCGCTCGCCGACGTCTATGTCGCCGACCGCAGGATCGTGTCGCGAAACGACCGCTCGGCGCCGGTCGATCTCGGCGGCGCGCGGGCGCTGCGGGGAGAGCACAACGGACAGAACGCAGCCTTCGCCTGCGCGGCGGCGCGCGCGCTCGGCGTCGGCGAAGCCGTCATCGAGGCTGCATTCCGCTCCTTCCCCGGTCTTGCGCATCGCATGGAGGAAGTCGGCCGCAGGGGACGCACGCTCTTCATCAACGACTCCAAGGCGACCAACGCGGACGCGGCCGAAAAGGCGCTGAAATCTTTCCATGACATCTACTGGATTCTTGGCGGCAAGCCGAAGTCCGGCGGCATCGATTCGCTCCGGCCGCTCTTTTCCCGGGTGGCCAAGGCCTATCTGATCGGGGAAGCGAGCGACGCCTTCGCCGAGACCCTCGACGGATCCGTGCCCTTCGAGCGCTGCGGCGATCTCGCCCGCGCGACCGAGGCCGCCGCGCGCGACGCCTTCGCTTCCTCGGCCGAGGAGCCGGCGGTCGTGCTGTCGCCGGCCTGCGCCTCGTTCGATCAGTTCGCCAACTTCGAGGCGCGGGGCGATGCGTTCCGCGCGCTCGTCGCGGACCTGCTCGCGCGACGCGGCGAAGCGCCGGCGCAAAAGCCCAAGGAGACCTGACGCATGGCTTCAAGAGCGGAACGCGGACTCGTCGCCGACTGGCTGCGCACCGTCGACCGGTGGCTGCTCGGCTCCTTCGGGGCGCTGATGGTGATCGGCCTCGTCATGGCGCTCGCGGCCAGTCCGGCGGTCGCGGAACGGCTCAACCTCTCGACCTTCCATTTCGTGGACAGGCAGGCGCTGATGCTCGTGCCGACGGCGATCCTCATGATCGCCACCTCGTTCCTGTCGCCGAGGCACGTGCGACGGGCGGCGCTCGGCCTCTTCGCCGTTTCCTTCACGCTGATTATCGCAGCGCTTCTCTTCGGGGTGGAGGTGAAGGGGGCGCGGCGCTGGATCTTCGGCGTCCAGCCGTCCGAGTTCATCAAGCCCGCCTTCGTCGTGCTCGCCGCCTGGGCCTTTACGGAGAGCGGCCGTCCCGGTCCGACCGCGATTCTCGCGAAGTTCCTCGCCTTCCTCATCCTGCCGCTGACGATCGTTCCGCTGATCCTCGAACCGGACTTCGGACAGACGATGCTCGTCTCGATCGTCTGGGCGTCGCTCTTCTTCCTTGCGGGCCTGCACTGGTTCTGGGTCGTCGGGGTCGGCGGCCTCGGCGTGCTCGGCGGTCTTGCGGCGTTTCAGTTCTCTCATCACGTGCATGAGCGCGTGCTGCGGTTCATCGATCCGGATTCGACAGGCGGCATGGTGGACACGTTCCAGATCGACACCGCGCTTCAGGCGATTCTCTCCGGGGGCTGGCTCGGGAGAGGCCCCGGCGAAGGCGTCTACAAGCGCATCCTGCCGGATGCGCATACCGACTTCGTCTTCGCCGTCACCGGCGAGGAGTTCGGCATGATCGCCTGCATGGCGCTGATCACGTTCTTCGGCTTCATCGTCCTGCGGGGCCTGTGGCTCGCCTCGCGCAACCAGGATCCGTTCTGCCGCTTCGTCGCGACCGGCATGATCGTGATGTTCGGCGTGCAGAGCTGGATCAACATGGCGGTCAATCTCCGCGCGATGCCGGCGAAAGGCATGACGCTGCCCTTCATCTCCTACGGCGGATCGTCGCTCATGGCGCTCGGCATCGGCATGGGCTTCCTGCTCGCGACGACGCGCAAGCGTCCGATCGCCGATCTGCCGCAACACCATCTGGTCCCGGCGGAATGAGCGATGCGCGCCCTATTCTGCTCGCGGCGGGAGGGACGGGCGGCCATCTCTTCCCCGCGGCCGCGCTCGCGGCGGCGCTGCGCGCACGCGGCGCCGAGGTCGAGCTTGCGACCGACGACCGCGCGCTGAAGTACGACCGGAATTTTCCGGCGCGCGCGATTCACGCCTTTCCTTCCGCCACGACGACGAGCGCGGGCGCATTGAGCAAGCTGTCCGCCGTCGCGACGCTTGGCGCGGGCGTTCTTTCGGCGTTGAGGAAATTGAGGCGCATCCGGCCCCGCGCCGTCGTCGGCTTCGGCGGCTACCCGACCGTGCCCCCGCTGGTCGCCGCCTGGCTGCTCGGCTTGCCGACCATCCTGCACGAGCAGAACGCCGTCATGGGGCGCGCCAACAAATTCCTGAGCGCGCGCGTGTCCCTGATCGCGACGGGCTTTCCCGATCTCAAGGGGGTCGACGCCGCGACGCGCGGCAAGCTTCGCCATACCGGCAATCCGGTGCGGCCGGCGGTCATCGAGGCTTCCGCGGTTCCCTACGAGCTGCCGCACGGCGCGCCCATGAGCCTGCTCGTAACCGGAGGGTCGCAGGGCGCGCGCGTGATGGCCGATATCGTGCCGGCGGCGCTGGCGACGCTCTGTCCCGCGGAGCGCATGCGCATTCGCCTGACCCAGCAGGCGCGCGGCGAGGATAAGGAGAGGGTCGAGGCGGCCTGCGCGCGAATGGGATTTCGAGCCGAGATCGCGGAGTTCTTTTCCGACCTTCCGCAGCGGATGGCGGACGCGCATCTCATCATCGGCAGGGCGGGGGCGTCGACGGTTTCCGAACTCGCGGTCATCGGCCGTCCGTCCGTGCTCGTTCCTTTCCCCCACGCGCTGGATCAGGATCAGGCGGCCAATGCGGCGGCGCTCGCGGCGGTGGGGGGCGCCATTGTCCTGCCTCAGACGGAATTCACGCCCGAGCGGCTCGCCGGGATTTTGCGCGATGCGCTCGACGCTCCGATGAAGCTCGCCGACATGGCGCGGGCGGCGAAAACCGTGGGCGTTCCGTACGCCGCCGAGCGGCTTGCCGATCTGGTGCTTGAGATCGCCGCGCCGGCGTGACCGGGGCTCTCCTTCGGCGAGGGCAGGGCGAGAATCGACCGCCCCGCGCTCGTTTGCGCCGGCCCGCCGTCTCGACTCTCCCGGTCGGCGGGCCGGAGCAATTTTTCTCAGACTTCGACCGAGTCGCACACGTAGAGGTCTGCGCCGCCGGTCGCGAAATTCTGCAGGTCTCCCGCAGCCGCCTGGCCCTCCGGACTTCCAAGCGCGCTCTGGAGCGCGGCGAAGCTGTCGAAGCTCAGAATCGCGATCAGATGCACGTCTGACGCCCCCGCCGGCGTCGCCACCGGGCCGCGGCTGACCTCGTATTTGCGAAGACCGGGTATCTTCTTGGCAGTCGGGATGTGCGTCTTCGCGTAATAGGCCTCAAACGCCGCTACGTCTTTCGGGGTCTTGTACAAAACGACCAGCTTCGCCATGGGTCTCCTCCGGCGGCGGGTCTGTGGGGCTGCTTCGCCCAACCGCCGCTGGTGCATTGTGAACGCGCGCCACGCGGGTTGCAAGGCCGGCCCGGCGCGCGGCTCGTTCCCGCTGCGTTGCGGACGCGCCAGCCGAGGCGGAACCGGGACAGGGGATCGGCGTTCTTCGAAAAAGGGTGGTGTTGCCGATGCGTGAAGTGAAAGTTCGATCCTATGCGCCGGATCTGCGGCCACGGCGTACAAGACTGGAGACGCCCGGCTGGGGCGGGGATCGGCAACCGCGCAAGGACGGGGCTATGGAGCAGCCTTGGCACTGCCTGCCGTTTTCCGAAGCTGCGCGCTACGGCGTCGAACTCCTCTATCCCTACGAGAACGAATTCCGCGTGAGCGTGAGCGGTGGAAAGCTCAGGCTCGACGGCGATTTCGGCGCCGTCCCTGACGGGTATGGCGGCGAGTGGCCGCCATTTCGGCCGTTCGGCGATCTCTACTACACCTATCAGCTCTCGCTCGATCTGAAGGTCGAAGAGGGCTATGCGATCCGAACCGAGCCGCACCCCCGCTTCTATACCGATCCCACGCACACGACGCCGGTCGCTGTCCCGGCGCTGATTCGGCGCTGGTGGCCGATGATCTATTTTCTCGTCTTCAAGGCGCCGCCGGAGGGCGGGCGCCATATCTTTCGGAATGGGGAGCCGTTCGTTCAACTGCTCGTCGTTCCGGAGCGCGCGGATTTCGAGCTCACGCCGATGGGCGACGAAGAAGCTGCGGAACGCGAAGTGCAGTCCCGCCGGATCTACGAAAGCCGAAGCACTCTATCGGCCGAGTCCCAATGGCTCTCCGCGACGAACACCGTATTCGACGGAACCTATCGCCACATCCTCGGCGCGGCGAGCGAGAGGGAAAAGCAGCAGAAGCGATGAAGCCTGCGGCTTGAACGCAGGCCTCATCGCTTTCGCGGTCACCAGTATCGGTGATGGTGGTGGTGATGGTGGTAGCCGCCCCCCCATCCCCACCGGTGATGATGATGCCGCCATCCCCACCGGTGATGATGGTGATGATGGTGGTGATAGCCGTAGCCGCCGTACCCGTAGTTATAGAACTGCGCCATCTCGAAGGACGCCGGCTCTTTCTCGTTCAGCGCCTTCAGTGTGGCGCTCGCGTTGGGCACCGGGTCCAGAAGTTCCGCGAAGCTGCGAGCAGGCTTCAGATCCGTCTCCGGGCTCGGCGCTGACGCCGCCTCGACGGGCGCGATCCCGCCGACCAGGGCGAGCGTCGCTCCGCCCACGAGGCCGATGACCGATTTGACCATGGCTTTTCCTTTCCAGATCCCTGTCATGCGTTGCAAACCGGCTTGCGCCGCGAAAGGTTCCCGCATGGCGATGGTGGGCGCAACGGCCACGCGACGAGGCTTTCGGCCGAAGCCCTTGCATCCCGGCCTCTTCCGCCGCCGGCGAGGGCGATGTCAACCCCTCCTGACAGCCGCTGCCGCGGCTTTCCCGCGGAAAATAAGGCGACTCCGGGCATGTTCCGCCGTTCCGTCGCGCGGGATTCCATGTTTTCAAGGACTTGCGAGGCGGATAACCGCCGCCTTGCTTTTTGCGCTGGGGTCGTGGCGAGATAAGGCGCCTGCCGCCGCCGGGCAGCGGCCGGCCTCGGTTCCGTCGCCGGCGACCTGCAAGCGGCGCTGGATGGCTTCGCTCGAAGTTTTCGCTCGCTTTCATAAGCCCGAAATCTCTCACGGCGCGAAGACCAAGGCCGCGATCGCCGACTTCCAGCAGCGCGCCGGGCTTCCGGTCGACGGCCGCGCCTCGACGAAGGTGCTGGAGGCGCTCCAGCGCTGACCGCGCTTGGACCACCCCCCCGCTGTCCCGCGCCAAATTTCGCGGCTTCGTTTGTTTTCAACGGCCTGGAGGCCGATTTGTTTCGCGTCGCAGCTCCCATGCCGGCGCGGGCTGTAGGGCGCGGTCGATGACCGCGCCGAGGCGGGCTCAACGAGCCCGCCCTACAGACCATGGCGGGGCGCCTGGCCTGGGAGCCGCCACACGATATTCGCGTCCCGCGTCGCGCTTCCCTTGACGAGGGCCTTCCGCGCGGCCCCGGAACGGAGGGCGCGACCGAGACATGGCCTCGACTATTGAGTAGGCTACCACGAATCCGGCTTTTCAGAAAGGATTTGTTGCGCGGCTCGAAAGGGCGGTTTGGGCGGATTTCCGACCTTCCAGCCTATGAAGCTGGGAACTGCGATAATTCTGTCCGAAGCGGTGCCGACAATGCGTTCTGATGGCAAACCCGCTGACCATTTCGTATCCTGTTAAGCAATGTGCATTGCATTGAACATGGAACGAATTTGATCAGTGCTCATCTCCCGATCGGTCGGTGATGTTGGTGTAGTATTATAGCGTTCACCAGCATTATCGTCCTCGGATTTACAGAGTTCGTCGCGTTTCTTGTCAATACGTCGTGTCAGCCTCGCATCGTCGAAATTTAGCCGCTTCATCAGCTGCTTGAGCTCCTGAACGAAGCTCTCTAGGTCATCGACCGAGCTTATGTCCTCAATGTGTTCATCGATACGCTCGGCGAATTCAACAAGGCCGGCAAGCGCGACTTCATCGGCGAAACTGGGGTCCGAACCGTACTCATGCAAAGCGGTGTCTAACGCCTTGATGTCTTCGAACGGAAGTGAGTGCCCGAACCGGGCCAAGAGTTCGCCAGCCTTTTTAGTGGTAAGTTCTTGAATAGCTTCCTTCTAAACCATTGGAAGCAAATTCATCGTCGCGTTCTCAAGCGTCGAACAAGCTTCGCGTACCTGATAAATAGAAAACTCGCTCGTCGTGAAAATCTCGCGTGCCGCACGAACACGGTCAAGCGCGGTCTCGCTCTGAAAAAAATCATAAACTTCAATTGCCAACTGCAGCATTGCCGATATTTCGTTACAGTCTGCCTCAAACATTCGGTCGAGTGCTGCCATCCACAATTTCTCGTACTTGTCTGTTAGCTTCGGGTTGGCCTCCGCCGAACTCCAGATGGTCCAGCACTGGCCCAACTCGGCATAGGTTTGTATCTCGCAGATCACCGAAGGCAACATTTGTCCTGTATGACAGCCGTTTGGAGGAAATCACGCACACCCGGATTTTGAGAAGCGGGCCCAGCGATTTGCGATGGCTACGAAGGAGCCCTCCAGTTCTTTGAGTGCGATGCGAAAGCGTGCACGGAGATCGGCTTTAGCGATCTCCAACTCAAGCGCGCGCGCCATCCGTGAGAAACTCTGCTCAAGCTCGGGCAACTGCACGCTGCGCCGGTTAAATAGGAGCGCGAGCATCAGCGCCCGGCTATCCTCACTAATATGAGTACGATACGGGCGCTCCCATAATTCCTGTGGGTTTCCGAGAATTCTTTCCACCGCTTCACGAATTGGCTCATCAGCGACCAATGCGTAGTCCGAATTCGTCAGCGTTTGTACCAAGCGGGGGTTGAAGTCTATGATCGATAATCTTAATATAAAAGTCGTTAGATAGCAGCGCCTCGCGATCTTCTTGCGCCAAGTTTGAGAAGTAAAGATGATTGTAAAGGATGCGGGCGCGGACACCACGGGTGTACGTTCCGACATTGAGAGTATAAGGCTTCGAGACAATCTTCGAGTTTGCCAAGCGACCCGCGAGGAGGTGAGCTTGACTTCGTAATGTGTAGCAATCACGAGTTGTTAGTATAAAACGAAGATTGTTGTTGCGTGACACGCATTCGAGAAACGGCGGTAAACGTTGGTCGATGCCGCGTACGAAGTCGACCGACAGCCGTACTTGACCCAAAAAATCATCAAAGAAGATAAGACGCTTTTCGCCCTCGTTCGCAACCTCGAAGGCCTCTATGATGTCGTCCACTACGAATATTCGCCAATCCTGTGCGGCGTGAAGCCACACAAGCATACGCGCGAGCGTGGACTTTCCGACACCAGGCTCACCTGAAATTATAAGCGAACCTACGTCCGC
>CAVUJV010000008.1:0-145386 GCA_963741845.1 uncultured Alphaproteobacteria bacterium
CCTTGCGGGCGGCTGCATAGGCGAGCTGGTTCGACCGGCCTAACCGGAAAGTCAGAAAGGTCAGTCCAATCCAGCGGCGAGCCGACCAGCATCTCGCCCGCTATAGGGCCGGGAACCGGTCGCGCGGATCCACGGCGCGCGGAGCCGAGGCCCGCGCCGCCGACGCCGAAATCCAATTCTGGTTTCGCAGTCGCCGGAAAAGCGACGGCTGGCTGTGCGTCAGGGCGAACGCAGGAGCGCACGCCGATCATGACCCGTGCAATCGGACCGACCTCCGCAGACAAAATATTCGCAATATGGGAAAGATAGTGCGTATCGATCCAGCTTTTCAGGAAGCGTGGGAACAGAAAGCCGAGCCTGTCCGCCGCCCGCTTCCTCCAGTTCAATGCGGCCGAACCAGCTGCTGAATACGTCTTCGCCGAGTTCGGCACGAAGCCGATCACAACAGCGCCGCCAGGCTTCTGTGAGGGAGACGGTATGCGCTCGGCGGGATCGACAAGGCGGGGAGCGGAAGCTTTTAGAGCTGGCATTTTGATTGGGCCGATCGAACGGAAAACTATGACAGAGGCTTCAGCGGCCAAAGCGACGCCGATGGCTACGTTTGCTTCCACGGCAACCCGCCCGCCCTCCACCCACCAACGGAACTGCGGTGTCCGGAAGAGTTGAGGGTCCCTCAAACCCGTCAGCGATATTGAAACACGGCGCCCAGCCCGCCGCCGTCATGGCGACGGCGGCCTCGCGAGACCGGGCGCCCGAGCGGCACAAAAACAGCAAAAGTGCGCCACGTTCGATTCCGGCGTCCGCGAGCTTTGCGGCGAGACGGTCCGTGAACAGAGCGTCGCGCTGCATGGAAGGATACATCTGCCATTCCAGGAAGAGCGGCTCTTACCGAAAGCGGTCAAGTCTGGCGCGCCTGCATAAGCCCACTCGGGCTTCGTGCGGACGTCGATCAAGACCGAGGGCGCCGCTCCGGCGAGCAGCCGATAAGCCTCAGCCGGGATCACGTCGCCTGCATATCCGGACGCTGTCTGAAAGGACATGAATTCCCTTTCCGCCGTCTGCTGCGGATGTTCCGTGGCCGCTTTAAGGTCTTTCGTTGCCATCGAGCGGCCAGCCGCTCGATATACAGCTCGTAAAATTCAAGTACCCCTTTCCAACGCCCTAGACGTCGATCAGGGATAACCAATCAATGACCGGACGCTACTCAATTTTCGTGAGACAATACAATGATCGCACGAGCCCGTCTCTACCGTTGCTTGGGAACGATAAGACTATGGCACGCGTTGTGAGGCGAAGCAACTCGGCAAAATCAAGTTCTGCGGCAGTCCGGGTCGCGGAAACTGACGCTCATTAATACCGTGGTGATCCGTTTTTTACCAAGCGTTTGATTCCAAGATCAAGATTAAAGCCAAACGACCTCCACCTCGCGGAGGCCACACGTTAACTTTTCAGGAAGCCTTGTCGGTCGAGGGGAGGCAACCGAACCCACAGTCGTCGACCGAAAGGTCGCTTGCTCAATAACACGTTGGCAATTATGAAATTTTTATGTCCAGTCGATGACGCTGAATTGTCGCATTTTTGTTGCGCAACTTTTGCATTGCATCCCGCCAGCGCCTTGCTGCGCGGATCGCGTCAGGCTTCTGCCGGCGTCCTTGCTTCAGCGATAACCCCGAAAAAGGCCGGCAGCGCGAGCAGATAAGCCACAGCGGCGATCTCGATCACTGCGGCGAGACCGAAATTTGTCGCGATCACTGGCGCGGCGGCCGCGCCAATCACCGAAAAGCAGCCATTCACGCCCCAAGCCCAGATGAAAAGATGATCTTTGCCCAGCCGGCCAAGCGTGGTCATCGCCGTCGGCATGGGAAAACCCATAAGGAAGGCAGGCGGGGCGATGAGGACAAAGCAGCAGACAAGGCGTGCGACATAGGGGAGCGCGCCGATGTCCTCGAGCACATAGTCGATCGCAAGCGCGTAGAGCAGCAGAAGCCCGCCGATTGAGAGAAAGATCGCCGGCATCACAATCCGCATCCGCGGCAGGAACCGCTCGGACACCAACGCGCCCAAGCCGGAGAAGACGAGGATGCCTGTGATCAGCACGGAGGCGGAAATGGTGGGGTTCCCGAGCGCCATCACAAAATGGGCGATCAGCCCGACCTCGACCAGAATATAGCCGGCGCCCAGGCACGCAAAATAGAGCACGGTGAGCAGCTTGCCGGGCGTGCGCGAAAAAATCGTACGCCATCCGAAGACGACCGGGATTGCGAGCAGCACCGCCGCGGTGAGGCACGCGACGCCAAGGGTCGCCCAGATCAGGAGGTAGCCCCACTCGTCCTGCAGGAGCTCCAGCCGGTCGAGCACCCGCGGCAGGTCTGCCGTCTTCACGTAAGCCGCAAAGTAAGGCGAGTCATTCGTCAGCGCATGGGCGTTGAACACATAGCGCGTGGCGATCTGCGGCCATTCTCCCGTCTATCAGCGCGTGCCATGCGAGCCGTCCCATGACGGTTGCGGGCAAGACGCCATCATCCGGGCCGCCCGAGGGCGGCGCGCCGGCGCGCGCTTGCGTCGTCGGACGGCGCCGTCGGATCGGATGACGCGCTGGCGCCGGGCGGCGGCGGGACCGCCCGCTGCGCTACCGAAGATCTGTTCGACATAGCCCTTCAGCGTCGCGTCGGTCTGCGTCGGATCGAAAGGGAACCCCGGAGAATAGATCTCGTCGAACGACATCTCGCGGGTGTGCTTGCGCAGCGTCTCGACCTCCTGGGGGGTAAAGCCACCGCTCTTGTAGAGGACTGTCGCGGTCGACAGGTAGGTGGACGCCACGAAGAAGGAATCGGCGATGTCTTTGGCATCGACGGCGCGGGCCGCTGCAGCCATGGTCGCATAGAGTTTCAGAACGGACTTCGGCGGCTCCTCCTTGTTCCATAGCGTGACCGAGAGCACACCGCCCGGCGCCAAGGCCCGCATGTAGGTTTCCATCGCCTCCTTCGTGTAGGGGAACTTCTCGACGATGGCGAAGCCGCCCGGATTCGAGAGACCGACCGAGTCGGCAAGGCTAAGATCGACAACGTCGAAGCGCTCGCTCGTATGGGCGAGGAAGTGGCGGCCCTCGGAGTCAATCACCCGCACCTTCGACAGAATATCGCCGGTGAACTTGCGGAACACATCGCTGTGGAATGCCTCGAGCACGGCGCGGTTGCCCTCGGCCACAGTGACGTCCCTGGCGCCGGAATGGAGCGCGACCTCTGTCGAGATGCCGCCGCCGAACTGCGCGATGAAAACCCGCGGCTCCTTCTTGATGAGATAGGGGTAGACCATCGGCAGGAAACGGAAATAGGCCGTCTCCTTGTCGGTGAGGTCCCGCATGACGCCGATCGGGCCGTCGCTGTCGATATAAAGGCCAAGATAGGCGTTTGCCGGCATTGTAGGCAGGCTGAAACCGGCATTGTCGGAAAGGCCCGGCGCGAAATGCAGGTAGGAGCTGGAATAGGCCTCCAGATAGCCGAACGGCGAGGCGCTCTCGTAGACTTTCTTCGCGTCAGGAAATTTGCGCGCGTAAGCCACGCCTTTGTAGTCATTGACGGCGAGCGTCTTGAGCCCGAAAGCGGGCGCGATCCAGAAATGACCCGCAAAAGCGAGAACCCCTACCGCAAGGTAGGGTAGAAGCGCGCGCTTCCCGCCTGGGCCCAACGCCCACGCGATACAGGCCGCGAGCCACAGTCCCAGCGGCGCCGCGATGAGATTGGCAGGCACGAACACATACATCGCAAGCAGGAACAGGAGGCCGCAAAGGCCCGAGCCAGCGAGATCGGCGAAATACACGCGCCCGAACGTGCGGTTGCTCTTGAGGAACACGCAGCCCAAAAAGACCGCGCCCGCGAGGAAAGGCGTGAGTTCGACCAGAAAGATTTGCAGGAGCTTCCACTTCTGCGTCGGGTCGGAGACGAGAAAGATGGCGTTGAAGCCGAGATGCTGGACATAAAGGTTTGCAGCGACCGCCAGCGGCCCGAACAGCCCGAGTGCGATTGTCGCAACTCCCCGCCAATGGCGGGTGAACCAGTCCGTGGCGAGCGTCATCACGGCGCTCGTCAGGCCGAAGCCAAGCATGGCGAGACTCACGACCAGCGAGCCGAAATGAGCCCAGCTGCTGACCGAGAACACGCGCATGATGTCGATCTGCAGGGCGATGACTGAGCCCGCAGCAAGACCGACGGCAAAATAGAGGCCGAGGCGCTCCCGGTCGGTTAGCACCGCATCGCCATGCGCGTCATCGACGATCGTTTCAGCGACCGGGGAAAGGGGCCTCGCTTCGTTCATTCGCTCTTTCGCGGGCCCTTCAGCGCCATGCGCGTCCGAGAGCGGGCGCCGCCATGCGGCGTCTCGGCCAAGGCGCCCTGATCAATTGTTGTGGGTACCGACGATCTTCTCCCCTTCGAGCTTCGTGAAGGGTACGAAGGGCACGATACGTCCGCCGTAGATGTCGGAGCGGGCGACGGTCATCTGCCCGTCCGAAGCCTCGTTCTTCACGACCTTCAGCACGCGTTGCGCGCCAGGCGGACCGACGGGAATCACCATGATGCCGCCAGGCTTGAGCTGCTGCAGCAAGGGCGGCGGCACGTGGTCAATGCCGCAGGTGACGATGATCTTGTCGAAGGGCGCATTTTCCTCCCAGCCGTAATAGCCGTCCGCAGCCTTCGACGTGATGTTGCCGAACTCGGTATAGCCGTCCTTGACCAGCTGATCGTAGATGCCGCGGGTGCGCTCGGCGAGCGGCTTGATAATCTCAATCGTATAGACCTTGTCGGTCAGATGCGAGAGATAGGCCGACTGGTAGCCCGACCCGGTGCCGACCTCCAGCACCTTCTCGCCCTGCTTCGGATTGATGTTCGAGGTCATGCGGCCCACGATATGCGGGCCAGAGATGGTCACGCCATAGCCGATATCGAGGAAGGCGTGGTCGTAGGCGCGGCCGAGGTTCTGCGCCAGCACGAATTTCTCGCGCGGCGTCAGCAGGAAGGCGTGCTTGTTGCGGTCATCGACCAGATCCTCGTTGCGGACCATGGCCAAGAACCGGTCGAACCGCTCGCCGAGAAACTTCGGATCTTCGCCACGTTGCGCGACGCCCCAGGCAATAAACTTCGCCCGGTCGTCCATGGGGGGCGACATGTCGAAGGTGAAGGGGGTCGGCACATTGGCGAACGCGAGGCGCGAGGTCAGCGCAGCGCCAGCCAGTCCGGCCGCGCCGGTCAGAAAATCCCGTCTCCGCACCCAAAGCCTCCTGATCTGCGTCCGCCGGCCGCTAGTACCCCGAACACAGCGAAAACGCGACGGTCGAAAACCGGCTGTCCAGCGCGAAATCCAAACCTGCCGGGATTTCGGGCGCGAACGCCCCGATCAGCCACGTCCCGCCCGAGCGATTCGCCCGCAACGCGAGCGCGCCCCTAGCGGAGCGCTGTGGCGGACTTGTGGCGCTGGACCTCACTGTCCCACCGGGTGCTTCGCCCACTGGCTCAACGTCCGGGCGTGGCGGACTGGCGCATAGGCCAGCGCCGTCGCGGATTGGGGCCCATGATGATGCGCATAAGCCCGGCCCCCATGGTGACGGTGGCGGGCATAGACCGGGCCTGGCGGCGACCCCATGATCCGGATCACAGCGCCCTCCCGGTGGACCATCGCAAACAGCGTCGCCGCCGCGGCGGGAGAGAGGCGGACGCAACCGTGCGACGCCGTATGGCCGAGCGCGCCGACCGCTGTCGTCCCGTGAATCGCGTACTGACCATAGAAGAAGATCGAATGCGGCATCGGGGCGTTGCCGTACTTGGCGGAATGAACCATCGCATAGAGGGCGCGAGGCCGAAACACGCCGCGCGGGGTCGCATGGCCGACCCGACCCGACGAGATCGGCCAGACATAATGGGCGCCCGAATCGGAGCGGACCCGCATCGCCTGCGAACTCAGATCGACGTCGATATGAACAAAGGCCAAGGCCTGCCCCTGGGCCGCCAGAAGGAGCCCTAGGCCGAGCAACAATTTCAGGATGTAACGCATGACCACGCCCCCAACCCAAAAGGTCAGCTCAAAGCGCATCCGGCGATCGCGCGCCGCCCCGAAGGGCGCCGCAGCAGAGCGCCATAAACAGCGCCGCCTGACCGTCTAATTCATGGCGCCGAATGGAGGATTGCGCAATCGTGATCCTGAATGTCCTCGGCGTGGCCCCCGCCTTCGAGCGAGAAGCGGTCGGCCAACAGGACGAACCCCGGCTTGCCGCCGAAGCTCGCGCCGACCGCCGCAAGCGACCATGCGCCCATATTTTCCTTCGCCCCTTCGAGCCCCTCAGCCAGCAGGCGAATCGGCGAGACGCCGGCAAGACCCTCCGAATCGACCCGGCGGGCGAAATAGACCTGCCCGTTGAGCGGGACAGTCATCGCGCGCCACGTCTCATCCAGGGAAGGCGCATAGCTCGCCAGCGCGGCGGCGACCGGGATCGCCACGCAGTCCACATGAACGTGCAATTGTTGCTGTGACCGCGACCATTTCGAATTGATGGCGAGCGCTATCGTTTCGCGCGGCGCCGGCCGCTTGAGGATCGCCTCGATGAGGCTCCTCGCCTTCCAGCCCTGGCCGAACACATCCGGCGCGTCGGACGCAAGCATCTGGGGATCCTCGATGCCGGAAATCCGCCTCGTGGGTATTGCCAGCATCTGGGCGATCCCGCGCAGGTCCTTGAGGATCGCAACGCCTTCCACGACGCCGCCCGCCAGATCGACGCTTGCGCAGGGCTTTGGCCCGAGCCCAGCCTCCATGTGGGGCACGCATTCGCCATGCACGATGCGCCAGAGCGCGTCTGGATCGGCCTGCGCGGCGGAAGGGGCTGCAAGGGCAAATAGGAGCGACAGGATGGCCGCAAGACCGCATGCCCAAGCAGCCTGTTTAGCGTTTCGATTCGTGTGATTCCAAAGGCTTAAGCCCGATTTTAGCGTCATGTCCGCGGCGCCGACTTCAGGCTTTCCCCATCCGCGACGAAGACATTTCCTGTCTCCGCGCTGTTCTCTTCGCAGTATCAGGGCGACTTCGCCATTCGGCAAGAAAATGTTGGGTCGGGCCCGAATTCCGGGCGGCGGCGGCGGTGTCGAACGTATGGTAACCATCCCGTCGGGCCCGTCATCTCGACGTCGATCAAATTGACGCCGAGGGGCGTGCGCCTGCGGCGCGTGAGAGGAATCGCCTTGCGCGGAGGGAGCGGGCGAGGCAGGGCGTGTTCCCGCCAGGGAATTGGCCAAGAGGAAACATCGAGGAGCGCCCATTTTCCATGTCCGGATATGTTCTTAGCCTCGACCAGGGCACGACATCGACGCGGGCGATCGTCTTCGACGCTTCGCTGAGGATTGCCGGCGTCAGCCAGCAGGAGTTTCCGCAAGCCTATCCGAACTCCGGCTGGGTGGAGCACGACCCCGAGGACCTATGGCGGACGAGCGTGGAAACCGCGCGGACCGCTCTGGCGAAAGCCGGCATCGGCGCCGGGAGGCTTGCCGGAATCGGCATAACCAACCAGCGGGAGACCGTAATCGTCTGGGACCGCACGACCGGCAAGCCGATCCACCCCGCCATCGTCTGGCAGGATCGGCGAACGGCCGACGTCTGCTCGCAGCTTCGAAACGAGGGCGTCGAGCCGATGGTCGCCGCCCGCACCGGCCTGCTTCTCGACCCTTATTTCTCGGGAACGAAGATCGCCTGGCTGCTCGACCACGTTCCCGGCGCGAGAGCGCGGGCGGAACGGGGCGAACTCGCCTTCGGCACGGTGGACGCCTATCTGATCTGGCGCCTCACGGGCGGCAGGGCGCATGTGACGGATGCGACCAACGCCTCCCGCACCCTGCTATTCGACATTCACGCCGGGCGATGGGACGACGAGCTTCTTTCCCTGTTTCGCGTTCCCGCGGCGATTCTCCCGGAGGTCCGCGATTGCGCGAGCGAATTCGGGACGAGCGATCCGGCCATTCTGGGCGCCGCCGTCCCGGTGCGCGGCGTTGCGGGTGATCAGCAGGCTGCGACCGTGGGCCAGGCCTGCTTCGAGCCCGGCATGCTCAAGTCCACCTACGGCACGGGATGCTTCGCCCTGCTCAATACGGGCCCGAAGGCGGTCGCATCGAAGCACCGGCTGCTGACCACGATCGCCTATCAGTTGGGCGGCGAGCGGACCTATGCGCTCGAAGGTGCGATCTTCATCGCAGGCGCCGCCGTGCAATGGCTCCGCGACGGACTCGGGGCGCTGCAATCGGCGGCCGAGAGCGGACCGATGGCGGCCGAAGCCGACCCGAATCAGGACGTCATCCTCGTGCCGGCCTTTGTGGGGATGGGCGCCCCGCACTGGGACGCCGAGGCGCGCGGCGCGCTATTCGGCCTGACCCGCGCCACAGGCCGTAAGGAGCTCGCCAAGGCCGCTCTCGAAAGCGTCTGCTTCCAGACCGTCGATCTGCTCGACGCCATGCGCGAGGACTGGGGCGGAGTCGGCGACGCCGTGCTGCGCGTGGACGGCGGCATGGTCGCTTCCGACTGGACGATGCAGCGGCTGGCCGATTTCATCGCCGCGCCGGTCGATCGACCGAAGATCCTGGAGACCACGGCGCTGGGCGCGGCCTATCTCGCCGGGCTTCAGGCCGGTCTCTACCCCGGTCTGGAGGACTTCGCACGCGGGTGGGCGCTCGACCGGCGCTTCGAGCCCGCCATGCCGGCGGCCGAACGTCAGCGCAAGCTCGACTCCTGGCGGGGAGCCGTCCGCCGACTGATCGGACGGTAAGAGCCTCTATTTCGCGAGGCTTGCGATATAGGCGCCGAGGTCCTTCGCCTCGTCGCGGCTGAGCTGCATGTCCGGCATCCTCGGATGCGGGGCCATCAGGAACTCTGCGATCTTGTCGGCTCTGAAGCCCGGCTTCTTCGCGACCGAGGAGAAGGCCGGAACGTTGTCCGCGCCCTGTTTCTGATCCGGGGCGACGATATGGCACGATGCGCACCAGTGCTTCGCGAGTTGCTCGCCATGCGCAAGATCCGCCGGCGAGGCAAGAGCCGGATGCGATCCGCCCGCCGCAGACAGGACAAGCGCCGCGAAAGCCGCGCGGAGAGCGGGCGCGGAGAGCGGAGGATGCGGACGGTGCATGACGAAAATCTCCCGAATGACGGCGGCCCTGCTGAAACAGACCGCCCTTTGCGCGTGAAATCAGCGCCGCTGACGATAGTCGCGAGCCTTCGGGGGGACAACGGGACGAACGACCGCCGCCCAAAAAAGGAAGGGCGGCCGAAGCCGCCCCTCCCTCCTGTCGGAGCGAAGCTCCTCAGTAGGAATAGTACATGTCGAACTCGACCGGATGCGGCGCCATCTCGAAGCGGTAGACGTCCTGCATCTTGAGCTCGATGTAGCTGTCGATGAAGTCGTCGTTGAACACGTCGCCCGCCTTGAGGAAGGCGCGGTCCTTGTCGAGGCTGGCCAGCGCCTCGCGCAGCGAGCCGCACACGGTCGGGATCTTCTTGAGCTCCTTCGGCGGGAGATCGTAGAGGTCCTTGTCCATCGCCGGGCCGGGATCGATCTTGTTCTTGATGCCGTCGAGGCCGGCCATCAGCATCGCCGAGAAGGCGAGATAGGGGTTGGCCATCGGATCCGGGAAGCGGACCTCGACGCGCTTGGCCTTCGGGTTCGAGGTCCACGGAATGCGGCAGGAGGCCGAGCGGTTGCGCGCCGAATAGGCGAGCAGCACCGGCGCCTCGAAGCCCGGGACGAGGCGCTTGTAGCTGTTCGTCGACGGGTTGGTGAAGCCGTTCAGCGCCTTGGCGTGCTTGATGATGCCGCCGATGTACCAGAGGCATTCCTGGCTCAGGTCGGCATAGAGGTTGCCGGCCATCATCGGCTTGCCGCCCTTCCAGATCGACTGGTGGACATGCATGCCCGAACCGTTGTCGCCGTAGATCGGCTTCGGCATGAAGGTCGCGGTCTTGCCGTAGCTCTGCGCGACCATGTGAATGCAGTACTTGTAGACCTGCATATGGTCGGCCATCGTCGTCAACGTGCCGAACTTGAGGCCAAGCTCGTGCTGCGCGGAGGCCACTTCGTGGTGGTGCTTCTCGACGACCGCGCCCATCTGCGCCATCGCCGCGAGCATCTCGCCGCGCATGTCCTGCGCGGAGTCCTGCGGCGGCACCGGGAAATAGCCGCCCTTCGTGCGGATGCGGTGACCGAGGTTGCCGCCCTCGTAAGCCGTGTCGGAATTGGTGGGCAGCTCGACCGAATCGATCTGGAACCCCGTATTGTACGGATCGGAGGCGAAGCGCACGTCGTCGAACACGAAGAATTCGGCTTCCGGGCCGAAGAAGGCGGTGTCGCCGATGCCGGTCGACTTCAGATAGGCCTCAGCCTTCTTGGCGATGCCGCGCGGGTCGCGATTGTAGGGCTGGCCGCTGGCCGGATCGAGCACGTCGCAGTTCAGGACCATCGTCGAGGCCGCGAAGAATGGATCCATGCAGGCCGAGCTCGGGTCCGGCATCAGGGTCATGTCGGACTCGTTGATCGCGCGCCATCCGGCGATCGACGATCCATCGAACATAAGACCGTCGGCGAAGGCGTCCTCATCGATCAGGCTCTGGTCGAAAGTGACGTGCTGCCACTTGCCGCGCGGGTCGGTAAAACGCAGGTCGACGTATTTGACGTCATTGTCCTTGATCGCCTTAAGGACATCCTTGGCGGTCTTCATAGTCTGCCTTTCCTTGAGATTGAACTTCGTGACTTGGCTATCGCCCC
Organism: uncultured Alphaproteobacteria bacterium; assembly: GCA_963741845.1. Lineage (GTDB taxonomy): Bacteria > Pseudomonadota > Alphaproteobacteria > Rhizobiales > Beijerinckiaceae > Roseiarcus. Next base: position 10,784 of record CAVUJV010000008.1, read on the forward strand.
ACCCGCCGCGCCGGCGGGAAGCTCGTTGACCAGAAATGCCTAGATCGCGTCCGCGCCGGTCTCACCGGTGCGAATGCGAATGGCCTCTTCGATCGTGGATACAAATATCTTGCCATCTCCGATACGGCCGGTCTGCGCCGCGGTGCGGATTGCCTCGATCGCTCCGGCAAGCTGATCATCCGCGACAACGACCTCGATCTTCACCTTCGGCAGGAAGTCCACGACATATTCGGCGCCGCGGTAAAGCTCGGTATGACCCTTCTGTCTGCCGAACCCCTTGGCTTCGAGGACGGTGATTCCCTGAATCCCGGCTTCCTGAAGGGCTTCCTTCACTTCATCCAGCTTGAATGGCTTGATGATGGCCTCGATTTTCTTCATTGCGGCGAAACTCCCTTGCCCTTCGTCGTGGCGAAATGCTTTTCCGCGCATACTCCGGCGCGGGCCGGTCGCATAGCCCGAGCAGGGATGGCGCCAACGGCCAGCAAGTCACCCGAACGGCGGGGCGCGGGAGCCTATTTGCATAATATCTGGGCGCCGTGGAGTCGAATCAGGCAAAATTCATACGGTCGGGCCCCATTGTCCGGAAGGAAAGACCCGCCAGGACAACAATCCGGCTTTCGCGACCACCACGCGGCCGGATTTGGCCATCTGCACGAGATGGGCGAAGACCCGCGGATTGCGCCACGCCAGCGGCTTCTCGGGCGCGCAGACGGCGCGATATTCCTCGCTGTCCGGGTCTTCCATCAGGATCGTCCCGATAAGGTCCGGCTTGAACTGGCGCGACAGATCCCGGCTCATCAGCCATTCGCATTCGAAGTCGCGGCAGACTTGAGGACGGTCGGCGTAGATCGCGCAGCCCGCGCCCGAAACGCAGTTCACGCATCGCGGACCCGCCGCCTTCCTGAGCTCCGCAATCTCCAGAACGGAGCAGCAAAGCGTGCAGGACCCGCAGGATTTGCCGGGCGCAGCGGCCAAAGGATGCTCCTGTTCCGTGCGATTCGCCGCGCGACCATCGCGCCGTCTGGGTAGCACCCTTTGCGTCCCGGTCAACAGCCGCTTGTTCCGATCTCTTGACAGGGCTGTTGAAAATCTGTCTCTCCGCGCCAAGCGAAGGTTAGGACAAAATGAAGACGGCCTTGGTGTTTCCAGGTCAGGGTTCCCAGGCCGTCGGCATGGGCAAGGCGCTCGCCGAGCAGTTTCCGGTCGCCCGCGAAGTATTCGCACGGGTCGACGCCGCGCTGTCGCAGAAACTCTCTCGTCTCATGTTCGAGGGACCGGAAGCGGAGCTGACGCTCACCGCCAACGCCCAGCCCGCGCTGATGGCGACGAGCATCGCCGCGCTCCGGGCGCTCGAACAGGAGACGGGGTTCGACCCGGCGAGAGATGCGTCCTTCGTCGCCGGCCACTCCCTTGGGGAATATTCGGCGCTCTGCGCCGCCGACGCGCTTGCGCTCGAAGACGCCGCGCGCCTGCTGCGGCTCCGGGGCGATGCAATGCAGAAGGCGGTCCCGGTCGGCGAGGGCGCAATGGCGGCGCTCATCGGCCTCGATTTCGGCAAGGCGGTGAGGATCTCGACCGAGGCGGCGCGGGAATATCATCTCGAAGGCGCGATCTGCCAGGCCGCGAACGACAACGGCGGGGGCCAGGTCGTCATCTCGGGAACCAGACAGGCGGTCGAACGGGCGATGGAGCTCGCGAAACTCGAAGGCGCCAAGCGCGCCGTTCTCCTGCCGGTCTCCGCGCCCTTCCATTGCGCCCTGATGCAGCCCGCGGCCGAGGCGATGCAGGCGGCGCTCAAGGACATCGCCATCCGGACGCCGAAGCCGCCGCTCGTTTCCAATGTCGCCGCCAGCACAGTCGACGGCCCGGACGCGATCCGCAAGGGCCTCGTCGAGCAGGTGACGGGAACCGTCCGCTGGCGGGAAAGCGTGCTCTATATGAGCGGCAAGGGGGTGACGCGCTTCATCGAGCTCGGGTCGGGCAAGGTGCTCGCAGGTCTCGTCAAGCGCATTGCCGAGGGCGCGACGACGGCGAGTATCGGAACGCCCGCCGATATCTCGGCGTTCAAGGCGGCCGACGCCGAGCGCCGGATCAAACAACCAGGGGAATGACGCCGTGTTCGACCTGACGGGCAAGACCGCGCTGGTGACCGGCGCTTCGGGCGGCTTGGGAGGCGCGATCGCCCGGACTCTTCACGCTCGGGGAGCGACTGTCGCGCTGTCCGGCACCCGAAGGGACGCCCTCGACAAGCTCGCCGCAGAGCTCAGAGAGCGCGCTCATGTGGCGCTCGCCGATCTCGCGGACGCCGAATCCGTCGAAGCGCTCGTCCCCGCCGCCGAGGAGATGATGGGCTCGGTGGATATCCTGGTGAATAACGCCGGGGTCACGCGCGACAATCTCTTCATGCGCATGAAGGACGCGGAGTGGGATACGGTGATCGCGGTCGATCTCACCGCCGCCTTCCGGCTTTCCCGAGCGGCCGTCAAGGGCATGATGCGCCGCCGTTTCGGCCGCATCATCAACATCGCCTCGATCGTCGGCGTGAAAGGCAACGGCGGTCAGGCGAATTACGCCGCAGCCAAAGCAGGGATGATCGGCATGTCCAAGTCGCTGGCGCTCGAGGTCGCCACGCGCGGGATCACCGTCAATTGCGTGGCGCCCGGCTTCATCACCAGCCCCATGACCGAGGCGCTGAACGACAAACAGCGCGAAACGATCCTCGCCTCGGTGCCCATGGGCCGGCTCGGGGCCGGCGAAGACATCGGGGCGGCGGTCGTCTATCTGGCAAGCGCGGAAGGGTCATACATCACCGGCCAGACACTGCATGTGAATGGTGGAATGTCAATGATATAAAGAGGTTGCGCGTCGTTCGGGGGCTACGGGGGAATGACGGGCAGGCCTCTCGCCTTCCCGAAAAAGATATGCTATCGACCGCCCTTGTCACCAAGCGCTCATGTAGCGCGGGGGAGGATTTTCGAGCGTCGGCGTCACCATAAGACCGTTGCGAAACTCGAGCCGCGTCTGGGGCGCGGAAATGGTCGGCGCGCCGCCGGCCACAATCTCAACCAACATCGGCGGGCGCCAGTCCCGGCGCATAAGGGAAACGATAAAATGAGCGATGTCGCAGAGCGCGTGAAGAAGATCGTCGTGGAGCATCTCGGCGTGGAACCGGACAAAGTCGTCGAGAGCGCAAATTTCATCGACGATCTCGGCGCCGACTCTCTCGATACCGTCGAGCTGGTCATGGCCTTCGAAGAGGAATTTGGCGTCGAAATCCCGGACGATCAGGCGGAGACCATCGTCACGGTTGGAGACGCGGTGAAGTTCCTGGAGAAAGCTTCGAGCAAGTGAAGGCGGCGGGCCGCGCGAAGGCCCGTCATCGAACTTTTACGAGACTGCGAGGGCCGGCCTTCGATCCGGCCCTTGTTGCGTTCTGAGAGCGTTTGTCCAATAGCGTCAGCGCCCTCGGACAGACGGGCATCAGGGGTGGAAAGAGACCCATGCGGCGAGTTGTCATCACCGGCCTTGGAATGGTCACGCCCATCGCTTCCGGCGTGGAGGCGACATGGCGTCGGCTGCTGGCGGGCGAGTCGGGGATCGAAAGGGTCGAGAATTTCGAGGTTTCCGACCTTCCGTGCCAGATCGCCGGGCAGGTTCCGCGCGGCGGCGCCGAGGATGCGTTCCATCCGGACGACTGGATGGACCCCAAGGAACAGCGCAAGGTCGACGACTTCATCATTTTCGGTATGGCCGCGGCGACCCAGGCTTTGCGCGACGCCGACTGGGAGCCCCGCACATACGAAGAGGAGATCGAGACCGGCGTGCTGATCGGCTCGGGCATCGGCGGCCTCGGCGGCATTTATGACGCCTCCATCACGCTGCATGAGAAGGGACCTCGCCGCATCTCGCCCTTTTTCATTCCAGGCCGGCTCATCAATCTCGTGAGCGGGCAGGTTTCCATCGCCCACAAACTCAAGGGGCCGAACCATGCCGTCGTGACGGCCTGCTCCACGGGCGCGCATGCGATCGGAGACGCGGGCCGGCTCATCGCGCTCGGCGACGCCAATGTGATGGTGGCGGGCGGCGCGGAATCGGCGGTGAACCGGCTCTCGCTCGCCGGCTTCGCCGCCTGCAAGGCGCTTACGACCGGCTTCAACGATCGTCCGAAACAGGCGTCGCGGCCTTACGACCGCGACCGCGACGGATTCGTGATGGGCGAAGGCGCCGGCTGCGTGGTGCTTGAGGAGCTCGAGCACGCGAAGGCGCGCGGCGCCCGGATCTATGCGGAGCTGGTCGGGTACGGGCTCTCGGGCGACGCCCATCACATCACCGCGCCTGCGCCCGACGGCGACGGCGCCTTCCGCTCGATGAGCATGGCGCTCAAGCGCGCGGGCATGTCCGCTTCCGAAATCGACTATGTCAACGCGCATGGCACCTCGACGATGGCGGACGAGATCGAACTGCGCGCGGTCGAAAGGCTGCTCGGCAACAGCGCGGCGAAGACCTCGATGTCCTCGACCAAGTCCTCGATCGGCCATCTGCTCGGCGCGGCGGGCGCGGTCGAGGCGATCTTCTCGGTGCTCGCGATCCGCGATCAGGTCGCCCCGCCGACCCTTAATCTCGACAATCCTTCCGTTGAGACGGCGATCGACCTCGTGCCCCATCAGGCGCGCAAACGGCCGGTGAATGCCGCGCTGTCCAATTCCTTCGGATTCGGCGGCACCAACGCCTCGCTGATCTTCCGCGCGCCGGAGTGAATCGGGGAGCCGATGGCCGGGGTTCCGTTCGGGGACGCACTCATATAGAGTTCGGCTCCGGCCACGAGGCGCGTACGGTCCGCTCAAGCTCCGCGCGCGTTCCGTGAATGACCTTCCGGGTCGACCGATGCGGGAGACCGGCGAGCGCATGGATGGACAACACAATCTGAATGAAGGCGGCGACCGGCCCCGGGCGAGCCTGTTCGGCCGCCTGAAGAAGGCGCCTCCGTCCACGGCAAATCCCTCGCCGCGGCCCTCCAAGGATCCAAAGAAGCCGCGCGGCTCGATCCTCTCGAGCGTCAGCGGCCTTCTCACCTTCATTCTGTTTGGCGCGCTCATTGCGATCGGCGCCGTCGCGTGGCTCATGATGGAAGCGCGCCGGCCCGGTCCGCTCACCGAGGTCAAGATCGTAAATCTCGTGCGCGAGGATGACGCCGGGAGCATCGCCGACCAACTCGAACATGCGGGCGTCATCGACAACGCGACCTGGTTCAATGTCCTGACCCTGCTCGACGGGAAGCGTAGCGCGCTCAAGCGCGGCGAATACCAGTTCAAGGCCGGGATCAGCATGAACGAGATCGAGGCGCTTCTGGCGTCCCACAAGGTGGTGCTGCACAAGGTGACCCTCCCTGAGGGGTTGACCAGCGAGCAGGTCGTGAATCGTTTGCGCAACGAGGATGCGCTCGCCGGCGACGTCAAGGAGATCCCGCGCGAGGGGTCTTTGATGCCTGACACCTATGTTTTCGAACGTGGCTTCAGCCGGCAGGCTATCCTTACCCAGATGGCCAAGGCTCAAGCGAAAGCCGTCGACGAGATCTGGAGCAAGCGCGCGCCGGGCCTCCCGCTGAGATCGCCGGGCGAGATGGTCACTCTCGCCTCGATCGTGGAAAAGGAGACCGGCAAGCCGGACGAGCGTCCGCGGGTGGCCGGTGTCTTCATCAACCGGCTGCAGAAGCATATGCGGCTCGAGTCCGATCCGACGATCGTCTACGGTCTCGTTTTCGGCAAGGGCACGCTCGGACATTCGATCACGAGGGCCGAACTGACGCAGCCGACGCCCTACAACACCTATCTCATCGACGGCCTGCCGCCCGGCCCAATCGCCAACCCCGGAAAGGCCTCGCTCGAAGCCGTCGCCAATCCGGCGCGGACGCGCGACCTCTTTTTCGTCGCCGACGGCACGGGCGGCCATGCCTTCTCCGAAACGCTCGATCAACACAGGCAGAATGTCGCGCGCTGGCGGCAGATCGAGAAGGACGCCAAGGACAGGCTCGCGCCCGACGTCGTGGCGCCCCCCGCCATTCGCGGCGCGATCGAACCGGTCGACCCGCAATCCTTCGGCGCCCTCGCCGCGCCCGGCGCGCAGACCGGGTCTAAGGCCGTCCTCGCGCGGCTCGCCAGGATCGGCGCGCGGCGCAAGGCCTTCGACGCGGCGATGGCCTCGCTCGCCGCCGGCGCAAGCGGTCCGAAGTCGATCGAGGACCTGGGCGCGGTCGTCACGGGGGTCAACGACACGCCGCCCGAGGGCGAAGACCTGTTCGCCCACGTCGACGGGACGCGAGGACCAGGGAGTTGGCGCGACATCGGTCGCCTCCGCGCCTGTTCCTGCCGCAATGCTCGCCGATCAGCGGGCGCGCGAAGCGAAATACGGCACAGGCGTCTCCGCCTCGCCTGCGGTGGCGAGCGCCGACCAGCATCCGTCGCAGCCGGCCATGGCGCCGAACGGCCGGCCGATCATCATCGACGCGTCGGAGGGCACGAAGCTCGATCCTCTGCTCAACAAGACTTACGATCTGAGTTACGCCAAGGACGTGCCCAACCTCAGCGCCCCGCGCTGATTGCGGTTACCGGGACAGCTCCTGAACAAGCCCGTCGAGGAAGGCGAGGCAGGCCGCGAGCTGCGCCTCCTCGACATATTCGTCGGGCTTGTGCGCCTGATCGATCGATCCGGGGCCGCAGACGATGGTCGGCACGCCGGCCGCCTGAAAATGGCCCGCCTCCGTCGCGAAGGAGACCGCAATCGTCCGGTTGGAGCGGGTGAGCTTGAGCGCGAGCGTCTCCGCCGCGGAGCCCGGGTCGGCCGCAAGCGGCGGAACGTCGACTTCGAGATCGGTGACGATCGCCGGATGGCTGACGAAACGGGTAAGCCGCGGCAACGCGACCGCATCGATAAAGCACTGGACCTTGGCCAGCGCCGAGGCGGTCGTCACGCCAGGCAGCCCACGGAACTCCCAGTGAAAGGCGCATTGGCGCGCGAGAATGTTGCGCGCCGAACCTCCCTGGATCATGCCCACATGCAGGGTCGAATAGGGCGGCGTGAAGCGCGGATCGAGCGGTCCCTCTTCGTATTCGCGCGCAAGCCGGCCGATCTCGCTCACGATGTCGGCGGCGATCGCAACCGCGTTCGCGCCCAGCATCGGCATCGCCGAATGCGCCTCGTGGCCGGTGACCGTCGTATGCAGGGTCGCGACGCTCTTGTGCGCGTCGGCGACCGCCATCATCGTCGGCTCCCCGACGATCGCCGCGCCGGGCGTGGGTTCGTCTTTGCCGAAGCGCGCAATGACGTCGCGCGAGCCAAGGCATGTCGTCTCCTCGTCATAGCTCAGCACGATATGGACGGGGCGCTTGAGCGGCGCGGCCTTGAAGACGGGGGCCATGGCAAGCACGCAGGCGTCGAATCCCTTCATGTCGCAGGCGCCGCGCCCGTAAAGCCTGCCATCCGCGGCGCGCAGCGAGAACGGATCGCCGGTCCAGGCCTGACCTTCGACGGGCACGACGTCCGTATGGCCCGAAAGCACGACGCCCCCGTCCACCCTCGGGCCGATGGTCGCGAGGAGCGCCGCCTTCTCTCCCGTCGCGTTCGGAGCCCGCGTGACGCTTACGCCGAGCGTCGCGAGGTAGGATTCGACGAAGTCCACGACGGGAAGGTTGGACCGGTCGCTCACGCTGTCGATGGCGACAAGCCGCGCCAGAAGATCCTTGGCGCTTGCGAGGCGGTCTGCGCTCATCGGTTCGGGTTCCGGGCGAGAGGAAGCGCCGGCCAAAAAGGCGGGCGGAGGTCGTTGAAGGCGCCTTCCCGCGACGCTACATTACCTGGACCATGTACACGGCGGTTACGCGTCAGGTCAAAGTCACCGTCGAGCCGATTTTCGAGCCAGATCGCTCCGATCCGGCGGAGCGGCGCTATTTCTGGCGCTACGTGGTGGAGATCGCCAATCTCGGCGACAAGGCGGTGACCCTGCTGGAACGGTTCTGGCGCATCACGGACGGCGAGGGCCGGCAGCAGGAGGTTCGTGGTCCCGGAGTGGTCGGCGAGCAGCCGACGATCCGACCGGGCGAAGCCTTTCGCTATGCTTCCGGCTGCCCGCTCGCCACGCCCAATGGACTGATGGTCGGCGAGTACCAGATGCGCGGCGAGGACGGCGAGAGCTTCGCCGTCGCCATTCCCGCCTTCTCCCTCGATTCGCCGCACGGCAAACGAATCCTGCATTGAGCGCGGCCTCGCGAAGGACAACGCCCTGTCCCAGCAAGAGCTGGGCCGTTGCGCTGGCGCTCGGCGGGCTCGTCTGCTCCACGGGCTTGGCCGGCTTCGCGGCGAAGGCTGATCCCATAACCATCGGCGTCTCATGGCCGGGCCTTGCCGGCGACCGCTGGGCCGCCGATCGGCAGGCGATGCGCGCCGCCATCGAGAAGGCGGGCGACATTTATCTCTCCGCCGACGCGGAAGGCTCGCCCGCGAGACAGGCCGCGGACATCGAGGGCTTCATCTCGAAGGGCGCGAAGGCGATCGTCGTCGTCGCCGCCGATCCGAAATCGATCCTTCCCGCTGTGAATCAGGCGATCACGAGGGGCGTCGCTATCGTCGCCTACGAGCGCCCCATCGAGAGCCCGGACGCCCTCTATGTCGCCTATGACGACGTCGAGGCGGGCCGCATGATGGGGGCGGCCCTGCTGGCCGCCAAACCCGCCGGAGCTTACGCCTTCATTCGTGGTCCGAAGGACGACCCGCGCTCCGACCTCATCTTTTCCGGCGTCATGGAGAGACTCCAGCCCGCGATGACCGCCGGCAAGGCGAGGACGGCGGGCGAGGCCCATGTCGAGAACTGGAGTCCGGGGGCGGCGATGGCCGCGATGCAGGACATGCTCGGACAGACGGGAGGCAAGATCGACGCCGTCGCGGCGGAGAGCGACGCCATGGCCGGCGGCGCAGCCGCGGCGCTCTCCGCGCAGGCGCTGACGGGCGCCGTCGCCGTCTCAGGCGTTGGCGGCGACCACGCTTCGATCAACCGCGTCGCGCTCGGAACCCAGACGATATCGGTTCGGGAGGACCGGAGCGACCTCGGCCGGATGGCCGGCGAGGCGGCCGTCGCGCTGGCCCTGGGCAAGAAGCCCGCGGACATCGGCGGCGCAAAGCCCTTCTCGATCTCACCCAAGGGCGCGAAGTTTCAGGCCGTCCTGCTTCCGCCCCTCGCGGTCACGCGGGACACGCTCGGCGTCGTGGTCGACAAGGGCTGGATGACGAAGGCTCAGGTCTGCAGCGGGGTGAAACCGGGCGCGACACCCTTCTGCGGGTGAAGCCGTCTCACGCGCCCGCCATCGCCCGCGCGTCCAGAATGGCGCGGGCGAAATCCGCAGGACGCTCCTGCGGCAGATTGTGGCCTGCGCCCCCGAGCACGCGATGCGCATGCGGGCCAGCGAATTTCCCGGCGTGATGCGCCGTGCCAGGATTCACGCCATCGGCGTCGCCGTCGATGGTGATCGCGGGAACTCGGATCGGCGGCTGGGCCGCCAGCGCGGTCTCGATGTCCGCGCAGGCCGGGTCGCCGGGAACGAGCCCATAGCGATGCCGGTAGGAATGGATGACGACTTCCACGAAGTCGGGATTGTCGAAGGCGGGGGCGGTGCGAGCGAAGGTCGCCTCGTCGAAAGCCCAGTCGGCGACCACATCCGCCAGAGAAGCCGGGCGATCCCCCGTCTGTCCTTTTCGAGTCCGCGCCGGCCGCGCTCGCAGTGGAAATAATATTGATACCAGAGCGCCGCTTCCTCGGCGGGAGGGGCGGGCTCCATCGCCCGCGCAATATTCTGAATGTTATAGGAATTGCCGGAGACGAGCGCCACGACGCGCTCGGGCCACAGGGCCGAAACGACGCAGGCCGCGCGTCCGCCCCAGTCGTAGCCGGCGAGCACAGCGCGCTCGACGTTCAGCGCATCCATGAAGGCCAGAAGATCCGCGCCGAGCGCCGCCTGCTCGCCGGAGCGGGGCGTGTCCTCCGACAGGAAGCGCGTCTGTCCAAAGCCGCGCAGCCAGGGAACGACAACGCGCGCGCCCGCATCCGCGAGAATGGGCCCGACCTCCTGATAGGCGTGGACGTCATAGGGAAAGCCGTGGCCGAGGATGCAGGGCCATCCGTCCGGGGATCCATATTCGACATAGGCGACGTCGAGAACGCCGGCTCTGACAGTCTTCGTCAAAACAGCAGCCCCTGCCGGTCGTCCGCCTCGACGCCCTTACGCGGCTCGTCGGCCATCGCGCGCCGCGCGACCCTTGTCCCGCGCCAGCTTTCCTTTGCGCGGTCGCGATTGCAAGCCCGCGTGTTCTTTTTCGTTCCGGGCGGCAGCGTTCGCAGATAACGGAAATAAGAAGGCCAGATACATTTTCTTCTGTTTTTCCGACCCGTCTGCTATGATGTGTCATTGCCGTCAAATCGGAAGCCGCGCATGCACGAAACCGCCGAGCCCGCCGCCATCCAAAGGCCGCTTTTTCGCCGTCTTCCGGCCGTCAACCCCGTCCAGCCGGAAGCAAATGTCAGCGCAAGCCATTGAAAAGGCCCGATTCTCGGAAGAAAATGGCATGATTTTCAGCCGTTTTTCCCCGAAAATCGCCTCGAATACGTATCTTTTCACGCCGAAAGCGCCAAAAACAGGCTCTGAATCGCGAAAATGCGCTCCAGAACGCTGGCGACTTTTCCCCGGAATGCGGGGCGGCCCCTGCCCGCGTCCCCTCGCCAAAAGGACAAACCGTTCGTCCCCGAAAGACGCTCGACCGCACATCTGTCTTTCGCTAAGCCTCCAAAGGATGCGCGCCCGAGTTCGGCCGCCCGAGGGCTGCGGGGAGGAATGTTTGAGACTGCTCCTGTTGTTCGTTCCCTGCGTGATCGCCTTATGGGCGCCGCTATACAACATGGAGCAGCCGGCTTTGTTCGGTCTGCCTTTCTTCTACTGGTTTCAGCTGCTGCTGATTCCAGTTTCAGCGGCCGGCATCCTGCTCGCGGACCGCATGAGGAAGGGCCGCGATGTTTGATCATATCAACCTTGTGGCCGCCGGCGTCTTCGTCTTCTTTTTCGCCCTCGTCAGCGTCATGGGGTTCGTGGCCGGCCGATGGAAGGCGGGAGACCTCGCGCATATTCACGAGTGGGGACTGGGCGGTCGCCGGTTCGGCCCGTGGGTAACCTGGTTCCTGCTCGGCGGCGACCTCTACACGGCCTATACCGTGATCGCCATTCCGGCGGTCATCTATGCGATCGGCGCCTTCGGCTTCTTCGCCGTCCCCTACACGATTATCATCTATCCTTTTCTTTATCTGACGATGCCAAGGCTGTGGTCGGTCTCGCACAAACACGGCTACATCACCGCGAGCGATTTCGTGCTTGGCCGGTATGGCGACCGTTGGCTGGAGCTTGCCGTCGCGCTGACCGGCATCCTCGCCACCATGCCCTATATCGCGCTCCAGCTCGTGGGCCTCGAGAAGGTGATCGGCGCGCTGGGCTTTCCGAGCGAGGGTTATCTGCAGCACGCGCCGATCACGATCGCGTTCATCATTCTCGCGCTCTACACCTACAAGAGCGGGCTGCGCGCCCCGGCGATGATCGCCTTCGTCAAGGACGCGATGATTTATATCTTCGTCATCGCGGCGGTCGTCATCATCCCCTGGCGGCTCGGAGGCTTCGGCATGATTTTCGACGCCGCCCGATCGGCCTTCGACGCGAAGCTCGCCGCAAAGTCGGTTGGCGCGGCGGGCGTCACCCTGATGCCGCAACAAATTGCCCCTTACATCACCCTCGCCATTGGATCGGCGATGGCGCTTTTCATGTATCCCCACGCGCTGACTGGAACGCTGTCGGCGTCGAGCGCCCGGGCTATCCGGCTCAATACGATGACGCTGCCCGCCTATTCCTTCGTGCTCGGGCTCATCGCGCTTCTCGGGGTGATGGCGATTGCGGCGGGGATCAAGGTCGCGAACCCTCAGGACGCGGTGCCCCAACTCGTGCTCTGGGCTTTCCCGGACTGGTTCGCGGGCTTCTGCTTCGCAGCCATCGCGCTCGGGGCCCTTGTGCCTGCCGCCGTCATGTCCATCGGCGCGGCCAATACGTTCACACGCAACGTCTGGAAGCCGTTCATCCACCCGCGGATGGATGCCCGGGAGGAGGCGGTCGTCGCGAAGCTCGTGTCGCTGATCGTGAAGGTCGGCGCGCTGCTTTTCATCTTCTTCGTGCCGACGAAATTCGCCCTCGACCTGCAGCTGCTCGGCGGCGTCTGGATGATCCAGATCTTCCCGGCGATGATCTTCGGCCTCTACACGCGCTGGTTCGGCGGCCCGGCTCTTCTCGCCGGATGGGCGGTCGGCATGATCGTCGGCACCGCGCTTGCCTGGGGCCCGACCGCGTGGGTCCCCGTGCACGCCCTCAAGTGGGACATCCCCCTGATCGGGCATGTCGACACCGGGCTCAATCTCGCCGTCTACAATGGCCTGACTGGCGTGATCGCGAATATCGTCGTGGCGGTTCTGATCTCGCTCGTTGTGCGTTCAAATGCGCCGGACGAAACCGCCGCCGCCGACTACGAGGAGTTCCCGGCTAGCTCTTATTCGACCGCCGCTCGCGGATCATGAAATTGTCGAACGAATATTCCTGGACCTGCCACCAGAGATATTCGTCGGCACGAAACGCCCCGTAAGAATCGGCCACGGCCTTGAAATTCGGGTCGGCGGCGGCGAGCTGCGCCACCAGGTCGTTCGAGGCTTTGTAGAAGGCTTCGAGCGCGTCCTGCGGAAAAAGCCTCAGCTCCGCGCCGCCCACGACGAGCCGCTTCAGCGCGCCGGGGTTGGCCGCGTCGTATCGGGCGCGCAGCAGGGCGTTCGTCTCGGCCGCCGCCGCCTTTATCGACGCCTGGTACGGCTTGGGAAGCGCCTCGAACTTGTTTTTGGCGACGACGAGGTGGAGCTGCATCCCGCCTTTCCACCATCCGGGGTAATAGTAATAGGGCGCAACCTTGGAGATCGGCTCGCCCGGGCCCTGGTCGGTCTTGCTGAAGCGCTCGTCGTCATAGGGTCCGATCCATTCGAACCCGTCCAGCGCCCCCTTGGAGAGGGCTGCAAGGATCTCGTCCTTCGGTGTGGCGACCGGAGTCGCGCCGAGCGTCTCGAAGACCTTTCCGGCAAACCCTCCGATCCGGACCTTCAACCCGGAAATATCCGCCGCGCGCCGGATTTCTTTGCGAAACCAGCCCGCCATCTGGCCCCCGGTGTCACCGAGCGGAATGGCGAGGAGGTTCCTCGGGGCCAGAAGCCCATTGATCAGATCACCGCCGCCGCCCTCGGTCAGCCACGCGAAATGCTGCCGCGCATTCATTCCGAAGGGCGCCCCGGTCCCGAAGGCATAAGCCGGATTCATGTTCCAGGAATAGGAGAGCGCGGTATGGGCGCAATCGGCCTTGCCTTCGGCGACTGCGTTCAAGGCATCGACGGCCGAGGCGATCTCGCCCGCCGGCGAGATCGAAATCTGAAAGGCGCCGTCCGTCATGTCGGACAGGTTTTGCGTGAAGACCTGCGCGGCGCCGTAGATGAGGTCGAGCTTCGGATTGAATGCCGAAGCCATTTTCCACTTCACTGGCAGGGTTTCGGCTCGGGCCGCTCGCGCCGCAAGCGCGCTCGCCCCGACCATGCCGGCGCTTCTCAGAAATCGGCGCCTCGACGTGTCCATGCGAACATCCTTCGGTTCTGACATTAGGGGCGGCTTCGAATGAAGCGACAGCTATGGATTCGGTCCCGGGGCGCGCAGCCTTTCCGCGAGCGCCCGCAGGTCCGCCCAAGCATAGCGTTTGTGGGCGGGCTGTCGCAAAAGATAGGCGGGATGAAGCATGGCCAAGGTCGGCGTCACACGTCCATCGTCGCCTTTGTATGAATACCAGCGCCCTCTCGCGCGTGTGATGCCCTCCTTGAGCCCGAGCAGGGACTGCGCCGCCGAAGCGCCAAGACACACGAGAACCTCGGGCTGGGAGAGCTCGATCTGCCGACGAATGAAGGGAAGGCAGGTCTGCGTTTCCTGCGGCGTCGGCGTCCGGTTGCCGGGAGGGCGCCACGGGATGGTGTTGGCGATGTAGACCTGCGAGCGGTCAAGGGCGATGGAGGCGAGCATCCGGTCCAGCAATTGCCCCGCGCGCCCGACAAAGGGGCGTCCCAATCGATCTTCCTCCGCGCCTGGAGCTTCGCCGACCAGCATCAGCCTCGATCCGGGAGCCCCATCTGCGAAGACAAGCTGATTCGCCGTCTTTTTCAGCGGGCACCCTTCGAATCTCTCCATGTTTTGGCGCAAGGTTTCGAGATCGGGCGAAGCGGCGGCCAGTTCGCTTGCGGCCTCCGCGGCCGCGAAAGGGCCTCCATCCCCGCCCGGCTGAATCGAAGCTGCGGGCGGAACAGGCTCCGCGGCCCGCGAGCGCTCGCCCGGCCCGCGCCCCGTCTCGGTGGTCTCCTTCGCGGTGACCGCCTCGCGATCGAACCGGCGCTGGGGCGCATCCCCAAGCACAAAGTCGACCCCGGCGTCTCTCCACCACCGCAGCGTGGCGGCGGCTTGCGCGGCGTCGAACTCGGCCGGTCCTCCATCCTGGTCAGCGGTCAAGACTGGGCCCCTCCCCTCTTATCGGCTCGGCTCGAAGCATGGCATGGTCCGGCCCTTTGCGCCCCGCCAGACTCTCAAAGTTTTCATTTCCCATTTCGTCGCTTTTACGGTTGCGCGAGCTGCAATTTCGCCCTTTTCTGCTGCCAGCAAAAGGCATAGGACGCGACTGAGGCGCGTCCCGTTCCCGCCGGATAGTCAAGAGGTTTTCGAGTTGCTCAGCTCCATCAACCGGAAAGCGCTGGCGGCCGTCCTTCTGACGTCGGCAATGTCCTTTTCGCTATCCGCATCGGCGGCGGTCGCGTCGAAAGCCGAACCGCCGAAGGATATCGGAAGCCAGCCTGGCAATTATCTGGCGGCGCTCGTCGCCAGCGCGGAGAACGACACCGCCTCGGCCGAAGCCTTCTATCGCAGGGCGCTGGATGCGGACCCGCGCAATCTCGACCTTTTGCAGCGTGCTTTCGTCGCCGCGCTCTCGAATGGCGACCAGTCCTCCGCTTATGCGCTGGGTGAAAAGCTTTTTGCACGCGATCCCAACAACAGGATCGTGCGACTGACGACCGCCGTACAGTTCATCGGCCAGGGGGATTACGGGACGGCTCGGGCGCGGTTAATGCCCAATATCCGCCCACGCGACGTGACGAGTATTTTCCTTGGCGCCTGGACCTATGCCGGTCAGGGCGATCTGAAACGCGCCCTTGCGATGCTCGACCAGGTTCGGGATCCGCCCCTCGCGCCATTCCGCGATTATCACGCAGGCCTCATCGCCGAGCAACTCGGCGCGCAGGCGGAAGCGAAGCGTCGGCTTCAGGCAGCTTTCGAGGCGAACAAGAGCACGCTGCGTTTTGCTGACGCCTACGGCCGGTTTCTGGCCGCGCATGGCGATGCAGCCGGCGCGCGGCAGGTTTACGGCGATTTCTCCCAAATCGTGCCGCATCATCCCACAGTCGAAAAGGCCCTCGCGGACCTTGACGCCGGCCGAATTCCGGAACCGTTCATCCGCAACGCCAAAGACGGCGCCGCGGAAGTGCTTTACGGACTCGGTGGAGAGGGGACCCGCCAGGGCGGCGAAGAGCTTCCCGCTCTTATCTACCTCCGCCTCTCGCTGTTCCTCCGTCCTTCGGACGACCTCACGGCGATCACGCTCGCCAATCTGCTCGACCGTCTGAAGCAGGGCGACGCCGCGATCGCGGCCTATGAAAGCGTGCCCGCGACGTCGCCTCTCAAGCCCGACGCGGACATTCAGGTCGCGCTCGAACTCGACTCGATCGGCAAGGGCCCGGAGGCCCGCGCTCGCCTCGCCAAGATGATCGCTGAGCGGCCGCATGACGTCGACGCGCTGAGCGCCTACGCTGGGCTCCTGCGGATGGACAAGAAGTACGCGGAGGCCGCCGCCTTTTACGACAAGGCGATCGCAGCCGTCGGCATCCCTCAGTCCGAGAACTGGCCGCTCTTCTATTTTCGCGGGATTTGTTACGAGCGCGACAAACAATGGCCGAAGGCGGAAGCAGACTTCAAGAAGGCCCTTGAGCTTCGGCCGGACCAGCCGCAGGTCCTCAACTATCTCGGCTATTCCTGGGTCGACAAGGGGATCAACCTCGAAGAAGCCTTCAAGATGCTCCAGCGCGCGGTCGATCTCCGACCGAACGACGGCTATATCGTCGACAGCCTCGGCTGGGCTCGTTTCAAGCTCGGCGAGTATCAAGCGGCGGCGGACACTCTGGAAAAGGCCGTGAGCCTGAAGCCGTCCGATCCCGTGCTCAACGACCACCTCGGCGACGCTTACTGGCGAGTGAACCGGCGCAATGAAGCGCGTTTCCAGTGGAACCATGCGCGCGACAGCAACCCCGAGCCCGATGATTTGCCGGCGATCTTGAAGAAGATCCAGGACGGCCTTCCCGACTCCTCCGCCAAGCAGCCTTCGCGTGCAGGCGACGCGCCGACGGACAACAGGGGCGGATAGGCGCGCGGCCTGGATGCGGTGGACCCGCGCGCCGGCCAAGGTGAACCTTACGCTTCGCGTCCTCGGCCTGCGACCTGACGGATATCATGAGCTCGAAAGCCTTGTCGCCTTCGCAGGGATTTCGGACTGGCTCGGCTTTGAGCCCGGTCCCGATCTTGCGCTGAAGGTTGAGGGACCCAACGCCGAGGATTCCGGACCGCTCGACGACAATCTCGTCCTGCGGGCCGCACGGGCGCTCGGCGCCCGCGTCCCCGGTCTGACGCTTGGCCGTTTCCGCCTCGTCAAACGCCTGCCGACAGCAGCGGGGCTGGGAGGCGGTTCAGCCGACGCCGCAGCGGCGCTGCGTATCCTTGCGCAAGCGAACGGCCTTCCATTTGACGACCCGCGCCTTCGGGAGGCCGCCGCCCAAACCGGCGCCGACACGCCTGTCTGCCTTGAGTCGTGCGCGCGGGAAATGGCCGGCGCGGGCGAAAGGCTCGGTCCTTTGCTCCGTCTGCCGCCGCTTTTCGCGGTGCTTGCGAACCCGCGCGTTCCGGCGCCGACCGGCGCAGTCTTCCGAAGATATGACGCTGAACCGAAGGCGCCCCGGACGTCCCAGTCCAGGCTTCGACCCCAAAGGCAACCGTCTCCTACGAGGCCATCCTCGCCTCCGGCAATGATCTCGAAGGCGCGGCGCAGGCCGTCGCGCCGGTGATCGCAGACGTGCTCAAGGCCCTGACGCATCTACCCGGCGCGAGGCTCGCGCGGATGTCCGGCTCAGGCGCGACTTGCTTCGCCTTGTTCGACGATCCCCGATCCGCCGCGGCGGGCGCCCTCAGGATTCTCTGAGGAACGGCCGGAATGGTGGGTGACGGCGACGGCGCTTCGCTAGCCGCCTCAACGGACCGGCGCCCGAAATCGGGAGCTGCGGTTTCCTGTCCCAAGGCGACGATGCCAAGCCGGATTGCGCGCGTGCGAGCGAAGAGGGCGAAGAGGCCCTCCCCGTCGCCTCGCCGGATCATGCGCTGAAGGGCGGTCAGGTCCTCATTGAAACGGCCGAGCATTTCGAGGACTGCGTCGCGGTTGTTGAGGAACACGTCGCGCCACATCGTCGGATCCGAGGCGGCGATGCGCGTGAAGTCTCGGAAGCCGCCGGCGGAGAATTTTATGACCTCGGAACGCAGGTGGTCTTCGAGGTCGGCGGCCGTCCCCACGATATTGTAGGCGATGAGATGCGGCACATGGCTGGTGATCGCCAGAACGAGATCGTGATGCTCGGGGCTCATGATCTCGACATGCGCACCGAAGGATTCCCATAGCGCCCGCACGCCGGCAATTGCGTCCGGGTCGGAATCTCCGGGCGGCGTGACAATGCACCAGCGGTTGACGAACAGAGTCGGAAAACCCGCGTCCGGTCCCGAATATTCCGTGCCGGCGACCGGATGCGCAGGGACGAGGCGAACGTGGTCGGGGAGCAGCGGCGCAAGCGCGGCGACAACGGCGCCCTTGACCGAGCCGACGTCGGTGACAATCGCCCCGCGCTTGAGCGCGGGTGCGATGGTCCTTCCGATCACCTCATTCGCTCCAACCGGCGCCGCGAGCATCACACAGTCGGCGTCGCGCACGGCGCCCGCAAGATCGGTCGTCGCCTCGTCGCCGAGGTCCAGCGCCTTGGCGCGCGCTACGACTTCCGCGGACGCGTCCGCCAGGACGATACGCCTTGCGCAGCTGCGGAGCCGCGCGGCGCGCGCCACCGACGAGCCGATCAGCCCGATTCCGATGATCGCCAGCTCGTTGAACAGCGGCTCGTCGAGCGGCGGTCCAAGCCTCTCAACCATGGCCGCCGCGCATGAACCCCGACAGCGCGGCCACCACGCCGCGATTGGCCGTTTCCGTCCCGACCGTCATCCTCAGGCAGTCTGGCAGTCCATAAGAGGCCACCGCTCGAAGGATGAAACCGCGCTTGCTCAGATATGCGTCCGCGTCCGCGGCGGTCCGGCCAGGCTCTTTGGGAAAACGGAGCAGAAGGAAGTTGCCGACGCTCGGCGTGACCTCAACCCCGAGCGACGCAATCTGCTCGGTCAGCCAGGGCAGCCATTCCGCGTTGTGGGCGGCAGCCCTCTCGATATGGGTCGTGTCGCCCATGCTCGCGACGCCGGCAGCAATCGCCGGCGCATTGACGTTGAAGGGTCCACGCACCCGGTTCAAGGCGTCAATCACATGCGCAGGCGCATAGGCCCAGCCTATGCGCAAGCCCGCAAGGCCGTGGATCTTCGAGAAGGTCCGCGTCATCACGACATTTTCGCAGGTCGAGACGAGCTCGATTCCGGCCGAATAGTCGTTCCGGGTCACATATTCCGCATAGGCCGCGTCAATGACGAGCAAGCAGTGCGGAGGCAGCCCGGCCTGCAAGCGCTTGACCTCGGAGAACGGAAGATACGTCCCGGTTGGGTTGTTGGGATTGGCGAGAAAGACGATCTTCGTCCGGCGGCTCACCTTCGCGAGCAGTGCGTCCACATCGGCCGTCAGCGCAGTCTCCTTCGCGACGACGGGAGTGGCCCCGGCGGCGCGAATGACGATGGGATAGGTCAAAAAACCATATTCGCTGTAGAGGCCCTCGTCGCCGGGATGCAGATACACCGTGGCCAGGAGCGACAGCAGTTCGTCCGAGCCATTGCCACAGATGATGCGGCTCGCCTCAAGCCCATATCGATGGGCGATGGCCTCACGCAGCGCAGTCGAGGCGCCGTCGGGATAGAGTTCGAGGCGCTCTGCGGAGTCATGGAATGCCTTGATCGCCTTGGGAGAAGGCCCAAGCGGCGTCTCGTTGGACGAGAGCTTATGCGGCTTGGCGACTCCGGCGACATGGCTCTTGCCGGGGACATAAGCGTCAATCTCAAGGATTTCCGCCCGCGGCTGCGGGCGGGCTGGGCTGATGGAGGTCATGGCGCGTCCGATTAGCCCTAAAGCTCAGGCCGACGCAATGATGGAACGGGCTCACGGGTGAGATTTCAGGCGCGCGTGGACGGCCCCGGACGGGCCGCCAGGTTCAGACCGACGACGCCTCGGCGGATCGCGCCCTATCGGCCGTAAACCGGCTCGCATGCGCGCCGACCTCGACGGCGCGGACTTCGCCGGCGCCGGCCTGCCGCAAGGCTTCCGCCGTCGCGTCCGCCGCGAGCGCGCCCGGCCTTGCGACGAGAAGCGCAAGGCCCCGGTCGTCCCCAGCGGAGCAAACGATCTCCGCGCCGCTCTTCGCGAGCGCGTCCGCGAACTCCGGCCGCCAGCGGTCGACCACGATCGATTCCACCACGACGTCGCGCGCAAGCCCGTCGACCAGTGGCTTCGAGATGACGAACACCGGCATTCCGGCCGGATGATTCGGCCGCTCGACGAAGGGTAGGCGCGCGATGATCTTTGGGGCCTCGGCGGGCTCGAGCCTCTTCCACCAGGCGCCGCCTCGCGATTCGCCCTCGAAGGCGAACATGCCGAGGTCGCCCCTCGAACCGGCGACTGCGGCGATCACTTCCGGCGCGCCCCTGTGCGTCACGCAGGGGACGGTGAAGCCGAAATGGAACCGCGCGGAATCGCGGATGGCCGCGTCCCCGCGCGACACGTCCACATGGACCGAGTAGGGGGCCTGAACGTAGGTGAAGCTTGCGATAATGACCCGCCAGATGCTCTCGACCGTGTCGAGCGGCAGCACCCCGCGATGGCGCTCGACCAGCGCCCGCATCATCGAAGCCTCGCGGGCAGGCCGGAAGGCGGACCCCCCGCCCTGGCGCGCCTTGATGTCGATGAGCTTGCTGATGATCTCGCCGCGCTCCATCAAAAGCGCGTGCATCGCCGAGTCAATTCGATCGATCTCCACCCGAAGGTCCGCAAGCGACGGAGTCGGCAGTTCGTTCACCGCGTGAGCCTCCCAGATCTCCGGAACGATGAGCGGCCCGACCGTCCGGCGCGCGCAAGGCGTCAGGTGTTCATCGATTCGAAGAAGGCGGCGTTGCTCTTGGTGTCGCGCAACTTGCCGAGCAGGAACTCGATCGCATCGACCGTACCCATCGGATTGAGGATGCGGCGCAGCACGTACATCTTCTTGAGGATATCGGGCGGCACCAGCAGCTCTTCCTTGCGCGTGCCGGAGCGGGTGATGTCCATCGACGGGAAGGTGCGCTTGTCGGCCACCTTGCGGTCGAGGATAATCTCGGAATTGCCCGTGCCCTTGAATTCTTCGAAGATGACTTCGTCCATACGCGAACCGGTGTCGATCAGTGCGGTCGCGATGATCGTCAGCGAGCCGCCTTCCTCGATATTGCGCGCCGCGCCGAAAAAGCGCTTTGGACGCTGGAGCGCATTGGCGTCCACGCCGCCGGTCAAAACCTTGCCGGACGACGGAACGACCGTGTTGTAGGCGCGGCCGAGGCGCGTGATCGAATCGAGCAGGATCAGCACGTCTCGCCCGTGTTCGACGAGACGCTTGGCCTTTTCAATCACCATTTCGGCGACCTGCACGTGGCGGACGGCCGGCTCGTCGAAGGTCGAGGATACGACCTCGCCTTTGACCGACCGTTGCATGTCGGTGACTTCCTCGGGCCGCTCGTCGATGAGCAGCACGATCAGATAGCACTCGGGATGATTGGCTGTGACCGACTGGGCGATGTTCTGGAGAAGGACGGTCTTGCCGGTCCGCGGCGGCGCCACGATCAGGGCGCGCTGGCCCTTGCCGATCGGGGCGACGATATCGATGACGCGGGACGAGAGATCCTTGCGCGTCGGATCCTCCACTTCGAGCTTCAGCCGCTCGTTGGGATAGAGCGGCGTGAGATTGTCGAAGTGGACCTTGTGGCGCGTCTTCTCGGGGTCCTCGAAATTGATGGCGTTGCATTTCAACAGCGCGAAGTAGCGTTCGCCCTCCTTGGGGCTTCGAATGACGCCTTCGACCGTATCGCCGGTGCGAAGCCCCAGCCGCCGGATCTGGGATGGCGACACATAGATGTCATCGGGGCCAGGGAGATAATTCGCATCCGCCGAGCGCAGGAAAGCAAAGCCGTCCTGCAGGATCTCGACGACGCCTTCGCCAATGATCTGGACGTCCATCGCCGCGAGCTGCTTGAGGATCGCGAACATCAGCTCCTGCTTGCGCATGATCGAGGCGTTCTCGACGTCGTTCTCCTCCGCGAATGCAAGCAGTTCTGTCGGAGACTTCTGTTTCAAATCTTTGAGCTTCAATTCCCGCATGGGCGGACCTTCACCTGAGGACCGACGGGGGTCGTTCGGTCATGTGTCTGGTTGAGGGGGAACCGGCTGGCGCGCGCGACTAAGATATCCGCGGCTCAAGCCGGATCAGTCGATCGTCGACCGCTGAACTCTGGAGTGGAAAATCTCCATAGTCGGCTTCGCGGCAATTTTCAATGCCGTTCGCAGCGGAAGGTCAAGCCGACGAAACCGTCCTCGGCGCGACCCCAGGATTGGGTTGCTTCAGAAGGGCTTCACCACGACCAGAATGACGATCAGGATCATCAGGACGGTCGGAGCTTCGTTGAGGACCCGGTAGAACCTGGCTGGCCGCTCGTTCTGGTCTGCGGCAAAGAGACGCACACAGCGCGCGAAAAAACCGTGGAGCGCGGCGAGACCCATGACAAGCGCGAACTTGGCCTGCAGCCACGGATCGCGCCAATACCCCGACAGATAGGCGAGCGCGCCGCCGGTCAGAAACACGACAATCATCGAGGGATTGATGATCGCCTTGAGAAGCCGCCGCTCCATGATCTTGAAGGCCTCGGACTGCGGCGAGCCCTTTGGCGAGTCCGCGTGGTAGACGAAGAGCCTGGGCAAATAGAGCATTCCGGCCATCCACGCGATGACGGCAATGATGTGTAGGGCCTTGATCCAAAGGAACATCGGTGATTCGCAGGATTTACGGACACGCAAGGGCGCGCCCGTCCTTAGAAGCGACGCCGATGACAGGCAAGGCGGCGGGGCTGGAGGACTCAAAGAAGAGTCTCGAAGAGAGAATCTCTTGAGTCTTTTTAGGGGGGTGGAAAGGCGCTGTGCGAAGCAATTCAAGGCAAGCTCGTCGGATCGGCTCACGAGTCCGAGAATTGCTAATTTTGCGTTAGCGACAGGCGTTAACAGATTATTAAGTTTTGCCAGCGCTTACGGAAGCGCTCTGGAGCTGGCTCGGACTTGTCCCCGGAATTCACCGGGCGATGCGACTCGATGGCTCCATTCTCCCCATCCCTGCGCCTGTGGGCAATACGCTGCGGGAATCCCGGCTGGCCGCGGCGGCCCGCAAAAGGCGTTCGATATCCACGCCTGTCCACAGGCGCCCGTGTTGCGGCTATAGTGACCGGTGCAAGAGGTTGAGCGAGGCGGGAACCCTTGGGACGAAGCTATTTCCATCTGCATCTCGTCTCCGATTCCACGGGCGAGACCCTGATTGCCGCCTCGCGCGCGGCTTCAGCGCAATATCAGGGCGTAGCCTCGATCGAGCACGTCTATCCGCTGGTCAGGACGCCCGAGCAGATCGAGCGAGTGATCGGCGATGTCGAGAACGCGCCGGGAATCGTCCTGTTTACGCTGGTCGATTCGGTTCTATCGCGCCGGCTGGAGGACGCCTGCGAGACGCTGGGGTCGCCCTGCCTCTCGGTGCTCGGGCCGATCCTCAACCTGTTCCAGTCCTACCTCGGGCAGAACTCGACGCCGCGCGCTGGCGCGCAGCACATACTCAACGCCGACTATTTCAAACGGATCGATGCGTTGAACTTCACGATGATGGCGGACGACGGGCAATTGCCCGAATCGCTTGAACAGGCGGACATCATCCTTGTCGGAGTCAGCCGAACGTCCAAAACGCCGACGAGCATCTATCTCGCCAACCGCGGCTTCAAGACCGCGAATGTGCCGATCGTGCCGCATGTGCCGCTGCCGCAGGCGCTGATCCAGCTTCGCAATCCGCTGGTGGTCGGCCTCGTCGCGTCGGCCGACCGAATCGTGCAGATCCGCCAGAACAGGCTGCTCTCCCTCAACGCCGACCCTCAGACCGACTATGTCGATCGCGTTGCGGTCGCCGAAGAGATCGCAGCCTCCCGCAGGCTTTTCGCGGAAAAAGGCTGGCCGGCCATCGACGTCACGCGCCGTTCGATCGAGGAGACTGCCGCGGCGATCCTCGATCTTTATCGGGCGCACCGGCTCAAATTCATCGCGCAAGTGTGAGGCCGATGGGGGTTTCGCTCTGGACGGCGGAGGCGCCGCTCATTCTGGCCTCCAAAAGCGCGAGCCGGCGTGCGCTTCTTGCCGCGGCGTTGCTCGACGTCGAGGCCATGCCGGCCGATGTGGACGAGCGGGCCGTCGAAATCCGCTACCTTGCGGGCGGCGGGCCAGCGCAAGGGCTCGCGGCGGCTCTGGCTCAGGCCAAGGCGCTTGCGGTCAGCGCGATCCGGCCCGACGCCTATTGCCTCGGCGCCGATCAGACGCTGATCCTGGAAGGCCGGCTCATGCACAAAGCGTCCGATCTTGGCGAAGCGGCGCGGTCCCTCGCGGCGCTGGCCGGTCACACGCATGAACTCACCTCGGCCTTCTGCGTCGCGCGGGGCGGGCACGCGCTCGGCGCTGACGAAGACCGCGTTTTCCTTACGATGCGGCCGCTCGATCCGGCTCAGATCGCGACTTACCTTTCCTTCGCGGGCCCAGACGTCATTGCGAGCGTCGGGGCCTATCAGCTCGAAGGTCTCGGTCAGCATCTTTTCGAGAAAGTGGACGGCGACCATTCGACCGTGCTCGGCCTGCCGATGCTGAAGCTGCTTGCGTGGATGCGAGGCAAGGGACTCCTCGCTTTGCGGTGAAGAACTCTCGACGCCGCTTCAGTTCTTCGCTCCCGGCGGCCTATTGTGGGCAAGCGCGCGAATCGGCGCATCGGGAAAACAATGCTGGTCGTGGGTCTGACAGGTTCGATCGCGATGGGAAAGAGCGCGATCGCGGGCATGTTTGCCTCCCTCGGCGCGCCGGTCTTCGATGCCGACGCGACCGTGCGCGACCTTTACTCCGGGCCGCTCGCGCAGAAGGTCGAAGCGCTGTTTCCGGGCGTCATGGCTGAGAAGGGCGTCGATCGCGACCGGCTCGCGCGCCATGTGCTTCACGACAAGGACGCCTTGAGCAGGCTTGAGGCGCTCGTCCATCCGGAAGTGGCGAAAGCACGGCTCGACTTTTTCGAGCGCGCGCGCCAGGAGGGCCGAAGGCTCGTGGTGATCGACGTACCGCTGCTGTTCGAGACAGGCGGACAGGCGAATGTGGATCTTGTCGTCGTCGTCAGCGCGGGTGACGAGGCCCAACGCGCCCGGGCGCTTGCGCGGCCCGGCATGACGGAGGACAAACTGGACAAGATCCTGTCAAAGCAGACGCCGGACGTCGAGAAGCGCCGCCGCGCTCACTTCGTTATCGACACGAGCTCGACGCTTGATGAGACGCGCGATCAGGTGCGGCAGCTCCTGCGCGCGCTCGCCCCGATGGCGGGAGGCAAGATCGGCCATGCGTGAGGTGGTTCTCGACACGGAGACGACCGGTCTCGACCCTGCGAGCGGCCATCGCATCGTGGAAATCGGCGCCGTCGAGCTCCTCAATCAGGCGCCGACCGGGAGGACCTATCATGTGCTGATCAATCCGGAACGCGACGTTCCTGAAGACGCGGCGAAGGTGCACGGCCACACGGCGGCCAAGCTCCAGGACAAGCCCGTCTTCTCAGCGGTCGCCGAGGAGTTCCTCGCTTTTGTGGGCGACGCGCAGATCGTCATTCATAACGCCGAATTCGACGTCCGCTTTCTCAACGCCGAGCTTGGGCGGCTCGGATTGGCGTCGATCGACGGCTCGCGCGTGATCGATACCTTGGCGCTTGCGCGCAAGCGCCACCCCGGCCAGTCAAACAATCTGGACGCGCTTTGCGATCGCTACCGGATCGACCGCAGCCGCCGCATCAAGCATGGCGCGCTGCTCGATGCGGAAATCCTCGTCGAAGTTTATTGCGAACTCACGGGCGGCCGGCAGAAGTCGTTGTCGCTGGACGACGTCTTCGGACCGGCTGGGCCGGTCATTGCGCTGGCGTCTCAGTCGGCCAAGGGCCGACCGCCGCGCCCCGTCCTGATCAGGGCGGAGGAAGCCGCGGCCCACGCCGAGCATGTCAAGACGCTCGGCGAAGGCGCAATCTGGCTCAAGTTCGGGTTCACGCAGGCCTGAGTCCGCGGATCAGACCGTCTGCGGCTGCGCTTGAGCGTTCGCCTGGGCAAGCCGCTGGAGATAGAGGGCGTGGAAGTCGATCGGATCGAGATAGAGCGGCGGATAGGAGCCTCCGCGCACCGCCTCCGCGACGATCTGCCGCGCGAAGGGGAAGAGGATGCGCGGCCCCTCGATCATCACGACGGGCTGGATTTGCTCGGGCGGAAAATTCTCGACCCGGAAGACGCCGGCATAGCTGAGCTCGAACTTGAACATCGTGTCGCCGCCCTGTCCTGCGCCGCCTTCGAGGACGAGGGTGACCTCATAGTCAGTTGGGGCGAGCTGACGCGCGTTCACATTGATCTGGATATTGATGTTCGGTGCGTTCTGCTGGGGGCTGAGCGTTCGCGGGGCGTTCGGGTTCTCGAAGGAGAAATCCTTGGTGTACTGGGCGAGCACCGAAAATTTCGGGGCCTCGGCCTGCGGCGCGGCGGCGCCGTTGCCCGGTTGATCTGCCATTTCGAAACGCTCCAAAATCAGGCCGGCTCGCGCTGCTTGGGCTTCAGCGCGCTTAGGCTTTCGTAACCGTAGGGCGCGTCGCCTAGCATGCGGCTCCCCCCGAAACAAGGGCGTTTCGGGGCGGGTTATCGCCGGCGAACATAGTCGACGAAGGTGAAATCCGCGTCGTCGCCAGGCCCGCGCGCGCCCCTCTCGCGGCGTGTCTCCCGCCAGACCGTCGGGTCGACGGCGGGGAAGAAGGCGTCACCCTCCGGGGCAAGGTCGACCTCGACAATCGCGAGCCGGTCGGCCTTCCCTATGGCCTCGGCGTAAATCTCGCCGCCGCCCGCGATCACCACCTCTCGGGCGCCCATCGCCTTCGCGCGCTCCGCGGCAATCGCGAGCGCAGCCTCCAGAGAATGCGCGACGTGGACGCCGGGCGCGGCGAAGCGCGGGTCCCGCGTGACGACGACGGTCTCGCGGCCGGGCAGGGGCTTTCCGATGAATTCATAGGTTTTGCGCCCCATGACGAGCGGTTTGCCGAGCGTCATGGACCGAAAGCGCTTGAGGTCGGTCGGCAGGCGCCACAGGAGCCGGTTGTCCGCGCCGATCACCCCATTGCGGGCGACTGCCGCGATCAGCACGAGCGCCGGGTGGTCGCCGCTCACACCGCAACCGGCGCCTTGATCGCCGGCCAGGGATCATAGTCCTCGAAGCGGATCGCGTCCGCGTCGAGGTCGAAAATCGAGCCGACGTCGCCGAGCACGAGTTTCGGAAGCGGACGCGGCTCGCGGGCGAGCTGGGCGCGCGCCTGGTCGACATGGTTGAGATAGAGGTGCGCGTCGCCGAACGTATGGACGAAGTCGCCGGGCTCGAGCCCGCATTCGCGCGCCATCAGGTGGGTGAGCAGCGCGTAGCTCGCGATATTGAAGGGGACGCCGAGGAAAATGTCGGCCGAGCGCTGGTAAAGCTGGCAGGAGAGCCTGCCCTCCGAAACGTAGAACTGGAAGAGGCAATGGCAGGGCGCGAGCCTCATCTTCTCGATCTCGGCCACGTTCCAGGCCGAGATCACGAGGCGCCGCGAATTCGGATTGCGGCGGATCTCCTTAACGACCCAGTCGATCTGGTCATAAGTCTGTCCGTCCGGGCCCTCCCAGGCGCGCCATTGCTTGCCGTAGACGGGGCCGAGATCGCCGTCCTCATCGGCCCATTCGTCCCAGATCGAGACGCCGTGATCCTTGAGATAGGCGATGTTCGTGTCGCCCCTCAGGAACCAGATCAGTTCGCGGACGATCGATTTGAGATGCAGCTTTTTGGTGGTGACGAGGGGGAAGCCCTCGCTGAGGTCGAAGCGAAGCTGACGTCCGAACAGCGAGCGGACCCCTGTGCCGGTACGGTCGCCCTTGACGACGCCGTTGTCCAGCGCGTCGCGCATGAGGTCGAGATAGGCGCGCATCGGCGGGGTCCCTGTCCCTGAAGTCAGACTGCGGAGCCGCCCTTTCTACTCTCTTCGCCCGCGCCGGCGAGAGACCGGCGCGGCCTCGTCCACAGCCTTAGTGCAGGCTCACGGTTTCGAGCTCATGCTCCCAGGCGTTGGCAAGCGCCGCGTCCTTCGAATCGGTGAGAAGGATCGGCGAGCCGTCGGCGCCGAGCAGCGCGAACAGCTTCACGCCGGGACGGATCGGCGGCGCCTGTGGGAAGAGCCGCGAGACGTCTTCCGAATTGATCGTCTTCACATAGGCGAGGTCGCCATCGCCCAGATGGGCGAATTCCTGCGGCGTGAGCGCCTCAAGGGCCTTGTCTGTTGCAGTCATCGCTTCCCTCCATTCCGGCGGCTCGAACAAGCCCGCCACGGAGCGCGGCAATCTCTCAGTCGCGCGCCGATATCTTGATCGTCTTCACGACCCTCTCCGGCTGCGGCCGGACAAGATCAATCGAAAGCAAGCCTTGCGCCAGATCGGCGCCGAGGACCTGCATCCCGTCCGCGAGCAGGAAGCTGCGCTGGAACTGACGGGCTGCGATGCCGCGGTGCAGATATTCGCGCGTCTTGTCCTCCTGCTGCCGGCCGCGGATCGTGAGCTGGTTCTCCTCGACCGTGACCTCGATCTGATCTTGGGAAAATCCGGCCACCGCCAGGGTGATCCGCAATCTCTCCGGATCCGCGCCCGACGCGGGAATCCGTTCGATGTTATAAGGAGGGTAGCCGTCCGCCGCCGTCTTCGACACTTTGTCGAGCGCGCGCTCGATGTCATCGAAGCCAAGCAAAAACGGAGAACTCAACGCCGTCACACGCACCATTGGAAGCCCCTTTGAGGCGCTTCACGCGTCCAAGGCCTTTCGATAAAGCGCCTTGACCGCGTTGCTCTTGCTCCATCAGGTGGCCCCGATCAAAACTCGGAACCGCCGGACGGCTTCCCATATAGGCGCGGGCGAACGGCGTTCAAGTCTTGTGCGAAAGGTCCGAAAACGGCCAATTGCGTAAAGGCTTCGTCAAACTGTCTGGAAAGGCTGCGCGCAGAGTCGTGAACGAATCGTTAACGGAGCGGACGCGGCGGGGCGCGAAGAAGGCCATCGCGAGCCGGCTCGGGACCAAGCGCCAGTGCTTCGCCTGCGGCGCGAAATTCTACGATCTTAACCGGACGCCTCCGGTCTGCTCCCGCTGCGGCGCGGCAGCCGGTCCGAAGACGGACAAGGCCGAGCCTGCTGCCGCCCCTGCGCCCGCCGCGGAACGTCCCGCCCCGCGCCCGCGCGCCGCCAGCCGGGAATGGACGCGCGAACAGGCGGAGGCGATCGACAAGGTCGGGCGCTGGCTGAAGAAGGGCGAGCCGCAGGTCTTCCGCCTGTTCGGCTACGCCGGCGTCGGCAAGACGACGCTCGCCCGGCATGTGGCCGAGGGGGCCGACGGGGAGACGGCCTTCGCCGCCTTCACCGGCAAGGCCGCGATGGTGATGCGGGCGGCCGGCTGCGCCGGGGCGACGACGATCCACGGCCTTATCTACAGAGCGACCGAGGGCGCGGACGGGACGCCGAACTTCACCCTCAACGAAGACGGGCCGGCGGCCAAGGCGGGGCTCATCGTCATCGACGAATGCTCGATGGTGGACGAGGAGCTGGCGCGCGATCTCCTCTCCTTCGGCAAGCCGATCCTGGTGCTCGGCGACCCGTTCCAGCTCCCGCCCGTCAAGGGCGGCGGCTATTTCACCGATGCGGCCCCGGACGTGATGCTGACCGAGATCCACCGTCAGGCGGCCGACAATCCGATCATCCGCCTGTCCGAGACCGTGCGCTCGGGCGGCGAGCTCAGGGAGGGGGACCACGGCGCGGCGCGGGTGATCCGGCGCGCGCAGATGGAGCAGGGGGAGGTTCTCGCCGCCGATCAGGTGCTGGTCGGCACCAACCGGACCCGCCGCGCCTACAATGGCCGTATCCGTCAACTGAGCGGCTACGAGGAGCCGCTGCCGGTCGCGGGCGACCGTCTGGTCTGCCTGCGGAACGACCGGACGAAGGGCCTCATCAACGGCGGCCTCTGGCGGGTCGAGGCGCTTGGCGGCCTGCGCAAGGACTTCGTGCGGATGACGCTGAGGCCCGAGGACGAGGGCGGACGCGGCTCGGTGAAGGTCGCGGTGCTCAAGCAGTTCTTCGAGGGGACGGAAGGCGAGCTCGCCTATCCGCTGCGGCGGGAGTCCGACGAATTCGACTACGGCTATGCGCTCACCGTCCATAAGGCGCAGGGCTCGCAATGGGACCATGTGATCCTGTTCGACGAGAGTTTCGCCTTCCGCGAGCACCGGGCGCGCTGGCTCTATACCGGGCTTACGCGCGCCTCGAAGCGGCTCACGGTGGTGCGGTGAACATCCGCGATCTTCCTCGCCGCGCGCCGCTCCGGGTCAGCCCGTCTTCAGGCGCTCATGGATCAGGGCCAGGGCGATCGCGCAGGCGTTGGAGACATTGAGGCTCCGGATCGCGCCGGGCAGGTCGAGCCGCGCCATGACGTCGCAGCGCTCCCGGGTGAGCCGTCTGAGGCCCTTGCCTTCCGCGCCCAGAACCAGCGCCAGCGGGCGGGCGAGCGGCGTGTCGGCGAGCGCGGCCGGCGCTTCCGAAGTCGAGGCCGACGCGGAGGTAGCCCATCTCGCCCATTTCGGTGAGCGCCCGGGCGAGATTGCCGACATAGGCGATCGGCACATGCTCGAGCCCGCCCGAGGCGGCCTTGGCGAGCGCGCCCGAGAGTTCCGGCGAGTGGCGCTCGGTGGTGACGACCGCGTCGACCGCGAAGGCCGCGGCGGTGCGCAGGATCGCCCCGACATTGTGCGGGTCCGTGATCTGGTCGAGCACGATGACGAGGCCGTTCGGCGGCAGGTCCGAGAGGTCGATCGGTTCGAGCGGTCCGGCTTCGAGAAGAACGCCCTGATGCACGGCGTCGCGCGGGACCCGCGCCGCGATGTCGTCGGTGGCCACGATTCGGGTCTCGACCCCGCGCGCTGCGATCTCGGCCGCGAGCCGTTCGGCGGCGGCTTCGGTCGCGTAGAGGCGGATGAGCGTGCGGCGCGGCGCCCTCAGCGCCGCCTCGACGCTGTGGAAACCCCAGATGCGGGCAACCTCGCCGCCCCGCCCGCCGGGAGAGGGAGCGGGAGCGCACGGCCTCGGGCTTCGGCGCCGGTCGCGGCGCGTTGCGCCGGCGCTCGTCGGATTGGAAGCGGGGACCGCCGCGGTCGCGTTTACGGGTCATGGAAAATAGCCTCTGGCCGGAGGCTATCCTCTAGATGGGTTTGCGGTCGGATTGAACCGCTTCCGGCGCCGTATTTGGCGAGCCCAGGGGTGAAAAGCGGCATGCGCTTTCGCGCGCTTTTGGCGCCATTCTGCGTCCGTTTCCGGCGTTTCCGGGCAAAAACGAGCGTATTTGAGCCGATTTTCAGCGGAAAACACCCCGAAAAAGCTGCCGATTCCTTCCGCGAATCGGGACTTTTCAAGCATTTGCGCTGACATTTCCTTCCGGCGCAACGCGGTCGATGGCCGCAAGATGGCTTCGATGTGTCCGTCGGACAGTGCCGCGTGGGCGGGGCGGCTTCGGCGACTTTGCGCATCCATGGATTCCGGTTTGACGGCGATGAGGCATCATACCCGTCATGTCAGAAAATCAGAAGAAAATGTTTTGGTCTTCTTCTTTTCGATAGGACCGATGCCCTCGGCTCAGCGCGGCCCGGATCGCCTCGCGCCGCGGGCTCGGACCGGATTTTCCAGTTGACAGGCCGCCCGCGGAGGCAACATAAGCCCGTCACCCGCGCCTCGGACTGATCCGAGGCGTTTTCGTTCGCCTCAAGACGGACGATTTTGGGGGAGTGTCCCGAGCGGCAAAGGGGGCGGACTGTAAATCCGCTGGCTTAGCCTTCGTAGGTTCGAAGTCCTACCTCCCCCACCATCTATCCATCGGCGGAGCGTGATAAAAAGGGCCCGGTCAGGCCCTTTTCGTATGAGACGGGAAGCTGCTCACCTGAGAAGACGCAAAAGCGCCTGACCCGCAGGCGTTTTCAATTCCTTCGCGTCAATCGTGCCTTCATTGTCCGTGTCGGCGCGCTTGAAGGCGACCTCTACGAAAGACAGATATTCGTCCTTCGAAACGGTCTTGTCGCTGTCAGGATCCGCGGTCTTCCAGTCGGCCTTGGAAATGCGGCCGTGAAGCTCCTTGCGGTCGAGCGTGCCCTCGTGGTCTTTGTCGAGCTTGTCGAACTCGGCGGCCGCAGCTGCCTTGGCCTCGTCGATGTCGATCGTGCCGTCCTTGTCCGGGTCGAGCGCGCTGAGCGCGGATGCGGCGTGAGCGGGTGAAAGGCCCAAGCCGATCACGCTCGCCAGAAGAATGGCTTTGACGTTCATGGCGCTCCTCGTCGTGTGATCTCATGAGGCAGACGACGCCGCCTCGTCCAACCTCTGAACGAAACCGGCTTCGGGATCAACGCGTCGGCGCAGAGCCCCCGCAGGGATGGAAAATCGGGCGTTCCGGCAAGCGAAGAAGGCCGGACGCGCACGGCGAGCTTTCTACGGAGGATAACAGCCATGCGGCCGACATGGCCGCCGCCCCTTACGGTGAGTCTTTCACCGGCTGGTCGCTCTGGCTCGGCTTCTTCTCTCGAAGGAAATACGTCAGGTCGAGGAAGGTCCAGAGGGGCTTCAAGGGGCTTACCTCCGCGAGATTCGCGCCCTCCCGCATGTCGATCGGAACCTCGTGCCGGGGGTCGCGCACGACCGCCCGACGATAAAGCCGCCATGTGGCGTGACCAAGCACAGGAACGATAAAGGCCAGGCCGATGAACAGCGTCGCCATGCCGAGCGCCAGGGCGACCGCGACGATGAGCCCCCACAGCGCGACCGTTCCGGGATTTTCACGCGCGAGCTTCATCGAGGCGACGACCGCCGGAACCAGCCCGACATCCCGGTCGAGCATCAGCGGGAACGAAATGAGGCTCAGGCAGAGCGCCAGAGCGGCGAAACAGAATCCGATCAGTCCGCCGCTCACGATGAGGATCCAGCCGCGCTCGCTCGTCAACACGTCCTCAAGGAACGGGATCGCAGCCGCGGGCGCTTGCGGGCCGTAGAGCCGGACATAGAGGAGTTCGGCCGCGGCGATCCAGAGGGCGAAGATGGCGAGGAGATAGAAGCCAAGCGCAATGATCGACGGCAGGGCCGGCGATCGGAGCACGGCGAAAGCATCGCGCCACGAAGGGGAGAGCCCCGCTTCGCGCCTGCGGCTCAACTCGTAGAGGCCGACGGCGAAGAACGGACCAACCAGCGCGAAACCCGCAGCGAACGGGAACAGGAGATGCAGCGCATTGCCGAAGGACGACAAGGCTGCGAGCGCGATCCCCACAAACGCGTAGAAAAGACCGAGGAACACGGGATGGGTGGGCGTCGCAAGGAAATCGTCCAGCCCTTCCTTTAGCGCTGACGAGCAGTCCCGCGGTTCGATCTTCCTGAGCTCGACTTGCGCGGCAAGGGCCTCGGGCCCGAAATAGACATGGAATGCGGACGCCATGATTGTCCTCCCCCTGCCATTCGCCGGGGCGCGCCCGGACTTCGCGGGTGACGCGGTAAAAGTCCCTTATCGTTCCGTCGCGGCCTTTTTGAGACGGCCGGCCGGGCGGCGCTCAGACGACGGGCTTGGCGAGGCTCGCAATGACGGGCGCGGTGTCGGGGCGGACGCCGCGCCACCATTGGAAGGCTTCCGCCGCCTGCTCGACCAGCATGCCGACGCCATCGGCAAGTCGGCCGGCGCCGGCCGCCCGCGCGACCTCGAGGAAGGGCGTGAGGCCTCGGCCATAGACCATTTCATAAGCGAGCGCGCCCGGGCCGAAGGCCTCCGCCGGGACAGCCAGCCGCTCGCCGCGCAGGCCGGTCGATGTGGCGTTGATGACGAGATCGAACGCCGGCAGGCGCGCCAGCTCGTCATATCCGGCGACCTGGACGAGCCCGTGGCCTGCGAATTGCGCGGCAAGCGCCTGCGCCTTTCCGACATCCCGGTTGGCGATTGCGAGGGCGGCCGGCTTCGCAGCGAGGAGCGGCTCGATCGCGCCGCGCGCCGCGCCTCCCGCTCCGAGCAGAAGCACGCGCCGCCCATGGATCGGAAATTCGAGATTCCGCTCGATGTCGATGACGAGGCCGAGCCCGTCGAAATTCTCGGCGAAAACCCGGTCGCCCTCGAATTTCATGGCGTTCACGGCGCCGGCGAGGCGGGCGCGATCCGAGCGGTCGGTCGCGTAGGCGAAGGCGTCGAGCTTGAACGGCGTCGTCACATTGAGGCCGCGCCCGCCTTCGCGGCGGAAGGCGTCGACCCGTTCCGCGAAGCCCTCGACGGGCGCTTCCAGCGCCCCATAGGTCATGTCCTGCCCGGTCGCTTCGGCAAAGCGGCCATGGATGAAGGGCGACTTCGACTGGACGATCGGATTGCCGATCACGGCATAGAGGTCGGGCATGCTGAACCGGCGTTCGCGAAATTGCGGGACGCCGCTTTAGCAGACCTCGGGCGACCGCGCTCGGCCTATGCGCGGCCTCAGGCGGGCTTGGGCTCCTCGGCGAGCTTCGCCAGATGCGCCCCGACCGCTTCCAGCACCAGCTGATGCGCGCGGGCCGCGATATCCTCCATCGAGGGCGTATTGGCGAGCATGGCCCGAGCGCGCCCGACGATCTCGCTCCGGCTCGGGATATGCGGCAGGTCGAGCTCGGAGAGGAGGAGAGCCGGCTGGCTCTGGCGCAGCCTCGTGCGAAGCTGGGTGAGGCCGCCACTGCCGAGCACGGAGGCGACAGCGGCGGCGATCCGCTCCGCGTTGAAGCTTTCCGCGACTTCGGCGGCGGCCTT
Organism: uncultured Alphaproteobacteria bacterium; assembly: GCA_963741845.1. Lineage (GTDB taxonomy): Bacteria > Pseudomonadota > Alphaproteobacteria > Rhizobiales > Beijerinckiaceae > Roseiarcus. Next base: position 45,423 of record CAVUJV010000008.1, read on the forward strand.
GCGGATGACGCGGCTGCCGAGCTGGTGACGGTTCGCGACGACTTCCGGGGTCGGCCGCTTGAGGTTCCAGACGAGGCCGCCCCAGGACAGGAGCTTCAGGACGTAGAAGGTCGGGTCATATTCCCACCAGCGGAAGCCCTGGCGCACGCTGCTCTGGAAGGCGTGATGATTGTTGTGCCAGCCTTCGCCCATCGTGAAAATGGCGAGGAACCAGTTGTTGCGGGAATCGTCGCCCGTCACATAGCGGCGGCGGCCCACCACATGGGCGAGCGAATTGATGCAGAAGGTCGCGTGATAGACGGCGACCGTGCTCCAGAAGAAGCCGACGATCAGGCCCGGCCATCCGGCGATCAGGAAGCAGAGGACCGCGAGCGCCGCCGCGGGGACCTGCTCGTAGCGATGCAGCCACATCAGCTCCGGGAAGCGGGCGAAGTCCTCGATCTTGGTCAGATTGGCGTCGCCGTGGCGTCGGTCGAAAATCCAGCCGAGATGGCTGTAGACGAAGCCGTAATGGCGCGGCGAGTGCACGTCCTTCTCGGTGTCCGAGAAAAGGTGGTGCTCGCGATGTTTGGCGGCCCACCAGAGCACGCTTTTCTGCGAGGTGCTCTGGGAAAGGACGGCGAGCACGAACTGGAAGGCGCGGCTCGTCTCATAGGAGCGGTGCGAGAAATAGCGGTGATAGCCCGCGCCGATGCCAAAAATGCGCAGCCAGTAGAGCGAGACGCCGAGGAGGACGGCCTCCAGAGTCACGCCCGTCCAGATGGCGGCGAAGCAGGCGAGATGGACAAGCACAAACGGCCCCGCCGACGGATAGATGATGTCGGACGGAGCGTCGGCCGAGGAGTCCTCGGAGAGGGGATCGGGTTCGTCGGTCATGGCGTTCCCTTAGCACAAAGCATGCGACGAATTGTTGGCCGTTCGGGGACGCGGCGCAAGCGGGCAGGCCACAAATCCGCGAGATTCATGCGACAATTCGTCGCCGTCCCTCAGGCGCCTTCCCGAAACCGGAAAACGCCCGTCCGCTTGATCTCCGAATCCTCGAGCTCGCGGGAGACCGGCACGCGGTATTCGATCACGCTCTCGAGCCGGTCCAGCGCAAGATAGGTCCGGCGCGGATCGCCGATCAGCACGAGCGCGCCGCGCGCGGCGAGCGACGCCAGCCAGCCGGTGACGGCTTCCGCCATGTCCCGTTCGTAGGAGACGTCGCCCGCCAGCACCACGTCCCAGCCTTCGTCCGCGCCGACGAGATCCTCCGCGCGCGCGGCGAGGCGGACCTCGTTCGCCTCGGCATTGGCCGCGATGCTCGCGGCGGCGAAGGCGTCGATGTCCGAAGCGTCGACCCTCGCGGCGCCGGCCTTCGCCGCGGCGATCGCCACGATCCCCGATCCGGACGCGAAGTCCAGAACCCTGAGCCCGCGGACGAGCGCGGGATTGTCGAGGATGTAGCGGGCGAGCGCCTGTCCGCCTGCCCAGGCGAAGGCCCAGAAAGGCGGCGGCAGACCCAATTCGCCGAGCTCCTCCTCGGTTTTCCGCCAGATCGGCACGGCCTCGTCGGCGAGCCACAGGCGCAATTCGGGAACAAGCGGCGGCTGAAGCAGGCGGGTGTTGGCGAGGATGAAATCGCGCCTGGACTCCGGCGGAATCATACCTGCCAGCGAAGCGTGGAGACCAGCGTGAAGAGCCGGCGCGCCGTCGCCTGGTCGATGTTCAGCTTCTCCGACAGGCGCTGGGCCATCAGATCCGCGCCCTCGTTGTGGAGCTTGGTGCGCTCCCGGTCGATCGCCTCGATCTGACGCGGGCTCGCGGTGCGGATGGCGGAATAATAGGTTTCGCAGACCAGAAAATAGTCCTTCAGCAGGGGCCGGAACGGCGTCATCGACACGACGATGGCGACGGCCTGCTCGCCGTCGCTCGTTCGCACGTCGAAGGTGAGCTTCGATTCTTCCTGCGAGATCGTGAGCGAATAGGGTCCGTCGTCCCGTCCCGGAACGCCGAAGGAATTCTCCTCGATCAGGTCGAAGATCGCGACCGCGCGCTCGTGATCGACATCGCTGGCCCCACGCGGAATCGTGTCCTCGTCGAGGAGCACGCCCGCGAGCCGGTCCCGGCTTTCCTCCGCTTTGGCGTTCACCTGGGCCTCATCGATCGGCCTCCGCCTCAAGCCGGATCGAGACGGATCGCGCGTGGGCGGTCAGCTGCTCGGCCTGGCCGAGCGTGACAGCCGCGGGACCGAGGGCGGCGAGGGAACGGGCGTCACATTTGAGCAGCGACGTGCGCTTCATGAAGTCGAGAACGCCGAGACCGGACGAAAAGCGGGCGGATCGGGCCGTGGGCAGAACATGATTCGAGCCGCCCACATAGTCGCCGATCGCCTCAGGCGTCAGGGGCCCGAGGAAGATTGCGCCGGCGTTGAGGATTCGCTCGGAGAGCGCCTCCGCGTCGTCCGCCATGATCTCGAGATGCTCGGGCGCGAGGCGATCCACGAGGGGCGTCGCCGCGCCGAGGCTCGGGCACAGAATGATCGCCCCGAAGTTCCGCCAGCTCGCGGCCGCGATCTTCGACCGTTGCAGAAGCGCGAGCTGGACCTCCACCTCGCCCGCGACGGCGCGGGCGAGCGCCGGATCGTCGGTGATGAGAATCGACTGCGCCGCCTCGTCGTGCTCCGCCTGCGCCAGAAGGTCGGCGGCGACGAAGCGGGGATCGGCGCTCGAATCGGCAAGCACGACCACCTCGGACGGGCCGGCGATCATGTCGATGCCGACCCTTCCGAACACCCGGCGCTTCGCGGCGGCCACATAGGCGTTGCCGGGGCCGACGATCTTGGCCACAGGCGCAATGGTCTCGGTGCCGTAGGCGAGCGCGGCGATCGCCTGCGCGCCGCCCACCCGATAGATTTCGTGGACCCCTGCGATGCGGGCTGCGGCGAGCACCAGCGGGTTGACGATCCCGTCCGGCGTCGGAACGACCATCGCGAGCCGTTGGCAGCCCGCGACCTTTGCCGGCACCGCATTCATGATGACGGAGGATGGATAGCTCGCGGCGCCGCCCGGCACGTAAAGGCCGACCGCGTCGATCGGACGCCATCGCCAGCCAAGCTCGACGCCGAGCGCATCCCGGAAGCGCAGATCGGTGGGCTTCTGGCGCTCGTGATAGGCGAGGACCCGCGCATGGGCGAATTCGAGCGCCCGCACGGCCTCCGGCTCGCAGGAGGAGACAGCCGCCTCAATCTCGCCGGCTCGGATCGTCAGGCCCGTCTTTGAGAGATCGCTCCGGTCGTAGCGCTGCGTATAATCGATCAGCGCCGCGTCGCCGCGCAGGCGGACGTCTTCGATGATCGTCGCGACGGCGGCGTCCACGTCGGCCCCCGACTCGCGCTTGGCCCCGAGCAGCGCGGTGAAGCGCTGCTCGAAATCCGGGGCGCTCATGTCGAGCTCGATCGCCATTGCTGTTCTCCAGGCCGGTCAGATCGAGGAAGCGTCTGACAGGGCGTGGCCGGGACAAGCCTCCGCAGGCTGTCTCAGGTCCATATCGCGAAGCTCGGCCTCGACGCATTCGACCTCCAGCCGCACCAGCGAGCCGTCGGCGAAGGCGAGCAGGATGATGCCGGCGGGCGGGTCCGTCTTCTGGTAGGTCACCGCCAGAAGATTAAGGATGGCGTCGTTCTTCCTGTCGCCAAGCCCAAGATGGGAGACCTTCAGCACCCGATCGAAGCGCAACACGCTCGCGACCCGCTCGGCCGGCCCGGTTTTGGCGCCGACCCAGTCATAGCGCATGCCCGCGACGACGAAGCGGCGCTGCTTTGGCATCCAGGTCATGTCGGAAAACTTGACGCATGTGTTCTGGATATGAGCGGATACGACGCCCAGCCCTTCGCGGTCGAGTGCGAGCAGCTTCAGCTTGTGGGGAAGGGACGTCATGCGGTTTCAGCCCACGATCCGCTCGATGTCGGCGCCGCAGGCGCCGAGCTTCTCCTCGAGCCGCTCGAAGCCGCGGTCGAGATGGTAGACGCGATTGACCACCGTCTCGCCTTCCGCCGCCAGGGCGGCGATGACGAGCGAGACGGACGCGCGAAGGTCCGTCGCCATCACCGGAGCCCCGCGCAGCCGGTCGACGCCTTCGACGACGGCCGTGTCTCCTTCGAGTTGAATGTGGGCGCCGAGCCGCGCCAGTTCCTGCACATGCATGAAGCGGTTCTCGAAGATCGTCTCGCGGATGCGGGACGTCCCCTTGGCCTTCGTCATCAGCGCCATGAACTGCGCCTGCAGGTCGGTCGGGAAGCCGGGATAGGGCGCGGTCTCGATGTCGACCGCGGCGATGCCGGCGCCGTTGCGCCTGACCCGCACGCCGCGATTGTCCGTCGTGACCGTCGCGCCGGCTTCCTCGAGCTTTTCGAGATGCGACTGGAACAGCGTCTCGTTGACGCCGTCGAGCAGGATGTCCCCGCCCGTCATGGCGACCGCGGTCGCATAGGTGCCGGCTTCGATCCTGTCCGGCAGGACGCGATGGTTCGCTCCGTTGAGCCGCGCCACGCCCTGGATCTCAAGGGTCGGCGTGCCTGCGCCGCGGATATGCGCGCCCATCTTGTTGAGGCAGTCGGCGAGGTCCACGACTTCCGGCTCGCGCGCGGCGTTGGCGATCAGCGTCGACCCATGCGCCGTGGAGGCGGCCATCATCGCCACATGCGTGCCGCCGACCGTCACTTTCGGGAACGTGATCTCGGCCCCCTGAAGGCCCTTGGGCGCCTTGGCGACCGCGTAGCCGGCGTCGATCTCGATTTTCGCGCCGAGCTTTTCGAGGGCCATGAGCAGAAGATCGACCGGCCTTGTCCCGATCGCGCAGCCTCCGGGCAGCGAAACCCGCGCTTCCCCCATCCGCGCCAGCAGCGGCGCGATCACCCAGAAGCTCGCGCGCATCCGCGAGACGAGTTCGTACGGCGCCGTCGTGTCCACAATCGTCCGGGCGCGCAAATGCGCCGTCTGGCCCGAGGCGGCCTCTTCGCCCACCCGCTTGCCGTCGATCGAATAATCGACGCCATGATTGCCGAGGATGCGGGCGAGCTGGCTCACGTCGGCGAGCCGGGGCAGGTTCTCGAGGGTCAGCGTCTGGTCTGTGAGGAGCGACGCGATCATCAGCGGCAGCGCGGCGTTCTTCGCGCCGGAGATCGGAATGACGCCATTGAGCCTGGCCCCGCCGCGAATATGGATGCGATCCATTCCCAATGTCCTTTCCGAGCCGCCTTTCGGGGCTCAATCCGGTTCCGGCGCCCTCGCCCGTCCGTCGCGGCGCTTCTCGACCTCCGGCGTGTCCGGGCCGTCCGACGCCGAGCGCTCGCGCTGTTGGGTCTTGCGGCGTTTCAAATTCTCCCTCAGCGAGGCGGCGAGCCGAGCCCGCCGGCCGCTGTCCGGCTTCTTCCCGATACCTCCCGGGTTCGTCGAATCCCTTGATTCCGACAATCGCAAATTCCCTGCCAAGAGCGGGCTTGATAGGGCCAATACGGCAGCCGGGGCAAGACCAAAGCGGCGCGGAGACGCCGCTTGCGTCATTCCGCCCTTTGGATGAGGCTCAACGCCGCCGCGCGCGCCTCGTGAGTGATCTCCGCGCCCGCCAGCATCCGCGCGATCTCCTCGCGACGCTCCTCGGCGCTAAGGCGAGCGACGGAGGTTGCGACGCGCTCGCCCTTGCCGACCGCGCTCTTGGCGATCCGATAGTGGTTCTGGGCCCGGGCCGCGACCTGGGGAGCATGGGTGACGGTGAGCACCTGCGCGCGCGCGGCGAGACGCCCCAGACGCTGCCCCATGGCGTCGGCCACGGCGCCGCCGACGCCGGTGTCGATCTCGTCGAAAACGAGAGTCGGGGCCGTGCCTCGCTCCGCCAGCCGCACTTTGATCGCAAGCAGGAAGCGGGCGAGCTCGCCGCCCGAGGCCACCTTCATGAGCGGCCCAAGCCGGGAGCCGGGGTTGGTTCGGACGAAGAACTCCGCCCGGTCATAGCCATTCGCCGAGACGGCCGTCTCGTCGCGCTTGAGATCGACCTTGAACTCGGCCCGCTCCAGTTTCAGGGGCGGAAGCTCCGAAGCGACTGCCTTCTCCAGTTCGCCGATGCTGCGCGCGCGGGCGTCGCTGAGCGCGCCCGCGGCCTTCGCATAGGCGGCCCTCGCCTTTGCAAGCTTCGTCTCCAGCCGCGCGACCTCATCGCGGCCCGCGTCGAGCGCCGCGAGATCCTCCGCGTATTTCTGGGCGAGCGCCGGCAGCGCGTCGATCGGCGTCGCATATTTGCGGCTCATGGCGCGCAGCGCGAAAAGGCGCTCCTCGCAGCGCTCCAGCTCGCCCGGATCGATGGCGCAGGCCTCGATCGCCTCTTCCACGGCGCGGGTCGCGTTTTCGAGCGCTTCGATCGCCTCGTCGAGCGCCTTGACGCTCGGCTCGATGATCTCGGGCGCCTGAGGCATCCGGCGCTGGAGACGCCGGGACACGGAGAGCAGGACCGGCATGACGGCCGCATCCCCTGACAAGTGATCGCGGGCCTCGCGGACGTCTGCGAACACTTTCTCGCTCTGCATCATGGTCTGACGGCGCGCGGCGAGCGTCTCTTCCTCGCCGGGCTGCACATCGAGCCTGGAAAGCTCCTCATGCGCGTGCCGGGCGAAATCGGCCTCGGCCTCGGCGGTCGATACGCGCGCCCGCTCGGCTTCCAGCTCGGCCTCGGTCTCGCGCAAAGCTGCGAAGGCTTCCCGCGTCGCGGCGACGAGCGCCTCGTAGCCGCCGTAGGCGTCGACCAGCGCGCGATGGGTCGCCGGGTCGGTCAGCGCGCGCTCGTCGTGCTGTCCGTGGATCTCGACCAGGCTCGACGCGAGCGCCCGCAGCGCCTGGGCGCTCACGCTCTGGTCGTTGACATAGGCGCGGGTGCGGCCGTCGGCGAGCTGGACGCGGCGGAGGATCAGCTCGTCGCCGATCTCGATGTCCTGGCCTTCGAGCAGCGCGTGGGCGGCGTGCCCCTTCGGCAATTCGAAGACGGCGGTGACCTGTCCCTGCGGCTGACCATGCCGCACGAGGCCGCCGTCGCCGCGCGCCCCGAGCGCCAGCGCCAGCGCGTCGAGGAGAATGGATTTGCCGGCGCCCGTCTCTCCCGTGAGGACCGTGAGACCTGGCGAGAATTCCAGGTCCAGCTGGTCGATCAGAACCACGTCGCGGATGGAGAGACGCGCGAGCATGGAGGAAGTCCGATCAGGAAGGGACGACCGTGTGGTAGATCTTGGAGATCCAGGAACCCGAGTTTTCCTGCGGCGACAGCCCCTTGCTCTGCAACAGCCTGTACGCGTTCTTGTACCACTCGCTGTCCGGGAAATTGTGGCCGAGCACCGCGGCCGCCGTCTGGGCTTCGCCCGTGATGCCGAGGCCCATATAGGCCTCGACGAGACGATAGAGCGCTTCCGGAGCGTGGCGGGTCGTCTGGTAATATTGCAGCACGTTGCGGAAGCGGTTGATCGCGGCCGTGTAATTGTGGCGGTTCAGGTAGAAGCGGCCGATCGACATCTCCTTGCCGGCCAGCTGATCCCGGGTCACATCGATCTTGTATTTCGCATCCTCGACATATTCGGACTTCGGATACTTCTTCACAAGCTCGTCGAAATTTGCGAGCGCGCGCGACGCCGCATCCTGATCGCGGGAGATATCCGGGATCTGCGAATAATAGCCGTTTCCCTGCAGGTAGAGCACATAGTCCGAATCCGGCGAATTCGGATATTTCTTGAGATAGGTCTCCGCCGACTGGACGGCGTCGCCGAAATTCCCCGCCTGGTATTGGGCGTAGGTTTGCATCAGCAAGGCTTTGCGCGCCCAATCGGATTCCGGATATTGCTTCCCAAGTTCCGTGAATTTCTTGGCCGCCTCTCCGGGCGAATTGTTGGCGAGCTTCTGCAGGCCCTCGTTATAGGTCTTGCTGGCCGGGACATCCGGAACGACCTCGGTCTTGTACTTTTCCGTCCCGAACGGATTGAACTGATCGATCATCGAACAGGCGGAAAGCCCAAGCGTCGCCGCGATCGCGGCCGCGAAAGCGAAACGTCGCGAGGCCGGTCCGGGCTCGGCTTCACGCCAAGTCTCGCCGAAATCGACTTTGACCATGTCTCGAAAACTCGCCGTGTTATGAAATCGGGGCTTGTGGGCGCTCCTTACCCCAGTCCGATGCGGAACGCCATCGCGTCGCCCGGAGGGAGGACTCGCCTGCAATTGTGGCGGCACTGGGCCGGCGCGAGATCCCAAAGAAAACGTGCGAAATCAGTCGGCCGGAGGGAAAGCTGCGGCCGCGACGGGAACATGCGCCCCTGCGCGGCGGCTCATGGCCGGGACCTTCGCCTGCGGCGCCTCGACAAAAGCATAGGCGGACCGGCGCGCGAACAGCGCCTCAAGGGCGAGCGCGTTCAGCCGATGGCCCGGACGATAGGCCCGGTAGGCGCCGAGGATCGGCGCGCCGGACAGAGACAGGTCCCCCACCGCGTCGAGCGCTTTATGACGCACGAATTCGTCCGGATAGCGAAGCCCCTCCGGGTTCAGAACACGGTCCGAGTCGATGGCGACCGAGTTCTCGAGCGACGAGCCGAGCGCAAATCCGGTCTGCCACAACTTCTGCACGTCGCTGACGAAACCGAAGGTGCGGGCGCGGGCGATATCCCTGCGGAAGGTCGCGGGGTCGACCTGGAAGAAGCGCCGCTGCCGCCCGATGGCCGGAGAGGCGAAATCGATTTCGATGTCGAGGCTGAAGCCGCGCTCGGCCGGAAGAAACTCCGCCCAGCCGCCGTCGCGCTCGACGCGCACCGGCTCGAGAACCTTGAGATAGCGGCGCGGACGGGATTGCTGCACGATCCCGGCCTGATCGATCGCCTCGACGAAGGCGGCGGCCGATCCGTCCATGATGGGGGTCTCGGGCCCGTCGATCTCGATGAGGAGATTGTCGAGCTGCAATCCGGAAACGGCGGCGAGCAGATGCTCGATCGTCGCGACGCTGACGTCGGACCCATCGCCGATCACGGTGCAGAGCGCGGTCTGCGTCACGTTGGAGCGATTGGCCTTCAAGCAGCGCCTCACGGCCGCCGGGAAGGCCCGTGCGGAGAAAAACAACTCCGGAATCGACGTCCGCGGGATGAAGGGTGATCTGCGATGGCGCTGCGGAATGCACGCCCGCGCCGGCGATCGTAACGCGCTTACGGAGCGTAGTCTGACAGCCTGCCTTCATCTTCCAGTCTCTCCGGACAGAGCCCGGCGCTAAACGCCCGAACGACGCAACCCTCTCCTTCAAACCTGCACGGAAGCGTCCGATTCTCGCGGCCAGCCTCCGGTGAGCCCGAGGAGCGGCGCGAAACTAGAGGCGGCCTGGTCACAAACCAAATCACCTTTGATGAACAAAAGTTACAATCCAAACGATTCGGGTTAACTCAATAAATTCAGATCGTTACATGGTTAAACCACGATAGGATATGAGGCAAAAAGATGTCCGGCTGCGAGCGCCCCGCAGCCGGACCGAAAGGCGGCGCCGCGAATCAGTTCGGTTGGCGCCGTAAAAACGCCGGGATGTCCAACTGGTCGTCCTCGGTCACCGGGAGACGCGGGGTCGGCCGACCATGGGGATCAAGCGATCCGGCGGCGGCCGAGCGCACCTGCTGGGCGCGCGGATGAGGACGGGCGAGTTCCGGTTGGCTCGACAGCGCCTGATGCAGGCGTGGGGCCGGCAAGGGCGACGGGGGCGGAGGGGCCGCCGCCGCAGGCCTCTGACCCGCCGGTTCGTCCTCATGCCGCGTGATGCCGAAGGCTGCGAGCTTTTCAAGGAGGGACTTGCGGCGCGTCTCCGGCGCAGCCGCTGGGGCGCCCTGGGCCTCGCGTATCGCGTTGAGCTGCCTCTGGGCGACCTGCGGAAGATCCTCGATCTGCGGCATGCGCGCCGCGCGAACCACCTGCTCCGGCGCAGGCGGAATGAAGTGGGGATCTTCATCCTGAGGATCGGCATACGCCTCGATCGGCTCCGGGAACGCGGCCGGCGGCGCGAGCGGCTGGATCTCCACGTCGTTGCCGTAGGGCATGGCGGGCTGCTGCATTTCGATGACGTTCGACGCCGCGGCCGCCTGGCGAACCGGGGCCGGCCGGGGCCTGGGCGCAGGCTCGTTGCGCGGCTGCGCCGTCGCGGTCTCGGCCTGCGAAAGAATCGCCTGGTCGATGCCGGTCGCCACGACCGAGACCCGCACAACGCCGTCGAGCGAGGGTTCGAAGGTCGCGCCGAGGATGATGTTCGCCTCCTCGTCGACTTCCTGGCGGATGCGGCTTGCGGCCTCGTCCACTTCGTAGAGCGTGAGGTCGTTGCCGCCGGTGATGGAGATGAGCAGGCCGCGCGCGCCCCTCATGGAGGTCTCGTCGAGCAGCGGGTTGGCGATCGCCGCTTCCGCCGCCAGCACCGCGCGACGCTCGCCCGTCGCCTCGCCGGTGCCCATCATCGCCTTGCCCATCTCGCTCATGATCGAGCGGACGTCGGCGAAGTCGAGGTTGATGAGCCCCTCCTTCACCATGAGGTCGGTGATGCAGGCGACGCCCGAATAGAGCACCTGGTCGGCCATGGCGAAGGCGTCCGCGAACGTCGTCTTCTCGTTGGCGACGCGGAACAGGTTCTGGTTCGGGATGATGATGAGCGTATCGACCGCCTTGTGGAGGTCGGCGATGCCCATTTCCGCCACCTTCATGCGGCGGCCGCCCTCGAAGTGGAAGGGCTTCGTGACGACGCCGACGGTGAGGATGCCCATCTCGCGCGCGGCCCGCGCGATGACGGGCGCCGCGCCCGTGCCGGTGCCGCCGCCCATGCCGGCGGTCACGAACACCATATGCGCGCCGGCGAGGTGGTCGCGGATCTCCTCGATCGCCTCTTCCGCCGCGGCCTTGCCGATCTCGGGCTTCGACCCGGCGCCGAGACCCTCCGTCACCTGAAGGCCCATCTGGATGACGCGCTCGGCGCGCGAGGACGTGAGCGCCTGCGCGTCCGTATTGGCGACGATGAAATCGACGCCCGAAAGGCCCGACACGATCATGTTGTTGACCGCGTTGCCGCCCGCGCCGCCGACCCCGCAGACCATAATGCGGGGCTTCAATTCCCTGAGTTCGGGAGCCTTCAGATTGATCGACATGACTGCCTCATCGCGTTGGGCGCCCGGCGACGCCAGTTGATTTTACGTTGACCCGTTTTGTTTCCGGCTTCCTCCGCCAGCGAGGAGGCCAAAGCGCTCAAAGTTCAGAAACTCTCTTTCAGCCATCGCCCGACGCGCGTGACATAACCGCCCTCCTGTCCCGCTGCGCGCGACGTTTGGCGGGAGGGTTCGAAAAATTCGAGACCGGCGACCTGCGGATAGACCATGAGGCCGACCGAGGCGGCGAACGCGGGACTCTTGCCGGCTTCGGGCAGGCCCTCGATGCCAAGCGGCCGTCCCATCCTGACCTGTCCCGAGATGATCGTGCGGGCGAGTTCCGGGAGGCCGGTGAGCTGGCAGGCGCCGCCGGTCATCACGAGCCGGCGTCCGGCCTGCGTGGCGAAGCCAGAATTTCTGAGCCGGTCGCGCACGAGTTCGAGAATTTCCTCGACGCGCGGCCGGATGATTCGCAGGAGTTCCGACTTCGGCAGATGACTCGGATGATCCATGTCGTCGCCGAGGCGATGGACGGAGATCAATTCGCGATCGTCCGACGGCGAAGCCATGCAGGCGCCGTAGAGCGTCTTGAGGCGTTCGGCGTCCGTCATCGATATGTTGAGGCCGCGCGCGATGTCGCGGGTGACGTGGATGCCGCCGACCGCCACGGCATCGACATGAACAAGCCGCGCTCCCGAGAAGACGCCGACGGTCGTCGATCCGCCGCCGAAATCGATGATCGCGGCGCCGAGCTCCGCTTCGTCGTCGACCAGCGTCGAAAGACCGGCCGCGTAAGGGGTGGCGACCACCGCCTCGACCCCAAGATGGCAGCGCTCGATCACGAGCATGAGGTTGCGGGCGGCGGCCGAATCGCAGGAGGCCACATGGAGGTCGGCGCCCAGTTCCTCGCCGATCATGCCTTTCGGATCGCGCACCTCCGGCGTCGCGTCGAGCGAGAAGGAGGTCGGGAGCGCATGAAGCACGGTGCGCGCGGGTCGCGCGTGGGCGTGCGCGGCCGCTTCCAGCACACGATGGATGTCATGCTCCGACACGGTCTTGCCGCGGAGCGCCACCTTTGCGCTGAACCGCTGCGAAGCGAGCAGTCCGCCGGACATGTTGACGATGACGCTGCCGACCTCGACGCCCGACATGCGCTCGGCCGCGTCGATTGCGAGTCTGACGGCATGCTCGGCGGCCTGCAGATCGACGATCGCGCCGCCTTTCACGCCGTTGGACCGCTGATGGCCGATGCCCAGCACCTTGCAGCGATGCGTGCGCCCGCGCAGCGAATCGGACGGCTCCATCGGGGTCAGCCGGGCGATCAGGCACACGACCTTCGACGCGCCGACATCGAGCACCGAGAGGATCGCGCTCTTGCGCGCGGGGATCTGCCGCATGCGCGGCGCAAGCGAACGGAAGGTCATGGGATCGGCGCCTTCTTGGGGGCGTGAGCCGCGGCCCAGGCGTCCGCCGCCTCCTGCGACAGCCGGACGAAGGTCCGGTCGGGCGTCCGCAGGTCGATTGCGAGGATGTCGCGCTCGAGAATGCGGGACTGCCTCTCCAGCTTGAGAAGCGTCGCGATCGCGGCCTGCGGATTTCTCTCCGGCAACTTGACGTCGATCCCGGACTTCAGCTTCAGATTCCAGCGGCGCTCGTCGACCAGAACGCCAGCCTCGACCTTGGGGCGAAGCTCTTCGAGCGAGGCGAGAAGCCCGGTGAATTCCTTCACCCTCAGGTTCGAGCCCTCGCCGACCACGAAGGGCAGGCTGTTGTAGCGTCCGTCGCGGACATCATCGATCACGCCTCCGTCGACGCCGATGGCACGCAATTCCCCGTCCTTCTGCCAGACCGCGTAGGGCGTGCGCTCGATGATGTCGATGACGATCTGGTTCGGATAGAGCTTGCGGACGCTCGCCTGCTTCACCAGCGGATCGGCCTCGAGATGCGCGCGTGCGGTCTCGACATCGAAGAAGGGCAGGGAATTCTTCGTCGTGATTCCCGCGAGCGAAAGGATTCGCGGCTCGTCCAGATGCGTGACGCCCGATATCGTCACGATGTCGACGCCGAAGCCGAGATGGCGGGCGACGATATCCGAGAGCGCGCCGTGACGTTCGACGAAGGCCTGATACTGGCCGCCGCGCACGGCGCCGACGCCCGCGGCTGCGGCAAGGATTCCGAGCGTGAGCGCGATTTCGATTGCGATCGGCGGCGGCCGGTGAAGCGGGAGGCGCCACCGGAAGGAACGGCCGGCTCCGCGTTCGCCGCGCAGGAGCACTTTGGGGCGCGCAGGATCGGCCGGAAATCCGGCGAGCGCCGGGTTCGCGGAGCGGCCCCAGCCGAGCGTCTCGCTCAACGATCGCACGATGCGTCCTCCACCATCCAGGCGACGAGTTCGGCGAAGGAAAGGCCCGCGTAGGCGGCCATATCCGGCACGAGCGACGTCTCCGTCATGCCAGGCTGGGTGTTGACTTCGAGGCACACAAGCTCGCCCTCTTCGCCTTTCGTCTCGTCGTATCGGAAGTCGGCGCGGCTGACGCCGCGGCACCCGAGCGCCCGATGGGCTCTGAGGGTCAAGTCTTGGACCTTATGGTAAATATTCGGTTTAAGATTTGCGGGAAGAATATGACGGGACCCGCCCTTGGCGTATTTTGCGTCATATCCGTAGAACGCTTCGGAAACCGGCTGTATCTCGATGATGTCGAACACCCTGTCGCCCATGACGGCGCAGGTGAGTTCCTGGCCGGCTACGAATGCCTCCGCCAGCAGCATGTCGCCGTAAGGCCAGTCCTCGCGGCCCACCTCCTGCGGCGGATGGGCGCGGTCCTCCTTCACGATCACGACGCCGAAGGATGACCCCTCGCTCACAGGCTTGAGCACGTAGGGCGGCGGCATCACATGGCGGCGCGCGGCGTCGTGGCGGCTGACCGTGACGCCCTGCGCGACGGGGATTCCCGCCGCCGCGAGCACGGTCTTGGCGAGGTCCTTCTGCATGGCCAGAGCGGAAGCGAGGACGCCCGAATGCGTATAGGGAATGCGCAGGATTTCGAGGACGCCCTGGATCGCGCCATCTTCGCCAGCGCGTCCGTGAAGCGCGTTGAACGCTACGTCAGGCCGAAGCTTTGTCAGAGTCTCGGCAATAGAGCGATCCACGTCGATACGTGTGACGCGGTAGCCCAGCGACTCGAGCGCATCCGCGCAGCCCCGGCCCGAATTGAGCGAGACGGGACGTTCCGCCGACCAGCCGCCCATGAGGACCGCGACATGCTTCATCTGGATGGTTAATCCCCGCTAACCCTGCGAAACAGCAGAGTTAAAGTAGGCTTAAGCAGGGGGGATTAACGAGCCGTTAACCGCGGCGAACGGCGCCCGGAAAACCGCCGCAACGCGGAGTCCGCAACGCGCCGAATCATGCTCCCGGCGCCCGGACGCCGACCCGCTTGATCTCCCATTCGAGCGAGACGCCCGACAATTCGCGCACGCGCCGGCGGACCTCTTCGCCAAGCCCTTCGATGTCCGCGGCCGTCGCCTTGCCGCGATTGATGAGGAAGTTGCAGTGCATCGGCGAAACCTGCGCGTCGCCCATGACCATGCCTCGGCAGCCGGCCCTGTCGATCAGCTCCCAGGCCTTCGCGCCGGGCGGGTTCTTGAAGGTCGAACCGCCCGTTTTCTCCCGGATCGGCTGAGAGGCCTCGCGCGCCTGAGTGATGCGATCCATTTCGGCGGCGATCGCTTCCGGGTCGCCTTCCCGCCCCTGAAACAGCGCGCGGGTGAAGATGACATCCTCGGGGGCGGCGCTGTGGCGATAGGAAAAGCCCATCTCCGCATTCGTGAAGACGCGCTTGCGCCCCATGCGATCGACGCCTTCGGCCTCGATCAGCACGTCCTTCGTCTCGCCCCCATGCGCGCCCGCGTTCATGCGCAAGGCGCCGCCGATCGAACCCGGAACGCCGCGGAAAAAGGCGAGGCCGTCGACACCCGCCGTCGCGGCCGCCTTGGCCACGAAGGCGTCAGGCGCTGCGGCGCCCGCGCCTACGCGGAAGCCGTCGAGGATCTCGATGGCGTTGAAAGCCCGGCCGCCGAGACGAATGACGACCCCCTCGACGCCGCCGTCGCGCACGATGAGATTCGAGCCGAGGCCCATGGTCAGAACCGGAATGGATTGCGGGAGCGCAGCGAGGAAACAGGCGAGGTCGTCGGCGTCGGCGGGCGAAAACAGGACCTGCGCCGGGCCGCCGGCCCGGAACCATGTCATGTCGGCAAGCGGGGCGTTGGCGGCGAGACGGCCGCGCAAAGCCGGCGCGCGAGCCTTGAGGTCGCCGAGGATGTCCGGAAAACTCATGCGGGCTGCGGGGCGTCGAGCGCGGCGAGTTCCGTCGGCAGCGCATAGGCCCATTGCGTGATGGAGCCTGCCCCGAGGCAGAGCACATAGTCGCCCGGCGCGGCAAGCTCGCGGATCATTGGCGCGAGCTTCTCGGGCGACTCCAGCGCCACCGCGTGCCGGTGGCCGTGCGCCGCGATGGCGGTTACGAGAGCCGTCTTGTCGACGCCTTCGATCGGCGCTTCCCCGGCCGGATAGACGTCGGCGACGATCACGCTGTCCGCATCGTTGAAGCAGGTCGCAAAAGCGTCGAACAGCGAGGCGAGGCGCGTGTAGCGATGCGGCTGCACGACCGCGATCACCTTGCCGGTCGTCGCTGCGCGCGCGGCCTTGAGCACCGCCGCGATCTCGACCGGGTGGTGCCCGTAGTCGTCGAAGATCGCGACGCCGTTCCATTCGCCTGTCCGGGTGAAGCGCCGCTTGACGCCGCCGAACGTCGCGATGGCGTTGCGGATGACGTCGACGGAGGCGCCGAGTTCATGGGCCACGGCGATGGCCGCGGTCGCGTTCAGCGCATTGTGCCGGCCGGGCATCGGCAGCGCGAGATTGTCGATATAGGTGGCGCGCCCGGTGACGCGGTCGCGGATCAGCACGGAAAAGCGGGTGATTCCGCCGGTCGGATCCACGTCCAGGAGGCGGATGTCGGCCTGCGGGTTCTCTCCATAGGTGAGGACGCGGCGATCCTCGATGCGGCCGACGAGTTCCTGCACCGTCGGATGATCGAGGCACATGACCGCGAAGCCATAGAACGGCAGGTTGCCGACGAGGGAGAGGAAGGCCTCCTTGATCGCGTCGAAGGTCTTGAAATGATCGAGATGCTCGGGGTCGATATTGGTGACGATCGCGATGTCGGCCGGGAGCTTGAGGAACGTGCCGTCGCTCTCGTCCGCCTCCACCACCATCCAGTCGCCTGCGCCGAGCCGCGCGTTCGTGCCATAGGCGTTGATGATGCCGCCGTTGATGACCGTCGGGTCGAGACCGGCCGCGTCGAGGAGCGTGGCGACGAGCGAGGTCGTCGTCGTCTTGCCGTGCGTGCCGGCGACGGCCACGCAACGCTTGAGCCGCATGAGCTCGGCCAGCATTTCGGCGCGGCGGACCACCGGGATGCGCCGCGCGCGCGCCGCCACGAGCTCGGGATTGTCGCGCCGGATCGCGGTCGAGACGACGACGACGGCGGCCGAACCGAGATTGGCGGCGTCATGGCCGATATGGACAGTCGCGCCGTCGTCGCGCAGGCGCTTCACATTCGCATTGTCGCTTGCATCCGAGCCCTGCACCTTATGGCCGAGGTTCAGAAGCACCTCGGCGATGCCCGACATGCCGATCCCGCCGATGCCGACAAAATGGATAGGGCCGATCTCGTTCGGCATCTTCATGCGAAAGGGTCTCCAGAAATCCGAAATCCGACTGAATTGGGCAAGGACATAGGCCGATTTTTCAGCTTTGGAAAATGCCTCGGGCGGGAAGCTGGAGGCGGGAAGCTAGAGGATCGAGCGCTCGATCGCCCGCTCGGCCTCCGCGATGGTTTCGGGCCTGCCGACATGGATCCAGAGGCCGTCGAGGCGCAGGCCGAAGAGGCGGCCCTTCTCGGCCGCTGCGTGAAAATAGGGGGCGAGGCGGAAGACGTCGCGGCTCTCTTCCGCGAAAAGCTCCGGCTTCATAATTCCCACGCCCGTATAGACAAAAGGCGCGACATGGCGCGGCTCCCGAACCACAAGCCGGCCGTCATGGGTCATTGTGAAATCGCCCGGCCAGTCGACCCCGACGGAGGTGGCGCCCGCAGCCACCAGCAGCAGGATGTCCATTTCGCGCGGATCGAAGGCTTCGCCGAGGCGCCTGAGATTCGAGCGCGGCCCCTCGATCCAGAAAGCGTCCGTGTTGCAGATGAGGAACGGAGCGTCGCCAATCTCGGGCAGGACCCGGCGGATTCCGCCCCCCTGATCGAGCAGCTCGTCCCGCTCGTCGGAGATGATGACCTTCGGCCGGAGCCGGGTGGCGAGATGCGCCTCGATCTGGTCTGCGAGCCAGTGGACGTTGACGATGGCCTTCTCCACGCCATTGTCCGCCAGACGGTCGAGAGAATGGTCGATCAGCGCGCGGCCGGCCACTCTGACAAGCGGCTTCGGCAGCGTTTCCGTGATCGGCCGCATCCGCGTGCCCAGGCCCGCCGCAAAGACCATCGCCGTCCTCGGGACGGGCGACGCCCCCTTCGATCGACTGTCGGACTCGGTCATGGATTGTCGGACGGCTCCGGCGCGGCGAGCGCCGCGGGCAGGTGGGTCTGATGCCACCGCGCGAGCGGCTCAAGCGAAGGATGCGCGAGGTTCTTCGCCAGATAGCGCCGGATGCGCGGCAGATGCCGCAGATATTGTGGCTTGCCGTCGCGCTTGTCGAGCCTGGCGAAGAGGCCGAGAATCTTGGTGGCGCGCTGCGCGCCCATCGTCGCGTAGGACGCCGCGAAGGCTTCCGCGTCGAAGGCCGGGCTGGCGGCGGCGCGTCTGCGGACATAGAGCGCCGCAAGCCGCATTTCGAGATCGTTCGGCACGTCGACGCGCGCGTCCTGCAGGAGGGAGGCGAGGTCATAGGCCGGCGGCCCGAGAACGGCGTCCTGGAAATCGATGAGGCCGATGCGCGAGAGCCCCTCGCGGTTTGCGAGCCAGTGCAAGTTGGGCGAGTGGAAATCGCGCAGCGTCCAGGTCGTGGGTCGCGCAAGGACGGGCGCGAGGATCTCGCGCCAGATCGCGAGGAACTGCATGCGCGCGCCGGACGGCACCGCCACGCGGGCGATGGCTGGCGCGAACCAGTCGATCATGAGCTCGACCTCGATCAGCATCGCGTCGGCGTCATAGACCGGCAGCCGATGGGTCTCCTCGCCTACCGGGAGGCTGTCTGGAAGATCGCGGCCGTGCAGATCGGCGATCAGCGCGGTCGCTTCCGTGTAGCGGGAGGCGTTCGGGATCCCGCCCTCGGCGATGGTCTCGTCTCCGAAATCCTCGAGGAGCGCCAGGCTGTCCTCGATGCTGAAGGCGTAGGTGCGCGGCGCCGAATAGCCGAGCGCGCGGAGCCCATCCGCCATGGCGAGGAAGGCGCGAATGTCGGACGACAGTTTGGCGATCGCCGGATAAGGCTTGCCGTAGCGGATGATCGGGCCGTCCGGGCGCGGCGGCGCGATCATCAGGATCGCGGTCGAGCCGTCGGGCTTTGTGAGCCGCTCATAGGCGCGGACCGAGGCGTCGCCGACGAGAAACTCCCGCTTGGCCTCGCTCCAGCCCGCGCGCTTGAGCAAGGCGTCGACGCCGAGCGCGCGCGCAAGGCGCCTGGCGGCCGCGCCGAAGCCGCGCATTTCCAGCACGCGGAAATCGCCGCCGCGCGCCGCATCGAAGCGGATGGCGACCTCGATCCGGTCCGGCGGCAGGAGTTCCGGAAAGCGTTCCGCCCACTCGACGATGGCGATGGCGCCTTCGACCGCCTCGTCCCAGCCGATGTTGGCGAGCTCGACCGCGCTGCGCAGCCGGTAGAAGTCCGCGTGAACGACAGGGCCTTTCGCCGTCTCGTAGAGCTGCATGAGCGTGAAGGTCGGGCTCGGCGTCTCGAGCGTGGGGTCCTCGGCGAGCGCGCGAAGGAGCCCCCGCGCGAAGACCGTCTTGCCCGCGCCAAGATCGCCGGTGAGCGCGACGAAGTCGCCCGGCTCGAGCCACGCCGCCTGCGCGGCGGCCAGCGCCATTGTGGCTGCTTCGTCTTCCGCCTCGAGGCGCCAGACCTTGGGCTCGCCTCCGTCCTGAACCGTCATGCGCGCCTGTCAGCCGCGCGCCTCGGCGGGGCAGCCTCGTCCTGTTCGTCGTCTGCGCCGGCGATCGCCGTCGGATCGACCGGGAAGATGCAGGTGATCGTGGTGCCCTCTCCCGGCGCGGTGTCGATCAGCACGCGACCTTTGTGCAGTTCCACAAGCGCCTTGACGATGGAAAGGCCGAGGCCGGGGCCGCGGTGACGCGAGCCGTTCGGGAAAGTCTCGAAGCGCTCGAAGACCCGGTCGATCATTTCGGGCGGGATGCCGCGGCCGCGGTCGCTCACCTTGAACACGATCTCCGAACCGCGCCGCATCGCGGCCAGCGTGACGGTCTGGCCGGCCTCGGAATAATTGATCGCGTTGGACAGGAGGTTGAACAGCACCTGGCGCACGCGGCGCCCGTCCGCCAGCAGCGCGCCGACCCCGTCGGTCAGGACAATGCGCATTTCGATATGCGCGTCGTCGAGCCGGTCCTGCACGCCGGCGGCGGCGGCCTTCATAGCCTCGGCGACATCGACCGGTTCGAGCCTGAGCTCCAGCGCGCCCGCGTCGATCGAGGCAAGATCGAGGATGTCGTCGATGATCGCGAGCAGCGCGTGCGAGGAATTCGTGATGAAGCCCGCATATTCGAGCTGCTTGGCGTTGAGCGGCCCGCCGCCGCCCTCGGCGAGCAATTGCGTGTAGCCGATGATGGTCGTGAGGGGCGTGCGCAATTCGTAGGAGACGTGATTGACGAAATCGTTGCGCAGCTTCTCGGCTTCCATGAGCGCCTGGTTGCGCTCGGTGAGCGCGCGCTCGACATTGGCGCTCGCCGTGACGTCCAGCGAGGTGAGCAGCGTCGCGCCATCGGGAAGCGGCAGCGCGGCGCAATCGAAGGTGAGACCGTCCCTGCGGACGAGTCGCGTCGCACGCGGCTCGCGGCGCTCGGAGAGGCCGACCACCGCGTCGCGCAGCCTGTCCCATTCCGCCGGAGTGACGCAAAGCGCGCGGCAGGCGGCCTCGATCTCCAGAATATGCGGGCGTTCGCGCAGCGTCTCGGCGGGGAAGCCCCACATATCCGCGAACACCGGGTTGAAGAGCTTCATGCGCCCATCCGCGCCGAACACCGCGACGCCCTCCTTGAGCGCGTCGAGCGTCTCGCCCTGCACATGCGTGAGAGAACTCACCTGCGAGGCGAGCGCGAAATTCTGCGTCGCGTCGTCATAGAGATAGGTGACGCCGCCCTGCGGGTTGGGGCTTGTCACCACGCGGAGCGCGCGGCCGTCGGGCAGGTGCCAGACGGTCTCGCTCAATTCGATCGCCTGATAGGCCGCCATCTGTTGCGCCTTCCAGGCGCGGAAGTCCGCCTGCTCGGGCAGGAGATGCCTGGCGCGCAGCCGGTCGAGGATTTCGCCGTCGCTCGGACGCTGATCGAGAAAAGCGGGCTCCAGCGACCAGATCTGACGATAGGCGGCATTATAGAACGTGAGCCGCTTCGACTTGTCGAACACCGCGACCGCGGTCGCGAGCCGGTCGATCATGCGCGAATAATTGTCCTCGTTGCGCTTCGTCTCGGCCCGCAGCGCGGCGATCTCCGTGACGTCGCCGGCGACGCCCGTCGAGCCGCGGCTCCCCCGGACTTCCACCGCGTCATAGGTTCGCCGCTCGCCGCTTGCGACTGCGCCGGCGCGACGCTTCCAGACGCCCGTTTCGCTCAGCGCCTTCGCGGCTTCGCGGCGCAGGCCGATGTCGAAGAGCTCGGCGCCGGCGTCGGCCGCCGCGCTCCCGTCGGCCGCTTCCACGGCGCGGGCGTAGGGGGCGTTGCACCAGATGAGCCGTCCGTCGGAATCGCGCTGCCAGGCGGCCGTTTCGGCGGCCTCAAGGGCGAGGCGGAGCGTTGCGAGCGCGTCCTTCGTCTCGGCGAACCGGTCCTGCAATTCGGCGAGGCGCAGCCTGTCGCCCGAAGCATCGCGGATGCGGATGATCGCCGCGCCGGAGACCGGCCGCCCGTCGATCTCGAGACGGCGCGCCCTATGATCGACCGCGGTCATGGAAAAGGCCGCGCCGCTTTTCAGCAGCCGCTCCTTCGCCTCCTCGATGGAGGCGGCGGCGTGGGGTTCGAGCCAGGAGGAGAAGTCGAGCACGTTGCGAGAGAGAGGTTCTTCCGATTCCGATGCGAGGCGGCCCTCGACCGCTGGCTTCGCGTCCGGACGATCCCAGGCGATCACGATCTGCCCGTCGCTGCGCAGCATGGTCTTTGCCCGATCGAGCTCGTCGCCGCATCGGGCGAGCGCTGCGTCGAGCGCGCGGGCGCGCCGTGCGGCGCCGCGCCGGGCCGCGAGAAACAGCGCGAGAAGGACGATGACGAGGCTCGCCAGCGCGAAGATCACGAGCGCAGCCGTTTGCGGACCCATGGCGGCGGGTGGATGCGGCGCATCCGGCAGGCCGTCGTGGAGCCGCAGCGCCTCCTCGGCGCGAAGGGGCGCGGCGAGGGCAAGCAGGGACGCCGACGCTCCGGCGGCAAACGCGCGGCGACAAGTCCGCGCGCCGGTCCGGACAAGCCGTCTGGCGCTCATTCCCCGCAACAAGGCCTCCTCGACGGCCCGGGAGAGCGCATGTTCATCGCGCCCCCGCAGCCAGCGCTGCCGATCCGTCTCCTCCGCCAGGAGGCGCGAATCAGCCCACAACAGGCTTACGAAAAGTTTGCCCGAAAGTCGTTAACCATGATGAAAGGCCTGGCGAAGGACAAATCCACATCTTGGGGCTCAAGGTGAACGCCCGACAAGATATGCATGTCGTAACGAAAGCCCTCAGGTCGTGGAGCGCGACTGCCGCTCAGCGCACGAGGCCGAGAATGTCCTTCACCGCATCCATGTTCGGCTTGGCGATGGCGCGCGCCTTGGCCGCGCCCTCTTCGAGCACGGAGTCGACATAAGGGGCGTCCGCGCTCAGCCGCATCATCTCGGCGCGGATCGGCTTCAGCTTCTCGACCGTGAGCTCCGCGAGCGCAGTCTTGAAGGCCGAGAATTGCCCGCCGCCGAAGCGCCTGCAGCACGTCGGCCTTTGTCTCGTCCGCGAGGGCGGCGAAAATGCCGACGAGATTGTCGGCTTCCGGCCGCCCCGCCAATCCTTCGACCTCGCTGGGCAGGGGGGCCGGATCGGTCTTGGCCTTGCGGATCTTCTGCGCGATCGTGTCCGAGTCGTCGGTCAGCGCGATATAGGAATTTTCCGACGTGTCGGACTTCGACATTTTCTTCGCCCCGTCGCGGAGGCTCATCACCCGGGTCGCCGGGCCTTGGATCATGGGCTCCGGCAGCGGGAAGAACGCGTCGCCATGCCCGTGCTCGGCGATCGATTCGGCGAAGTCGTTGTTGAACTTCTGCGCGATGTCGCGGGCGAGTTCGAGATGCTGCTTCTGGTCGTCGCCGACCGGCACGTGCGTCGCGCGGTAGATGAGAATGTCCGCCGCCATCAGCACGGGATAGTTGTAGAGTCCGACCGACGCGTTCTCGCGATCCTTGCCGGCCTTCTCCTTGAACTGGGTCATGCGGTTCAGCCAGCCGAGGCGCGCGACGCAGTCGAGCGCCCAGGCGAGCTCGGAATGTTCGGAGACCTGGCTCTGGTTGAAGACCGTGTTCTGCCGGGGGTCGATGCCGCAGGCCAGGAAGGCCGCGGTCACCTCGCGCGTCGTCCGGGCGAGCTGCTTCGGGTCGTGCGGCATCGTCATCGCGTGCAGGTCGACCACGCAATAGATGCACGGATGGCTCGCCTGCATCTCCACGAAGCGCTTGATCGCGCCGAGATAATTGCCGAGATGCAGATTGCCCGTCGGCTGCACGCCTGAGAACACGCGCTCCGGAAAAGTCGCCATTTCGTCCACCAAATGCCGGGGAAGCGCGCCTTATGGCGGCTCGGACGACGCCGCGCAAGAGCCAGACGGCGACCTCGTCAGGCCGGCGCCTCTTCCTCGCCGATCGTGAGATCGACCATGATCTCGCTCGCGATCCGCTCGAGCGCCTTGCGGATGTCGCCGGCCGAGACGCCCGCGGGCGCGCTGAGCCGGGCTGTCGCGCGGAACATGCTTTCGCCGGTGAAGGGCGCGCCTTCGAGGCCGCTCGCGAATTCCTCGATATTCACCCCGAGCGTCGTCAGCGCCTGCGTCACGTCGCGCACGATGCCCGGCCGCTCCTGGCCGACGAGGTCGAGCTTGATGAGCCTGCCGTGCGGCGTCTCGGCGGCGGCGCCGCGATCGATCGCGACGCGCAGGCCCTTGGGCAGGAGCTTCGCCAGCGCGCCCTCGAGCGCGATGACGTTTTCGTCGGGAATGCCGACCAGCAGGATGCCCGCGAACTTTCCGGCCAGGCTCGCGGAGCGGCTCTCGAGCCACGTGCCGCCATGCGCGGCGATCGCCTCGGACATGGCGTTGACCAGTCCCGGCCGGTCGTCGCCGACGAAGGTCATGACAAGGCGGGCCATCGGGCGCTTCCCTCGGGTTTTACGGACCGTCCCTCGGCGAGGGCGTCGTCAGAGAATATAGCGGCTCAGATCGGCGTTGCCTGCAAGGTCGCCGACACGCTTCTCGACGAATTCCGCGTCGATCGTCACCGTCTCGCCGAAGCGGTCGGCGGCGGTGAAGCTCACCTCGTCCAGAATTCGCTCCATGACGGTCTGCAGACGGCGGGCGCCGATGTTCTCGACCGTGCCGTTCACCTTGGCGGCGATGCGGGCGATGGCCAAAATGGCGTCTTCGGTGAAGGCGAGCCTGACCTGCTCCGTCCCCAGGAGCGCCTCGTACTGCTTGAGGAGGCTTGCTTCCGTATCGGTGAGGATGCGGCGGAAGTCCTCTTCGGTGAGGGACTTCAGCTCCACGCGAATCGGCAGGCGGCCCTGAAGCTCGGGCAGGAGGTCGGAGGGGCGCGAGACGTGAAAAGCGCCGGAGGCGATGAACAGGATATGGTCCGTCTTGACCGTGCCGTGCTTGGTGGCGACGGTCGTTCCTTCGATCAGCGGCAGAAGGTCGCGCTGCACGCCTTCGCGCGAGACGTCCGCTCCGCCGCGGCCTTCGCGGGCGCAGATCTTGTCGATCTCGTCGAGGAAGACGATGCCGTTGCTCTCGACCTCGGTCACCGCGTCGCGAACGATGGCGTCCTGATCGAGCAGCTTTTCGGCCTCGGCCGCGACGAGCGGCTCGCGCGCGTCGGCGACCGTCGTGCGCTTCGATTTCGTGCGCTGGCTCTTGCCGAAAATGTCGGCGATGTTGATCGCGCCGATGGAGGCGCCCGGCATGTTGGGCAGTTCGAACATCGGCAGGCCCGCGCCCGTCTGCGGCAGCTCGATCTCGATTTCCTTGTCGTCGAGTTCGCCCGCGTGGAGCTTGCGGCGGAAAACGTCGCGCGTGGTCTGCGACGAACCCGCGCCGACCAGCGCGTCGAGGAGCCGCTCCTCGGCGGCAAGCTCGGCCTTGGCCTCGATATCCTTGCGCTTGCGGCTCTTCACGAGCGAAATCGCGACCTCGATCAGGTCGCGCACGATCTGCTCGACATCGCGCCCGACGTAGCCGACCTCGGTGAACTTCGTCGCCTCGACCTTGAGGAACGGGGCGCCGGCGAGCTTGGCGAGGCGCCGGGCGATCTCCGTCTTGCCGCAGCCGGTCGGGCCGATCATCAGGATATTCTTCGGCATCACCTCTTCGCGCATGGGCGAGGCGAGCTGGAGGCGCCGCCAGCGGTTGCGCAGCGCGATCGCGACGGCGCGTTTGGCGTCGGACTGGCCGATGATATAGCGATCGAGCTCGGAAACGATCTCGCGCGGGCTGAGGTCACTCATGACAGGCTTTCGCTTGGCAGACTTTCGATGATGAGATTGGCGTTGGTGTAGACGCAGATCTCGGCTGCGATCTTCATCGAGCGGCGCACGATCTCTTCGGCGTCATACGGCGTCGGCAGGAGCGCGCGGGCGGCCGCCAGGGCGTAATTGCCGCCCGAGCCGATCGCCATGGCCGAGCCGCCGTCCGTCGTCTCCGGCTCCAGAACGTCGCCCGCTCCGGAAATGGTGAAGCCCGTCGATTTGTCGGCGACGAGCAGCATGGCTTCGAGCCGCCGCAGATAGCGGTCGGTCCGCCAGTCCTTGGCGAGTTCGACGCAGGCGCGGGCGAGCTGGCCGGGATATTGTTCGAGCTTGGCGTCCAGCCGTTCGAACAGGGTGAAGGCGTCGGCGGTCGCGCCGGCGAAGCCCGCGATCACGTCCCCCTTGGCGAGGCGGCGGACCTTTCGGGCGGTCGCCTTGACGATGGTCTGGCCCATGCTCACCTGCCCATCGCCACCGAGGACGACCCTGTCGCCCTTCCGCACCATGAGAATGGTCGTCGCGTGCCACCCGGGCGAACGGGCGGCGAAGTCCTCAGCCATATGCGAATTGTCCTTGAGGGTTCGGCGGGCGCGCCCGGATTTATGGGCTGCGGCCGGCGGGCGCAAGGGCGGACAGGCCCGGCGGAGGATTGCCGCTCGTTTATGTTAGCGCTTGCTAAATTAGCGATTGCAGATATATTGCGCCCAGTAGCTGGGCGGCCTCGCCCGAAAAGAACAGGAGTGCACCCCATGGAAGTCGCTCAGAACTGGCCCGAGTGGACCAGAAGCCTCAGCGCCGAACTCAGGAACCTGCGCGGCGGCGCGCCTGACGTCATGAAGGCCTTCTCCTCGCTTGCCCAGGCGGCGCTGCAGCAGGGCGCGCTCGACCCGAAGACGAAAGAACTCATCGCGCTCGCGGTCAGTATCGCGGTCCACTGCGACGATTGCATCGCGTTTCATGTGAAGGCGGCCGTCGACCGTGGCGCGACCCGCGAGGAAGTTCTCGAAACCCTCGGCATGGCCATTTATATGGGCGCGGGTCCCTCGGCGATGTACGCCAGTCACGCGCTTGGGGCCTATACGCAATTCGCCGCGGCCAAGACCGCCGCCTGAAGCTGGAGTATGCCTATGTTCTCGAAGCTGTTTTCGCGTGGTGGGTCGGGCGATTCGGATACGGTCGAGCTCGAAGACTTCGCGAAAGCCGTGCAGTCCGGCCAGTGCCACGTGATCGACGTGCGCGAGCCGCATGAATATGCGGCCGGCCATGTTCCGGGCGCCGTGAACAAGCCGCTGTCGAGGTTCGATCCGACTTCCCTGCCGACGGGAATGCCGGTGGTTCTGATCTGCCAGGCGGGCGGCCGGTCGCGCACCGCGCTCGGCAAGGTCCGCGCCACGGGCCGCCAGGACGTGAAGCATTATGCCGGCGGCACGGGCGGATGGCGGATGGCCGGGGGCGACCTCGAAGTCTGAGCGGGGCCTGCGAGGCCTCGCCGCGGGGCGCTTCGCGAGGCCAGCGGACCGGATGCGATGCAGGACGAAGCAGGGAGCCGAACGCCCTGCCGTCCTTTAGGTCGCCTGCCTAAAATAAACATATATAATATGTAATTAACGCCGCAGTCCCGATGCGACGCTGCGCCAGACGCGACGCTAAAATCGGGCCTAAACGATTGAAATCACCCAATCGCAAACGCTAAGTCTCAAGGATGGCCTTGAGACGCAACGCCGCGATCCGGTCGATCTCGGCGAGCGCGGTTTTGGTCTCCGCGTCCGGCTCATTCTGGAGCCGGGTCTCGAAAGCCGCGAGAATGTCGGCCTTGCTCTTCCCCTTGACCGCCATGATGAAGGGAAAGCCGAACTTCGCGCGATAGGCGTTGTTCAACCGGGTGAACGTCTCCATCTCCGCCGGGCTCAGCCGGTCGAGCCCGGCGCTGGCCTGCTCGTTCGTCGATTCCGCGGTGAGCCGATTCTCGAGAGCGAGCTTGCCGGCAAGGTCGGGGTGCGCCTCGATGAGCGCCCGCTTCTGCGCCGTGGTCCCCCTGGCGGCTGCGGCGGCCATCGCCTTGGCCAGTCCCTCGGCCGTATCGGCGGCCGGAGTGAGGCCGGCGTCATAGGCGCCCTCCGCCACCCAGCGAGAATGTTCATAGACGCCGCCGAACCGTTCGACGAACAGCGCGCGCGTCAGGCGAGAGGGCTTCCATCCGCCGGCGGGCGGATGCTTGCGGATCCAGTGGCGGGCGATGTCGAGCCGGGTCGGAACCCAGACGCGGTCGTGGCTGAGCACATAGTCGATGAAGCGCTTGAGCGAGGCGGCGCGCCCCGGCCGGCCGACAAGCCGGCAATGGAGCCCGATCGAGATCATCTTGGGCGCCGTGTCGCCCTCGTCATAGAGCGTGTCGAACGAATCCTTGAGATAGGCGTAGAACTGGTCGCCCGTATTGAAGCCCTGCGGCGTGGCGAAGCGCATGTCGTTCGAATCGAGCGTATAGGGCGTGATGAGCTGCGGTCCGCGCGGTCCTTCGAGCCAATAGGGCAGATCGTCCGCATAAGCGTCCGCGCAATAGAGGAAACCGCCCTCCTCCATGCCGAGCCGGATCGTGTTGATCGAAGACCGGCCCTGATAGAAGCCGAGCGGACGGGCGCCGGCGACCTCGGTGTGGATGCGGATCGCTTCCGCGATATGCTGCGCCTCCAGTTCCGGCGGCGTGTCGCGGTAGTCGATCCACTTGTAGCCGTGGGTCGCGATCTCCCAGCCCGCCTCGTTCATGGCCGCCACCGCTTCCCGGTTTCGCGCCATGGCGGTCGCCACCGCGTAGACCGTCACCGGAACCGACCGCTCCGTGAACATCCGGTGCAGGCGCCAGAATCCGGCGCGGGAGCCGTATTCGTAGATCGACTCCATGTTCATATGCCGCATGCCCGGCCAGGGCGCGGCGCCGACGATCTCCGAGAGAAAGGCTTCCGATGCGGCGTCGCCGTGAAGGATGTTGTTCTCGCCGCCCTCCTCGTAATTGATGACGAACTGCACCGCGACCCGCGCCTGATTCGGCCAGTCGGCGAAGGGCGGCGTTCGCCCGTAGCCCACCATATCGCGCGGATAGGGTTCGGTGCTCGTCATTCGGATCGGTCCTCCTGCGGCGAATACGCCGGACTGGACCGGACGGTACGACAGGAGCGGCGTTTGCTCCAGCGCGGCAATTGCTCCAAAGAGAGGCGTCTTCCTCGGGGGCAAGATCCGTCATGACAGAAATCGACCTCCGCTTCGAGCCGCCGTTCGCGCGCATCGTGCTCACCCGGCCTGACCGGCGAAATGCGATGTCAAAGGCGATGTGGCAGGCGCTGCCTGCGATTCGCGCTTCGATCGAATCGCGCGAGGACGTTCTTGTGACGCTCGTCGAGGGGGCCGGCGGCCATTTCAGCGCCGGCGCGGATATCTCGGAATTCGGCGAGGTCTATCGGGACGCAGCCGCGACGCGAGACTATTCCGACGCCGTCCAGGACGGCCTCAGGGCGCTGAGGGACATGGACCGCCCGACGATCGCGGTGATCCGAGGCAACGCCGTCGGCGGCGGCCTTGGCCTGGCCCTCGCCTGCGATCTGCGCTTCTGCGCGGCCGACGCCTATCTGGCCGCCACGCCCGCGAAGCTCGGCCTTGTCTATGGCTATGTCGAGACCCGGCGCCTCGTCGAGCTGATCGGCCCCTCGCATGCGAAGGACCTGCTCTTCACAGGCCGACGGATCGAGACCGAGGAAGCGCTGGCGATTGGCCTTATCGATCGCCGGGTCGAGGCGGCGCTCGAGGAGACGGCGCTTGGTTACGCACGCGGCCTCGCGTCGCTCAGCCAGACTTCGATAAGGGGCGCCAAGCGAGCCGTCGATGCGATCGCAGGCGGCATGGCGGCGGAGACGCCAGCTTACCGGGCGCTGACGGAAGAAGCGGCGCTCGGCCCGGATTTCGCCGAGGGCCGCGCGGCGTTCCTTGAGAAGCGCAATCCGAAGTTCCTCTGGCGCGGAAGAACCGCGCCGCTTCCGCCGCGATAGGCGGGACGCCGAGCCGCATGTCCCTCTCCGTTCTGGCGTTGCTGGCCTCGGTGGGCCTCGTGTCGGGCTTTGTCGATGCGATTGCCGGCGGCGGCGGTCTGCTGACGCTCCCGTCCCTCGCGCTCGCCGGGCTTGATCCCGTGTCCGCGGTGGCCACGAACAAGCTCGCGAGCACATTCGGGACGACGTCGGCGACCTTCTTCTTCTGGCGCGCCGGAAAAATCGAGGCTGTCACGGCTCCGGCGGCCCTCGCCGCCTGCATCGGCTCCGTGCTTGGAGCGCTCGCCCTTCCCTGGGCGCCGCGTGAGCTTCTCACCGCCGCCCTGCCGGTCGTTCTGATCGGGGTTGCAATCTACTTCGCGTCGGCTCCCCACCTGAGCGAGGCGCAGAGGCGCGCCCGCCTTTCGCCATGGGGCTTCGCCTGCACGGTGGCGCCGGCGGTCGGCTTTTACGACGGCGTTTTCGGGCCGGGCGCCGGCTCCTTTTATATGATCGGCTTTGTCCTGCTTGCCGGATTTGGCCTCACCCGCGCGATGGCCGGCGCGCGCTTCGCAAATCTCGGAAGCAACGCCGGTTCGCTGCTCGTCTACGCGCTGTCCGGCCACATTTTCGTTCCGGCCGGACTGGCCATGGGCCTCGGCGCCTTTGTCGGCGCCCGGCTCGGCGCCCATGCCGCGCTGAGAGCGGGCGCGCGGCTCATTCGGCCGCTCATCGTCGTGGTCAGCTGCGCAATGGCGCTTCGGCTGATCACGCTGCCGGGCGGCCTCGCAGAATCTGCCTGGAAGGCGCTCTCTCACGGTTGACGCGAGCGGCCGGCGCCCCTTATAAGCCCACGATCCAGGCTGGGCCGAAACCCGGCCTGCTTCGTTTTTCGCGGACGCGCTGTCGGCCGCAGATTAGGAACCGTGTCCATGGCCAACACGAAGTCGGCCCAGAAAGCCGTTCGTCAGACGATGCGCCGCACCGCGATCAACAAGTCGCGT
This sequence comes from uncultured Alphaproteobacteria bacterium, assembly GCA_963741845.1. Lineage (GTDB taxonomy): Bacteria > Pseudomonadota > Alphaproteobacteria > Rhizobiales > Beijerinckiaceae > Roseiarcus. Next base: position 75,592 of record CAVUJV010000008.1, read on the forward strand.
CGCACCGAAATGCGCACCTTTATCCGCAAGGTCGAAGAGGCGATCGCCGGCAAGAATGCGGACGCTGCCGCTCAGGCGCTGCATGAGGCCGAGCCGCGGCTTGCGCGGGCCGCGCAGAAGGGCATCCTTCACAAGAACGCCGCGTCGCGGAAGATTTCGCGTCTGACGAAGCGCGTGAAGGCGCTCGCGGGCTGAATTCCTCCCGCTGAAATCGAGTTTCGGGATGACGACGGATACGCCTCCGGACCATTTGTCCGTGGATCCGGCGAGCCCGTTCTATGACGAGGCGGCGCTCGCGCGCGGCATCGGCATCCGGTTTCGTGGCGTCGAGCGGCGCGACGTCGAGGAATATTGCGTCAGCGAAAACTGGATCCGGGCGCAGGCCGGGAAAGCCACGGACCGCAAGGGCAATCCCCTTCTCATCAAGATGACCGGGGCCGTCGAGCCGTATTTTCTGTCGCCGGACGCCGGAGCGGCCGCCGTCAGCAACGACTGACGGCGCGCGTTTTCGCTCAGAGACCTTCGAACAGGGCTGTCGACAGGTAGCGTTCGGCGAAGGACGGGATGATCGTGACGATCAGCTTGCCAGCGTTTTCGGGCCGGCGACCGACATCGATTGCCGCGGCCACGGCTGCGCCCGACGAAATGCCGACGGGAATCCCTTCAAGCCTGGCGACGAGTTCTGGCTGTGTCGAACGCCGTCTGATTGCCGACCGTCAAGACCTCGTCGATGACGCTTCGGTCCAGGATCTCCGGCACGAAGCCCGCGCCGAGGCCCTGAATCTTGTGCGGTCCCGGCGCGCCCCCGGAAAGGACGGGCGAATCCTCCGGCTCGACGGCGATCATCCGCAAACCGGGCTTGCGCTTCTTCAGCACTTCGCCAACGCCGGTTATCGTTCCGCCGGTTCCCACGCCCGACACGACAAAATCGACCTCGCCCTTCGTGTCGTTCCAGATCTCCTCGGCCGTGGTTCGGCGGTGAATTTCGGGATTGGCTGGATTTTCAAACTGTTGCGGCATGATCGCGCCGGGCGTCGCAGCGATGATCTCGTTCGCTTTCGCGATGGAGCCCTTCATTCCCTGCGCCGCTGGCGTGAGGACAAGCTCGGCGCCGAGCAGCGCAAGCATTTTTCGGCGCTCGACGGACATGGACTCGGGCATCACGAGGATAAGCTTGTAACCGCGCGCGGCGGCGACAAAGGCAAGCGCAATTCCGGTATTCCCCGAAGTCGCCTCCACCAGAACCCCGCGGCCGGGAGAAATCTTCCCCTGGGCTTCGAGCGCATCGATCATGGAGACGCCAATGCGGTCCTTGACGCTCGATAATGGATTGAAGAATTCAAGCTTTCCCGCAAGTCGCGCGTTGACGCCCTTTTCCTTGGCGATCCGATCAAGAGCGACCAGCGGCGTGTCCCCCACCGTCTCAGTGATCGAGGAGTAGATCTTTCCTCGGCCAATTGTGGGCGAGGCTCCCGGAGTCGTCATTTTGGTTCGCCTTAAAAAGATGTCGAGCCAACGCGTTCTGCGTGGCCCGACATTAGCAGAATGACCGTTACATATCTATGCAACAGTTTGATTGGCAAAGCTAGATCGCAAAATCCCCGGTCGCTTTCTCCTCCTCGAGGACATGCGCTTTCTCGGCGATGGCGCACATCTCCTCCACGGTGATCGCGTCCAGATTCGTGAGAAACGTTTCTCCGGCTTTCCGAACGACCGGATCAATCACACGCTCCAGCAGCAGCGATTTTGCTCCGAGATCCTCCGGATCCGCAGTACTAAGGGACATGGCGGTGCGTACGATCTCTCCAACCGTGATCCGTCGACGCTCGCGAGCGAGCTCGTACCCTCCTCTGGGCCCGCGGACTCCTTTGAGGATTTTCGCGTGGACCAGCCCCTGAAGCAGAGTCTCCAGGTGGCGTGGGGGCAACTTGTGGCGCGCTGCGAGAGCCTTGGCCGCAACCGGCGCAGACCGTGAATGCAACGCGACATCGACAACGGCGGCGATGGCGAGAACGCTCCGTCGCGATAACAGGTTCATTTCCTACCTCCTAAGATGAAATCCCGGTCGATCCGAAACCATCGGAACCCCGGGCGCTCGAAGTGAGCCGTTCGCCCGCAATAAGAGCGACACGTTCCACAGAACAAACGACGAGTTGCGCAATCCGCGCCCCACGCCGAACCGCAAAAGGTTTGGTTCCAAAATTGATAAGAATAACGCCGATCTCCCCACGATAATCGGCGTCAACGGTCCCCGGACTATTGAGGACAGTCACTCCTTCGTGCAGGGCCAGACCCGACCGAGGACGAATCTGAGCTTCGAAACCCCTAGGCAGTTCAATCGCAAGCCCAGTGGGAATGAGCGCTCGTCCCCCCGGCGGCAGAACAACCTCGCCGTCGACCGGCAATGCGGCCACGAGATCCATCCCGGCGGCATCTTCACTCTGATATGTTGGCAATTGCAAGCCCTCGCCGTGGGGGAATTGCCTGCAAATAACGGTATTCATCCACGTTTCGCCAATTCATCTGCAATTCTCTGCACGATTCGATCCGCCACTTCGCGCTTGCTCATTGACGGCCACGATTCTGCCCCGTTTGCGTCAATGACCTCGACCTTGTTTGTCTCGCCGCCGAATGTCGAAGTCCCTGCCGCAACATTGTTGGCGATGATGATGTCGCAGCCTTTGCGCTGAAGCTTCGCCCGCGCGTTCGTCACAAGGTTATCCGTCTCGGCGGCAAATCCGATCACAACTTTTGGTCTAAGAGGTCCGCCTTTTGAGACTTCCGCAAGGATATCCGGGTTTTCAACCAGTCGTATGACTGGAGGGTGGCCCCCCTCCTTCTTGATCTTCTTTTGAGCGGTTGTATCGACGCGCCAATCCGCGACCGCGGCAGCAGCGACGAAGGCGTCCGCCGGCAGGGCCCTTTCGACCGCGTCACGCATCTCACGCGCTGATTCGACGTGAAGGGTCTTCGCGCCCGAAGGATCAGGGAGCATAACAGGGCCTGTCACCAAGGTAACCGTTGCGCCTGCGCCAACGGCGGATTGCGCGATTGCATGCCCCTGACGCCCCGACGAGCGATTGCCGAGGAAGCGGACCGGATCGACCGGTTCATAGGTAGGGCCAGAGGTGACGATGATATGCCGTCCGCTCAAGGACCCGGGCGCCGAATGCGAATGTCCGGTCTGGCCGGACGCATTCAGCGCCCGTTCGATCGCTTCAAGGATAGCGGGAGGCTCGGCCATCCGGCCCGGCCCGAATTCGCCGCAAGCCATCGGCCCGTCGTCGGGGCCGATGAATAGAACGCCATCACCCTGGAGACGTTGGACGTTTCTCTGTGTCGCCGGATGCAGCCACATCCTCACATTCATTGCCGGCGCTGCCAGCGTCCGTTTGTCGGTGGCCAGCAGCAGCGTGGTCGCGAGATCGTCCGCAAGGCCGGCGGCCATACGGGCCAGAATATTCGCGGTGGCCGGCGCGACGACGACCAGATCGGCGGAGCGGGACAACTCGATATGACCGATCAACGCCTCGTCCGTCAGGCTGAAAAGATCGTCGCGAACGGCCTCCCCGCTGAGCGTGGCGACGGAGAGCGGGGTCACGAATTCCCGCGCCGCCGGCGTCAGCACCGTTCGGACCGAGGCGCCGCGATCCCGAAGCCGGCGGATGAGTTCAAGCGACTTGTAGGCCGCAATGCCGCCGCCGATGACAAGCAATATCCGCGCAGTGGAGAGGGAAATACTGGACATCTGCAATCAGCGCTCGTGATCCGTTACACTAGCATTTCAGTGGGGGCTTGTCTTGATCCGCCGTTCGCCTGCTCAGCCCAGCCAGCGAACGAGGGCGATCAGCGCGAGAGCGAGAACGAATCCGAGGGCGCCGGGGACCAGCGGCGAGCCGGAACGCTCCGAGGGATCACGAGGCTGAGCAGCCGCTTCCATGGCGACGGCGAGCTCGCCCAGCCGCTTCGGCGCATTCGCCAGGAGGCTCGCTGCCGAGGACGCGGCGCGCACGAGATCATCGATTCGGCCGACGGGGCCAAGGTTCTCTGCGATCCAGGCGCTCACGACCGGTTCGGACGTCGACCACATATTAAGGTGCGGATCGAGCTTGCGGGCGACCCCTTCAACGACGACCATCGTCTTCTGGAGCATCACCAGTTCGATACGGGTCTGCATGTCGAACAGCGCCGTGATGTCGAACAGCAGCGTCAGCAGCTTCGCCATCGAGATCTGGTCGGCCCTGCGGGAATGGATCGGCTCGCCGATTGCCCGAATCGCCTGGGCGAAATCCTCGACCCGGTGCGTGCCCGGGACATAGCCGGCCTCGAAGTGGACCTCTGCGACACGGCGATAGTCCCGGCGAATGAAGCCGAACAGGATTTCCGCGAGGAACCGACGCTCATCGCGTCCGAGCCGGCCCATGATGCCGAAATCGACGGCGACGATCCGTCCGGAGTGGTCGACGAAGAAGTTTCCCTGGTGCATGTCGGCGTGAAAGAAACCGTCCCGCAAGGCGTTCCGCAGGAACGTCTGGATGAGCGTCTTTGCGAGGGCGGGCGGATCAAAGCCGAGTTCGGAGAGCCTTTGTGGATCGGAGAGCGGCGTACCGTCGATCCACTCCATCGTCATCACTTCCCGCGTCGTCCGATCCCAGTCGATCGAGGGCGCCCGGATGTCTGGATCGTCCTTGCAATTCTCGGCAAATTCGGAAGCCGCCGCCGCTTCCAGGCGGAAGTCCATCTCCATGCGGACGGACCGGGCCAGCGTCTCGACAACCCGAACGGGCCGCAACCGGCGCAGCTCCGGGACGAGTCGCTCGGCGAGTCGGGCCGCAAAGAACATGTCGGCAAGGTCGCGGGCGAAGCGGCGCTCGATACCCGCCCGCAGCACTTTGACGGCGACAGGCCTCGGACCCTCCGGGGCGCTTACCACTGCGCGATGGACCTGCGCGATGGAAGCCGCGGCGACCGGCTCGCCAAAGCTCTCGTAGAGCGTGTCGATCTTGGCCCCGAACGAGGCCTCGATGATTTCGACCGCAGCCTCCCTGGGCATGGGCGTCACCCGGTCCTGCAGCCGCTCCAGTTCCAGCGCGACCTTGGTCCCGACGATGTCCGGGCGGGTCGCGAGAAACTGTCCCATCTTCACATAGGAGGGGCCGAGCCTGTCGATCGCGCGCGATAGTCCGGTCAGGCCCTCGACGTTCTTCTTGGCGACCAGATTTGCGGCGGCGAGCGGAAGGCGCGCGAACGGCGGCAGGAACAACGGGTCGACGTCGACGAAGGCTCCTTCGCGGGCGAAGACGTAGCCCGCGCGGGCGAGCCGCCGACCGTGACCAAGCGCGCCGAAAATCGACACGGGGATCAGAGCTTCCAGCCCGAATGGATGGCGACGACGCCCCCGCTGAGCGGCGTATGCTGCACCCGGGAAAATCCAGCGCGCGCGATCATGTCGGAGAAGAGGTCCGGGGGAGGGAACTGGCGGATGGATTCGACAAGGTAGCGATAGGGCGCGGCGTCGCCCGTCACGACCTTGCCCATGGCGGGAATGGCCGTGAACGAATAGGCGTCATAGATCCGGTCCAGCATCGGCAGGTCAACTCGCGAAAACTCGAGGCAAAGGAACCGCCCGCCAGTTTTCAAGACCCGGTAAGCCTCGGCCAGCGCCTTCTCGATCCGCGGCACGTTCCGGATGCCGAAGGCGATCGTGTAGGCGTCGAAGCACGCATCCCCAAAGGGAAGCGCTTCCGCATTGGCCTCGACGAAGGTCACGCGGTCGTCAAACCTGAGCTTCCTCGCCCGCTCCGCCCCAACCCGCAGCATGTCCGGATTGACGTCAGCGACGGTCACCCTGGTCATAGGTCCGCCAGCCTTCACGACCCGGAACGCCACGTCGCCGGTCCCGCCCGCCACGTCGAGGTGGGCGAAGGGGCGGGATTGCGAGGGCCTGACTTTCGCGACCAAAATGTCCTTCCACATCCGGTGCAGCCCGAAGGACATGAGATCGTTCATAAGGTCGTAGCGATCCGCGACCTTGCGGAAGACGTCGTCGACGAGATCCTGCTTTTCGTCGAGCGCGACGGCGCGACGGCCGAAATGCGTTTGTTCGGACGCGGAAGGCATGGAACTCTCCTCGGAGGAGCGAAACATTAACCCAGTCGCTCGCTCGGGGCCACGCGGTCAGTCCATACGCATCGGCACGCCGGCTTTCGCCATATGCGCCTTGGCGTCCCGGATCGAGAACTCGCCGAAATGGAAGATCGAGGCGGCCAGCACCGCGCTCGCATGGCCTTCCCTGACCCCAGCGACGAGGTGATCCAGATTGCCCACCCCGCCCGAGGCGATGACCGGGATCGAGACGGCATCGGCGACCGCACGCGTCAGTTCGAGGTCGAAGCCCTGCTTCGAGCCGTCCCGATCCATCGACGTCAGCAGAATTTCGCCCGCCCCGAGTTCCGCGACCTCGCGGGCGTAAGCCACGGCGTCGATTCCGGTCGGACGCCGGCCGCCATGGGTGAAGATCTCCCAGCGCGCCGGCTCGTTCCCGGCGGAAACGCGTTTGGCGTCGATGGCGACGACGACGCACTGGCTGCCGAATTTTTCCGCCGCCTGCCGGACGAAGTCGCGGTTGGCGACCGCGGCCGAATTGATCGAAGCCTTGTCGGCGCCGGCGAGCAGCAGGGCGCGGATGTCCTCCGTCGTCCGGATCCCGCCGCCAACCGTCAGCGGCATGAAGCAGACCTCGGCGGTGCGCCGCACGACGTCCAGCAGGATGCCGCGGTCCTCGTGGCTCGCCGTGATGTCGAGGAAGCAGAGTTCGTCCGCGCCCGCCTGGTCGTAGGCGATGGCGCTTTCGACCGGGTCGCCCGCGTCGCGCAGATTGACGAAATTGACGCCCTTGACGACGCGGCCGTCCTTGACGTCGAGGCAGGGAATGAGGCGCGCTTTGAGAGTCATCGGACCGCTCCCGCGACGCGAGGCGCGCCGCCCGCCGCCGCCCGCAACAGCGCCAGCGCCTCGCGCGGATCGAGCCGCCCGTCGTAGAGCGCCCGCCCGGTGATCGCGCCGGCGATCCGGGCGCATTCGGGGGCGAGGAGGCGTCGCACATCCGCAATCGAGGCGAGGCCGCCCGAGGCGATGACAGGAATCGACAGCGCGTCGGCCAGCGCAGCCGTGCCCTCGATGTTGAGCCCCGTCAGCGCCCCATCGCGCGAGATGTCGGTATAGACGACGGCCGCCACGCCCGCGTCTTCGAACCGGCGGCCGAGATCCAGCGCCGCGAGATCGGAGGTCTTCGCCCATCCTTCGACCGCGACGCGTCCGTCCCGCGCGTCGATCCCGACGGCGACTTGCCGCGGATAGAGCCGGGCCGCCTCGCGGACGAAGTCCGGATCGCGCACAGCCGCCGTGCCGATGATGACGCGGCCGACTCCGCCTTCGAGCCAGCCGGTCACCGTCCGCAAGTCGCGGATTCCGCCGCCGAGCTGGACCTTCAGGGAGGTCGAGGCGAGAATCCGCCGGACCGCCTCGGCGTTGACCGGCTTACCCGCGAAGGCGCCGTCCAGATCGACCACATGCAGATGGTCGAAGCCCTGCTCGGCGAAGGTTCTTGCCTGCGCGGCGGGATCGTCATTGAACACGGTCGCCTGAGCCATGTCGCCGCGCAGGAGCCGCACGCATTCGCCATTCTTCAGGTCGATGGCGGGATAGAGAATCATGGCCGCCACCGCAGAAAGTTCGCGATCAGCGCAAGGCCGAGCTTCTGGCTCTTCTCCGGGTGGAACTGCACGCCGACGATCGAATCGCGGGCGACGATGGCGGTGACCGGCCCGCCATAGTCGGTCGTCGCCACGACATGCTCGGGATTGGCCGCATAGAGCTGGTAGGAGTGGACGAAATAGGCATGCAGGCCCGTCGGACCTGTCGGAATGCCCGTGAGCAGGGGATGGTCGCGCTTCACGTCGAGCGTGTTCCAGCCCATGTGCGGAATCTTCAGCTCCGGACGGTCCGGCCGCATGATCGCGACATCGCCCGGAATCCAGCCAAGCCCTTCGACGGTCTCATGTTCGAGCCCGCGCGTCGCGAGCAACTGCGCCCCGACGCAAATGCCGAGAAAGGGCCGGCCGCGCCTCCCGACCGCCTCCGTCAAGGCGTCCGTCATCCCGACGACGGCGTCGAGTCCGCGTCGGCAGTCGGCGAACGCTCCGACGCCCGGCAACACCACATGCTCCGCCGCCAGCACGTCCTCGGGTCGCGACGTGACGAGGATCGAACGCGAAAGGCCGGCCTCTCGCGCCGCGCGCTCGAAAGCCTTCTGGGCGGAGTGGAGGTTGCCAGAGCCGTAATCGATGATGGCGACGGACATGGATTTAAAGAGAGCCCTTCGTCGAAGGGACGCGCTCGGCCTGCGCGGGATCGATCGCGACCGCAGCCTTGAGCGCTCGCGCGACGCCCTTGAAGCAGGATTCGGCGATGTGATGGCTGTTGGCGCCGTAAAGCGTCTCGATATGCAGGGTCACGCCGGAATTGCCGGCAAGCGCCTGAAAGAACTCCCGCACGAGCTGCGTGTCGAACGAGCCGATCTTCTCCGTCGGAAACTCGGTCCGGAAAACGAGGAACGGCCGCCCGGACACGTCGATGGCGACACGGGTCAGCGTCTCGTCCATCGGCAGGAGGCAGTCCGCATATCGCGTCAGCCCACGCTTGTCGCCGAGCGCGTTCGCGAGCGCCTGCCCGAGCGCGATTCCGACATCCTCGACCGTGTGGTGGTCGTCGATGTGCCGGTCTCCCTCCGCCCGGACCGTGAGGTCGATCAGCGAATGCCGCGCGAGCTGGTCGAGCATGTGGTCGAAGAAGCCAACCCCGGTCGCAATTTTCGACGCGCCCGTCCCATCGAGATCGAGTTGGACCTCGATGCTCGTCTCCTTTGTCTTTCGCGCGACAGCGCCCTTGCGCATGGCATTCCAGTCCTGACCAATCGGCCGCGGGTGATAGCAAGCCCCGCGCGACTTGGCAACTCGCTTAAGAACTCATCAATTCATGCCGAGCGCGGCGAGATAGAGGTCGAGGATCGTCTCCTCTTCCATCCGCTTGTCCCGGTCCTGCTTACGGATCGAGACGATTTTGCGCATGATCTTGACGTCGAAGCCATTGGCTTTCGCCTCGCCATAGACGTCCTTGATGTCGTCCGTGAGCGCCTTCTTTTCCTCCTCCAGCCGCTCGATGCGCTCGATGAAGGCGCGCAGATGGCCGGCATGGACCTCGTCCACGCCGGACGCGGTGTCTTCTGTCTTCTCGGGCTTGGCCATTTACGCAAAATTCCTGAGCGGGGTCGGAAGGCAGGAGGGAATGGCCTCCGCCGCGCGCGCCGTCAAGGCTGGCCGTTCCGGCCAAATGCCACCGGCGGGCCAAGGCGGGAAGATCCGAAATGCCGGATCGGAATCGTTTCGTCGGCCTGGCGACCGGCGGTTCCCTTCTTCGATATTGGCGATCAACGCCCTCGCGCGCGGATCGCAGCCCTTGCGCGGCTGCCGAGATCCCTCGGCTCGCGGGCTGCGCGGTCGGAGAGAATGGGCCGAAGGATGCGCGCGAGGCGATCGCCCCAATCGCGGGCGTCGCGGGTCTCGGCCACGAGGTCCTGCCGAATCTCAATGAGAGCGTTGGAAAGGCCCCGAGCGGTGGCGAACGCGTCGATCGTATCCCCCACCAGCGCGCCGTCATAGGGCTCGTTGTCGCCGACAGCGTCCGGACCGAGGTCGGGCTCGGCCGCGAGCGCGTCCATGAGCGGTTCGGCGATCCGTCCATCAAGATCCCAAAGAACGCCTGCCTTCCACGGACGGACGAACCCGCGCCAGATCGGGGTAAAGGAATGGATGGAGAGGATCGCAGGCGGCTCCCCCGTCGCGGTCATCGCCTCGACGGCGGCGCCGATCTGCTCCCGATAGGGCGCCCAATAGAGGTCGCGGCGGCGCTCGATCTCGATTTGGTTGGCCCGTGCGTTTCCGGGGACCATCGCCCCGTCGGAATAGCGCATGACAAGGGTCGGATCGTCGGCGCCGCGATTCGGATCGATGAGAAGCCGCGAAAAGGTCGACAAAACGGCCGGAACGCCAAGACGCGCCGCGAGCGTCCGGGCGACCTCCGCGGCGCCGATGTCATAGGCGATGTGCCGTCGCAAAGCCTCCGGTGAGAGGCCGAGGTTTCCATATTCCGGAGGAATGGCGTTCGACGCATGGTCGCAGATCACCAGCGCGCCACCCGCGAGGTTTCCTGAGATCGCTTCGAAAGGCGGAAACTCTGCCGCAGCTTCCGCCGTCATACGCACGCTCATGTCCATGATTCGGCTCTTGATGGAGGCTTTGGGCGACACTATGGACATCGTGCGGTTCTTTGGCTCGTCGAATCCCGACCGCGCTGGGAAAAATCCACCGAATGTCGGTCGCGAAGAGCGGCGCAGCGCCGCAGAGCCTCTTTGCCCCCCTTGCAGCCCTGGTCGTCGGGGCGGTCGCGATGGGCGTTTCGCCAATCTTTGTCCGGCTCGCGGACGTCGGTCCGTTTGCGAGCGCGTTCTGGCGCGTGGCGCTTGCGCTGCCCCTGCTCTGGGCATGGATGCGGGCCACGGATCGCGACGGCCGGTCCGCGCCGCGATTTTCGCAGGCGGCGATCCTCTCGGGCCTCGCCTTCGCGGGAGATCTCTTCTTCTGGCATCTGTCGATCGTCCACACGAGCGTCGCCAACGCGACCTTTTTCGCCACGACCGCGCCGATCTGGGTCGTGGTCTTCGGCTGGCTGCTGTTTCGCCAGCGCGTCGCGCCCGAAGTCCTCGGTGGGCTCGGACTGTGTCTGCTGGGCGGCGGCGCCCTGCTTGCGCAGAGCTTTGAGTTGAAGCCGGCGGGCGCCCTTGGCGACGCCTTCGGCATCGCGACCGGGGTCTTCTTCGGCCTCTACTTCCTTGCCGTGCAGCGGGCGCGCAAGACCGCCTCGGCGGCCCGGGTGACCTTCGAAGCAACGCTCATCACGGCGGCGATCCTGTTCGTTGTCGCCTTCGTCGCCGAACCGCGCATCCTGCCCCATTCGGCCCGGGGGCTCGCCGCGCTCTGCGCCATGGCCTGGATCAGCCACGCGGGCGGACAAGGTCTGCTCTCGGTCGCGCTTGGACGCCTGCCTGCCGCCTTCTCCTCGCTCGTCATCTTCCTTGAGGCGATTGCCGCCGCAGGCTTCGCCTGGGCGATTCTGGGCGAAGCGGTTTCGGCGGTCCAGGCGCTCGGCGGTCTCGCGATCCTCATCGGTATCTTCGTCGCGCGGCCGAGGTGAGGGCCGCAAGGCCTTACAAATCCGAGACGGGGTGGCGACAACAATTACTTCCGTAAATCAGAATTATCAGATAAGGTGGCGACGTTGGCCGGGAAAGATTTCGACTGTTCGGAATGCCTTCCTGGCCCCCGTAACGGGCAGGGCGGCGGAGGGGCGGAAGGAAATGTCAGCGCAAGGCTTTGAAAAGCCCCGATTCGCGGAAGAAAATGGCATGATTCCGGGCCGTTTTTTGCGCGCGGTAGGCCTGAAAGTGAGCGGAATCTGACGCCAAATCGCGTGCTTTTGAGGGTTTGCGCAGCCTTTCGACGCCTTTTCGACAGCCATCTTTGAACGGATCGAAGCGGGTGGAGTTCAACCGCCCGCGATGGTTGTCCCGCCGTCAACGACGATCGTCTGCCCCGATCATGAAGGCGCTTTGAGACGATTGTTTTCTCCGCGCTAACTCGGCATAATTAGTTATGGCCGCCGCCTCGGAGTGTCGCATGAGCGCTCGTTTGCTGCGCCTGTGCCTGATCGCGCTGTTCGCCCTCTCCAGCGGGCTGTCCGCGAACGCCGCCACCTCCAGGAAGCGCGCCGCCGACTGGCAGGACCAGGCCTTCCGGACTTTCATCGCCTCGCTTTGGCCGCTCGCGGAGACGCAAGGGGTCCATCGCGACACCTTCGATCGGGCCTTCGCAGGGGTCGCCTTCGATCCGAAGGTCGTAGCGCAGGCGAAAAATCAGCCGGAATTCTCCCTGCCGATCTGGCGCTATGTCGGCAACGCGGTTTCGCAGGCGCGGATAGAGCGGGGCCGCGTCGCCGCGGCGGCGGGGAAGCCGTGGCTGGACAAGGCGCAGGCTGCCTATCATGTCGATCCCGCGACGATTGTGGGAATCTGGGGGATCGAGAGCGAGTTCGGCGCCTACCCGGGGACCGACAGCACAATTCGGTCGCTCGCTTCCCTGGCGTTCGTTGGTTTTCGTGGAGACTATTTTCGCGATGAGTTGTTGGCTGCCCTCGTCATCCTTCAGGCCGGTGACATAGCGCCGACCGACATGAAGGGTTCCTGGGCCGGCGCCATGGGCCAGACGCAATTCATGCCCTCGAACTTCCTGGCTTACGCAGTCGATTTCGAAGGAAATGGCCGCCGCGATATCTGGAACAGTCCAGCGGACGCGATCGGCTCAACGGCTTGCTACCTCGCGGCGCACGGTTGGGTGCGGGATCTCGCCTGGGGCTTCGAAGTTCGGCTGCCCGCCGGGTTTGTCCTCACGGACGCCGATTCCTCGCAACCGGCGCCATTCGCGGCCTTTCGCGCCCGCGGGGTGGAACGGACGGATGGCGAGCCCCTGCCGGCTAATGGAGAAGGCCGCCTCCTTATCGTCGCCGGCCTGAAAGGGCCAATTTTCCTGGTCACCAGCAATTTCGACGTCATCAAGGGCTACAACCCATCGACGGCCTATGCCCTATCGGTCGCGCTGCTCGGGGACGCTATTGTTAAGGGAACGAGGCTCAAGGCCAATTGGCCAATCGTGGATCGTCCCCTTGCCGAAGCGCAGGTCAGGAGATTGCAAACCAGACTTAAAAAACTGGGTTACGGGGTGGGAGAGGTCGACGGAAAGATTGGCGACACCATGCGATCCGCAGTGCGCGCCTATCAGGTCCATCACGGCCTGACGCCGGACGGCTATGCCAATCTGGAATTGCTGAAACATGTGGTCGCGCAGAGATAGACGCCCGCACACGGGTGGACCGGAATTTAGGACGGAATCATGATCGGTCGGCGCTACGCCGCGTGGGTCTTTGTAGCCGCGATCGTGGGCCTGACCGCGGTCCTTTTCGCTCCTGTCTCGCACGCGCAGAACGCAGGCGGTCTGCCTGGCTTCCTCCAGCATCTGTTTGGCGGTTTTTCCGCGAAGCCGCCGCCGCCTCGCCAAGTCGAAACGCCCCTCCGGACACGCGCGCACAAGCCCCACAAGCGAGCGGACGATTTCCTTTCCACCACCTCAACGAGGGCGCCGGGAACCCCGGGCGGCGCCCCGGTCACCCCCACCATCTTCATTTCGGTGATGGGCGATTCGCTTGGCCTGCTGGCGGGTCAGGGCTTGAGCGCGGCTTTGGCCAACAGGCCCGACATATCGGTCTCCAATCTGGCGCGCGACCTCTCGGGGCTTACGCGAGACGACTATTTCGATTGGCCGAAGGCGGCGCAGCGAGAAGCTTCCGGGAACCCGAAGCCAGACGCCATTGTGGTCCTTATGGGCATTAACGATATACAGCCGCTGAAACAGGATGGGGAGACCTTTGACGCCTTGAGCGACAAATGGCGAGAGGCCTATGCGAATAGGGTCGATGCGATGATCGCGCCCCTGCGGGCGGCGCAAATCCCGGTGCTTTGGGTTGGTCTGCCTCCTATGCGGGACGATCGCTTCAACGGCCAGATCATAGCGCTCAATGAAATTTACAGAGAGCGTGCAGACAAGATGGGCGCGAAGTACATCGACATGTGGGACGCGTTCGCCGACGCCGAGGGCAAGTTTACCTTTTTTGGCGCCGATGCTGACGGGCAGAACGCGAAACTTCGGACAGGCGCGAACGGGATCTATTTCACGAAAGCTGGGGCGCGCAAGATTGGCGAGTTGCTGGCGACGGAGATACGCCACCTCGTCGGAAAACCCGCTGCATCCGGCGAGATCGCCGCGCTCCCGCCAGATTTGGAGCAGCAGGCCGATACGATCAACGAACAAATACGACGGGAGATGGGCGTGGAGGGTCCGAGTCCGAATAGCCCGGGGCTAGACGCTCTTCGCCCGGGTCGAATCCTGTCCTTGGGGAATCACCCCTCTTCGCCGAACGGCGAACTCATGCTCCCAATCAGCCTTCGCAGCGATAGAGGGTCGAGCGAGGCGGAACGAACTTTGCAACTGGGCCAGTCGCCGCCTGCTCGAGCCGGTCGCGCCGACGATTTCCGATGGCCGCGACTCAATTGAGCGAGCCAACCGTCAAACCGCTGGCAACCGAACCCGAGCTCGCAGTCCGCCTGATGAACTCTCTTCCAGCTCCAGGGAACCGCCATAGACCCCGACCAGATCGAGCACGATCGAAAGGCCCAGTCCCGACCCCGGCCTTGATTCATCGAGCCTCTTTCCGCGCTCCAGCGCCTCTGATCGGGCGCTTGGGTCTAACCCTGGGCCGTCGTCGTCGACCTCGGCGACGAGGAAGACTTTCGAATCTTTTCCGCCGGCTTGCCGCCACGCGCGGAGGCTAACGCGATCCGTCGCCCACTTGCCCGCGTTGTCGAGCAGGTTGCCGATGACATCCGTCAGATCCTGAGGTTCCCCGCGAAACCGTAGGCCCTCTTCCATTTCGGCTGAGAACACGAGGCCGCGCTCGGCATAGAGCCTCTCGAATGTTCGCACCAGCGCGTCGACGACCGGCTTCACTTCGGTGATCGCGCCGACTGTGTGCGCTCGAGCGGCGGCCCGCGCCCGGTCAAGATAGAAGGTAACCTGGCGCCGCATAATCGCAGCCTGCTCACGAACTTTCTCAGGCAAGTCGCCGCTTGAAGCATCAGCTTCATTGATCAGCACGCTGAGCGGAGTTCTTCAGAGCATGCGCAAGATTGCCCACTTGCGTGCGGGCGCGGTCCACGATCTCGCGGTTTGCGTCCAGCAACTGATTCACTTCCGCGGCGAGCGGCGCCACGTCGTCCGGGAAATCGCCGACGACTTTCTCGGCCTCGCCCCGTGTGATTGCAGCCACCCCCTCCTGCAACACCCGCAGAGGCCGAAGACCATACCGCACAGCGAGCGCGGTCGATCCCAATAGCGCCAATGCAAGGGTCAGGAAGGTCGCCGCCAGACCCAATTCGAAACTCTGCTTCTGCGCGTGAATCACGTCCGCGTTTGCCGCGACCTGAATGAGGTAGCGGCCCTCGTCGCCCGCGTCGATCTCCCGCTGGACCATCCTTAGCTGACGTCCGTCCGGACCCGTGACATAGTCGCTAAGGATATCCGAGGGCCCTTCGCGCGCCTGCGCCAGACGAGGAAGCTGGGTCGCGAAGAGGGACTTGGACGCGCGAATCTCCGGTGGGGTCGAGTCCAGCCGCGTAATTTGCCAATACCAGCCGGAAAATGCGAGCTCGAACTCGGGAGCCAGAGTCAGCGCCGATGACGGTCTCGACTCCTCCCCTGGCGCGGCAACATCTGCAGCCAGAGCCTTCAGATAAAGGCCGAGTTCGTCGTCGAAATTTGACTCCGTCCAACGAGCATTCAGGCCGCTCAATCCGAGCCCGGCGAGCAGGAGGATCGTCGTGCTCCAGAACGCCGCGGAAAGAAACAGCCGCCCGGCGATTGATCGATTGCCAATCGCGCGCGGCATGGCCCCGTCAGGGCACTTCGCGAACGGCGCCGCGCGCAGCGCTTGTTGCAAAGGCCGCATAGGCGCGCAGCGCCTGCGAAACCTTGCGCGTGCGCGGCTTCACCGGCTTCCAGGCATCCTTGCCCCTGGACTCCATCGCGGCCCGGCGAGCGGATATTGTGAGATCGTCGACCAGAACGTTGATCTTCCGAGCGGGAATGTCGATCTCGACAAGATCGCCCTCTTCGATGAGACCAATCGCTCCGCCTTCGGCCGCCTCGGGCGAAACATGGCCGATCGAAAGCCCCGAGGTCCCCCCCGAAAAGCGCCCGTCCGTCACCAGCGCGCAAGCCTTTCCGAGCCCCCGAGACTTGAGATAGCTCGTAGGATAGAGCATTTCCTGCATTCCGGGACCGCCACGCGGTCCTTCGTAGCGGATCACGAGCACGTCGCCCTCGGCGACTTCCCCGCCAAGAATTCCTCGAACCGCATCATCCTGGCTTTCAAAGATGCGTGCCGGCCCGGTAAACTTGAGGATGCTCTCGTCCACGCCCGCCGTCTTCACAATACATCCGTCGAGCGCAATGTTTCCCGAAAGGACCGCAAGGCCGCCATCCTTCGAAAAGGCATGATCTGCGTCGCGTATTACGCCCTTCTCACGGTCCTCGTCCAATGACTCGTAGCGTGCGGATTGACTGAATGCGACTTGCGTCGGAACTCCACCCGGCGCGGCCGAATAGAACTCACGCGTCGCGTTGCTCGACGTACGCCGGATGTCATGACGAGACAGCGCGTGCTCAAGCGTTTCCGCATGGACCATCGCGACATCCCGATTGAGAAGCGCCGCTCGGTCGAGCTCCCCGAGGATCCCCATGATGCCGCCGGCGCGGTGAACATCCTCGACATGCACATCGGCGACCGACGGAGCGACCTTGCACAAGACGGGCACGCGACGCGATAGCCGGTCGATGTCCGCCATCGTGAAGTCGATATTTCCTTCGTGGGCCGCGGCTAAAAGGTGAAGCACCGTGTTCGTGGATCCGCCCATCGAAATGTCGAGCGTTATCGCGTTCTCGAACGCCTTGAAGTTGGCGATGGAGCGCGGCAGCACGCTCTCGTCGTCCCCTTCGTAATAGCGACGGGCAAGATCGACGATGAGGTGGCCCGCTTCAACAAAGAGTCGCTTGCGGTCCGCGTGGGTGGCCACAATGGTGCCGTTGCCAGGAAGCGAGAGGCCTAGCGCCTCCGTCAGGCAGTTCATGGAGTTGGCGGTGAACATGCCCGAGCACGACCCGCAAGTCGGACAGGCCGAGCGCTCGATCACCGCCACGTCGGCGTCCGAAACCTTCGAGTCTGCCGCGGCGACCATCGCGTCAATGAGATCGACCTTGCGAGCGCCGGTCGAAAGCTTGACCTTGCCCGCTTCCATCGGACCGCCGGACACGAAAACCGCCGGAATGTTGAGGCGCAACGCCGCCATGAGCATGCCGGGCGTGATCTTGTCGCAATTCGAAATGCAAACGAGAGCGTCCGCGCAATGAGCGTTGACCATGTATTCGACGCTGTCGGCAATAATCTCCCGGGACGGCAGCGAGTAGAGCATGCCGTCGTGGCCCATTGCGATGCCGTCATCGACCGCAATTGTGTTGAACTCTTTGGCGACCCCGCCTGCCGACTCGATTTCCCGGGCGACGAGCTGGCCGAGGTCCTTCAAATGTACGTGCCCTGGCACAAACTGCGTGAACGAGTTTGCGATCGCAATGATCGGCTTGCCGAAATCGCCATCGCGCATGCCGGTCGCGCGCCAAAGGCCACGAGCGCCGGCCATGTTGCGGCCGTGAGTTGTCGTGCGAGAACGATAGGCAGGCATAGAAAGCACTCTGGTTGGACGGCTTAGCGAAACAGGCTCCAATGTCGCATTTTTTGGCGAGCGACATCAAGCCAGCGGGTCGGCGATCGGCTCTTGCCGCCTCCGAATCCGCAGGAAGAACTGCATTGACACCCCGGCGCCGCATTGTCATGAAGGACCCGCACAGTGATCGGGCTGCGGTCCGCGGGTGTAGCTCAATGGTAGAGCAGCAGCCTTCCAAGCTGAATACGAGGGTTCGATTCCCTTCACCCGCTCCAGTCAAATCTCGTGATGGAGCAATGAGTTCCGGGCCTTATCCGATGCTGCCAAGAATCGCGGGTCCGATGTCGTTCTGGCCGCTGTATCTTCCTGGGTGACCGCCGCTATTCGGCGAACATATCATAAGCGGAAGGATTGCACATCGCGGAATTGGCCACCTGTCGCGCCCGCCCCGCGAAAGCTCGCAATCTGCCGACGCGGGCCAGGCCATGACGCCTGAAATCGGGAGTCGAGATCCCATTCTTCGGATTACCAGGAATTTTATGGCCGCCCCCGGCTTGCGGGGCCGGATAGAGGCCGCCCGGCCGGGTCGCCCGCGGCGCCTCCAGGAACGCGGTCCGAGGAAGGTCCGCGGCTTTCCGCCGAAGCCATAAGCCGTTTTTTGAGAGACCTGAGACTCGTTTTGCGGTAACGGGATGCGGGTCCTATCCGGCCATCCGAGGCTTAAGGTAAATGGTATGGTTAGCCATGGCGGGAATTGCCGCTTTTGCGGCGCTCGCTGCGATATGGCCACTGCTACGCGGTTATCCTCTATCTTCCGTCGCAGACCGCCCCCGAAGCGAAAGGGCCTTCTACAAGGCGCAACTCGACGAGATTGAACGGGACGTCGGACGCGGTCTTTTGCCGCGGGGGGAGGCGGCAAACGCGCGCGCCGAAGCGGCGCGTCGATTGCTGGCTTTGGATTCTGGCGAATCGAAATCAACCCCGGGAATCCCGTACGCCCGGATTTCCGTGGCGGCTTTCGTCGCACTCGGCGTCCCTCTGATCGCGTTCGCTCTTTATGCCGATCTCGGCAGGCCGCGGATGGGGGACGAACCGCTCGCCGGCCGTCCGAGCGCAATGGCTGACAAGGACATTACTGCGGCGGTGTCGCGCGTCGAGGCGCATCTCCTTGCGAAGCCGGACGACGGCAAGGGTTGGGCTGTCCTGGCTCCTGTCTATGTGCGACTTGGTCGCTACGATGATGCGGTTCACGCCTATTCGGAAGCGCTCCGGTTGCTGGGCGCGGACGCCTCCCTGCTCGCGAATTACGGAGAGGCGCTTGTGGCCGCGGCCGGAGGCGTCGTGACCGACAAGGCGCGAGTGGCTTTCCAAAAGGCGCTCGCAAGCAACCCGGCTTCCCCGGAGGCGCGCTTTTACCTCGCAGTGGCTTCCGAGCAGGATGGCAAGGCGGGCGACGCGATAAAGGCCTACGAGTCGCTCGCGGCCGACGCGCCGCCTGGCGCGCCGTGGCTCGCAAGCGTGCAGGCTCGCCTCGCAGCGCTCAAAGGCGAGCCCAACCCCTCCGGCCCGAGCGCCGCCGCGGCGCCGGATCAGGCCATGATCGAGGGCATGGTCAACCGACTCGCGACCCGTCTCGCGGATAAAGGGGGTAGCATCGACGAATGGGGCCGCCTTATTCGCGCTTACACCGTGTTGCATGAGACGGAGAAAGCAAAAGCGGCGTTCGCGGATGCGCGAAGGGCGCTGGAGCAGGATCCAAGTTCGGTCGCGCGTCTCGACGAAATCGCCCGCGACCTTGGCCTGGGGGAAGCAAATTGACTCGACGTTCCCGTCGTCTCACGCTGATCGGCGCCGCGCTTTCGATTCTGATGATGGCCGCGGGCGTCGCGCTCTATGCGCTCAGCGACAACATCGTTTTTTTCTACAGCCCGACGGATGTTGTGCAGCGCTCCGCCTCGGTTGGCGCGAGACTTCGGGTCGGCGGGCTCGTCAAGCCCGAAACGGTCGTGAAGTCCGGCGACGAGACTGTGAATTTCGTCGTGACCGACGGGGAGCACGATCTCAAGGTGACTTACAAGGGCCTTTTGCCGGATCTATTCCGGGAGGGCCAGGGCGTTGTGGCTGAAGGGGTGCTTGAGTTCCTCCGGACGGCTCCATGCCGATACGATCCTTGCCAAGCATGATGAGCGCTACATGCCTCGCGAGGTGGTGGAGACACTCAAGAAGCAGGGACGCTGGCAGGAAGGCCAGACCGCATCGAAATGACGGTAGAGATCGGCCACTTCGCACTTGTCGTCGCCTTTGCGATCGCGCTGGCGCAGGCAATCGTGCCCGCGCTGGGAGCGCGGCTGCGGGACCCGGCCATGATGGCCGTTGGAACGGGCGCGGCGCTGACGCAATTTGCGCTTGTTGCGATCTCGTTTGCCGCGCTTGTCAACGCGCATCTGACGTCGGATTTCTCGGTCCTTAACGTCGCGGAGAATTCGCACAGCGCGATTCCCATCATTTACAAGATATCGGGCGTGTGGGGGAACCACGAAGGCTCGATGCTGCTGTGGGTCCTGATCCTGGCGGCGTTCGGCGCCCTGGTCGCCGCCTTTGGCCGATCTCTGCCGCGCGCTCTGCAGGCCAATGCGCTGGCCGTGCAGGGCCTCGTTAGCGCTTCGTTTTTGCTCTTTATCCTTCTTACGTCCAACCCGTTCCAGCGCATCTCGCCCGCGCCGTTCGAGGGCCGGGATCTCAACCCGATCCTGCAGGACCCGGGCCTCGCCATTCATCCGCCGCTGCTTTATCTCGGCTATGTCGGATTCTCGATCGTCTTTTCCTTCGCCGCCGCTGCCCTGATTCAAGGGCGGATCGACGCAGCCTGGGCGCGGTTCGTCCGACCCTTCGCCCTTGTGGCGTGGAGCTTCCTCACGCTCGGAATCGCGGCCGGGTCTTTCTGGGCCTACTACACGCTTGGCTGGGGAGGGTTCTGGTTCTGGGATCCTGTCGAGAACGCCTCCCTCATGCCCTGGCTGGCCGGGACGGCGTTCATCCATTCGGTCGCCGTGATGGAGAAGCGCGACGCGCTCAAGGTCTGGACGATCTTTCTGGCGATCCTGGCGTTTTCATTTTCGCTGCTCGGGACGTTCCTCGTGCGGTCCGGCGCGCTCACATCCGTCCACGCCTTCGCCAACGACCCTCGTCGCGGCGTGTTTATTCTGGCCATTCTGGCCTTTTTCATTGCGGGCTCTTTCGCGCTCTTTGCGTGGCGCGCCCCAATGTTGAAGCGGGGAGGGCTCTTTGCGCCTATTTCCCGCGAGGGCGCGCTGGTCCTCAACAACCTTCTGCTTACGACCTCCTGCGCGACCGTTCTCCTGGGCACGCTTTATCCCCTGGCGCTCGAGCAGCTCACCGGCGAGAAGATCACCGTAGGGGCGCCCTTCTTCAACATGACCTGCGGCCTCCTGTTGCTGACGGCGTGTGCGGTGACGCCGATAGGCTTCTCGCTGGCCTGGAAGCGCGGTGACCTGCTCGGCGTCATCCAGCGCCTCGTGGCGGCGATGATCGTTGGAGCGCTGGTCGCGATCGTCGCGTGGACCTGGTCAACAGGCGGGTCCTGGCTCGCTTCGCTAACCGCCGGGCTCGCCATCTTCGTCATCATAGGCACGCTCACGGAGGTGCTGACACGCGCTTCCCGCTCGGGCTGGGCTCCCACGATGATGCTGCGACGCACGGTTAGCCAGCCGCTTTCCTTCTGGGGCGCAGCGCTCGCCCATTTGGGCGTCGGCCTGACGCTTCTTGGGCTCTCCGGCGCCGGCTTTGGGGCTGAAGCGGTTGCGACCCTGCGCGTGGGGACGTCACAGCAGGTCGGGCCTTATCAGGTCACTTTGGACGCGATCGGCGAACGCGTCGGCCAGAACTATTCCGACACCGTCGCGACAATGACCGTCCGTGAGGGCGGCCGCGTCGTCACGATTATCGAACCCGCGCGACGCCATTTCGCCGCGCGTCAGACGACAACCACCCAGGCCGGACTCGCAACTTTGGGACTCGGGCAGATCTACGTGGCGATCGCCGATCCCGCTTCCCGGAATGAAGCGCCGGCGCGCCTCTATTGGAAGCCCCTCGTGACTTTGATCTGGCTCGGAGGCGCCGCGATGGCTCTGGGCGGCGCCTTATCGCTCGCCGACCGACGCTTGCGCTTCGGCGTGGCGGCGCGGGCAAGATCCGCGGCCCTGGCGGAGCCGGCGGAATGATGTCTTTGGCGCGGTTCAGGGCGCTCTTGCTCCTCTTTCTTATAGGTTGCGGCGCGCCCGCGCTCGCTGTTCAGCCGGATGAGGTGATGAAAGATCCGGCGCTGGAGGCCCGCGCGAGGAGCCTCTCCACCGAACTGCGTTGCATGGTCTGCCAGAATGAGTCGATCGACGATTCCGAAGCTCCGCTCGCTCGGGACATTCGAATCCTGATCCGCCAGAGGATCGCCAACGGCGAGAGCAATGACGCTGTCCGCGACTACCTCGTCTCGCGCTATGGCGATTTCATCCTCCTCAAGCCCCGCTTCAAGCTGGAAACGCTGCTTCTGTGGCTTGGCCCCCCTCTGATCCTTTGTGCCGGATTGGCGACCGCGTTTCGGGCCCGGCTACGCTCTCCGGCGGCGACAGAGCCGCTGAGCGACAAGGAAGAGGCCGACCTCGCCGCGATCATGGGGCGCGGAAAAAGCGGCGACCGCCTGTAGTTGGCGCCCGAAGCCCCACTCCGCCGACGATCAGGCCATAACGGCCGACGCATCGTTTCGAATGCGCTCGACCATTGCGCGCACGCCATTCGATCGCTGCGGCGTCAGGTGTTGTTCCAGCCCGAGCTCGCGAAAAGACGCCATCGCATCGGTGGACAGGATCTCCTGCGGCGTTCGATCCGAGAAGAGCGCGATCGCGATCGCGAGCAGCCCGCGCACGAGATGGGAATCGCTGTCGCCCCGAAAGTGCAGGATTGGCCTTCCCGCGGCGTCCGTCCGAAGCTCATGCTCGAGCCAGACCTGACTGGCGCAGCCCCGCACTTTGTTCTTGTCATTGTGCGCGGCGTCATCGAGCTTCTCAAGCTCGTGTCCCAGTTCGATCACGTAGCGGTAGCGGTCTTCCCAGTCTTCGAGGGAAGCAAAATCCTCGCGGATCGATGTAAAGTCGGACACAAAACCTCGCGACAATCTGGAAACTCTTGCCTGCGCCGCAGCGTCGCCTGCACAGATCCCGGGGCTTGAACGCCGCTCACCGACTGCCGGCCGATTGCTGAAGCGCTGACCGAGTTGCGAGCCTCATGACCTGGTCAGGGCCGCGGAACGCCAGCAGATATGACACTCATAGCAGGTCCAACGCCGCTCTGAAAGCATTCGACAAAACTGCCGGCCGCGCATTCAGGTTAACGGCGGTTACGGATTGCCTTTGACGGCTTGCTGCTCCGGCAGCAGGCCAGACTTCAAGGTCTTGCCGACGCAGCATCGAGGATGACGTCGGCGGCCTTCTCCGCGATCATGTATACCGCGCAAACGATGAAGAAGCCTGGAATCCTCGGGAAGACGCTTGCGTCGACGACCCTCAGGCCCTCCGTGCCATGCACACGAAAGTCGCTCGTGAGAACCCCGCCCTCCTGCTTCGGGCCTATCGGGCAGGTGCAGGAAGCATGGTGGCCCCAGGCGTGGCGCCGCACGAAGTCCTTCAATCGACCCGGATCGTCATAGTCCGCTCCCGGCGTATCCTCCGGCCCGAGGATTCCCGGAATTCTGGCCGTCATCTTTCGCATGTGCTGCACGGCCTCGACCACAGCGTCGAGGTCTTCGCCGCTTGTGTCCGTCCCCTCTTCGAAACCGCAAAAGTCGATTTCGGGCGGATCTCGCGGGTCGGCCGAGAACAGCCGCACGCGGCCGCCGCGATTATTTGTGTGCGCCTTGAGCACCGCGAAGGTGAGGTCGCCGCGGCTCTCGCGAATGATGTCCGAATAGCCGGTGAAATAGCCGAAGAACCGGGTGACGAGCGCCATCATGAAGAGATCCGGCGCCGCTCCCTGGGCGCGAGCGGCCTTCGAGCGCAGGGAAAACGCGACGGCCGCGCCGTTCGACTGGTACATGCCGCGCCCGCGCCGCCATCTCTGGTAGGCCGGGTCGCCGACCGTGAAATCGATGCCGGCGAGGCACTCCCAGGGTCGACGGGTCCTGTGGACGACTCCGACCTCGTAGCGGTCCTGAAGGTTGCGCCCGACGCCATCGAGCGGAACGCGCGCCTCGACGCCATGCCGGGCAAGCTCGTCCGGCGGGCCGACGCCCGACAGCATGAGCAGTTGCGGCGTGTTGAAGGCGCCCGCCGCCAGAATGACCTCGCGCCGCACGAAGACGCGTCGAAGCTGCCCGGGCTCGGAGCTGGGTTCCGGGCGCGCTCGATAGAGGTCGCGGCCCTTGCGGTATTCGACGCCGATCGCGCGATGGCGCTCGTCGAAAAGGACCTGCGTCGCGAGGGCGTCGAACTCGACTTGCAGCCCATGCGTCTTGATGGCCCCCTGCACGCGCTCGCGCGCGCCGCGACGACGTCCGCGCGAGGTCGACAGGGGCGCAAGCGTCAGCCCCTCGGCCAGCCGCCCTTTCGAACGCTGGTCGTTCGGATCGCCTTCGACGGCGAAAAAGCGCCGGTTCCGCTCCATTAGCCGCTCGATCGCGCGGCCAAGGCGACCGAGGCCGAGCCTGAATCCGAGGTCAAGGTCAGCGGCTATGGCGCCGAGGATCGTCTTGATGAGCGGGCGATCCCCGAACGCCTCGATGGGGGTCGGGACTTCAACGTCGAGCCAGCCATCCCAGCCATGTCCCGTAGGATCGACGGCTCCTCCGGTCAGGCGGGCGATCCAGCGCCAGAGCGGCCGGTAGCGGCAATTCTCGATGCGTCGGAAATAGCGCCGCATGGCCTCGGCGCGCCACGACGGATCGCCCGTCAGATCGGCAATCGCGTTCCAGTCCGAGTCATGCGGCGCCATCAGGATCATGGCATGGTGCGCCGTGCAGCCGCCGAGCGTCGAGGCGCGCGGATAGAGGACGCCGCGCCGTCCTGAGGCGTCGACGCCTGGTCTTCGTTCGGCGTCGTCGCCGAAGTTATGGACGCGATAGTTCCAGGACATCGCCTTGTTTTCCGAGGCGAACGGATGGAAGGCGGGAACGTCGTAGTCCTCGGGAAGTCCCTCGGCGCGGGTCTCCGCCGGATCGGCGCCGGCCTCGAGCACGAGCACGCGCATGCCCGCCTCGGCGAGCCGCGCCGCCACGGTCCCGCCGCCTGCCCCGGAGCCGACGACGACGTAGTCGAACGTCTCGCCTTCCGGCTCGGCCATCGTCAGAACGTCTTGAGATAGGCGATAAGCGCGCGTTTGTCGTCGTCGCTCAACGCCGGCTCCTTGCCGAAGGCTTTTTCGTCGTCGCTGAGATCGTCAGTGGCGTTGAATGCGTCCGTCCCGAAATAATGGCCGCGGTTGACCACGAAATCCGGACACTTGAGCAGCTTGCGCAACGGCATCCGGAGCTCCGAGGCCCAGGACAGCATCGCTGCGTCGTCGCTCAGATCGAGCTTCTTCCAGTTGAGCATGACGCTCCAGGCAAGCTCGCCAAGCGCTTTGTCGTGCTGCACGCGTTGGGCGAAGGTCGGGAGATCGACGTCCGGCTGGAAGTTGGCTGCGATGTTGACTGGGAAGCCCTTCGGGATCGGACCGACGTGGAAGTCGCCATTCTTGTCGAAGACCTTGCGGAACGGCATGGCGGGCAGCGATCCGACAAGGCTCTGAAGCTCGACAGGAACGCTGCGCTTCGGGATCTCCATGTAGCTGCGCTCGGTCGTGCGCACGATATAGCCGTCGAAACCGGGCTCCCGTTCCCGCTTCTCGGGCCACAGGAGCTGTTCGATCGAGGCGTCGAACACTTTCATCCGGCTGTCGACCGACGGGTCCTCCGAGAACGGGCCGAGCCGGTTGTTGACGAAGAACGGCGCCGTCGACCAGATGCTGACGAGGGAGGGCACACGGGTGAAGCCGAGCCCCCCGCCCGGCATCTGATACCGCCATTTTTCGGCGGTGAACGGATCCTGCACGGTGATCTTTCCGACCGAGGGAAGCGTCTTGTAGGTCTCGGACGAGAAATTGTCCCAGATGTTGCCGCGGATCGCGTTGGTCCCGAGCGGGCTGCAAGCGTTGGTCCTGAGCAGCGTCACGGGTATGCGGGCGTCGGTCGAGAGATAATTGTCCTTGAGAAAATCGGGCGCGGCCACGATGGCGCGCATCCTGGCCTTGAAATCGTCGGTCTGGGTGTAGGCCCAGTAGCGCTTGAAGCAGGCGAGGTAATTGGGGCCCGAGCACCCGCCGGGATCGAGCTTGGCGCGCGCCTCGTCCGGCAGCTTGCTCGAATGGCAGCGGGCGCAGGTCTCGGCGAAGACCGTCTTGCCGCGCTCAAGCGACGCGGCGTCGGCGGCGAGGTATTTTTCGCCGCCCGGCGCGTCGGCGAGCCGGTCCGGCTGGCCGGCCTTGAGCAGGAACTGAGCCATGAACGGCGTGCCGGCTTCGGTCGCCCGCCAATAGGCCGAGTTCGCCTGCGCGGTCGCAATCGGGATGGGGTCGATCCGCTTGCCGCCAAAGAACGGGTTGAAGTGGCGCATCCATTCTTCGCTGTAGAGGCCGATATTGATGTAAACGCGGTTCAGCGCCGCGAGGATGCCGACCGAGTCCGCGCCGTCCTTGAGCACGCGCGGCGACCAGGACGTGGCGGGCGGGTCGAAGAAACCGGGAAGCTGCTTGTTGTTAAGTTGCGGACCCGCGAGCCTCTCCTTGCCCCAGAGCCTGCCTTCCGCGAGCCGGGAGCCGAGGAGATAGACCGCGTTCATGGTGCGCGGATTGTTGATGTAGTCCGTCGAGACCAGCGACGTATCCATCGTGCCCGGCGGATAGGAATGCACGAGCTGGTAGAGAAAATTCTTCTGATCCGCGCTGTAGACGAAGACGCGGTCCATCCAGAGATGTTGCGCCCCGACCGTCGAATTAAGATCGGCCCATTTCGGATGGGCGGGATCGGCCGGAGGATGAATCGGGCTCAGGCCGACATGGCAGAAGCCGCAGGCCATGCCCACCCGATAGGGCCGCACGAGTTTGGGATCTTTGTAGTAGTTCGGGTCGGTGTAATAGCGCTCGGGATCCCACTTGTCCTTCGCGGCCTGATCGAAGTCAGGATTGGGGAACAGGCGCAGACCGACGACGCCGGTCGCATAGCCGAAGTAGGAGCCGACCGGCAAAGTCTCCCCGTCCTTGAACGTGGTTCCGCGGGCGCCGGTCTTGACCCCCGGATATTTGGTCTCGTCCTCGAACGGATCCGTCGCGCAGTTCGGGCCGCGCTCGTCGAGCCAGAGGCCGAAACGCTTCGGATCGGGAGCGGAGGGCTTCTCGAAGCAGGGCTCGTTGACCGCGCCGAGCCAGCGCCAGCGCGAATCGCGATCGCAGCGCTGCCCGTCGCAATAGGTCTGGCTTGGATGCGAGGTGATGATCTTGAGGAGATCGAAGGTCGCGAGGCTGTTCCGCGTCACGCGATCCCAGAAGCGGTCGTCGCCTCCGGTCCACACGAGCCACATGTTGCGGCCCTTGACCTCGTCGGGCGTCAGCGCGACGCCATTGTCCATGTCGTGGAAGAAGTCCTCGCCGGCCTGGGGGAGGGACGCTTCCGTCCGGCCGACGCGCTGCGCTTCGTCGACGGGAGCCGGCGCCGCGGGGGCGATCGCCGGACCGGCGATCAGGCCTGCAAGCACCGCTGCGCTTCGGATCCAAGCGAACTTCCGCATGTCCGTCCTCCCGGCCCCCACCGAGCGGCGGACCGCGGCGCGCCGCTCCGACGTCGGCATGATCTCCTGGCCAATGTTGCGCCTTTGCCGTCCGCGCGCAATAGCTCCGGCCGGGACGCTTTTGCGTTCGCCCGCTCCTGTGTCACACTTCCGCTCGACCCGCGATGTCGGGCGTTCGAAACGGCGCGGTCCTGCGCCAGGGACCCATGGAGCGGCGGCTATGCTACTCAGGCTCCTTCATCGCCTTCTCGAAATCTTCCTGCATCTCGAACGGCGCATCGAGCAGCCGTTCCTGCGGCCGGCGTTCAATGCGGTCTTTCGCATGCCGCTGGCCCTTGCGACGACCTGGCTCATCAACGTCCAGCGCAGCCGGGAGGCCGTCGGCCTCGCCGAGGAGACGCCGCTGCCCGGCGAGGATGAAGCGGTGCAGACGATGATCGACGAGATGCGCCGGCATCTCGTGCGCGATTTCCCACGCGGCGGCTTCGAGCGGGCGGGCAACACCAAGACGCATGGACTGGTGCGCGGCGAACTCACGGTTCACGACGGCCTGCCCGAGAACCTGCGCAAGGGGCTGTTCGCGACGCCCCGGACCTATCGCTGCTGGGTGCGCTTCTCGGGTCCCGGACCGCATATCGAGCCCGACATCAACGACGTCGGCTTCGGCAGCATCAGCGTGAAGGTCATGGGCGTTCCCGGCGCGAAGCTCTGGGACGACGAGAAGCACACGCAGGACTTCACCGCCGTCTGCACCCCGACCTTCGTCACTCCCGACGTCAAGGCGAACGCGCGGCTGCAATACTGGAGCCGGCGGCATCTGCCGGTTTTCTATTTCTTCGATCCAAGGGCTCTGCACCTGCTCGACTTCACGATGCAGGGCCTATGGAACGAGACCCAGACCAATCCGCTGGGCCAGACTTACTATTCCTGCGTGCCCTATCTCATGGGGCCGGGACAGGCGATGCAGTACAGTTTTTGGCCGATGACCAAAGTGCCCAAGAACATCCCGGGCGTGCCGTTTCATCCGGCCGACAATTATCTGCGCGACAACATGGTCCGCACGCTCGATCACACGGGCGTCGAATTCGAACTTCGCGTGCAACTGCAGACCGATCCGTTCCTCATGCCGATCGAAAACAACGCGGTGCTCTGGCCGACGCGCCTGTCGCCGCGCGTTCCCGTCGCGACCCTCAGCATCCCCAGGCAGACCTTCGACATTCCGGAGCAGTTCGCCTTCACGCGCTATCTGCGCTTCAACCCCTGGCACTGCCTGCCCGACCATCGCCCGCTCGGCAACCAGAGCCGGGCGCGCAAACGCATGTACGACGAAATGGCCTCCTTCCGGCAGAGAATGAACCGGGTCGCGCATGTCGAGCCGACGGGCGACGAGGTTTTCGGTCCGGGGCAGGCGTCCGCCAAGGTGGTCGAGCCCGCGGATTAGTTCGCGTCAAAGGCTCGCGATCCATTTCAGCGCCGCGAGCCCCGGCATGAAGAAATAGGCGCCGCCCTTCACGGTGACGAACTGCGGCACGTTGGTCGCGCGACGGCGCGCCGGCTCGGCGACGGGCCGCGTGAAACTGTCCGTTCGCTGGGGCGTTTGGCTCACCGGAGGCGTCGGAAACGGCTCCCGGTTGCCGAGCAGGGGGTCCTGCTCGCCGGTCAGGCCCGCGAACTTGGCGCTGGCGAGCCAGGCGCCCTGCACGAATTCGAACTGGCGGGCGATGTTGGCGTTGAGGCAAATGAACTGAAGGCCGGCCTCGGGATCCGGCGTCGTCGGATCGAGCGCCGCGCGCCGGTCGATCTGCGCCCCATAGTCGCGGCCACGGCGCAGGATGCGATGGAAGCGGGCCGAGGCGATCGCATCGTCCTCACGACGCAGGTAGGGCCACACGGTGTTGTTCTCCTCCCACGGCAGGGTGGAGGAGGTGGGCGCAGGCTGACGGCGGGTCGTCAGTCCGAGCATTGCAAGGAGGTTGTCGATCGGGCCTTCAACGCCCGGAGGCGCGTCGCCGGTGCGCGGATTGGCGCGCCGGATATGGGCGCCGATCGGACAGGAGAGGCCGTCCGGGTCCGCGTCGAAGAGGAAGCCATTGTCGCCGCGGTCGGCGGGATCGACGCCGGGCAGGGCGAGCCCGGTCTCGATATCGGCCAGGGGCGCGCCGTTCATGCGCCGCCCCACCATGGCCTCGGCGAGCGCCTCCGGGTCGATGCCGGCGCGCCGAGCCTCCTCCCCGACCCAGCGCCAGAAGCCGCGCACATCCTGAGCGAGCTGGCGAAAGACGAGATAGGAGCCGTTGCGTCCGAGATCGTCGCTCCCCGCTGCGCCGGCGGCCGGCCTGAGCAGCGCCGCGTTCGGATCGCCCGGCGCGAGCTTCGGCGATTCCGCCGGAAAGCCGTATTCGTTGTAATAGCCGAGCAGGATCTCGCCGAGAGCGATCCGGTTCGTGTAGGCGCGATCCGCCTTCGTCCCGGGCGTGCGCGCATGGTCCCAGTCCAAGGTCGGCTGCGAGATCCCGTCCGCGAAGCCGAACGGCTCGAAGCCGTCCATATCCGTCGTCGGCAGCGCTTCGATGGCGGCAAGTCCGCTTCGCTCGGCCGCCTCGCGCGTCTCGCGCGCAAGATCGCCGATGCGGGCAGGTCTGGCGAACAGCATCACGAGCAGATGCGGTTCGCGCTCCCCGACGCCCCAGGTCCATTTGTCCGGCGCATTTTCGCCGGTATCGCCAAGCCGTAGCGAGCGGTTCGGGTTGCCCGCCATGCCCTCGACGAACTCCGGACTGAAACGCTGAACCACGGATTCGGCGACGCCAAGCGCCCTGAGGCCGGCCGCGGTCACCGCGCATTGTGTCGCTTCGGCAAGCCTTGCCGGCCCGAGGTCCGTCTGGATGTCCGCGATGGTGGCGAAGCCGAGCCCGCCGAGAAAGCGCCGCGCCGCGGGCGCGTCGACGACCCGGAGGAGGAGATAGGCGGCGCCCGCCAGCGAACCGAAGCCGGTGTAGGCGAGGGCCTGAATGTCGGGACGTTCGACGTCGCGGCGGATCATGGGCAGCCCTCAGATTTCCGCAAGCCAGCGCCGGATCTCGTCATCGCTCATCTCCGGCTTCTCGAAACCGTTGCGGATGCGCGTGTTGCGCGCGAGATCGCGCGCGGTGAGACCGGGATAGGCCTTGTACCAGACGTCGGTCGGAATCTGATGCCGGCGCTGGAAGCGCTTGAAGTCCGTCTCGCGCCACGCGCCTTTCTTGATCAGCCAGTCGGTCTGCGGATAGGCGATCGCGCTCGAGAACGACAGATTGAGGCCGAACCCGGCCTTGTTGATGAAATCGTCCATATAGGCTTCGTGGCCGCCGTCGTAGTTGCTGCAGAAGAAGGCGCGGCGACGGTCGTCGATGAGCACCCAGTGGGCGAAATGAATCGTACCGATGCGCCCGAGTCCGCCGCGGGTGAAAACGTGCCGGGCCGCCCAGCTGATCGCATAGAGAATGACCAGCTCCAGGCCGAGCCTGAAGCGGCCGGGCTTTATCGAACCCATCGCGGTGTACTGGTTGGTGACGTCGTGATCCTCGCCGAGGCGGAGCTTTGCGACCCATTCGGGATCATAAGGGTTCTCGACGATCGGGTCGGTCAGCTCCCGCCTCCTCAGCACGATGAGGACGAGGATGAGGCCGACGATTGCGACGGGGATCGTCACGAACGGGATGAAAACAAGGAGGACGACCGCGACGACGATCGGCGCGAGCAGACGAATGAGGTTCGTGCTGCGCCATGCGGGCGGCGTCGGAGCGATGGGCGTCAGCGCGACATGAGGACCGACTGCGGCGCGCAATTCCTCGATCATGGCCTGAGGCTCGCGCGCGGCGACTTGCGGAAGCGCCTCGCGCAGGAGGTCCCTCAGGCGCGCCTCCTCGCGGGCCTGCACGGCCGTGCGTCCGACCCAGTTCACATAGGAGGCGGCGGATTCGATCCGATGCGCCGCCATCCAGCGCTCAAGGTCCGCGTCGGCGGCGAAATCCGCGCAGAAAGCGAACGCCTGTCTCAAGCCCCGGACATTCCCGCGCGATCCGCTTCATGAGTTCGGTCGCGTCGCCGTCGCAATCGATCATCAGGCAGAGATAGATCGGCTCGGTCTTCGGCAGCTCGGGATAGATGGCGCGGTCGCCGAGCGAGTGGTCTTCGAGCACGACGAGCCGGGCGAAGTGGATCGTCTCGAACTGGCCGAACGGGAGGATCGCGTTGGCGGGATCGGCCGCGCCGGGAGCGCCCGGCAAGGTCATGGTCGCGAGAAAGGCGCGCAGGTCAGCCACGCGGTCGGTCGGAACCGCTGCTGCGACGATGAGATGGTCCTGCGGCGTCATGGCGCCTCGCCCAGTCTCGTGAGTCCCCTGCCGATCCCGCCGCGCGGGCTCGATCCGCGCCGGACCGCCTTACCCTCCGGCGCCCGCCTTCCGGAAATCGAGCGCGAAATCGATCAGCCGCTTCGAATCCCAGTAGACTTTCCCGAGGTAGAAGTCCGTGTCGACGAGACGGATCTCGTCCCGGACGTGCGAGGCCAGCAGGGAGGTCTCGGAATAATCGAGCACGATGCATTCCTTGCCGTCGAGCCAGCTCGGCGCCTTGTAGACGCGGGCGACGATCGCCCTCAGCCCGAACGGGAGGATCTCGTTGCGCAGGAAGCCGGCCTTCGCGTCGAAGACCTTGCCTTTCCAGGCGAAGATATTGATGGCCGCCGCGATCTCCGGGCTGAACAGGGTTCCCGGCGCGATGATCGCCGTGCCCGCCGCCTCGCCGTTGGGGATCGGGCCCGCCTCGTGGGCGCTGAACAGCGCGTCGAGGTCCGACTGAGACATGCCGAGCAGCTGTTTCGCGTCCAAGGACATCGCTTCCTCCGCCGTCAAATAAAAAAGGATTAAGCCACATCTCCGCAGAGGGGTCCATGGCGTTCGTTGCGGGGATCCGCGCTGTCATGGCCGGCCTTGTGCCGGCCATCCACGCCGAGCCAGTACAATTCGGCTAATCGATATGACGCGACCAATAAAATCAGTGCCTTATACGGGCAAG
The DNA here is from genome assembly GCA_963741845.1 of uncultured Alphaproteobacteria bacterium. Lineage (GTDB taxonomy): Bacteria > Pseudomonadota > Alphaproteobacteria > Rhizobiales > Beijerinckiaceae > Roseiarcus. The sequence continues at coordinate 107,977 of CAVUJV010000008.1, forward strand.
GGGCCGTGTTCACGTGGATGGACGGGACAAGCCCGTCCATGAGCGGCGGCGCTGAACGCTTCCACCGATTGGCCAACAGCTAGCGCTTTAAGAGCCAACTAAGAATTTCTGAAAAATGAAATCAGAAACATTTTGTTCCGATTTTTCGACATTCGCGCTATGATGCTTCATCGCCGTCAAGCCGGAAGCCGCCGATGCACGAAATCGCCGAAGCCGCCGCCCCGCCGCCAGGACCGGCGGCCGTGCTTTGGCCATCTTTCGGCCATCCGAAGTCCATGGGTCGCGCCGCCGCCGGAAGGAAAATCCAGCGCAAGTCCTTGAGAAGTCCCGATTCGCGGAAGAAAATGGCTGCGTTTTCGACCGGTTTTTCGCTGAAAATCGTCTGGAATCGCCCGCCTTTCATGCGAAAAACGATGAAAACAGGCGCGAAAACGCGCCAAAAACGCGCCCAAACGCATGCCGCTCATGAGGCTGGCGTCGCCGGCGGAGCGCTGGAGGGGCTGCCGATCTCGCCTCAGACCCGTCCCGTGCGCAGCGCCCGCAAGGTCATCGCGAGCACCGCCTCGAATCGCGTCTCGACCGCGCGGGGCGCCGCATCCTTGTCGAGCCGCAAGGCGACCGGATGGATGAAGCGGTGGCCTGCGTCGAAGATCAGGGACATGGCGCGGCGGCGGTCCGTCATGGCGAAGGCGCCGGAGGCGATGCCCTCCTCGACGACCTGCTGAACGTCCAGCTGCACGCGCGAGCGGTGCTTGCGGGCGCTCGCGCGGTTCTTCGCCAGAGCCTCGATGAGAAGATCGAACAGGGCGGGATCGGAATCGAGCTTCATCCGGTAGTCGCGATGGACCGCCATCAGGATCCGCTCGAGCTTGTCATGCGCCGGGTCCGCGCCGTCCGCCGCATCGCGCAGGCGCCGCTCGAGCGGCCTCAGGCTCGCTGCGACCACCTCGTCGAGCAGCGCCGTCTTCGACGGAAAGTAGCGGTAGACATTGGCGTGCGTCATGCCGGCGTCGGCGGCGACGCCGACGACGGTCGTGCGCGCATGGCCGAACCGGCGCACATGCGCGTGGGCGATCTCGACAAGCCGCGCTTCGTTGCTTTCCGCCGGCGCGGCGACGGCCATGTCAGGTCTCCGCCAGTCCGCCGAGATCGGCGGAACCCATGCCCCCGCGCCCATGCGGCAAAGCGAGATAGTCGGCCGAGCGCATCTCGATGAGGCGGGACGCCGTGCGGGCGAATTCGAAGGCCTCCGCGCCCTCGCCGCCTTCAAACAGAGCCTCGGGCTCGGCGGCGGCCGAGGCCACGAGCTTCACCCGCATGTCGTAGAGCGCGTCGATCAGGATGATGAAGCGCTTCGCCTCGTTGCGCTCGTCGGCGCCGATGACCGGAATATGGTCGAGGAAGAGCGTGTGGAAGCGCTCGGCCAGCTCCAGATAATCGGCCGAGCCCAGCGGGCGCCGGCAGAGGGCGTCGAAATCGAAACGGACCACGCCGTCGACCGCCTGCGGCGCGTAGAGGGAGCGTCCGAGCAGCTCGATCTTCATCGGCGCGCCGCGCGGCCGCCCCGTCATTGCGAGAAAGGCCGCGTCGAGCGCGGCGTCGGCTTCGGGTCCGAGCGGCGTGTAATAGACGGGGGCGCGCGTGAGCTTCTCAAGCCGGTAGTCGGTGCGCGCGGCGAGTTCGACGATGGCGCAGCGCTCCTCGAGCAGCGCGATGAAAGGCAGGAACAAGGCGCGGTTGAGCCCATCCTTGTAAAGATCGTCCGGCGCGACATTGGAGGTCGCGACCATGACGACGCCCGCCGCGAACAGGGCCGAGAACAGGCGCGCCAGAATCATGGCGTCGGCGATGTCGCGCACCGCGAACTCGTCGAAGCAGAGGAGCGACGATTCCCTGGCGAGCTCGGCGGCGACCGGCGCAATCGGATCTTCGCCGGAGACTTCGCCCTTCTTGCGCGCCTGCCGCCAGGCATGCAGGCGCGCATGGACGTCGGCCATGAAAGCGTGAAAATGGGCGCGCCGCTTCGGCGCGGCTTCCGCCGCATCGAAGAACAGGTCCATCAGCATCGTCTTGCCGCGCCCGACCTCGCCATGGACATAGAGGCCGCGCGGCGGCTCGGCCGGCTTCGCGCCGAGAAAGCGGGTAAGGCCCCGCGGCTTTCCTTCCGCGCGATAGCCCCTGAGCCTTGCGCAGAGCGCGTCAAGCTGCTCGGCGAGTTCGGCCTGCGCGGGGTCGAAAGCATAATGGTGTTCGGCGACGAGAGCCCGATACCGCCCCGCGACCGAGGTCATGGCGACGGCGCCAGCGGTAAGCGCGCTCACTCCGCCGGCGTCACGATCGCGGTGAGCTCCCCGTTGCGGACGCCGCTGACCTGAAGGTCGAGCGGCCGCGCCGGCAGCTCGAACTTGACGCTCTTCCGCGCCCCCTCGCAGCCCTTGACGCCCGAGAATCCCTTGAGATGCAGAAAGCTCCCCTGGTCGATGACGTCGACCCAAGCCTCGCCGCCGATCGTGATCTTGTAGAGGCCCGCCTTTGGAGGCGCCGGCAGGACGAAGTGACCGGCGTTGTCCGGTTCGTACTTCGACGCCCGTTCCGGCGGCTGCGGCAATCCGGCCTCCGCGATCGGCTGAAGCTTCAGGGCGACCGCGGCGCCATAGGGCAGAGCGCCTCCGTTGGCGACCGACGCCTTCGTGGCGAGCAGCGCCGCGCGCTCATGATCGAGCGGCCATTTGAAGGCCGCGCAACCGGAGGGCTCTTCGGCGGCAAGGCCCATCGAAGGCGTAGCGGCCGCGAGGGCCACGGCGATCAGAAGCGGGAGACGGCTCACTGGCACAGTCACGCGTGAGGTCTGCCTTGCGGCGATCAATTGGCGGGCGCCGTGGATTTTGCGGAGACCTGAGCGGCCTCCTGCGCGGCCTGGGCGGCGCGCGCCGCGTCGGCCTGCTGTATCACGGCCTCGGCAGGCACGCCGTGCAAAAGGCTGATCGCCGCCTGGAGCTGCGTGTCCTTCTCCTTCTCGGGGGGCACATAGGCGTCCGAGCCCTTCTCTTCCTCGCCAGCGCTCCTCTTGAGATGGCCGAACAGCGACGCCTCGCCCATGCTCGACACCTTGCCCTTGAGGTCGCCGGGGATGTTCTCGAGCACCACCATGTCCGGCTCGATGCCGCGGGCCTGGATGGAGCGGCCGGAGGGCGTGTAGTAGCGCGCGGTCGTGAGCTTCAGCGCGCCGTCGTCGCCGAGCGGCAGGATGGTCTGCACGGAACCCTTGCCGAAGGAGCGCGTTCCGATCAGCGTCGCGCGCTTCAGGTCCTGCAATGCGCCGGACACGATCTCCGAAGCGGAAGCCGAGCCGCCGTTAACCAGCACGACAACAGGCTTGCCCTGCGAGAGATTGACGCCCGGCCTCGCCGTATAGCGCTGCTGCTGATCAACGTTGCGACCGCGGGTCGAGACGATGTCGCCGCTGTCGATGAAGGAGTTGGTGATTTCGACGGCCTGATTGAGAAGTCCGCCGGGATTGTTGCGCAGGTCCAGGATGTAGCCCTTGAGCTTGGCCGACCCGGGATCGCGGCGGAAATGCTCGAACGCCTTCCGCAAGCCGTCATAGGCTTCCTGATTGAACTGGGTGATGCGGATATAGCCGATGTCGCCAGCCTCGACGCGCGAGCGCACGGACCGGACGTGGATGATCTCGCGGACGATGGTGTATTCTTTGGCCTGCTTGTTCGAGCCGCGCTCGACGAGAAGCCTCACGGGCGACTTGGCGGGGCCGCGCATCTTGTCGACCGCCTCCTTGAGCGTCAGGCCCTTCACCGGCGTATCGTCGATCTTGATGACGAGATCGCCCGTCATGAGGCCGGCGCGCGCCGCAGGCGTGTCGTCGATGGGACTTACGACCTTGACGAGCCCGTCCTCCATCATGACCTCAAGGCCGAGGCCGCCAAACTCCTCGCCTTTCATGCTGCTCTGGAAGTCCTGCAGCGCTTTGGCGTCGAAATAGGTCGAGTGCGGATCGAGGGACGCAAGCATCCCGTTGATCGCGCCCTTGATCATTTTGTCGTCGTCGGGTTTCTCGGCGTAGCTGTCGCGGACCTTGTTGAACACGTCGGAGAAGAGCGAGAGCTCGTCGGTGGAGTTGGACGACGCAGCCCGCAGCGCGCCCTGCGACAAGCCGCCGAGCGCCACGCCGACGACGGCGCCGACCAGGAGATAAGAGGTTCGCTTCTTCATCGGAGGTCGCTCGATCCCGAGACCTGCTCTTTGATCAGTTAGGCTTGGCGTTCGTCGAGGGCGCAGCCCCCGGCGTTCCGCTCTTGCCGGCGTCGGTCTTCGACGCCTCGGACTTGGGCGCTTCACCCTTCGCCGTTTCGTTCGACTGCACGGGCTTGCCGTTCAGGAGCGCGATCGCGGCGGCGAGTTGCTTGTCGTCCTTCTGGTTCGGCGGGACATAGGCCTGCGAGGCGGAGGTGTCCTCGTCGCTATTGCTCAGGTGGCCCTTCAGCGACGCCTCGCCTTTCATGTCGTCCTTGCCCTTGAGATCGTCCGGCACGTCCTCGAGGATCTTGATGTCGGGCTCGATGCCCTTGGCCTGGATAGAGCGGCCGGACGGCGTGTAGTAGCGCGCGGTTGTGAGCCTGAGCGCGCCTTCGTCGCCAAGCGGCATGATGGTCTGCACGGAGCCCTTGCCGAAGCTGCGGGTGCCGATCAGCGTCGCGCGCTTATGGTCCTGCAGGGCGCCCCCCACGATCTCGGACGCCGAGGCGGAGCCGCCGTTGATGAGCACAACAACCGGCTTGCCCCCCGAGAGGTCCTGGCCGGGCTTGGCGTCAAAGCGCTGCGTCTCGTCCGGCGTGCGGCCGCGGGTCGAGACGATCTCGCCCTTGTCGACGAAGTCGTTGACGACGTCGATCGCCTCGTCGAGCAGGCCGCCCGGATTGTTGCGCAGATCGAGGATGTAACCTTTGAACTTGTCGGCGGGGATCTCTTTCTTGAGCTTCTCCATGGCGTCCTTCAGCCCTTCGCCGGTCTGCTCGGTGAACTGGGTGATGCGGATGTAGCCGATGTCGCCGTCTTCCACATGCGAGCGCACGGACTGCACATGGATGAGTTCGCGAACGATGGTGAATTCCTTCACGTCTTTCTTCGGCCCGCGCACGACCTTGAGCTTGACGGGCGCGTTGATCGCGCCGCGCATCTTGTCGACCGCCTGGTCGAGGGTCATGCCCTGGGTCGAGACGCCGTCGATGGAGACGATGATGTCCCCCGAAAGGATGCCCGCCTTGGCCGCCGGCGTGTCGTCGATCGGGGTGACGACCTTGAGCAGGCCGTCCTCTTGCGTGACCTCGATGCCCAGACCACCGAACTCGCCCTTCGTCTGGACCTGCATGTCCTTAAAGGCTTTGGGGTCCATGTAGCTCGAATGCGGGTCGAGCGAGGCCAGCATGCCGTTGATCGCAGCCTCGATCATCTTGGCTTCGTCGGGCTTCTCGACATAATCGTTCTTGATCTTGTCGAAGACGTCGCCGAACAGATTGAGCTGGCGATAGGTGTCGGATGCGGCGGCGAACGCCGCGGGACTGACAGATTCCAGCAGCGACGGGACAGCGACCGTCACAGCGGCGCCGAGTATGAGACCGAGGCCCAAATATCCAATCTTGCGATTCATCCGCGCGCCTTTTCGATGCCTGCCTTCGCCCACCACGGCCCCGGATCGATTGCCGTTCCGTCTTTCCTGAGTTCGATATAGAGAACGGGTTGCGCGGCGCCAACTGCGGCCGCCGCCGCCATCCGGACCGACCCGTCGCCCATAGCGCCAACAGGTTCGCCGGTCAGGACGAACTCCCCGGACGTTACGTTGATTTCGATCCATGCCGGCGAGAAGGATATAATATCCCCCACCGGCATTGAGGATCAAGAGTTGCCCGTATGTTCGATACGGGCCGGAATAGACCACCGAACCGTCGGCGGGCGCGGAAACCACGGCGCCGGCGAGCGTTGCAACCGAAACCCCATGTTCCGTCCCGCCAAGCCCGTCAGGATCGCCGTAACTCTTGAGAACGGCGCCCGCGACAGGGAGCGGCAGCCGCCCCTTCACTTCCGGGAAGGCGACTTCCGGCGCCAGGCGAGCTGACGCCTGCTTCTGCGCATCCTCGGCCTTCACCAAGATTTGATGCGCAGTTTCGGCCGCTGCGGCGCGGGCGGCGTCGGCTGCCGCCTTCTTCTGGTTCTCGATGGCGTCGAGCCGCCCGATCAGGTCCTTCAACGAGCTTGCCTGTCTGGCGAGGCCGGCCGCGCGCCGCTGCTGCGCGTCGAGCGCACTCTCGGCGGTGGTCTGCGAGAGGCGGCGGGCCTCGATGAGCGCCGAGAGCCTCGCCTTTTCAACCGCGAGCGACGCCGTCTTCTGGGCGAGGGCGACGCGCTCAGCGGCGATGGATGCGCGCGTCTTCCTGAGGGAGTTGATATCGCGCGCGAGCGCCTCCATCTCGGCCTTAAGCTCGGGGATCATCGCGCCGAGCACCGAGGCGGCGCGCACGGCGTCGGCCATGTCTCCGGGCTTGACCAGAATGGCGGGCGGCGGGTTCGCCCCCATGCGCTGGAGCGCCGCCAGAAGCTCGGCGATTGCGTCCCGCCGCTTGTCGAGCGAGGCGGCGGCCGAATCGGCCTCGCCGTTCAACGCCTTGAGCCGCTCGTCGGCCGCGGCTACGCCGCGCTCCGAATCCTGGACCTTGGCGGTCGTATCGATGAGGGCGGCGGTCAGGCGGGCGCGGTCGTTGCGAACCGACTCGATCTCCGCCTCGATTGCGCGGCGCTGCTCCTCGGAGGCGCGGATTGTGTCCTCTACGCCGCGCAACTCGATCTCCTTCTCCGCCCGCTGCAACTGGTCGGGAGGAGGAACGTCGGCCGGCGCCGGGCCGCCGAACGCGGCCAGAGGCCAGGCGACCGCGGCGCCAAGCGCCGCAGCGCCGAGCCCGTAATGTCTGCCCTCACGCGCCACGGCGACCATCGGCTGGGTCAAGATCATCAAATCTGGCCGGAATCACGGCAGTCATGCGCGATGATAGGGGTGGCCGGAAAGAATTGTGATTGCACGGTAAAGCTGCTCGGCCGCCATGACCCTCGCGAGCTGATGAGGCCAGGTCATTGCGCCGAAGCAGATCACGCGATGCGCCTCTTCGCGGACCCTCGGGTCGAGCCCATCGGGGCCGCCGATCACGATAGCGTAGGCGGGGCGCGCGGAGTCGCGAACGGCGGCGATGTCTGCCGCCCATTGCTCGCTGGTGAACGCGAGGCCCCGTTCGTCGAGCGCAACAAGCGCCGCCCCCTGAGGCGCCGCAGCGCGAATGGCCTCCGCCTCCTCGGCGCGCCGGTCTTCGGGGCGTCGCGCCCGCGATTCGGCGATTTCGCGTATCTCGACGCTTCCGATCCCGACACCGCGCGCGCTATCCGAAAGGCGCTTGAAATAGCGCTCAAGAAGATCCCGTTCGGGCCCGGCCTTCATCCGGCCGACACACAGGAGCGCAAGGCGCATGGAGCCGCCGCGTCAGGGACGATTGTCAAACCTTCGAGACCTCGCCCGGGCGGTCCGAGCCCCACATCTTCTCAAGATTGTAGAATTGGCGCACTTCAGGCCTGAAAATGTGGACGATGGCGTCCCGCGCGTCCAGGAGCACCCAGTCGCAGAGCGGCAGCCCCTCGATCCTGGGCGCGGGAAAGCCCGCGTCACGGCAGGCCTTGACGACCCGGTCGGCGATCGCGCCGACATGCGTCGTCGACCGTCCGGTCGCGATGAACATCCGGTCGGCGAGCGTCGTCTTTCCCTTGAGATCGATGGAGACAATGTCTTCGGCCTTGGCGTCCTCGAGCCCACCGAGAATGGCGCCGGAAAGCTCGTCGGGCGGATGGCCGACGATTGCCTCGGCGGGCGCAGAAACTGCACGGGCTGTCTGGGAGCGCGGAGCTGGCGTCAGAGCACTTTCCTTGTTTCGCGGCCGGACCCGATTCGCCAGCCTTGCACCGTCAAGATGAGGCGTTCGCCTGCTATTTTCAAGGCGCCCGCGCTCACAACGTCAGCACGATCTTGCCTATGTGGTCGCCGCTGTCGATGCGCTGATGCGCCTTTGCGACCTCCGAAAGGGGAAAGACCGAATCGATCACGGGCTTACAGCGGCCCGCCTCCAGCAGCGGCCAGACCTTCTCCCGCAGTTCGTCGGCGATCATCGCCTTTTCCGCAGGCGATCGGGGCCTGAGCGTCGAGCCCGTGTGGACGAGGCGCTTCTGCATGAGCGGCTGGAGGTTAACGGTCGCCTTGGGGCCCCGCAGGAATGCGATCTGAACGATCCGCCCATCCATCGCGGCCGCGGCATAGTTGCGCTCGACATAGTCGCCCCCGACCATGTCGAGGATGACGTCCGCGCCGCGCCCGCCCGTCGCGTCCATCGTGCGCTGCACGAAATCGTCGCTGCGGTAATTCACGCCGACGTCGGCGCCGAGCTTTTCGCACTGGGCGGCTTTTTCCGCGGAGCCGGCGGTCGCGACAACACGGGCGCCGAAGGCCTTGGCCAGCATGATCGCCGTGGTGCCGATGCCCGATGCTCCACCGTGCACGAGCAGCGTCTCGCCCCTCTTGAGCGCGCCGCGCTGGAAGACATTGGTCCAGACGGTGAAGAAGGTCTCGGGGATTGCCGCCGCCTCGACGACAGTGAGACCGGCCGGGATCGGCAGGGCGTTGCTCTCGTGGACGACGCAGTATTCCGCATAGCCGCCGCCGGGCACGAGCGCTGTCACGCGCGCGCCCTCGGCCCAGCGAGACGCCTCCGGTCCGCGCGCGACGATGACTCCCGCGATCTCGAGGCCCAGCACGTCGCTTGCGCCGGGCGGCGGCGCGTAATTGCCCATCCGCTGCAGGACATCCGGCCGGTTCACGCCGGCGGCTTCGACCTTGACGAGAACCTCGCCCTTGCCCGGAACGGGCCGCGGACGGGTCTCCACGATCAGAACCTCGGGGCCGCCCGGCTGCGAGGCGACGACGGCGCGCATCATGTCTGTTGCCATGGCGAATCTCTCCGACTTCTGCAGTTGGCTTGTCGACGAGCCAGGGTCGCTCCGTCAATCCGCGATGGCGAGCGGCGCGGTCACCCCATCCTCGGGCGGCGCCGCGCGGAAAGACCGCCGCCAGTTCGCCGAGGATGACGCACATAAGGCGAATCGAGCATACCGATGAGTTGCATTCCTGACCTCTACGCGCGGTTCCCTGACCACGGAGGTCATAGCCGAGAGCCCGCGCGGACGGAACCCGACGCCCCGACGGCTTCTCCCTCGCCGGGCTCTGTTTGAACCGAAGGATCCGACGCTGCCCCGTCGAGAAGCCTCACACGCCAAGCGAGGCGTTCTTGAGCGGCAGGGATCGAACCCGCTTGCCGGTCACGGCGAAGATCGCGTTTGCGACTGCGGGCGCGATCGGCGGCGTCCCCGGCTCGCCAAGTCCGCCCCACTTGGCGCCGCCCGACAGCGCAAAATGGGTTTCAATCACAGGCGCGTCGGACATGCGTGCGATTGGGTAGGAATCGAAGTTGCCTTGCTCGACGCGACCCTGCTTGATGGTGATCTCGCCGAAGAGCGCCGCGGTGAGGCCGTAGAGCACAGCGCTCTCGATCTGCATGGCGGCCGTCAGCGGATTGACGAGGTGGCCGCAATCGACGCAAGCGACGACGCGGCGAACTTTGACCTCGCCCGCGCTGCTGACGGACACCTCCGCGATCTCGCCGACAATTGTGTCGAACAACTCGTGAATCGCCAGGCCCCGCCCCACGCCCTCCGGCAGCGGCTTGCCCCAGTCGCCCTTGTCGGCAAGCTTGTCGAGCACCGCGAGAAAATCGGGGCGTCCCGCCAGCAGTTCGCGGCGATAGTCCAGCGGATCGCGCTTGGCCGCATGCGCGACCTCGTCGATGAAGCTCTCGACCGCGAAGGCGTTCTGCGACGAGCCGACCGAGCGCCAGAACATGACCGGCACATGGGTATTCTTGAGGTTGACGCCCACTTTCAGCGCGTCCGCCCGATAGGGGCAATTGGCGAGGCCCTCGACCGCCTGGCGCTCGACTCCATTTTCGACCTTGCCCCAGCCGAGCGATCGGGTGATCGACCCCACAGCGGTCGAGAAGTCGAACCCGGCAGGGGAGCCGTCCGCGCGCATGGCCGCGCGCATTCGGAGCGCCGCCTGCGGACGATAGCGGTCCGAGCGGATGTCCTCTTCGCGCGTCCAGATCAGCTTGACCGGCCGATTGAGCGCCTTTGAGACCTCGACCGCCTGTGTAAGCTCGTCGTTGACCGAGCGCCGGCCGAAGCCGCCGCCGAGGAACGTCGTATGGACAAACACGTCCCTTGGATCGACGCCGCCGGCCTTCGCGGCGAGCATGATCGACGCTTCCGGCGCCTGCGTGCCCATCCAGACGTCGATGCGGTCGGGCCGCCAATGGGCTGTCGCGTTGAGCGGCTCCATCGGCGCATGCGCGAGATACGGGACCTCGTAGAGCGCCTCCACGATCTGCGCCGGCGACTCGAATGCGGCCTTGAGATCGCCGTAGCCGCCGCCGTCGGCAAGCGGACCGTCGAGCGCGGCGCGGTATTCGGCGCGGAACGCCTCGCTGTCGGTCGAGGCGGCGGAGCCGAAATCCCACTCGATGGGCATCGCCTTCAGGGCTTCCTTCGCGCGCCAGAAGTTATCTGCGGCGACGGCTATGCCATTGGTCACCGGCACGGCTGCGATAATCCCTCGGCGGCCCGAAATCGCTGAGAAGTCATACGACTTGAGCTTGCCGCCGAACACCGGGCAATTGGCGACGGCGGCGACGGCCATGCCGGGCAGGCGCGTATCGATGCCGAAGCGCGCGGCGCCCGTGACCTTGAGCGGCGTATCGATACGTCTGAGGCTTGCCCCGATCAGCTTGAATGCGTCGGGCGTCTTGATCGCGGGCTCGCTCGCGAGCCTTATCTTCGCCGCCTCGCCTGCGACCTCTCCAAAGGTCGCCGACCGGCCCGAGGCCTCATGCCGCAGGTCTCCAGCGCTCGCGACGACAGTGGCCGGATCGACGCCCCATCTGGCCGCGGCCGCCGCGATCAGCCTCGCGCGCGCCGAGGCGCCCGCCTGTTGCAGAACGACGCGAGACCGGCGCACGGAGGAGGAGCCCCCGGTGATCATCGACGGATAGACGTCATTGTCAACGATGTTGCGATGCGCCGAAGCGTACTCGACCTTGACCTTGGCGAAGTCGCATTCGAGCTCCTCCGCGATGATCATGGCCAGCGAGGTGAGGACGCCCTGCCCCATCTCGGATTTGGCGACGCGGAGCGTGATCGTATTGTCCGGATCGATCACCACGAAGGCATTCAGCTCGTCGGGCGCCGCGCCCGACTCCGGATTCCAGGGCTGGCCGGATACGGTTGCTGCGCCGGCCATCTCGGGCGCCAGCGCCGCGACCATCAGGCCGCCGGCCGCCGAGAGGCCTGCCCATACGAAGGAACGGCGGGAGAGCACCACGGTCATCGTGCAACTCCTTTTCAGATCTTGCTGAGTTCGACGGCCCGGTGCACCGCGGCCCGCATGCGCGGATAGGTCCCGCAGCGACAGATGTTGGACATCCCCGAGTCGATGTCGGCGTCCGTTGGATTGGGATTGCGGGACAGCAGCGCCACAGCGGCCAGGATCTGTCCAGACTGGCAATAGCCGCATTGCGGCGCGTCGGCCTCGATCCAGGCTCTCTGCACCGCGTGCAACGCCTTCTCGCCGAGGCCCTCGATGGTCACGATCGTCCGGCCGCCAGCGGCGCTGACCGGCGTGATGCAGGAGCGGGTCGCGTCGCCATCCATCAGCACCGTGCAGGCGCCGCAGAGTCCGGCGCCGCAACCGAACTTCGTGCCGACCATGCTCAGTTCGTCGCGCAGCGCCCAAAGCAAAGGCATGTCCGGCTCGACGTCGAGCGCGATGTTCTTTCCGTTTACGACAAGGTGAATCATGGCCGGTCTCTTCCCGCCGCGCCGGCTTGAGCGCGAGCCATAGCTTGATCGCCGATTTGGGCATATTGGCGGGAACCGGCCCGGGCCGGCGGTCAAACTCCCGCGAGTTCGGTTCACGTTCGCGCGAGCGGCCCGCCCGCATCGGCGGCTTGCCGGACGGCGCTGTGGGGAGCGCGCTTACGCGCTGCGGGAAGGATGGCGCTGCTCTGGAGTTTCGCCGGCTACGGGCCGCCCGACCGGTTCGCGGCCGGGCTCGAGGTGGAGGCTCACGCCGCCCTCGACCGTCGCGACGCTCGCCGCCGGCTATCGGCCCCGCTGGCCGGACAGCGGCGGCCCGCGAATGTGAAGGCCGGCGGAATCGACATTTTCAGAGTCGACATTTTCTTGCCGAAACGGCCAGTCGCCCCGATAATCGCGTAAGGGGGTTGGCGGCATGAGGTTCAGGCTATCGCGTTGCGCGGGCAAGGGGCGTGCGAGTTTTTTCGCGAGGGCCGGCGTCGGTCGATGACTGCGCCGGCAGGCTCGACGAGCCCGCCCCGCGTAGCATGACGGGGCGCTCGGTTCGGGAGCGACACACGACGCTAAAATCGAACTTAAGCTATTGGAATCGCACGAATCGAAACGCTAAAATCCCTGTCAAGGAAAAACATTCTTCTGGAGGAAACATGATCCGGATCGCCGTCGCCGCCTTCGGAATGGCCGTACGATAGCGGAAAGATGGCTGCCGGTCCTCGCAGTAGGCCGGAAGCCCCGGATCGGCCAGCGCCGCACGCACGCCGTTCCAATCGCCCGATTTATGGGAAAGAAGGCCGGTTCAAGCGGCTCGCGCTTCGCCTTTGGCCGCGGCGAGCGCGCCGGGCTCCAGTTCGTGATAGAGGAGCCGCGCCGGATCGACCGGACCCGGCAGAACAATGTGGCCGGGCGGCACGCGCTCAAAGCCCATGCGCGCGTAATAGGGCTCGTCGCCGACCAGGACGACGAGCTTCCAGCCCGCCGCCTTCGCTTCGCTCAGCGAGCGGGTGACCAGCGCTTCGCCAATCCCCTGGCTGCGGAACACCGGCTCCACGATCAGCGGCCCGAGCAGCAGCGCGGGGAAATCGCCGATCATGATGGGCGTCATGGAATTGGCGCCGACCATCAGCGTGCCGACCCTGGCGACGAAGCTCAGCGACGGGTCAGAATCCGCGCGCTCGCGAATGCGATAGGCCGTGCGCGCATAGCGGCCCGGCCCGAACACGCGATCGTTGAGGCGCTGGATCGGTTCGGCGTCGTCCGGGGTCTCGGGTTCGAGCACGAGCGGAAGGTCGTTCATCGTTAGAGCGCTACCACACCCTTCCGCTCGCGTCAGGCGCCGGAGACGTTCGGATCGCGCCAGGCGCGTTCGAAGGGCAGGCGCCAGGCGTGAGGCGCGATCAGCTGGTAGATCGACTGCGGCCCCCAGGAGCCCGGCGCGTAGATGCGAACGGGGTGGGGGTTTTCCAGGAGCCGGGTCGAGACCTCCCACAGCCGCTCGATGCCTTCGGCGGTGCAGAAGAGCGTATGGTCGCCGCGCATGGCGTCGAGGATCAGCCGCTCGTAAGCCTCGAGCACATCGCTGCCGAGCCCGGTGTCGTGCATGGCGAATTGCAGGCTCTGCTTGTTGAGCCGCATCCCCGGCCCCGGCTTCTTGCCGTAGAAGGAGAGCGACACTTTCGATTCGTCCGCGAGGTCGAAAGTCAGGTGATCCGGACCCTGCGAGCCAATGCCCGAATCGTCGGGAAACATGCTCTTCGGCGGCTCGCGGAAGGCGATCGAGATGATGCGCTGGCCCTCGGCCATGCGTTTGCCGGTCCGCAGATAGAAGGGCACGCCCGCCCAGCGCCAGTTGTCGATCCGGCACTTGAGCGCGATGAAGGTCTCGGTGTCCGATTCCGGATCGACGCCTTTCTCCTTGCGATAGCCGATGTATTGGCCGCGCACCGCCTCGGCCGGGTCGAGAGGCACCATGGAGCGGAAGACCTTGCCCTTCTCCTCGCCGATCGGGCCCGGCGCGAGCGAGGTCGGCGGCTCCATCGCCATGAAGGCGAGGATCTGGAAGAGGTGGGTCACCACCATGTCGCGATAGGCGCCGGTCTGCTCGTAAAAGCCGACGCGATTTCCGAGGTCGAGCGTCTCGGGCACGTCGATCTGGACATGGTCGATGAAATTGCGGTTCCAGATCGGCTCGAAGAGGCCGTTCCCGAAGCGGAAGGCGAGGATGTTCTGGGCGGGCTCCTTGCCGAGGAAATGGTCGATCCGGAAAATCTGGTCCTCGTTGAACACTTTGTGCAGTTGGGCGTTCAGCGACACCGCGGTTTCGAGGTCGGTGCCGAAGGGCTTCTCCATGATGATGCGGGAGCCCTTCGAGAGGTCGGCTTCGCCGAGCATCCGCACGGCTTTGAGGGCCGCGTTCGGCGGGACGCTCAGATAATGCATGAGGCGGACTTCGCGGTCGAAGCTCTGGACCGCGCGGTCCACCGCCTCCCGAAGCGCCGCGGCGCCGGCGGGCTGGGGCACGTAGTCGAGCATCTCGGCGAAGTCCGCCCAGCGCTCCTCCCAGCGGTCGGCATGCCGCGACGCATGCACCGCCTCGCGCGCGACCGCGCGAAAGCCTTCGGCGTCGATGTCGTCGAGCGAGACGCCGACGATCCGGCATTCGGGGATGAAGCCGCCCGTCACCAGATGGAAGAGTCCCGGCAGCAGCTTGCGCCGCGAGAGATCGCCGGTGGCGCCGAACAGGACGATAACCTGCGGCGCCTTGGGACCGACTCCCGCCGGAATTCTTGCCATCGCTTCTCTCTCTCCACTTGCCCGCGGCCTTTGCGATCCAAAGACTGTGCCAGCCCGGGCGCAACATTGGCGTGACGCCTTCTTCCTGCGCGGCGCTGACTCCACGCCGCGAGCGCTCGTGCTACATGCGCCGCAGCCTGAGACTCGCCCAGCCTTCGAGGTCGATCCGTTCGGCAAGGTAGAAGCCTTGCGCGCGCCACGACGACAGCACGCCGGGAACGTCCGCAAGCAGGAGGCCCGAGACGATCGCGTCGCCGTTGCGGCTGATGACGGAAGCGAGCGACGGCGCGAGCAGGCGCAGCGGCTTCGCCAGAATGTTGGCGAAGACGAGGTCATAGGGCGCGCCTTCGCGCAAAGCGCGGTTCTCGACGCCGCGCGAGACGATGGCCCTGCAATGCTGGCTCACGCCGTTGAGCCGGGCGTTGGCGTTGGCGACCTCGACCGCAACGGGGTCGATGTCGCCGAGCCAGACCTTGCGGCGCAGCGCCTTCGCCGCCGCGATGGCGAGCACGCCGGCGCCGCAGCCGACGTCGAGCACATGGGCCGGACGGCGGCGCTTCATGAGCCGGTCGAGCAGGAGGAGACAGCCGCGCGTTGTGCCGTGATGACCGGTGCCGAAGGCGAGTCCGGCCTCGATCTCGATCCCGATGTCGTTGGCGCGCACGCGCTCGCGGTCATGCGCGCCGTGGACGAGGAATCGTCCGGCGCGCACCGGCGCAAGCCCCGCCAGCGCATTGGCGACCCAGTCGCGCTTTTCGGTGAGCGCGAAGACGGCGGAGGCGGCGGTCTCCTCGTCGGCCGCGAGGGCGACGAGGGCGCGGATCGCATCCTCGTCCGGCTCGAATCCGAAATAGGCCTCGACCAGCCAGGCTTTTCCGCCGCCGGGATGCGGCTCCTCGGTCTCGAAGGCGGCGGAGGCCGCCTCCGCGGGCTCGAAACTTTCGACGATGAGGTCGGCGACGGCGCGGGCGTGCTTCTCGTCGCTCATGAGGCGCATCACATGCGCGGCGTTGTTCGGCGGCAGACCTTCGAGCAAACGGCGACCCTTGAGCTTGGCGTTTCGAGCGCCTTCTTAGCCCTGTCGCGTCGCGGGGGCCACTGCCATCAGGTCTTGCGCTTCATCCGCCTTCGCCTAAGGTCCGGCGCGAAGCCGCCGCACCTTGACGCGGCGGTCATTCAGAAGGAAGCCTCCATGACCATCGCCGTCGGCGAAACCCTGCCCAATGTGAAAGTGACGCTCGTGACCCCGGACGGTCCGAAGCCGGTCGAGACGAAGAATTATTTCGCCGGCAAGACGATCGTCCTGTTCGGCCTGCCGGGCGCCTTCACGCCAACCTGCCACAAGAACCATCTGCCGGGCTTTCTCGCCAGCGAAGACAGGTTCAAGGCGAAGGGCGTCGACGCCATCGCCATGACCGCGGTCAACGATCCCTTCGTTCTCTCGGCCTGGGCGGGGGCGACAGGCGCGGAAGGCCGCATCGATTTCCTCGCCGACGGCAGCGCCTATTTCGCCAAGGCGCTCGGACTCGACTTCGACGGCTCGGAGCGCGGCATGGGCGTTCGCTCGCTGCGCTATTCGATGCTGGTGAAGGACGGCGTCGTGAAGGAGCTCAACGTGGAGCCCAACCCGGGCCAGGCCGACCTGTCGGGCGCCGAGCACATTCTCGGGCAGCTCAAGTAGATCGCGGAGCCTTCTCCCTTTGGGAGAAGGTGGCGAACGAAGCTCGCCGGGTGAGGGTTTTTCGCCGCGACGCAATTGCCGGCGGCGGAACCCTCACCCCGACCCTCTCCCTGAGGGAGAGGGGGAGCTACCTCATATTCCCGGTGTGCCCGAGCGAGTAGCGGCCCGGCTGCGGCCACACGGTGAGCCCGTGCGGCATGCCGCCGACCGGGATCGTCTTCACCGAACCGTCGGCGGTGTTGAACGCGTAGATCACGCCGTCGTAGCGGCCGGAGAGCCAGAGCCATTTGCCGTCGGGGCTCAGATTGCCCATGTCCGGGCTGCCGCCGCCGGGGATGGTCCAGGTCCCGACGACCTTCCGCGTCGCGAAGTCGATCACCGAGACCGAGCCCTCGCCCTTTTTCACGCCCGCGAGATTGTGCGTGCCGCGATTGGCGACATAGAGCTTCGTGCCGTCGCGGCTCGGATAGAGCCCATGCGCGCCGACCCCTGTCGGGATGAAGCCGATCTCCTTGAAGGAATCGCCGTCGATCACGACGACGCCGTCCTTCAGCATGTCGGCGACGAAAAAGACCGAGCCGTCCGGCGCGATGCGGATGTCCTGCGGCATGCCGCCCTTCGACAGCGGCAGCACGCCTTCGAGCGTGTGATGGACGAGATCGATCTTGGCGAGCGCGTTATCGTATTCGCAAGTGAAAATGGCGTAGGCGCCGTCGGGCGAGAAATCCGCGTGATTGACGCCGGGGCATTTCGGCGTCGCGATATAGCCCTGCAATTCCATCGATTGCGGGTCGCGGAATTCGAGCCGTCGCATCGCTTCCGCGACCATGATCGCCGAGCGCCCGTCCGGCGTGAAATAGAGGTTGTAGGAATCGGGCACGTCGATCGCCTTGCCGAGCTTGCCCGTGCGCGGGTCGATCGGCATGACGTCGGCGTGGCCGCCGCGATAGCTGACGTCGCCCGAGACCCAGAGCGTCTGCAGGTCCCATGAGGGGACGATATGCTGCGGGCTCGGGATAGCTTTGAGGCTCTCGATGAGCCTGAAGGTCTCGGGGTCGATCACATCGACCTTGCCGGTGATGAGGTTCGGCGAATAGACCCGGTAGAGCTGCCCCGCGACCGCCGGGCTGAACATGTCCGCCCCGTCCGCCGCGTAGACGTTCTTCGGATCGACCGGCGCGGGCATCGAGAGATTGGCCGGCGGCAGGTCCATCGGCTTCTGCGGCCCAAGCTGCTAGGCGGCAAGCTGAAGGAAGTCCGCATCCGTCCGGCCCTGCTCGACCGCGCTGCGGCACACCGAGGCGCAGAAGGCGGCGTCGGCGCACGCGGTCGGAAGGGTGAAGGACTGCCCGGAGTCGGAGCTTGTGGCGGCGGCCAGAGCGAGGGCCGAAGCGCCGAGAATTCCGCGAAAACCCAATGTCCAGCCTGCCTAAGACCAAGAGCCGGCCGTGTCCGGCCAAGTCAGGCGCTACGCCTTAGCCGAAAATCCTGACCTGGCGATGAACGGCCCGGCACAATGGCGAACGCGCCCCGATGGCGCCCGGCCTCCGCATCGCCTATCTTCGCCCCATGACCCAACCCCATCGTCCGGTCGGCCCCGGCGACCATGTCTTTCTGGTCGACGGATCGTCCTTCGTCTTCCGCGCCTATTACCAGTCGATCCGGCAGGACCAGAAATACAATTACCGCACGGATCGGCTGCCGATCGGCGCGGTGCGCCTCTTCGCGACCAAGATGCTGCAATTCGTCCGCGAGGGGGCGGCCGGCATCAAGCCGACCCATCTCGCGATCATCTTCGACAAGAGCGAGGATTCGTTCCGGCGAAAAATCTATCCGCCCTACAAGAGCCACCGCCCCGACCCGCCGGCCGATCTCGTGCCGCAGTTTCCGCTCATGCGCGCGACGGTCCGCGCCTTCGGCATGGTCCCGGTCGAGCAGGACGTCTACGAGGCGGACGACCTCATCGCGACCTACGCGAAGCAGGCGCGCGCGGCGGGCGCGGACGTGCTGATCGTCTCGGCCGACAAGGACCTGATGCAACTGATCGAGCCCGGGGTCGCGATGTACGATCCGGCCTCGGGCGAGCGCGAGGAGCGGCGGATCGGACCTGAGGAGGTCGTCGCCTATTTCGGCCTCGGGGCCGACAAGGTCGTGGACATTCAGGCGCTCGCCGGCGATTCGACCGACAACGTGCCGGGCGCGCCGGGCATCGGCGTGAAGACCGCCGCGCAACTCATCGGCGAATATGGCGACCTCGACACGCTGCTCGCGCGCGCCAGCGAGATCAAGCAGCCCAAGCGCCGCGAGGCGCTGACCCTGCCCGAGAATGTCGAGCGCATCCGCATCTCGAAATCGCTCGTGCAACTCGTGCGCGACGTTACGCTGGAGACGCCGCTCGAAGCGCTCGCGACGCCAAAGCTCGACGGCAAGGATCTCGTCGCCTTTTTCAAGGCCATGGAGCTGACGACCCTCACGCGGCGCGTCGCGGAGATGACGGGCGTCGAGGCGTCCTCCGTCGAGCCGGACCCGCGCTTCGTCGGTCCCGCCGCGTGGCAGGGCAAGGCCGGCGAAGAGGCGCTGGCGCGCGAGCAGGCGGCCGAGGCCGCCGCTGTGGCGGCGCCGACGCCGGGCGCCGCAGGACAGGCCGCGCCCACCCCCGCCGATCTCGTCGAGCGGAGGCTTGCGGAGGCGCGCGGGCCGATCGACCGCTCCGCCTATAAAGTCCTGCGCACGGCGGAGGATGTCGCGCCCTGGCTCGCCCGGGCGCATGAGCAGGGCTTTGTCGCCTTCAATGTCGAGACCTCGGAGCCCGACCCGCTTCAGGCCGAGCTTGTCGGCTTGTCGCTCGCGCTTCAGCCCGGCGAAGCCGCCTATATCCCGATCGGCCATCGCAACGCGGCGGACAACCTGTTCGACGGCTCAGGCTTGCTGCCCGGCCAGCTGCCGGAGGATCAGGCGCTTGCGCTCCTGAAGCCGCTCATGGAGGCGCCGGGCGTCGTCAAGATCGGTCAGAACGTCAAGTTCGACATCCAGGTCCTCGCCCACCGCGGGATCGAGGTTGCGCCGATCGACGACACGATGCTGATCTCCTATGCGCTTGACGCGGGCGCGACCGGCGAAAGCCATGATGTGGCGCGGCTTGGGGAGCGCATCCTCGGCCAGAAGCTCACCGCTTTCGCCGATGTCGCAGGTTCAGGCCGCAATTTCGTGGGCTTCGCGCGCGCGCCCCTCGACCGCGCCGCCGAATACGCCTCCGAGAAGTCCGACGTGGCGTTGCGCCTCTGGCGCGCGCTCAAACCCCGCCTCGTCGCGGAGCGCGTGACGACGGTTTACGAGACGCTGGAGCGTCCCCTCGTGCCGGTGCTCGCGCGCATGGAGCGGCGCGGCATCGAAGTCGATCGCGAAATGCTGTCGCGGCTCGCGGGCGATTTCGCGCAAGGCATGGCGCGGCTCGAGGATGAAATCACCAAAATGGTCGGCGCGCCCTTCAACCTCGGCTCGCCGAAACAGCTCGGCGACATCCTGTTCGGGCAGATGGGGCTTCCGGGAGGAAAGCGCACAGCGACCGGCGCATGGTCCACCTCCGCCAGCGTGCTCGAAGACCTCGCCGAGCAGGGTCACGCATTTCCCGCGCGCATTCTCGAATGGCGGCAGATCTCGAAGCTGAAATCGACTTACGCCGATGCGCTGCCGGGCTTTGTCAATCCTTCGACAGGCCGCGTGCACACCGCCTTCGCGCTCGCCGCGACGACGACGGGGCGGCTCTCGTCATCGGAACCCAACCTGCAGAACATACCCATCCGCACCGAGGAGGGGCGAAAAATCCGCCGCGCCTTCGTGGCGCCGAAGGGTCATAAGCTCGTCTCCGCCGACTACAGCCAGATCGAGCTGCGCGTCCTCGCCCATATCGCGGACATTCCGGCGCTGAAGAAGGCCTTCTCGGAAGGGCTCGACATCCACGCGATGACGGCGTCCGAAATGTTCGGCGTGCCGATCGAGGGCATGCCGAGCGAAGTGCGCCGCCGCGCCAAGGCGATCAATTTCGGCATCATCTACGGCATCTCGGCCTTCGGGCTCGCGAACCAGCTCGGCATCCCGCGCGAGGAGGCGGGCGCCTATATCCGCAAATATTTCGAGCGCTTCCCCGGCATCCGCGACTACATGGAGGCGACGAAGAAGACCGCGCGCGCCAACGGCTACGTGACGACGATCTTCGGGCGCAAATGCCACTATCCGCGCATCAACGCCTCGAACGTCTCCGAGCGCGCCTTCAACGAGCGCGCCGCGATCAACGCGCCGATTCAGGGCTCAGCCGCCGACATCATCCGCCGCGCCATGGTGCGCATGGACGACGCGCTGGCGCGCGCAAAGCTGTCGGCGCGGATGCTGTTGCAGGTGCACGACGAACTCGTGTTCGAAGTCCCGGACGCCGAGGTCGAGGCGACTCTGCCGGTCGTCAGGAAAGTGATGGTCGAGGCGCCCGAGCCCGCGATGAAGCTGCATGTGCCGTTGCAGGTCGACGCCCGCGCCGCCCGGAACTGGGACGAGGCGCATTAGCCACACTTGGTCAGGCCATCGCCCCAATCTGGGGCGCGCGTCCCCTCTCCCGTACGGGAGAGGGATCGCGCTCAGTGCCGGAAGTGGCGCATGCCGGTGAAGACCATCGCGATTCCCGCCTCGTCCGCCGCGGCGATCACTTCCGCGTCGCGCATCGAGCCGCCGGGCTGGATGACCGCGGTCGCGCCCGCCTCGATCGCGGAGACAAGCCCGTCGGCGAAGGGGAAGAAGGCGTCGGAGGCGACGACCGATCCGTTGGTGCGCGGCTCCGGCCAGCCCGCGGCTTTCGCCGCGTCCTCGGCCTTGCGGGCGGCGACGCGCGCCGAATCGACGCGCGACATCTGCCCGGCGCCGATCCCCGCCGTCGAGCCGTCCTTCACATAGACGATGGCGTTCGACTTCACGTGCTTGGCGACCCGCCAGGCCATGCGCAGGTCCGCCATCTCGGCGTTCGTCGGGGCGCGCTTCGTCACGACCTTGAGGTCGGATTCGTCGATGGCGCCGCTGTCGCGGTCCTGCACCAGCAGGCCGCCCGACACGGAGCGCACGGTGAGGCTCTTCGCCCGAGGGTCCGGGAGGGCGCCCGCGATGAGCAGGCGCAGGTTCTTCTTCGCTCCGACGATCGCGAGCGCCTCCTCGTCGGCCTCGGGCGCGATGATGACCTCGGTGAAGATCTCGACGATCTTCTTCGCCGCCGCTGCGTCGAGCTTGCGGTTCAGCGCCACGATGCCGCCGAAGGCCGAGACCGGATCGGTCGCGAGCGCCTTCTCGTAGGCCTCGAGCAGCGTCGCGCCGAGCGCGACGCCGCAGGGGTTGGCATGCTTGATGATCGCCACGGCCGCGCTTGTCGCCGGGTCGAACTCGGCGACGAGCTCGTAGGCCGCGTCGGTATCGTTGATGTTGTTGTACGAAAGCTCCTTGCCCTGCGCCTGCACGGCGGTCGCGACGCCGGGGCGCGCGTCGGCGGTGAGGTAGAGCGCGGCGGTCTGATGCGGGTTCTCGCCGTAGCGCAGCGCGCCGAATTTCTCGTGCAGCACGCCGCCGAAGGCGCGCCATTTCGGGGCGGCCTCGCCGATCTCGCCGGCGAGCCAGTTGGAGATGGCGGCGTCATAGGCCGCTGTGCGGGCGTAAGCCTTCTGCGCCATGCGGCGGCGGAAGGCGAGGCTCGTCCCCCCGTCGTTGCGCGCGAATTCTTCGAGGAGCGCGGCGTAATCGGCGACGTCCACGATCACCGCGACGTCCCCGTGATTCTTGGCGGCGCCCGGATCATCGCC
Organism: uncultured Alphaproteobacteria bacterium; assembly: GCA_963741845.1. Classification (GTDB taxonomy): domain Bacteria; phylum Pseudomonadota; class Alphaproteobacteria; order Rhizobiales; family Beijerinckiaceae; genus Roseiarcus. Next base: position 130,306 of record CAVUJV010000008.1, read on the forward strand.
GGGCCGCCGATGTCGATGTTCTCGATCTTCTCCTCGAACGCGGCGCCCCGCCTCAACGTCTCCTCGAAGGGGTAGAGATTGACGATGAGCAGGTCGATCGGCGCGATATCGTTGGCGATCATCGCCGCCTGGTGGGCCGGTTCGGAGCGCACCGCGAGCAGCCCGCCGTGCACGCGCGGATGCAGCGTCTTGATCCGCCCGTCCATCATCTCGGGAAAGCCGGTGACCTGCGAAACGTCGGTGACCGCGACCCCCGCCGCGGCAAGCGCCGCCGCCGTGCCGCCGGTCGAGAGGATCTCGATCCCGCGCGCCGCGAGCGCCTTGCCGAGCTCGACAAGTCCCGTCTTGTCCGAAACCGAGACGAGCGCCCGCCCGACCTTGACGACATCCGTGGCCATGTCAGCCCGCTCCCGCGCCTCAGAAAATTGCTGCGGCGCAATAGCACGGTTCGGCGTGGGTCGGAACGCCTTCGGACGCCAAAAAGGAAATGAGCGCCGCCGCGGCCTTTTTCGCGCGGCGCGGCGCCATTTCGTCGACTTGCGCGTATAAAGGACAAACGAACAGGATGGAGACAGCCATGTTGAAAGCCATCGCCCTCATCGGTCTCGGCGCGGTTCTCGCACTCCCCGCGCCGGCGGCCGTCGCCCAGAGCGGAACGACCTCAGGCTACGGGACGCAAAGCTATGGCAACGGACCGCGCGTGCCGACCCAAAGCCTGTCGCCTTTCGATCGGTCCTGGAACTTCAACAACCAAAGCAAGCGGCAGGCTCGGGCGGGCGCATCGTGGATGCGCGAGCATCACAAGAGTTTCCCGACGCCGTGGTGAGAGGGAGCCGTCCCTTTTTCCGATTGCCGGAAGAAGGGGCGATTACCCTGTCTTGACGAATCGCGCCGCGAAAAACCCGTCGAGGCCCGAGCGGCGCGGGTCGTCGGCCCAAAGATGGCAGGGGAGCGCCCTGAGGTCGCCCTCCGGCGTAAGGCATTCCTTCAAGCCCCCGATCTCGTCCGCGCGAATGGGTTCGCGACGCACATCGGGATTGCGCCTCAGGAGCGCCGCCGCCTGTTGCTCGCCTTCCTCGGGTTCGAGCGAGCAGGTGCAATAGACGAGGCGGCCGCCGGACTTCGTGACCGTCACCGCCTTGTCGATGAGCTGGCTTTGCAGTCTTGTGAGGCCTGACAGTTCGCTTGGGCGTTTCGTCCACGCCACGTCCGGATGGCGGCGGATTGTCCCGGTCGCCATGCAGGGCGCGTCAACCAGAACCGCGTCGAAGGGCGCCGCGTTGAAATTCAGCGCGTCCGCCACGACGATCTCGCATTCGAGTCTCAGCCGCTCGAAATTCGCCGCCAGAACCTTGAGCCGCTCGGCGGATCGGTCGACCGTGGTGACGCTCGCGCCCGCCGCCGCGAGTTCCGCGCTTTTTCCGCCCGGCGCCGCGCACAGGTCGGCGATTCTCATGCCTGGGCCCGGATCGAGGAGCCGCGCCGGAAGCGCCGCGGCGGCGTCCTGCACCCACCATTCCCCTTCCGCATAACCGTCGAGTTCGGCAATCCGGGCATGGGTGTCGAGCCGCACCGAGCCCGTCGGGAGCACGATTCCGCCGAGCCTTCGCGCCCAGGCCTCCGGGTCGCTCTTGACGCTGACGTCGAGCGTCGGCTCGAAGCGATTGGCCTTGGCGATCGCCCGCGCCATCGCTTCCCCGTAAGTCGCGCGCCATCGCGCGGCGAGCCAGGGGGGCGTGTCGTCGTCGAGCGGGTCGGAGGCGCTGAGGATCTGGTCGCGCTCGCGGGCGATCCCCCGCAGGACGGCGTTGACCAGGCCGGCGAAGGGCGCGCTTGCGGTTTCCGCCCGCGCCGCCCGGACTGCCAGATCGACCGCGGCGTGGTCGGGAAGGTCGAGGAACAGGACCTGCGCCGCGCCGACGACAAGCGTCCATTCGAGCGCGCCGCTGCGCTTCGGCATGCCTTTTTCGAGCCGCTCGGCCAGCGCCTTGCGGATCGTGCCGAGGCGTCTCAGCGCGACCGTGGCGATCGAGCGGGCGAGCGCGGCATCGCGCGGATCAACGCTCGGGCCGCGCAGCGCGAGGTCCGAGGCGAGCCTCTCTTCGAGCGGGCGCGCATGCGTCACCGCTTCCGCGATCGCGCGGGCGGCGGCGATACGTGCGTTAAGGCCGGGCGCCGGCGGTTCGGGCGCCGCCGGCCGGCCCATGTTGAAACCACCTCGCTGCTGTCGCGCCAAACGAGCCTCTAAACGAATCATGCCTCGCGCCTGCCCCACTCACAAAACTTAACGGAAAATCACGTGTGGGGCTTGCGTCGGGCTGTTTGCCGCGACTTCGGCCGAAAAGCGACCGGCTTCGAACGGCGTCGCGCCGTCATGATTGGATTTTACGGCGAATTTGAAGCGGGAGCGGGCCCGACTGGAGCCAGGGGAGCCGGAGCGCTAAGATGAAAGTCCATGACCGACACGAACGATCCGCAGGACAAGCCCAGAAAGCTCCCGGAAGCCGCCTTGCGCGCATTGGCCGAAGCCGAGGCGCGCCGCGCAAAGCCGACGCCCGAACGCCCCCGCGAGCTCGGCGGCCGCGACGGCCCCGAGCCGGTCCGCTACGGCGACTGGGAAGTGAAGGGCATCGCGAGCGATTTCTGAGGCGCCGCCGGCGCGCGTTTCGTTCTCAGCCCCTCGCTGCCTCCACCCATTCGGCGAAACCGCCGATCTCCCGGATGAAGATCGGCATCAGCGCCTCGCTGAATTCGTGGCCCATGCCGGGAACGATCGTGAGCTTCGCGCCGGGGATGCTCCGCGCCGTATCCTCGCCATGCTCCACCGGCACGACCGGATCGTCCTTGCCATGCAGCACGAGGGCGGGAATTTCGAGCGCGGCGAGCCGCGCGTTGCGGGGCTCGGCCGTGATGATCGCGGCCATCTGGCGGGCCGCGGCGGGCGGGTCGAAGGGCGTGTAGTCGATGCTGCGGCCGAGATGGGCGGCGAGCTCCGAATCGCTCGGCGCGAATCCGGCGCCCGAAATCGCGCGCACGGCGGTCATTGCGGTCTTGAGCCGGTCCTCCCGGCTCGCGCTCGCGGGAACATTCATCAGCGTCTTCATCGCCTCCGGGTCCGGGGGCGGAAGACCGCGCCGCGCGGTGCTCGACATGATCGAGATGAGGCTCCGCGTCTTCTCCGGACGACGGATCGCGACGAGCTGCGCGATCATCCCGCCCATCGAGGCGCCGACGACATGCGCCTTTTCGATCCCGAGCGCGCCGAGCAGCGCGACGGCGTCGTCCGCCATGTCGTCGAGCGCGTAGGGAGCCTCGACCCGCTCGCCCCGCATCCGCTTCGCCAGGATCTCGCGGATGTCGGGGGCGCCGAGTTCGCTCAGATGGGTCGAGCGGCCGATGTCGCGGTTGTCGAAACGGACGACCCGGAAGCCCTTGCCCAAAAGCCCGTCGCAGAGCGAATCCGGCCAGCCGGTCAGCGGCGTGTTGTGACCATGAATCAGCAGGATGACGGGATCGCCCTCGCGGCCGAGGCTTTCGTAAGCGATCTCGATATCGTTGGCGCGGACCGCTGGCATGGAGGCGTCCTTCGTTGAGGGCGGAATGGGAGCATGGAGGCGGGCGGGGCTGGGATCGCGCGTTCAGCGCAGCGCCGGGGCGGTCACGCTCGCCTCGGCCGGACCCTTGCCCCCCGTCAGCGTGAGCCGCAGGTCGACCGGCGGCGCGGCGCCGTCGGGCTTCTGGCGCAGCGAAAGGGTGAAGCAGTCGCGCCCCTTGTCATCCTGCGCAGGCGCGCTCGTCACCCACCAGCCAGCCGGCGGCTCGACGAAGAGATCGCGCGGCGGCCCGGCTTCGCGGGGCGCACAGAAGCGCCAGGCGTCGGCGCCGGCCGCGGCGATCTCGCCGAGCGCCTTCGGCTCGACCGCGCGCGGCGACGCGGCGAGCGCCGCTTCGACGAGGCCCGCCTCGGGCGAGGGCTTTCCGGGAAGCGTCAGCGAGAGCTTCGCCTCCGCCGGCAGGCAGAGCTTTTCGCAGACGGCATAGTTGACATGCGTCTTGAGCGTTACCGCACTTCGCGGCGTCCTTCGGCTTGATCCGCAGCGGGATGGTCACGCCCCCGCTCCAGCCGAACGCCTGGCTGCCGTCAGCCTCCCGGATGCGGGTCGGCGCGGGAAAAACCGGCTCGACGCTCGCCACATTGGTCGAGCCGGAAAAGTCGAAGGTCGGCGGGACGCCCGCGTCGCCCGGGTCCCGCCAATAGGTGATGGCGTTCGGCGCGAGCCGGATCTGGACGGCCGCGAGATTCGGCCCGCCCGCGACGAGCCGCGCCTCGGACTTCGCCGAGCGGGCCCAGTCCGTCGCAAAGTCGTCCGCCGCCGCTTGCCCCAAGGCGAGGGCGGCAATGGCGGCCCCTGCCGCGATCCCGCCCATTTCCCGTCTGAACCGCATCATGATCGGAACCTATACGCACCGGCCGAATTGGACTACGTTTTGACTTCAAAATTTTTGGGGCGCTTCCCGGAGGCGCGATTGAAACGGGCAGATCCGCCGCCGCCAACCAGTTTCGAGGGCCAGTTCCTGATTGCGATGCCCTCGCTTCGGGAAGGTCCTTTCGCGCGCTCGGTCGTCTATCTCTGCGCGCATCGGGAAGATGGCGCGATGGGCCTCATCATCAATCAGCGGGCCGACGAGATCGACTTCGGGCAATTGCTCGTCCAGCTCGACATCGTGACCGAGGGCGAGGCGATCCGGCTGCCCCCGCGCGCCGAGCGGGTCAAGGTGCTGCGGGGCGGCCCTGTCGAGACGGGCCGCGGCTTCGTCCTGCATTCGGCCGATTATGGCGCGACGGATTCGACCGTGAAGATCGCGGACAACGTCTGTCTGACGGCCACGATCGACATTCTCCGCGCCATCGCCCGGGGAACGGGGCCGGCGCATGCGATGCTGGCGCTCGGCTATGCGGGCTGGTCGTCCGGGCAGCTCGAAAACGAGATCCTCGCCAATGGCTGGCTGACCTGTCCCGCCGATTCCGACCTCATCTTCGACGCCGATCTCGGCGGCAAATACGACCGCGCGCTGGCGAAACTCGGCGTCAGCGCGGGATGGCTTTCATCCGACTCCGGCCACGCCTGAAGCCGCGGGCTGCACGCCGCGTTCCGGCGAAACCTCGAACATCTGCGCCCTGCGCCGCAGCTCCGCGAAGGCGGCAGGGTCCGCCCCGGTGAGAAAGACCTGTCCGCCGAGCCGCTCCAGCGCGTCGAACAGGGCCGCCCGCCGGCGCGGGTCGAAATGGGCGGCGATCTCGTCGAGAAGCGTGAGCGGCGTGATGCCGGACATCTCCGCCACGAGCCGCGCGTGGGCCAGGGCGAGGCCCACCAGCAGCGCCTTCTGCTCGCCGGTCGAAGCGCTGGCGGCGGGCGCATCCTTGGGCCCGTGCCAGACCGCGAGATCGGCGAGATGCGGACCGATCAGCGTGCGCCCGGCCGCCGCGTCCCGCCGCCGGTTCTCCCTCAGCATCGCGCGGTAGCGGTCCTCGGCCCCGAGCGCCGGACCGCTCGCGGCGAGCCGCTCCACGTCCCCTTCCAGCGCAAGCTTCGCGTAAGGAAAGGGCGACGCGTCGTCGCGCTCGGCCTCGATCAGCGCCGCGAGGCGGCTCACGCATTCCTGCCGCGCCGCGGCGATGGCGACCCCAAGCTCGGCCGCCTTGTGCTCGATGGCGTCGAGCCACGAGGCGTCGAAGGACCGCTCCTCGAGCAGCTTGTTGCGGCTGCGCAGCGCCCGCTCGAACTGCGCGACCCGCGACCCATGCGCCGGGTCGATCGCCAGCACGAAACGGTCGAGAAAGCGCCGCCGCTCGCTCGCCGGACCGGCGAAGAGCTGATCCATCGCGGGGGTGAGCCAGACGACGCGCACATGATCGGCGAAGCCGCGCGAAGCGGGGACCGGCGCCCGGTCGACGCGGCTGATTCGCTCGGCGGGCGAGTCCTCCGTCGCCGGCGCCCAGGCGGAGCCGAGCTGGCGCGTCTCGCCATCCTCTTCGATTTCGACCGAAAGCGCGAAGCCGCCGGAGCCCCCGACCCTCGCGCATTCCGCGAGTTCGGCGCGCCTCAGGCCGCGTCCCGGCGAAAGAAGCGACAGCGCTTCGAGGAGATTGGTCTTGCCGGCGCCGTTCTCGCCGCTTAGGACGACGAGACGCCCGTCGATCGCAAGATCGAGCGCCGCATAAGAACGGAAATCCTTGAGCATCAGGCGGCGCACGAGCGGGCGCCGCTGTGCGGGGATCATGCCTTCAACACTCGCCATGGGCATGGCCATGCGCCAGCGCCCACGGCCCTGTAAAGAGGAAAGGGCCAAGCCTTGGCCGGATCGACCGCAAGCGAAAAGCCTCTCGACGTCCTGATGCCCTCCGAGGGCATGGCGATCGTCGCCGATCTCATCGCGGAGAAGCTTCCGCTTCACCGGCTCTGGCTCGAAAAGGACAGCAAGGCCTGGCTCGCGGAATGGGGTCCGCGCATCCGGGCGGTGGCCTCGAACGGGGGTCACGCGCCCATCGACGGCGCCTTCATGAGCGCCTTTCCCAATCTGGAGGTCGTCGCGAGTTTCGGCGTCGGCTACGATCATATCGACGCCCGCTGGGCGGGCGAGCACGGGATCGTCGTCACCAACACGCCGGGCGTTCTGGACGACGAAGTGGCGGACACCGCGATGGCGCTCGTCGTCATGGCGGTCCGGCGGCTGCCGCAGGCGGAGCGTTACCTTCGGGAAGGCAAGTGGCTCAAAGGCCCGTTTCCGCTCACGGCCTCGCTGCGCGGCCGGACGATGGGCGTGCTCGGCCTCGGCCGGATCGGCAAGGCGATCGCGGAACGGGCAAAGAGCTTCGGGCTGGAGATCGTCTATCACGGCCGCCGCGAGCAGGCGGACGTCCCCTACCGCTACTATGCCTCGCTTCCCGACATGGCGAAGGCCTGCGACATCCTCATGGTGTCCGCGCCGGGAGGCCCGGACACCCGCCGCGTGGTGGACGCGGAGATCCTGCGCGCCCTCGGGCCGGACGGCGTGCTCGTGAACATCGCGCGCGGTTCGCTGGTCGACGAAGCCGCGCTGATCGAGGCGCTGAAGACCGGGACCATTCTCGCCGCCGGCCTCGACGTGTTCGAGAACGAGCCCAATGTCCCGGCCGAACTGATCGCGCTCGACAATGCGGTCCTGCTTCCGCATGTCGGCTCCGCCTCGATCAAGACGCGGCGCGCGATGGCCGAATGCGTCGCCGACAATCTCGCCGCATGGTCGCGAAGGCAAGCCGCCGCTGACGCCGGTCCCCGAGACGCCGTGGAAGGGAACGTGGGGGAGGTAGGGGGATTTGCGCGGCGCCGCGCTTTCGAAGCAAGGGCCGCGATGGCGGTTCCGCTACGGCCTCCAGATCGCGATCCCGTCGGCGCATACTTATGGCCTTCCGACCGACGAGTGGCTCCTGCCGCAGGCCTTGAAACAGGCCGGCTACGAGACCGTCCTCATCGGCAAGTGGCACCTCGGCCACGCGGACAGGACCTACTGGCCGCTCGAGCGCGGCTTCGACCATCATTATGGGCCGCTCCTCGGCGAGATCGACTATTTCACCCACGAGCAGCATGGCGTGCTCGACTGGTTCCGCGACGGCAAGCCGGTCAAGGAGCCGGGCTATTCGACAACCCTGCTCGGCGACGCGGCCGTGAAGCTGATCGAAGAGCACGATCCGAAAACGCCGCTCTTTCTCGATCTCTCCTTCAACGCCCCGCACGCGCCCTATCAAGCGCCGCAGGCCGATCTCGATCGCTACAAGGAGATCGGCGATCCGGCCCGGCGCGCCTACGCTGCGCAGGTTTCGGTGATGGACGACGAGATCGGGCGCGTGGTGCGCGCGCTCGATGAGAAGGGCATGCGCGACAATACGCTCGTCCTCTTCCAGAGCGACAACGGCGGCACGCGCAACCCGATGTTCTCGGGCGAGGTCGACACCTCGACCCTGAAGAGCCTGCCGCCGGACAACGGCCCCTATCGGGAAGGCAAGGGCACGGTCTACGAGGGGGGCGCGCGCGTCGCGGCGGTCATGAACTGGCCCGGCCACATCAAGCCCGGCGCCGTCATCGACCAGATGATCCACGAGGTCGACCTCTATCCGACGCTCATCGGTCTCGCGGGCGCGAGCGACGCCAAGAGCGAAGGCCGCTCGACGGCCTCGACGTCTGGGGAACGATCAGCGAGGGCAAGCCGTCGCCGCGCACCGAGATCGTCTACGACATCCAGCCCTTCCGCGCGGGCCTCCGGGAGGGCGACTGGAAGCTCGTCTGGCGCACGCCCCTGCCGCAGGTCGTCGAGCTCTACGACCTTGCGCGCGATCCGGGAGAGAAGGACAATCTGGCGGCCGAGCATCCGAACCCCGACCCGGGACGGCCGGAGTCCGCAAATACCGATTAAAGGCGCCACTTTCGCTTTAACCAGTAGGCGAAGGATTGCGACAACGCCTGCACCCGACCCTGCATGGCCTGGGCCACCAGCGTTTGATCGACCGGAGACGGAATATAGGTCGACGTCGCCTGAAGCTTCGTCTGGCGCGTTGCGGGGCCGCTCAACGTCGCGACGCCCTTCATCGCGTCGGGGTCGGCAGGCCCACCCTGACCCAAATAGATCGAATCGATGCGCACACTTAATGTTGCGCCGTCGGGATCGCCGGGGGCCATATTGGCGGACAATGCCTGCGCGAGCGCGCCTGGAAGCGTCTGCTGCACCCATTGCGCGGTCAGATTTCCGCTTTGCGCCAGCAGGGGCGCCGTGTCGATCTGAATGTTGCGGATGCGAAGGTTCGACGCCGCCGTCTGAGATTGAACCGCGGCGGTCTGCGTGGTGTTGCAGCCGCTGAGAACGCCTGCCGCGAGGACAGCGAACGCGACCAACGCGCGGCGCGTAAAGACAACTGTCGCCATATCTGGCCCTCCAAAAGATACCCGGCGCTTAGCCGCTCCAACCGAGCGGTTGGATTCTCGCCCTTCTGTTGAGACGCCGCAACAGCCTCCGAATAACTGGGGTTACCAATCGCGGAATTGCGGGCGACGCCGCGGCGCACCGCAACGGGATCAGGCCTTGATGTCGTCGGGGCGGGGCATCGAGATGATGTTGTAGCCCGCGTCGACGAAGTGAACCTCTCCGGTCACGCCTTCGGAGAGATGCGACAGCAGATAGAGCGCCGAGCCGCCGACATTCTCGATCGTCACCGTCCGGCGCAAGGGCGAGTGGGCGCGCTCGAAATTGAACATGAAGCGGGCGTCCGCGATCCCCGCGCCGGCGAGCGTGCGAATCGGTCCGGCCGAAATGGCGTTGATGCGGATGTTGTCCGGGCCGTAATCGGCCGCGAGGTAGCGGACGCTCGATTCGAGCGCCGCTTTCGCCACGCCCATCACGTTGTAGTTCGGCATGACGCGGGTCGATCCGCCGAAGGTCAGGGTCAGCATCGCGCCGCCCGAAGGCATGAGGAGGGCCGCGCGCTTCGCGACCTCCGTGAAGGAGAAGGCCGAGATCACCATCGTGCGGACGAAGTTCTCGCGCGTCGTGTCGGCGTAGCGGCCCTTGAGCTCGTTGCGGTCGGAAAAGCCGATGCAATGGACGAGGAAGTCGAGGCCGCCCCATTCGGCCGTCAGCTTCGCGAAGGCGGCGTCGATGGATTCGGTGTCCTCGACGTCGCAGGGGATCACCAGCTTCGAGCCGAGACTCTCGGCAAGCGGGGTCACGCGCCGGCCGAGCGCCTCGCCCTGGTAGGTGAAGGCGAGCTCCGCGCCCTCGGCCGCGAGCGCCTTTGCGATTCCCCAGGCGATCGAGTGGTCGTTGGCCACGCCCATCACGAGGCCGCGCTTCCCGTTCATCAAACCAGAGGACATGGATTGCTCTTCATAAGGTTCGCCAGGCAATGGGGGTCCGGCGTCAGGCTTCGGGGCGCTTGAACACGAGCGTCGCGTTCGTTCCGCCGAAGCCAAAGGAATTGGACAGGACGGCCCGAAGATCGACATTGTCGCGCCGCTCGCGGACGATCGGCATGTCCGCGACGGCGGGATCGATCTCTTCGATATGCGCGCTTTCGGCGATGAAGCCGTTGCGCATCATCAGGATGCTGTAGATCGCCTCGTGCACGCCGGTCGCGCCCTGCGAATGGCCGGTCAGCGATTTGGTCGCCGAGATCGGCGGGCACTTGTCGCCCGAGCCGAAGACGGCGCGCAGCGCCTCGATCTCCTTGAGGTCGCCGACCGGCGTCGAGGTCGCGTGAGGATTGATGTAGTCGATCGGCGTCGTCAACCGTCCGCAGGGCCTGCCGCATGCAGCGCGCGGCGCCCTCGCCGGAGGGCGCGACCATGTCGTGCCCGTCGGAGGTCGCGCCATAGCCGGCGATCTCGGCGTAGATCCGGGCGCCGCGGGCCCGGGCGCGTTCGTATTCCTCGAGGACCAGCACGCCCGCGCCGGCCGAGATGACGAAGCCGTCGCGGTTCTTGTCGTAGGCGCGCGAGGCGCGCTCGGGCGTCGCGTTGAAGTCGGACGACATGGCGCCCATCGCGTCGAAGAGCACGGCGAGCGTCCAGTCGAGCTCCTCGCAGCCGCCCGCGAACATCACATCCTGCTTGCCCATGAGGACGTGCTCGTAGGCGGCGCCGATGCAATGGTTCGAGGTCGCGCAGGCGGACGAGATGGAATAGCTGACGCCCTTGATCTTGAACCAGGTCGAGAGCGTGGCCGAGGCGGTCGAGCTCATCGCCTTCGGCACCGCGAAGGGGCCGACCCGCTTCGGACCCTTCGACCGCGCAATGTCGGCCGCTTCGACGATCGTGCGCGTCGACGGGCCTCCCGAGCCCATGATGAGGCCGGTCCGCTCGTTCGACACCTCATGCGGCTCGAGGCCGCTGTCGAGGATCGCCTGATCCATCGCGACATGGTTCCAGGCGGTTCCGCCGCCGTGGAAGCGCATGGCGCGCCGGTCGACGACCTCCTCGGCGTTGAGGGTCGGGGCGCCCTGAACCTGCGAGCGGAAGCCCATTTCGGCGAACTTTTCCGCCCGCGAGAGGCCGGACCTGCCGGCGTGCAGGCTGGCGGCGACTTCCTGCGTGTTCGAGCCGATGGAGGAGACGATCCCCATGCCCGTCACGACGACGCGTCTCATCCGTTGCTTTCTCCCGATGTGGGCCGCGCGGCCTCTCAGGCGGTGGCCGGAGCGGATGGGCTGAACAGGCCGACCCGCATGTCCTTGACCTCGTAGATCCGCTTTCCGTCAGCCTCGAGCCAGCCGTCGGCGATTCCGAGAACGAGCTTGCCCTTGAAGACCCGCTTGATATCGACGCCGTAGATCACGTTCCGGACCGACGGGAGGACCTGATCGGCGAACTTGACTTCGCCCACGCCGAGCGCGCGGCCGCGGCCCGGCAGACCGAGCCAGCCGAGGAAGAAGCCCGTCAGCTGCCAGAGCGCGTCGAGGCCGAGGCAGCCCGGCATGACGGGGTCGCCCTTGAAGTGGCAGTCGAAGAACCACAGCGTCGGCTTGATGTCGAAGGCCGCGCGGACCTCGCCCTTGCCGTTCGCGCCGCCCGTCTCCGAAATCTGCTCGATCCGGTCGAACATCAGCATGGGCGGCAGCGGCAACTGGGCGTTGCCGGGGCCGAACAACTCCCCGCGTCCGCAGGCGAGCAGATCCTCGTAGCTGTAACTGTTGCGGCGATCGCTCATCCTGAAGCGCTGTCTGCCCTCTTCGCCCGCGCTCCATCCGGCCGGGATCCTCGGGCGGCTTGGTATCACAGGCCTGCGCTCGCCGGAAGCGCTCCTCCGAGGGCAAAAGGCCGCGCCACGCCGCCACAATTTAGCGTTTCGATTCGTGAGATTCCAGAGGCTTAGGTTCGATTTTAGCGTCGTCTCGTCGTCGTCTCGTCTGTCGCGCCCCCGCAGGGCCGCCGGGGCCGGGTCTCGCGACCGATTTCATGGCGCCCTCCGCGCGCGGATAAGGCGGTTCCCCTCGCCCTCGTCTCCAGGCGCGCATTTTGGCTTCAGGCGGCGCCTCCGCCCCGCACTTTCTGATTATCCGACAAAAATCGCATTTCAGCAAGAAAATGTCGGCGGGAGCGGCGTCCGCTGCCGGGAATGATGCTGCATCAGGACGGCTCGCGGCACGCCTGGCTCGAGAATCAGCCGGCGCTGGATCTCATCGTCACGCTCGACGACGCGACGGGGACGATCTACTCGGCCTTTCTCGTCGAGGAGGAAGGCACGGCCTCGACCTTCCGGGCTTGCGGGAGGTTTACGGCGAACACGGCCTGCCGATGAGCCTCTACACGGACCGCGGCTCGCACTATTTCCGGGCCACGAAGGCGGGCGAGATCGACCGCGGCAGTCCGACCCAGGTCGGCCGGGCGCTCGACCAGCTAGGGGTGAGCATATCGGCGCGTTCTCGCCGCAGGCGCGGGGGCGATCGGAGCGAGCGTTCGGCACGCTCAGGATCGTCTGCCCAAGGAACTGAGGCTCGCCGGGATCGCCACCGTCGAGGCCGCCAACGGTTTCTCCGCGAGGTCATCTGCCGCCCACAACGCCCGCTCGCGGTCCCGCCCGCCGGGGAAGGGAAATGTCGATTCGCAGAAAACCTGACGGCCCTTATCGTTGGCCAATGGATTGAAGCGTTCAGGCCACCGCATCATGGACGGGCTAGACCCGTCGATCCACGCGAACGCGGCTCTGCCCGTCTAAGATGCTGATTTTATGGGTCTAACCATATCGACAGTCTGAATTGTACTGAGTCTACGTGGATTGCATCGCGCCTTTGAAGGCGCAGGCTCGCCGCGCCTATTCGCCAACTCGACGCCCACCTGCAGAGGGCGGCCGATGCGCGCTATAGCTGCTGGAGCGGACCCCGAAGACAGCACAGGTGAGCCGATCGCCTTGGTAGCCTGTCGGACTTACTTGGTCCTTGGTCATGACAGTGTCTCCTGGAGACGCCGTGGCGGGGCTGCGCAACCCGACCAGCTCGGCCCCCGCCACGGCTCATCTCCGTGTCAGAAACTCCGTACGTCAGATTAAATCGAGACTTATGCAGGTTGCGTCCAACAACGGATGTCCCCGCCATTCCGACACCACGCCGCCAGCGTTGGCCGAGAACCTCGTCAGGGAGTCCCTCCCGCTTCCCTTTCCTCCCGTTTTCGCGCATACGGCCGACGATCGCGCATTTCCGCCGCGACGCGGCATCGCTTTTCCGTGACCTCATTCACATCGAATCCCTCCCTCGCCCTCGCGCTGGAGGAACGCGGCTATCTGGAGCCAACGCCGGTTCAGGTCGCCGTCACCGCGCCGGAGACCTGGGGGCGGGATCTTCTGGTTTCGGCCCAGACCGGCTCCGGCAAGACCGTCGCCTATGGCGTCGCGATGGCGCAGACGCTGCTCGACGACGCTCCCGCGCTGCCGGCGCCCGGCGCGCCGCTGGCGCTTGTCGTCGCGCCGACGCGCGAATTGGCGTTGCAGGTCGAACGCGAGTTGACCTGGCTCTACCGCCACACCGGCGCGCGCATTTGCGCCTGCGTCGGCGGCATGGACGCACAGCGCGAGCGACGCGCCTTGCAGGCGGGCGTCCATATCGTCGTGGGCACGCCCGGGCGCCTGCGCGACCATATTCAACGCGGGGCGCTGGATGTTGCGGCGCTGGCGATCGTGGTGCTCGATGAAGCCGATGAGATGCTCGATCTCGGTTTTCGCGAGGATCTCGAATTCATGCTCAAGGCGATGCCGGCGGAAAAACGCAGCCTGCTGTTTTCCGCCACCGTCCCCAAGGGCATCGCGATGCTGGCGCGCAGCTATCAGCGCGACGCCATGCGGGTCGAGGTCGAGCGCGGCAAGCAGGGCCATGTCGATATCGAATATCGCGCCATTCGCATCGACCCGCAGGAGAGCGAGGCGGCGGTGGTGAATCTGCTGCGCCTCATTGAATCCCCCACGGCCATTGTCTTCTGCAACACCCGCGAGGCGGTGCGGCACTTAAGCGCCACGTTGACCGAGCGCGGCTTTTCCACCGTGACGCTGTCGGGCGAACTCAGTCAGCATGAGCGCAATCAGGCCATGCAGGCGCTGCGCAACGGGCGCTCGCGCGTGCTGGTGGCGACCGACGTCGCCGCGCGCGGCATCGATCTGCCCAATGTCGGCATCGTCATTCACGCCGATCTGCCCCACGACGTCGAGACGCTCCAGCATCGGAGCGGGCGCACGGGACGCGCGGGCAAGAAGGGCGTCAGCGCCATTCTGACGCCGTTCGCACGCCGCCGCAGCGCGGAACGGCTGTTTTCGCAGGCGGGCATCCAGCCCGTCTGGGTCGGGCCGCCGACCGCCCTGGAAATACGCGCGCTCGACGCCGAGCGCTTCCTCGCCGATCCGGCCTTGGCCGAGCCCGCCTCCGAGGACGACCTGGAAATGGCGCGCCGCATGCTCGCCGAACGCAGCGCCGAAGACATCGCGGCGGCGCTTGTGCGGCTTTATCGCGAGCGCCTGCCCGCCATTGAGGACGTCACGGACCCCGGAGAGCGCCCGCCCGCGGCCCACGCGCGCCCGGCTTATACCGAGCGTCCCGCCCCGCGCGGACGCCCGGCGCCGGAGGATCGAGACTATTCCAAGCCCGCCCGGCCGCGCGGCGGCAAGTCCTCGCCTGGCGGCGGCAAGTCCTCGCCTGGCGGCGGCAAGCATTCGCTCGGCGGCGGCGCCTGGTTCCGCATCGACGTCGGCCGAGCCAAGGGCGCCGATCCGAAATGGCTCTTGCCGATGATCTGCCGGGCGGGCGGTCTCAACAGGGCCGACATCGGCACGATCCGGGTGTTCGACCACGAGACGAAGTTTGAGATCTCGGCGGAAGCGGCGGACAAGTTCACCGCCGACATCAAGCGGCGGACCGGCGAAACGCCACGCATCGAGCCGCTGGGCCCGGCGCGCGGAGACGGGGCCGTGGCAAGGGTCGGCGGGAAGCCGGACAAGCGCACCCGGCAGGCGCGCAAGGCGCAGCGCGACGCCTGAAGGCGGAGACGAAGGATCGCCTGCTCTTGCCGGCCTGGG
>CAVUJV010000009.1:0-14831 GCA_963741845.1 uncultured Alphaproteobacteria bacterium
AGCCAATCTTCGATGCTCTTTGGACGGCCGCCGGGATGAGTGGAGGCTCCATTTCCTTCCGGGAGAAGGGTGGGATATCGCGGCGAACGCCCGTATGAGCTATAGAAACCGCATTTGATCATGGGGTCCTTCTTCAGCGCGCTTTTTCGGGAGATTCTGCGATGCCCCCGGTCGGCAGAGAATTGCGACAGCCGTTCTGATTGCTCCTTCTCAAGATTCATTCACCCCTCGACAGGTCTGTGGGCGCCTCCTAAGGATTGGAGAATGAAAACCGTCGCGAAACCGGACAGCGCATCAGGCGGGCCCGTGTCCGTTCCGTCCGAATTCGACGACATGATTGCTTGGGCGGCCTGGCTCTACTACGTAGATCAGAAGACTCAGAGCGAGATTGCCGATCGACTCGGCCTATCGCGAGCGACGATCGTGAAGCTCCTGCAGGACGCGCGCGAGCGCGGCGCGGTCACGATCCGTATCAACCCGGAAGCGTCGGCTCGCACGCGCCTTTCGCGAGCGCTGGCGGAAACTTACAGGCTCGAGGCCGCCTACGTGATCCCGAGGCTGCCGGACGCGCCCCTCACGCGACGCCTCGGCGAGGCCGGCGCGAGGGTCCTGAGCACGCAAGCGCAATCGGGAGACATCATTGGAGTGGCGTGGGGACGCACCGTGATGGCGGTGGCCGAATCCATGCAGGCGCCCGAGCGGCCGGGCCCTTATACGGTGGTGCAAATCTGCGGCAGCTCCCCGGCCAGCGCCGCCGAGTTTTCCCCGGAGCTCTGCTCGACCGTGCTCGCGAGCCGCATGCGGGCGCGCTGCGCCAACCTGCTCGCGCCCGCCGTACTCTCCAGCGAGAGGCTGCGCGCACTGCTTCTGGACGAGCCGGCTCTCATCAATCAGTTCAAACTGATTCGCTCGGCCAACAGGGTGCTGTTTGGCGTCGGCGACGTCGCCTCGAAGGCGACCATCCGCATGGCCCATCTCGCGAGTCCGACGGAGATCGACGCCTATGTGCGGCGTGGGGCGAGGGGCGTGCTGATCGGCCGCTTCATCGACGAGAAGGGCCAGCCGGTTCTCGGCGACATCGACGACCGCCTGATCGGCATCACGCTTGAGGAACTGAAGCGGCTGCCCAATCGCCTTTGCGTCGCGGGCGGACCGGAAAAGGTCGAAGCGCTCCGGGCGGCCCTGCGCGGCGGCTATGTCACGCATCTGGTGACGGACGAGGACGCTGCTTCCGAACTGCTGTCAGGACGCGCCGCGTCCTGAGACGCCTCACGCGTTGACATATGTCGGCGTGTTATGTCCTTTGCCTGGGCGCCTCTTCCGGCGCGAGAACGACAACCGAATCGCCGTTCCAGAACGCCGGCGACGCATGACCCCGGAGAGGGCGCCCATGGACGCAAAATCTTTGATCGCCGTGACGGGCGCGAGTTCCGGCATTGGCGAGGCTGTCGCCAAGACCTTTTCGGCGGCCGGCCATCCCGTTCTCCTGATGGCGCGCCGGATCGACCGCATGGAGGCGCTCGGCCTTCCGAATGCGATGTGTCGCCAGGTCGACGTGCGCGACCGAGCGCAGATTCAGGGCGCCGTGCGCGACGCGGAGGCGAAGTTCGGCCCCGCCGACATGATGTTCGCCAACGCGGGCGTCGCCAGACTCGCCGATATCGGCCGCCAGCGTCCCGAGGAGTGGGACGAGATGATCGACATCAACGCGAAGGGCGTGATGAACAGCGTCCATGCCGTGATGGCGGGCATGATGGAGCGGCGACACGGCACCCTGTTCATGATGAGCTCAATCGCCGGGAGGAAGGTCTACCCGGATCACACGGTCTATTGCGGCACCAAGTTTTTCGTCCACGCGGTCTCGGAAGGCCTGCGCGAATATCTCTCCGCCTACGACGTACGCGTCGTCGTGCTGTCGCCGGGCATCATCGAGACCGAAGTTCTCGATCACGTCACCGATCCGACGACGCTTGCGAACTACCGCGCGAACAAGGCGGCCATCGACGGCGGCATCGGACCTGAGCCGATCGCCGAACTGATGCTTCAGACCTACAATCTTCCGCAGCGCGCGCTTGTGCAGGAAATCTGCATCACCCCTACCCGCCAGCGGTACTAGCGACGGGCTCCTGCGACTTGAGAATGAAGCTCGCCGCCCGATCGCCCAGCATCAGCGCGGTTGCGTTGGTGTTGCCGGATACGATCTGCGGGATCGCCGAGCAATCGATGACCCGCAGACTCTCCACGCCGCGGACGCGAAGGCGCGCATCGAGCACGGCGGCCGGGTCGCCGTCCTGTCCCATCCGCGCTGTGCCGACCGGATGGTAGTTGGTCTTGACCATGCGCTTCGCATAAGGCGAAAGGTCGGCGTCCTCGAGGCATCCCGCGCCGGGCAGCAATTCCTCTCTCACCAGCGAGCGGAGCGGCTCGGCGGTCAGCACGCGGCGGGCAAGCCGCATGGCGGCGAGCGTCAGGCGCAGGTCGTCGGGATGGCCAAAGAAGTTGCTATCGACCACCGGTTTGTCGGACGGATCGGCGGAGCGCAGGCGGACCGATCCGCGCGCTTTGGGACGCAGGAGACACGGTGTGAGCGTGACGCCATGAGTCGCCTTCACATTCCTGACGTCGCGGTCGAGATAGACGGTTGGCACGCAATAGAGCTGGATCGTCGGGCGATCCGATCCGTCCGGGTCGACGAAGGCGCAGGCCTCGACGCCGGTCGTCGTGACGGGCCCTGACTTGAACAGGAGGTATTGCAGTCCGTTCCACAGCATCCGCCAGCCGCGATCCTGCCCGTAATATCCGCCGGGGCCGCGAATGGCGCTGACGACCGGGACCTCGTGGTGGTCCTGAAGATTCTGGCCGACGCCCGGCAAGTCGCAGGCGACCGGGATGCCGAAGCTGCGAAGATGGTCGGCGGGCCCGAGACCCGAGAGCATCAGGAGCTTCGCGGTGTTGTATGTCCCCGCCGCGACGAGCACCTCGGCGTCCGCATAGGCGCGGCGCGTTTCCCCGTGCGCGCGATATTCCACCCCGACGGCTCGGCCCCTTTCGATCAGCAGGCGGGTCGCAAGCGCTTCGGTGACGAGGGTCAGCCGGCTGCTTTCCCGGACCTGCGACAGAAAGGCTTGCACAGCATGGCAGCGGCGATGCCGCCCGATCGTATGCGGCATCGGCCCGACGCCGGCCTGCCGCGCGCCGTTGAAATCGGGATTGTAGCGGACGCCGATCCCCTGCGCCGCGAGCATGAAGGCTTCCGTAAGCGGATCGATCCGGCCAGGATCGGACACCCAGAGCGGCCCGGCGACGCCGTGGTATTCGTCGTTCAGCTTGGTGTTGTGCTCCATGCCCTTGAAGTGGGGCAGAACGTCCGCATAGGACCAGCCGCTGCCGCCCCCGAGCATCGCGTCCCAGCCGTCGAAGTCCTCGCGCTGGCCGCGTATGTAAACCATCGCGTTGACCGAACTGCCGCCGCCGAGAATCTTCGCCTGCGGCACGATCGGCGCGCGGCCGTCAAGCTGCGGCTGCGGCACGGTCTGGTGCATCTCGAGATAGTCTTCGCGCCCGAGATACTTCATGTATCCGGCCGGCATCTGCATGAGCGCCGGCTGGCGCTCCGGTCCGCGCTCGATCAGGAGCACCCGCGCGCCGCCGTCCCGCACGAGCCGGGTCGCGGCGACGCAGCCGGCCGAACCGCCGCCGATCACGATATAGTCGAAGCGGTCGGCCATGACGCCCGCCTACTGGCTACGCGAAAATTCGGAGAGCCGCCGGTTCCAGTCGGAAACGATCGGCCACAACTCCAGTTGAAGCGCGCGGAGTTCGCGATAGACCCCGACCCGCTGCGGATCGGGATCGAAACGGGCGCCAATCCCGGAAGCCATTGCATCGGAGGCCTCACGCACAGTTGGCCACCAGCCGACGCCCTTGGCGGCGGCCATGCCCGCGCCAAGCGCCGAAGCCTCCGTGGAAGACAGGCGATAAACAGGCTTTGCGCTGAGGTCGGCCAGAATTTGCAGCCACAGAGCGGACGAAGCGCCCCCGCCGATAGCGACATAATGGTCAAGCGCCCGCCCGGATTGCGCCGAGGCCCGGTCCATCAATTCGACCATCTCGATCGCAATGCCCTCCAGCGCCGCGCGGTAGATGTGAGCGCGACGCGTCGAGCCCGTCAGCCCGGCGATGACGCCGCGCGCGTCGCCGTCCCAGTGCGGCGTCATGCAGCCCTGCCAGTAAGGCATCACGACAAGGCCGCCGGCGCCAACCGGAAGCTGCGCGGCCTCCGCCTCGAGCGCGGCCATTGCGTTGCGCCGCTCCGGCCCGGCATGGCCGAATAACGGCTCGATCAGCCAGTCGACGAGGAACGTGCCTGCCCGCAGGCACATCTCATAGATGTAGCCGCCATCGGCGACCGCGGTCTCGGTGCGGAAGGCGCGGTTGGCGGCATAGACGTCTCCGTAAAGGCCGGCGACCGCGGCCGTTCCAAGATTGGCGTAGGCTCGCCCGGACTTCAGCCCCGCGACGCCGGTCGCTGCGCATTGGCCGTCGCCGCCACCCGCAAACAGCGGCAGCCCCTCCGGAAGGCCCGTCGCGGCGGCCGCCTGGCCGGAGATCTCGCCGACAAAGGCGCCGGGCCTGACGAGGCGCAGCATTTTCTCGCGCGGAACGCCAGCCGCAGCGAGGATCTCGGAGGACCAGTCGAAGGTCCGCATATCGAGCATGCCGGTCGGATCGGCCGAGGCGGTCGAGGTCGCCCAATCCCCCGTGAGCCGGAAAGTCAGATAGCCGTGGACTTCGGCGAACCTCGCGGCGCGATCGAAAATCTCGGGTTCCCGTTCCCGCATCCACATCATCCTGTAGAGCGGCGGGATCACGTCGAGCGGCTTGCCGGAGATGGCATGAATCCGCTCCGCGCCGAAGGATTCGCCGAAACTGCGCACCTGCGGCAGCGCGCGGTCGTCGAGCCAGACCATGCCCGGCCGCAGCACGGTTCCATCCTCGGCGAACGCGCTGAAGGTCTCGCGCTGGTTCGAAATCGCCGCGCCTGCGATCCGGCGGACGTCGATCTTCTTAGCCACCTGGCTGAGGGCGCTCGCCGTCGAGCCCCACCAATCCGCCGGATCCTGCTCGAAATAGCCGGGACGCGGATTGGTCATCGGGATCGCGGCGCGCCCTTCGGCGACAGGTTCTCCCTGCCGGTTCCAGGCGATCGCCTTGGTCGCCGACGTCGAAGAATCGATGCCGATGACGAGGTCCCGCTCCATTTCACTCCCTCGAATTTTGTCAGGCGTGCGCGGCGATCGCAGTCTTCTGTCGGGCCGTCATCCATTCGCCGAGAGCGGCGACCTCGACGGGCCGCATGCGCAGGCCCGATTTCGTCCGCCGCCAGATCACGTCTTCCGCGCTTCGCGCATATTCCTTTTCGATCAGATAGTCGACTTCCGCCTCCGTCAGATCGCCGCCGAAGGCGCGGCCTAGATCCTCGCGCCGCCGGCTGTCGCCCAGAATGCGCCAGCTCTCCGTGCCGTAGTGACGGACATAGCGCCGTGCCTCCCTCTCGGTGAGGAAGGCATGCCGCCGGCGCAATTCGGCGGCAAGCGCCCCCGCCCCGTCGATCGGGAAATCACCCCCCGGCAGCTTGGCGGAAGCCGTCCAGCCGGCGCGGAGCGCCGCCTCGGGCATGACGCCGGACAGTTTCGCCAGCGCGTCCTCGGCGAGCCGCCGATAGGTCGTGATCTTGCCGCCGAATACGTTGAGGAGCGCGGGCTGGCCGGCGCCGCCTTCGAGGGTCAGCACATAGTCGCGCGTCGCGTCCTTTGCGGCGCTCGCGCCGTCGTCGTAAAGCGGGCGCACGCCGGAATATTTCCAGACGACGTCCTCGGGTCTCACCGTCCTGCGGAAATAACGGTTCGCCGCCGCGCGCAGATATTCGATCTCCGCCTCGCTCGCCGTCACGCGCGCGGGATCGCCGTCGTAGTCGCGATCCGTGGTGCCGATCAGCGTGAAGTCTTCTTCATAGGGGATCGCGAAAAAGATGCGATCGTCCGGGTTCTGGAAGAAATAGCAGCGTTCGTGGTCGTAGAGCTTCGGCACGACGATGTGCGAGCCCTGCACCAGCCGCACGCGGGCGCGGGCGTCGGCGCCTGCAATCCGTCCGATCACGTCGCCGACCCAGGGACCGGCGGCATTGACGATCGCGCGGGCCCTCGCCGTCGTCTTCGCCTTCGTGACCGTGTCTTCGAGTTCGAGCCGCCATTCCGCGCCGTCGCGCTTCGCGCCGACAAGGCGGGTGCGCACGCGCACATCCGCGCCGCGCTCCTCGGCGTCGCGGACGCTCAGAACGACGAGACGCGCGTCCTGAACCCAGCAATCCGAATATTCGAAGGCGATGCGCGACACGTCCCTGAGCGGCGCTCCCGCCGCGTCGTGGTCGAGCCGTAGCGTGCGGGTCGGCGGCAGGCGCACCCGACCGCCGAGGTGGTCGTAGAGGAACAGTCCCGCCCGCAGCATCCAGACGGGTCTCAGGCCTGCGCGATGAGGGAGCACGAAGCGCATCGGCCAGATGATGTGGGGCGCGGCGTTCCAGAGCGTCTCGCGTTCGGCGAGCGCATGCCGCACAAGCCCGAAGGCATAGTGTTCGAGGTAGCGCAGGCCGCCGTGAATGAGCTTCGTCGACGCGGAGGACGTGGCGGAGGCCAGATCGTTGGCCTCGACCAGCAGAACCGAGAGGCCGCGCCCGGCGGCGTCCCGGGCGACGCCAGCGCCGTTCACTCCGCCGCCGATCACCGCAATGTCAAAGACCCCGGTCATCGCGCAGCTCGCCTCTTTGCGGCGAGCAGACGCTCCGCCACCTCGACAAAGCCCGTCCCGCCCCCGCCCTCCGTGACGTAGCGGGGCTCGGCCTCAAGCTCGCCTGCGAAATTGCGAACGCCCGCGACGCCGCAGGCGTTGCGGAAGAAGCCAAACATCGGCGCGTCGTTCGGGCTGTCGCCGATGAATACGACGCGAGCATTTTCGCGGTCGATGTCGACACCCGCGACCTCCCGCGCAAAGCGGCGGGTCATCGACAGCTTGTCGTAGTCCCCGAACCATCCATTGACGTGAATCGAGGAGACCTTGGCGACTGCGCCGGCGTCTTCGAAGATCGTCTTGATGCGCGCAACGGCCGCCCTGTCCAGCGGCGGCACATCCTCGCAGAAGTCGATCGCGAGATCCGCCTCGCGGCAGAACTGATCCGCCGAGACCGCCGCCCCGGGCACTTCGTCCAGGACTCGCGTCCTGATCGCGGCGAGACGCGCCTGATTTCGCGGCGCGCTCGGCGGCGGAGGCGGCATAGACGCGCCGCATTTTCCGCGCCGCCGCGTCGTAGGCGAAATAGAGCGCTCCGTTCTCGCCGACGACCCCGGCGACGGGCCAGAAGCGCGCGATCATGTCGCACCAGCCCGCCGGCCGCCCGGTGATCGGGGCGACGAAGAATCCGGCGCCTGTGAGATCCTCCAGCGCCCGGTAGGCGTCCGCAGGCAGCCGGCCCTCCGAGGTCAGCGTGTCGTCGATGTCTGTGAGAACCAGCGAAACGCAGGCGGCGTCGACGTCCGGCATTTCCGCGAGCGGGCGCATGCGTCACTCTTCTCCGAACGCGAAGTCCTCGAGCCAGCCGGCGTCGGCGGCGATGTCGAGGAACGAGAAGCGGTCGCGCATCTCACGGCAATGGACGACAGCCTCGCGATAGAAATCGACGTCGAGGCCGAGTTCCTTCGCCGTGGTGGGACCCTTGGCCGCGGCGAGCATCCGACGCAGCTCGTCGGCCTCGATCATGAAAGCGGAGCATTCCCGCCGGAGCTCGGGCCAGAGCGCGGCGATCCGCTCATTGAAGGCGCGCGCCCCATCGGCGTCGAACGCCTTTTTGCGAAGCTCCCTGACACAGGCCGCCGCCACTTCCGGACCCATGCGCCGGGCCATATCGGCCTCGTCGATCCGGGTCGGTTTGACGACCGGGGCGGCCTCGCTCGCGAGCATGCGCTGCTGGAGCCGCGCGAGGGTCAGAGTCGCGACGCCCACCTGCTGACCGTGCAGCGTGCCCGGATGCCGCGCGCCCGCGAAACAGTCGATGTAATGCGATATCTGATGCTCGCCCATCGAACCGTGATTGGAGACGCCGGTGAAGGAGACGCCGAAACCGCAGAGCGTAAGCACCCGCTGGAGATAGCCGACGGCGGTGACATCGCCCTTCGGCAAGTCCGCGGCCCGGGCGTTGAGCTCGGTCTCATCGGGCAGTTCCAGCGTGTAGGGCAATTCGGAATAGGGCGTGCCGAGCAGGCGATGCGACATCCACCAGTCGATCTGCGCCACGGACCGCACGAGGCAGTCTGCAAAGCCGGAAGCGGCAAGGTAGCGCGGCGCGGCCGCGTTGACGCCAAGGTCGATGAAAACGCCGCTGGGCCCGTGGGAAGGCAGAGACACTTTGAGACCGTTTTCGAGCGTGATCGACGCGGTCGTCGACGTGTAGCCGTTCATCGAAGCCGCGGTGCCGAAGACGCAATATCGCCGGCCGTCAAGGCCGGTCACATATTTGCAGAGGTCGTTGATCGTGCCCGAGCCGACGGCGACCACGGCGTCAAATCCCGCGAGCTTCGCCTTGAGGCTCTCCACGTGAGCGACGTCGGCGTGGGGACGATCGAGGACGATCTCGGTCACGACACCAAGGGGCCGCAGCGCATTCGCCACACGCGCGCCCATGGCTTCGCGGGTCGCCGCGTCCGAGACCACCGCATAGTCCCGCCCAAGCCGCAGCGCCCCAACGAGCTGCGCTTCCCGACCTTCGAGCGTGTCGGCGAGCACCACGGACTCGTAGGGCACGCGCATGACCTCACCCGTCGCCGGATTGCGCCATCGTCCTTCAACGATCGAGTCAATGAGCGCATTCCAGCCGCCGCGCGGAGCGAGGCTTGAGGAACGCAAAGTCTCCAGCATCCCGGCTGACTCCCCTTTCTGTCAAAACAAATGTCACATCGTAATAACATTTGTCAACGCGGACCTGAGCGTTCCATGCGCGCCCTTGCAGGCCCGCCGCTCAGAAGTTCGAGAAATCCAAGGCGAGCGGCGCGTCGCGATTGACCGCGGCCAGAACCGCGCCCATCAGCGGCAGGCGCTCCCGGGGCAATCGGCCGCTGGCGGTCATCGAGTCGAGCGTCGGTCCGAGCGCGCGCGCGAGTTCCGCCCCTTCGACGGTATCGTCCGGCATTTCGACGGCCTTCGCCTGGCTGTAAGGGCGGCCGAGGCCGAGCAGGCGCCCCATGCGGCTGTTCCGTCCGGCCATGCAGGTCACGTAAAGATCGCCCGCTCCCGCCAATCCGGCGACCGTGCGGACATTGCCGCCATGCGCCTCGACCAGCGTCTCCATTTCGGAGATCGCCTGGGTGAACAGCCCCGCTGCGACATTGTGCATCTGGGCGCCGTTCACCGCGCGCCCTTGCCGTTCGAGCTGGCCTGCGGCGGCCCCGACGGCGAGCGCATAGAAATTCTTGAAGGCCGCGCAGATCTCGACGCCGATCAGGTCGTCGCTGACGCTCGCATGGTAGAATGGCGCGGCGAACAGGGCCGCCGCTTCCCGCGCGCTCTCGGCCATGTCTCCCGTGATGACCACGCGGGTTGGCCGGGCCGCGGCGAGCTCGCCGGCGATGCACGGGCCGCCGACGGCAAAGACCTTCGGTTCGAATCCGAGCCGCGCCTTGATTCCGCGACGCACGACATTGGGGAGCGCTTCGAGGGACTCGCCGTTCGGCGCGAGGCCCTTGGTGATCATGAGGATTGGGACTGGAGATTGCATCGATTCGGCGATCCGCTCGATCGCCCAGTCAACTCCGGCCGACGACACGCCGAGCACCAGGAGATCGGGGGCGTCCGCCATGACGGAGCCGAATTCGGTCCAGCGCCGCGCGTGAACCGTCTGGGGCAAGGTGAGGCCAAGGCGGGGATGCTGGCCATTGCCCGACACCGAGCGAATGATCGTCTCGTCAAGATGCGTGCCGACGAGGTCGATGTCGTGGCCGAGTTCCCCTGCGGGAACGGCCATCGCCGACCCCATCACGCCCGCGCCGAGGATCGCGATCCTAGCCACGAATGGCGACCCCGCTGGCCGCATCGAAAAGATGCGCGCGTTCCGGCGGGAAGGTCAGCATGGCGGTCTCGCCCGCCCGAAGCGGCAGGCGCTCGCTGGTGATCGCGCAGACTTCCCTCTGTCCAAGCTTCGCGTAGATATGCGTTTCCGCGCCGGTCGGCTCGAGCACGTTCACCGTCGCGCGAAGGCCGGGGCCTTTGGCCGGCCGCAGATGCTCCGGCCGGATGCCGAGCACAACCTTCTGTCCGGGCTGAGTCTTGCTGCCCGGGGGAGCGTCGAGGACCAGACCCTCCCCGAGGTTCACCTTGGGGACGCCCCCGTCGCCGCCCACCATCTCGCCGTGCATGAGGTTCATGGCGGGCGAACCGATGAATTCCGCGACGAAGAGATTGGCCGGACTGTCGTAGATTTCCAGCGGCTTCCCCACTTGCTCGATCACGCCGTCCCGAAGGATCACGATCACGTCGGCCATCGTCATCGCCTCGATCTGGTCGTGCGTCACATAGACGGTCGTCGTGCCGAGCCGTTGATGGAGTTCCTTGATCTCCGTCCGCATCTGCACACGCAGCTTCGCGTCGAGGTTCGAAAGCGGCTCGTCGAACAGAAAGACGGCCGGGTTGCGGACGATCGCGCGGCCCATGGCCACGCGCTGGCGCTGACCGCCGGAAAGCTGACGCGGCAACCGGTCGAGGTAGGGGTCCAGCCCGAGGATCGACGAGGCCCATCTGACCTGCTTCTCGATCTCCGCTTGCGGCGCCTTCCGCAGGCTCATCGAGAAGGACATGTTGTCGAATACGGTCATATGCGCGTAAAGCGCATAGTTCTGAAACACCATCGCGATGTCGCGATCCTTTGGGTGAACGTCGTTGACGACGCGCCCGCCGATCTTGATGTCGCCGGACGTTACCTTTTCCAACCCGGCGATCATCCGCAGCAGGGTCGACTTTCCGCAACCCGACGGTCCAAGCAGCACGACGAAAGCGCCGTCTGGAATGTCGAGCGAAACGCCATGCACGACCTCCAGCGGCCCGTAGGACTTGCGAACGTTCTGGATTTCGACGGAGGCCATAAGCGTCTCGTGAGCAGTCGTGATGAAAGGCCGGGCTACTTTCCGCCTGCGAAGGCGTGGACGCCGGTCAGCAGGGACTTCCGGAAGATGATGGCGAGAATGATCGGCGGCAAAGACAACAGCAGACCAGCGGCCGCCATATGCCCGTATTCCGGATTGAGGCCCACCGCGAGGAAGCTGCCGACCTGGACCGGAAAGGTGATGTTCGACGACATCAGGATGAAAGCGATGAAGAACTCGTTCCACGTCAGGATGACAACGAGAAGCCCGCCGGAGATGATCGAGGGCCGCATCATCGGCAGAACGATGCGGAAGAACGCCTGCCATGGACCGCATCCGTCGATATAGGCCGCTTCCTCGGAATCCACCGGAATGGAGCGCAGGAACGCGAGCATCATCCAGACCGTGAGGGGCAGGTTGATGGCGATGTAGAGGATGATGAGGCCGAACTCGCTATTGAGCAGATGGGCGCGAAGCGCGAGAAAATAGAAAGGCATGATCATCGCGGCCGGCGGCGTCATGCGCGTCGAGATGATCCAGTTCTCGATCTGACCGTTCCATCGCGTATGGAAGCGGGAAAGCGCATAAGCCATGCTCGGGCCGAGCAGCATCGCTATGGCGACCGAGATCGCCACCACGCGCAGGCTTCGCGTGAAGGCCGAGGTGTCGAGATTCTCGAACACCCACTGCATGTTTTCGAATGTGACCGGGTTGGGAAACCAGATCGGAGCGGGACTCTGGATCTGGACCTTGACCTTGAAGGCGGTGTTGACGAGCCAATAGAGGGGCGCGATCCACACCGCCAGAATACAGCCGAGCACGATGCGCCCGACCCATACGCCGAGCCGGCCGCCGCCGAGCGAAGCGACTGCCGAAATGTCGGAGCCCGCAGCGCCGCTCATCGGTAGATCTCCGTCTCCCAACGCGTGACCCGCAGCCAAAGAGCGGTGCTGACAAGGCCGATCAGAAGCGCGACGATTCCCGCCGCGGCCGCCACGGAAACGCGACCGCCCTCGGCGATGCCGACCTTGTAGATGTAGAGCGACAGGTCGACAGTCGAAATGCCGGGGCCGCCATTGGTGAGAAGCTGCGTCGCCGCGAACACCTGACTGCAGAGAATGAATTCGAAAATCGTCGTGACGGCGAGCAGCGGCCGCAGCAGAGGCATATGGACGCGCCGAATCGTCTGGAACAGCGTAGCGCCGTCGATCAGCGCCGCCTCGATCGGTTCGCGCGGCAGGCTCTGGATGCCGCCGAGCAGAAGGATCACCGCAATCGGCGACCATTGCCAGGCCTGCAGGAGAATGATGACGACGCGGGCGCCGATCTCGTTCGCAGTGGGCGCGATCAGCGCGCCGGTGAGCGCGTAGGAGATCTGGGGAATGGGCCCGTACAGCGGGTCGAGCATCAGCGAGAACACGAGCGCGACGGCGACCGGAGAGACGGAAAGGGGAATGAGGACGAAGACGACAATGAAGGACGACAGCCGCCCGGCATAGAGCGCGATCAGATAGGCAGTCACAAGTCCGATCGCGACCGACAGCAGGGTGGATCCGAAAGAAAGGACGAGCGTATTGAAAATCGCATTGAGGCCGCCGCTCGTAAACAGCACCTCGCGAAAATTGTCGACGCCAATGAAGCGCACGGCGCGATCGGGCACCGTGATGTCGACATTCACGAAGGCCAGGTAGAGTCCGTACACGAACGGCGGCAGCGTGAGCGCCAGCAGCAACAGGAAACCGGGCAGCGGGACGAGCCATCGGAGGAGCTCGCCCCGTTCGCGCCGAACCTTGCGCGAGGCGGCGACAACTCTGCGGGAGGACACGGCGGTCGCGTTCATGAGTTTACACGGGAGGAACGGAGGCGGGCAGCGAGGACACGGAGCCCGCCCCAAGGCGGGCTCCGGACGTCTTCGACATCGGCTTACTTGTCCGGGAACACCTCCGGATAAGCGCGCGGCGTATCGAGCAGCCCCTGTTCCTTGAAGCGGGACGTCACCTGCTCCGCGGCGGCCGAGAGCGCGTCCTTGGCGGACTTGCCGCCGGTGAACGAGGCTTCGATCTCCGCGCCGATGATGTCGCCCATCTCGCGCCACTGGGGGATCATCGGACGATATTGCGTCTTGGTGATCGCCTGACCGTCCGACACGGCCTTGATATAGCCCGCGTCGATCTTGCTCTTCAGCAGGTCCGACTGGTTGACCGACTTGCGGTCTTCATTGCCGATGTCCTTGTCGGTGCGCGCAAACTCCATCTCCTTCGAAGTCGCCCACTGGAGGAAGGCGGCCGCGGCCTGGAAAGTCTTGCTGTTCGGGTCGACCGTGGAGGGAATTGCCAGACCAATCGAATAGTTCGCGGGGAACGCTCCCTTCGGGCCTGCCGGGACGACAGCGTAGCCGACCTTGCCGGCGACGCTCGACTGCTTCGGATCATTGAAGACCGGATAGAACGCCGTCGATTCGACGATCATCGCCACGCGGCCGGAGGCGAAGGCCGACGAGACCTTGTCCCAGCCCCAGGTGCCGTTGCCCGGAGCTCCGTATTTGTTGATGAGCTTGGAATAGTGCTCCGTGCCCTCGACCGCTTCCGGCGAGTTGAATGCCGGATGCATCTTGGGATCCAGGAAATTCGCGCCGTAGGACCGCATCCACTCGGTCCACGTGTAGACGTTCATGCCCTCGCCGCGGAGGCCGCGGAGCGCGATGCCGAACACCTGCGGCGGCTTGGTCAGCTTGGCGGCCGCGGCTTCGAGCTCGTCGAGAGTCTTGGGCGGCTCGGATTCCGGCGGCGTCAAGCAGGTCCTTGCGATAGTAGAGGATCGTCACCTCGGAATAGATCGGCAATCCGTAGAGCGCGCCCTGCCAGGAATAGGACGTCTTCAGGCTGTCGAAGATGTCGTCGAGCTTGTAGGCGGGCTTGATCGCGGAATTCGAGCCGCTGGACCCATTTGTTCGAGGCGAACAGCGGAATGTAGTTATTGTCGAGGCAGTAGACCTGAAAGCCTCCGACGTGATTGGAGGCGTCGGCGACGATCTTGCTGCGCAGATCGTTCTCCGGATAATTCGTGAGCTTGATCGTCGCGCCGGTCGCCTTCTCGAACAGATCCTTGTGGGCGAAGATGAAATCCATCGCCGGTAGCCGACGGCAGGCGACGTTCAGCGTGACGCCTGAAAATTCGCCCCCTGTAGCGAAGGAGCCGACGGAGTCAGCGACCGCCTTTTCATAGTCGGCGGCGAAGGCGGCGCTTGAAACCGCCGCAAGGGCGAAGGCGCCCAGCGCGGCTGCGAAATGCTTCATTGTTTCCTCCTGATCCCGTTCGCTTGTTCTTCCGCCGGACGCTTGCGCCGCGCGCATTCGGGCGTCGTCGCTCTGACGGACGGCATCGTGCTCCGAAAAAAGGCTCCGACGCCAACTCTGCACAAGTGACAGAAGAGTGCGACAATTGTCAATAAGCCTCTCCGCAGAAGGACGCCGGCGAATTCGTCGAGAACCCAGGGTCGCGTGTCGCGATCCCGCGCAGCGCCAGGCTGTCGACGTCAACAGAACCGCGCCCTGCGGCCCTCGCAGTCCTCACGCAGCGCAGCCACCGCGTCCATTTCGCTCACGCACTTCCTCACCGGTGAAACCCTGCGAAGCGCTCCTGACACTG
>CAVUJV010000010.1:0-142057 GCA_963741845.1 uncultured Alphaproteobacteria bacterium
TTTCCAATATCATCGGCCGATTGACCCCCCTGAGAGAGACGCCGATGTCCGAGACCCCCGAATCCGCCCCGCAAAAACCCCGCCGCGACCGTTCCGCGGAGGCGCGCGCCGCCGCGCGGCGCGGCAGGGCCGAGCGGGAACGGAGCATCCTGTCGCTGCTCAACGGCGGCGTTTCGATCGCCGAGATCGCCGCCCGGCGGGGGCTCACCGAGCGCCGCGTCCGGATGCTCGTGCAGGAGATTCTGGACAAGCGGGCGCCGCGCGCCCCCGCCGAATTCGCGGCGCTTCAGGTCAGCCGCCTGCACGAGGCGCTGGTCGTCGCCTATGGCGCGATGGCGGACGGGAACCTCGACGCCATCGACCGGGTCGTGACGGTCGTGCGCGAACTCGATCGCTATCACGGCCTCGCGGCGCCCGATCTTTGCCGGACGGCGGGACCGCCGTCGGCTCGCCGCGCCCGCGGAAATTCCGCTCGCGCTCGCCGCGCCGGAAGGAAAAGCCATCACAAACCCTTGAAATCGCGCGATTCGCGGAAGGAAATGGCAGTCCGCGAGCCCCTTTTTCGAGGCGTTTTTGGCGAAAATGACCCCGTTTCAGGCGAGAATGACCCTGTTTCAGGCGAAAATGGCGCCGTTTTCGATCAAAAACGCCGCCCCGGCGCGCCCGGAACGACCCGCGCTCTCCTTCCGCTCGCCGCCGCTCGCGTCGCGGCCTTGCGCCCCGATACAGGCGTGCTAGGCTCGCATCAGGCAAAATGAGAAGCGAAGGAGTGTCCCCATGCGTTCCGTGCTGATCGGCCTTCTGACGGTCTGCGGCCTTGCCGCCTTCGTCGCCCCGGCCCTCGCCTGCCCCTACCACGATCAGTCCGCGCAATCGGGCCAGACGGAACAGACCGCTCAGGCGCAAACCCCGTCGGACGCGGGCTCGAACTGATCCCTGACGCCAAAGCGGGCGCGCTGAGCCCGCCTCGTGGTCTTGGGCGTCCGGAAGGGCGCCCTTTTCCTTTGGCCGTTCGCGGGCCGCTCAGCCTCCGGCCTTGTGGAAGTTCGCCGCCCTCTTTTCGAGGAAGGCGCGGACGCCCTCGACATATTCGTCCTTGGCGCCGGCCTCCCTCTGCAGGTCGCGCTCGAGGTCGAGTTGCGCATCGAGGCTGTTGGTCGCCGAGGCGGCGAAGGCCCGCTTCATGAGGCCATAGGCGTGGGTCGGGCCGGCGGCGAGCCTCTGGGCGAGCGTGCGGGCTTCGCCCATGAGGTCGGCGTCGTCGACGACCCGGTAGATCATGCCCCAGGCCGCCGCGTCCTCGGCGCTGACCGGATCGGCCAGCAGCATGAGGGCGCGGGCGCGCGCGTCGCCCACGAGGCGCGGCAGGAAGAAGGTGCCGCCCGAATCCGGCACGAGCCCGATCCGCGCGAAAGCCTGGATGAAGCGCGCCGAACGCCCGGCGATCACGATGTCGGCGGCGAGGGCGAAATTGGCGCCGGCGCCCGCTGCGACCCCGTTCACGGCGGCGATGACCGGCTTCGGCAGGGCGCGCATCGCGCGGATCAGCGGGTTGTAATAGGTCTCGATCGTGCCGCCGAGATCGGGCCGCGCCGCGCCCGGATTGATGACGCGCTCGGAAAGGTCCTGCCCGGCGCAGAAGCCCGCGCCCGCGCCGGTGATCATCACCACCCGGCAGTCGTCGCTCTCCTTCGCCCGCCCGAAGGCCGCCGCGAGCGCCGCGTGGGTCGCCACGTTGAAGGCGTTCATCCGCTCGGGCCGGTTCAGGGTCAGGGTCATGACGCCGTCGTCGAGCGTCTCGATGACCGGCGGAGCCTCGTTGGCCAATGCGTTCCTCCTCAACCCTGCTCGCGAAAGCCTTCCCGGCATTGACGCGAGGCGGCGGGGACCGTAGCCACGGCGCCGGAAACGGTCAACGGAGCCCGGCGATGACGGAAGCTTTCCTTTGCGCTTATGTGCGCACGCCGATCGGCCGCTACGGCGGCGCGCTGTCCTCCGTTCGCGCCGACGACCTCGCGGCGGCCCCGATCCGGGAGCTGATGCGCCGGCATCCCGGCCTCGCGGGCGCGGTCGAGGAGGTCTATCTCGGCAATACGAACCAGGCGGGCGAGGACAACCGCAATCTCGCGCGCATGGCCTCGCTGCTCGCGGGCCTGCCGGACTCTGTTCCCGGCGTCACCGTCAATCGCCTGTGCGCCTCGGGCATGGACGCGGTGGCGGCGGCGGCCCGGGCGATCAAGGCGGGCGAGATCGGGCTCGCCATCGCGGGCGGCGCGGAATCCATGACGCGCGCCCCCTTCGTGATGGGGAAGGCCGAGACGCCCTTCTCGCGCTCCGCCGAGATCTACGACACGACGATCGGCTGGCGCTTCGTCAATCCGCAGATGAAGAAGCTCCACGGCGTCGACTCGATGCCGGAGACCGCCCAGAACGTCGCCGACGAATACCAGATCTCGCGCGACGACCAGGACGCCTTTGCGCTCCGCTCCCAGCGCCGGACGGCCGCCGCGCAGGAGAACGGGGCGTTCGACCCGGAGATCATGCCGGTCGAGATCAAGGACCGCAAGGGCGTGGTCACGAAGGTCGGGCGCGACGAGCATCCGCGCGCCGATACGAGCGTGGAAGCGCTCGCGAAGCTCAGGGGCATCGTGCGCCCGGACGGCAGCGTCACGGCGGGCAACGCCTCGGGCGTCAACGACGGGGCGGCGGCGCTGATCGTCGCCTCGGAGACGGCGGCGGAGCGGCACGGCCTCGCGCCGTTCGCGCGCATCCTCGGCTATGCGAGCGCCGGCGTCGCGCCGCGCGTGATGGGCGTGGGGCCGGTTCCGGCGGTCAAGAAGCTCTGCGAACGGCTGGGGCTCTCGGTCGAGGACTTCGAGGTGATCGAACTCAACGAGGCTTTCGCCGCCCAGGCGCTTGCCTGCCTGCGCGGCCTCGGGATCGCGGACGACAGCGAGCGGGTCAATCCGAATGGCGGGGCGATCGCGCTCGGCCATCCGCTCGGCATGTCCGGCGCGCGCATCGCGGGGACGGCTGCGCTCGAACTGAAGCGCCGCGGCGGGCGCTACGCGCTCGCGACCATGTGCGTCGGGGTCGGCCAGGGCGTGGCGATGGCGCTCGAGCGGGTGTGAGGCTTTAAGCCTTCGCCGAACGCTCAGTGGGCGTGCAGAAGCTCGCCACGCCGCTCCGGACTGAAGCGGATCGCGACGACGATCGCGACCGCCACCACCCCGGCGACGAGGGCGAGCGCGAAGGCGTAGTTGCCGCCGTGCGCCTCCGCGATCTGCGCCTGGAAGGGGCCGTTGTAGGAGGCGAGGAAGTTGCCCGCCTGATAGACGAAGGCCGGAATCGTCGCCCGCGCCGCGCCGGGCGAGACTTCGTTGAGATGGGCCGGGATCACCCCCCAGGCGCCCTGCACCGCGATCTGCATGACGAAGGCGCCGACCGCGAGCAGGAACGGCGTCGCGGAAAAGGCCCATAAAGGCAGCGCGGGCAGGGCGATGAGCGCTGCGATCGTGATTGCGTTGACCCGGCCGATCTTCTCCGAGATCGCGCCGAAAGCGAGGCCGCCGATGATCGCGCCAATGTTGGCGACGACGGCGATCCAGCTCACGGTTGCCGGATCGAAATGGTGCTGCTTCTGGAGAAACGTCGGATAGAGGTCCTGCGTGCCGTGGCTGAACAGATTGAAGCACATCATCAGCACGACCATGTAAAGCACCAGGCCCTTGTGCTCCGTGATCGTCGCCCACAGGCGCGGCTTCTCATGCGCCCTCGACGCCTCGAAGGCCGGCGATTCGGGCACGGCGCTGCGGATGAACAGCACGACGAAGGCCGGCAGGACGCTCAGGAGGAACATCGTGCGCCAGCCCACCGTGTAGTCGCCGAAGGTTCGCCCGTAGAGGAGGCCATAGACCACCGCGGCCAGGAGGAAGCCGCTCGGGTAGCCGCATTGCAGGATCCCGGAGACGAAGCCGCGCGACTGCGGAGGGATCGACTCCATGGCGAGTGAACTGCCAAGGCCCCATTCGCCGCCCATCGCAATGCCGAACAGCGTCCGCAGGATCAGGAAGACGGTCAGGTTCGGGGAAAAGGCGGCCAGCGCGCCAAGGATGGAATAGCAGAGAATGTCCAGCATCAGCGCCGGCTTCCTGCCCCAATGGTCGCCGATGCGGCCGAAGATGAAGGCGCCGACGAAGCGCATCGCCAGCGTCAGGAAGAGGGCGTAGGCGACCTCCGACACCTGGACGCCGAACTCCTTGGCGATGTCCTTGAGCACGAAGGTGAGGATGAAGAAGTCGAACGCGTCGAGCATCCAGCCGAGATAGGCGGCGATCACCGTCTTCTTCTGCGCGCCGGTCAGGTTCATTGGCTTCTCCTTACCCGCCGCGGCCGGCCTTGGGTCTTGCCGAATGCCTAGCGCAGGCCCGGACCCGACGCCAGCGGCAGCCGGTCAGCCCCCCGAGCGCCTCGCTCACATCTGCGAGAGGCGGGGTCCTGGGCGATCTTGGGCGCTCCGTCTCGACAGGCGCGGGGCGTCACGATTAAAGAGCGCGACCGAGGCTCTGCGCCCGAGGGGATTTGCGCTCCGGAATGATCATCGCCATCGACGGTCCGGCGGCTTCGGGCAAGGGCACCATCGCCCGGCGCCTGGCGGCGCGCTATGGCCTGCCCCATCTGGACACCGGCCTTCTCTATCGGGCGACCGCGGCGGCGCTCATCGCCGCGGACCGCGATCTCTACGACGAGGTCGCGGCGGTCGCGGCGGCGCGCGGCCTCGGACTCATGGATTTCGACGAGAAAGTCCTGCGCAGCCGGCAGATGGGCGAGGCCGCTTCGGTCGTCGCCGCGATGCCCGGGGTCCGCGACGCGCTGATCGAGACCCAGCGCGCCTTCGCCTCGAGGGCCGGAGGGGCGGTGCTCGACGGGCGCGACATCGGCACGGTCATCTGCCCTCAGGCGACCGTGAAGATCTATGTGACCGCGAGCCCGGTGGCCCGGGCGCAGCGCCGCGCGCTCGAACTCGCACGAAGCGGCGAGAAGGCGGACTATGCCGCGATCCTCGCCGATATCCTCAAGCGGGACGCTCGCGATTCGGAAAGGGCGGCCGCGCCGCTGAGGCCCGCGCCCGACGCGAAACGACTCGACACAACCCATCTGAGCATCGAAGCCGCCGTCGCCGAGGCGGAGCGCATCGTCGACGCCGCGCAGGGGCGTAGCGCGCCTCCACGGATCGACGCCCGACCCGCCAGACGTCCGGCCTGTCCTACGGCGGGGGCCGCATTATGGCGGCTTTGGGGCGGCGAGGGCTGTCAAAAACGCGCTGAAACCGCCCCGTTTTCCCCTCGAAACCCTCTGTTTCAGGGGTGATTCCGGCGAAAACAGCCCCAAAACGCCCTGAAAAACAGCCCCAAAACCTGCCATTTCCTTCCGCGAATCGAGCCTTTTCAGGCCTTTACGCTGGATTTTCCTTCCGGCGCCCTCCGCTTTGCGGCGGAAATGTGGCGAAAGCCTCCGCCACGACCGCCGCCGATCCTTGCCCCCGCCGCAACGAAACTGTCTCTCGCCGGAAGTTTCACTCTACCACGGACTTCTGCTTTGCAGAAGAAATTTCCTCGGTCGTCATGGCCGGCCTTGTGCCGGCCATCCACGCCGAGCCGGTACAATTCAGATGATAGATAGTAAAATCAATATCTTAGACGGGCAGGGCAGTGTTCGCGTGGATGGACGGGTCAAGCCCGTCCATGACGCTTTTCTCCCTGCGCCTTCAAACCCAAACCGACGCCAGTGCTGCAAGCGCCAATTTCCCGCGGTGACGCGTGTTCAGGTATGAGAGGCGCATTTTTCGAGGGCCGACACGTCTCCAGGGCGCCGAGGCCTATTTTAGCGGCTTGAACATCGGGAACATGCTTCGCTGGCGTCTCAGACGGATGACGTCGCTAACGACGATCGTTTTTGCTCTGCGCCGCTCGCCGCCAGCTTCGGTGATTACCTCGAGATCAGGATTGTCCATGATGGCGGAATGGATATCGTCCTTATGCGCCGGGGTTGCATTGTAGATGCGCTCATAGAATTCACCGACACTGATTGCATCGCCAATGTCCGAAACGAGCCGCGGGATATCGTCCATCAATTGCTCTTTGGCGGAAGCTCGGCCGCTAACGTCAAACAGATAGAGCGCTCCTCGCTCGTCCCTCGGGTCATAGACCAGCATATCCAAGCCCGACCGACCGAAATGCGCCTGTGCCGTGCTGTTTTGGTGCAGGATGTCATTGTATTCCTGCCGGCCACGGTAGGAATTGGCGAAGTGGATGAACCAATACCGCCAGCCGTCCGGATTGTTGATCGAGAATGTGCTGACATACGGCGCGCAATCCCGGAAGGCACCAAAGACAAGCTGCTCCGCAACACCCAACCAGGCTTGCTTGCTCATCGCGCCCTCAAGCTCTTTGAGTTCATGCTCGCTGAGCCCGAGATGAGCAAGCTGCGCCGCGAGCGCTACTGGCTCGTCGGTACGGAGGAACGCCAAGAGGGAGCCGATCGAGAAGGTATAGAATATCTCGACGGCTTGATGCGACCGCAGGATATTAACCAGTGTCCCGCGGTGCACGCGGCTATGGCCGCACTGATCGAGATTGAACAGGACGCTTCGAAAACGTCCTTCCTCCAGCAACGCTTTGATGTGGGGATACACCGCCTCGAATGGTTCGTTAAGATAGCGGACCGCGATATGAAGCTGGGGGACGCTGGCCTTAATTTCGGCGAGCAGCGGGGCGAGATTCTCCTTGAGCATTTCAATCGCATCGCGGTTTGCGTCGTTGAGAATGAGGAGGCATTCGATCTGCAAGGGTTTCATCCCTTGCGCGGCGCGCCGGATATTGGAAGCCGTAACAGAGGCGCGCAACTCTTCGAGGAAGATAAGTGGCGACCCGGGCGTGCCGCATGTGTAGCGGCCGCCTCCCGCAAATCCCTCGATGACAGCCAGGCGGAAGCGCTCCTGCTGGGGGAGCTGGCAACGCACGCCAAGGTAACGGGAAAAGTATTCGCGAAGGATTTTATGTTTGCGCCGCGAATGGTCTTCAAGCGTGGCTTCCGGCCACTCATAAGGTCTTTCGACCATGGTTTCGCTGCCCCCGATGCGGTTCTAGCTGCGTTTCATTGCCCGATATACTGTATAATGGGCATTTCGTCCCAAACGCGTCCGCGATATTCGCGCCCGTTTGCTCTTTTCGAGCGGCGCTTATTGTCTTTTCCCCAGGTTCCCCATTGTTTGAAGAAGAAGGCGGTGCGCTGCGTCTGGCACTGGGCGTGGATTTCGTCGATCCATTCCTCGCGGATCGGGCGCGCGGCGCTTCCACTCTCCCCGCCAACGATCGCCCAATGGATGCCCCCAAGATCAATGCTGCCGACGGGTCCGATCAGTGGCTCAAATGAGACGAAACGGATGGCAGCGGGCACTCGGCGCAGGTCGTCGGCGCGTTCGGCGACGGCGGCATTTTCGATGCTTGTGCCGAGCCATACATTGGGGAGAGTGTCCCGCACGTGCTCATTGACGATCTGAGCCATGCGGTCCGGGCGCTTGGTGAGGATTTGGTAGTTATGGTGCGGCGTTTCCCGCATAACCTTCCACACAGCAAAGATGAAGGCATTGCTCACCCCATCGTGGAAGAGGTCGCTCATCGAATTGACGAAGATTTTCTTCGGTTTCTTCCAGCCGTACGGAATGGCCAGCGCGGCGTGATCCTCACGGACGATGCCTTTCCAAAGCGTTCGGTTGCCGCTTCGCCGGGTCAGACCCTCGTACTTTTCGACCTTCATGGCTTCGAGCCGCTTTGCCATTTGCATGGCGTAGCAGTTAGTGCATCCGGCGCTGATGACCGAGCATCCGGCGACCGGATTCCAGGTCGCATCCGTCCATTCGATTTGCGTCTCAGCCATGCGTTATATCCAGGCAATGTGCTCCTCGCCTCGCAGCGTACGGAAAACTCCTCACCAACTTAATAATCTCTCAGCAAGTTTCGGAGTTGGCGCAGCCGGATGCGCCGCTTCAAGCAACCATCACTTGCGAGCCAGTATGTTCCTGATTTGTTCGGTGCGCAAGCTCCAAAACCCTCAATGGCGCGTGAGAAGCAGTTGAAGAAATGGGAGCGACGGTGGAAGCTCGCGTTGATCGAGCAGTTCAATCCAGACTGGCGAGACCTTTACGAGACGCTGAACAATTGATTCTCAAAGGAGGCCGCGGCGGCGACCCTGGACCCCCGCGTTCGCGGGGGTGACACTTTCTTCGTCTCTTCCCGATCTTTTGCAGATCTCCTCCCGACTGCATCTTGCCGGCCGCAAGGCCGACAGTTTCAGCGCCGGTTTGTCGAACGTCTCCTCCGGGCGGACTTCTGCCCTTCTCGGCCTAACCCCGTAGGTCCGCTTCCCGCCTATTTGCAGCATCCGCGAGCCGTCGGTCAGCGAGCGCCGTACATTCCAGGAGGCCGGGAGGCCATGGCCGGGCTCGCCCCGGCCATGGCCCCGTCATCGCTCTCAACCGAAAGCGCCGACGGCACGCGCCGACGCTCAGGCGGCTTGGCCGGGAATGCGACTCTGGGTTGCACGCAGCCGCGCGATTGCGTTGTCGATCTCTTCGCGCTGGCGCTCCAGATGTCCGATCTGGTTGACGATCTGGTGCGGTTGCAACTGTTCCTCAAGGTCGGGCGTCTCGCTCGCCCCTTTTCCGCCGATCAGTTCCTGGATCTCGGTCAGGGTGAAACCGAGCTGCTTGCCGCGCAGGATCATCTCCATGCGGACCCGATCGGCCGGACGATAGTAGCGCGCATTGCCTTCGCGGCGGGGCTTGATGAGCCCGCGATCCTCATAGAACCGGAGGGTTCGCAGGCTGACGCCATACAACCGCGACATCTGACTGATGGTCATTTCCATGCCCGGTTCGGCGTCGACCGGCGTGGGATACGCAGCTGCGCCCCCTGCAGCATGGGTTGAGGAACTGAGAGACAACAGACGGCTCATGGGCTCTCCTTTCGTCGGCGCCGTTGCGTTCGCGCCTTCCTGATTCGCGCGCCCCTGCGCGATTCGCCTCACTATGACGCAGAAGTTCACGATTGCAACCAAAAGTTGCTAATGTAAAGTTGTGCAACCTTTAGGCGGCGCGAGCGGCCCGCGCCACCGCCCCGACTTAACCGTTTCTTCACCATGAAAGTGGAGAGATTGGCCCGTGTCGCCGCCCCTCGAGGATGGGTTGCGCCGCTTCCGCTGGTTGAGGGGCATGAGCAAATCCCTGGCATGGACTTTTGCAGGCCTCGATCTTCGCGCGCGCCGCGCGGCGGAATACGCCGCCCAACGCGAGGGCGTGAGTTTGGAGGATTGGCTCAGCGAGGCGATCGAGGAGCGCGCCGTCGGCGCCATCCCGCGCTATCGGGAGCGGGATTGCGACATCGGGCGCGAGCGCGCCCCCTGGCGGCGCAGGGACGAGGCCGAGCCGCGAGCCGGATCGAGGCGTCGAATGGGTCGCTGCGATCGAAAGCCTGTCTCGCCGGATCGAGTTCGGCGAGCGGCGGGCGCAACGGGCCTTCGAATCCATCGCGTTCGCCCTTGAACGGGCCCACGTCGGCGACGTCGAGGCGTCTCAGGCGGCGCCGGCGGCTCAGGAGAAAGCGGCAAAGCGCGCGCGGGACGCCGCCGAGCCTATCGCCGGAGCGCCCCTCGCCGGGATCGAGGTTGAGGA
Source organism: uncultured Alphaproteobacteria bacterium (assembly GCA_963741845.1). Lineage (GTDB taxonomy): Bacteria > Pseudomonadota > Alphaproteobacteria > Rhizobiales > Beijerinckiaceae > Roseiarcus. The sequence continues at coordinate 9,731 of CAVUJV010000010.1, forward strand.
TTCCCTCGAGCGGCCGAAGCACGCCGCCGCTCGACCGCCCGCGGGCCAGGCGGAATCGCCTGGCGATCCCGCCCCCGTCCCGGACAGACGCCAGCGCGATCTCAGCGCGGCGATTGCCGAGATCACCATGCGCCGCCGGCAGCTCGACGCGCGCGACAGCGTTTCGGGCGCGCAAGCGAAGGCGGAGCCGCCGGCGCCGGCCCCCGGAGCCGTCTCCGAACAGGAGGACGATCTTCGCGCGCTCATCGCCCACATCGAGGCGCTTGGCCGAAGGCAGGGCGAAGACCGTGTGAACGCGACGGACATCGCCGCAATGCGAGCCGAAATTGCCGGCATGACGAGGAGTCTGGCCGACCTCGCCCCCCGCAACGCGGTCGTGGCGCTCGAAGGGGCGCTCCGCGACCTTTCCGAACGCGTGGCGCTCCTGCGCCGGAGCGGCGAGGCCGAGCCATTGCTGAAGCCGCTCGAAGCCATGGCCTCGGACCTTCGCGCCGCGATCCGGGAGCATGATCCGCAGACCGCGGCGGCGAGTCTCGAACGCGAAATCCGCGCGATCGGCGGCAAGATCGACGGACTCGCCGAGATGGCCGTCAACCCGGAGACTTTCGAGCGCATCCTCCGGCAGACCGAAGACGTGCGAAACCTCCTCGCCGCCGCCGCGACCCGCAGTCTTCCCCTCGATCAGCTCGAACGGAGAATCGGTGACCTCGCCGACCGGGTCGAGGGTCTGAGCGCGAGCCCGGCGCCCCAGATCGAAAGCGCGCAGATGGCGGCGTCCCTCGCCGAGCTTCGCCGGGAGATCGAATGCTCGACGCCGATTTCGACCCTTGCGGCCATCGAGCGGCGGCTGGAGCAGATCGCGAGACGGCTCGACGAGGAAATTCTGGCTCGCCCCACGGGCGCTGCGGACCCCGCTCCCTTCGAGGACCTCGCCCGCCGCATCGACGACGTCCGCCATTCGGTCGAGGCCCGGCCTCAGCCCGGCCTCGACATAAGCGCCCTCGAAGCCTCGCTGAGGGAGCTCACCGCGCGGCTCGATCGGCCGGCTGTCGAATCGGCTCCGGAGGCGGCGCCGATGATCGACCTTGCTCCAGTCGAGGACGCCCTGCGTTCGCTGAACGCCAGGCTGGACAATGGAAATCCGGCGGCGCTCGACCCGCAGATCATCGACAGGGTCGCGGACGAGATCGTTCAGCGCATCGAAAAGCGGGGCGGATCCGCGCCCCATGCGCTCGCGCGGCAGATCGACGAGATCCATTCGCATCTTGAGGCTCTGGCGGAGCGGGCGATGCAGCCCCCCGAAAGCGCCGTTCATCTTATGATCGAGCGGCTGAGGGAAAGTCTGGCTGCGCCTGGCGGCGGCGGCGACGGAGCCGCGCGCCTTGCCGGCGAACTCGCCCAGATGCGCGCGGAGCAGGCCAACGCCGAAAGCCAGACCCAGATCCGACTCGGCAGACTGCAGGACGGGTTCGAGACGCTTCTCGAGCGCCTGACGCATATCGAGAGCGAGCTCGCCGGCGAGGTCAGCGGCGGTCAGCCGCCCCGGGCGGGTGTGGGAGTCCCGAAGAGCGCCGAAACGTCCCCCCCGGTCGACACGCTCTCGATGCTTGGCCGCGCGCCGGCGGCATCCGCATCGCCAGAGCGGGACTCAGCGCCCGATCTGGCCGCGGAGGATTTTCTGCTCGAACCGGGTCAGGGCGCCACCGAACTTGCGCGCGAAGCGCGGGAGCTGGCTCAGGCGATCGGCGCGCGTACGAGCCCTTCCGTCTCCGTCCACATTGCCGCGGCGCGCCGGGCGGCCCAGGCGGCCGCTGAGGCCGAGGAGCAGAAGGCCTCGGCCGATTCGGCGGGGGGAAGCCTCGCCGAGCGCGGCGCGGTGCTCCTTGCGACCCACCGCCGCTCGCTGCTGCTCGCCGTCGCGCTTGCGATCGTTGCGACCGTCGCGATCCGGCTGACCGGCGTTCACCCGCCGGTGCAGAAGTCCGAAGTGGACTCTCCCGCCAGGACCGCGGCGACCGGGACTCCGGTCGAGCCTGTCCCGACGGCGCCCGTCGCCAACGCCCCCATGTCCGCGCCGTTCCCGGCGGAGGCGCCGGAACCCCAGAGGCCAAGCGCGACGGCCGCGGCGCCGTCGGCGATCGATCCGACCCCGACGGGTTCGATCGGGCGCGCCCCCGAAGCCAAGAGCGTCGGTTCGGGATCGAACCGGCTTCCGCCGCCCGACCTCCTCGCAACGCTTCCCTCGGGATTGCCGGGGCCTCTCCGGGAAGGCGTGCTCTCAGGCGCTCCGGCCGCGCAATACGAGCTTGCGCAGCGCCTGATGGATGGGCGTGGCGTGGCGCAGGACCGGGAGGCGGCCGCGCGCTGGTTCGAGCAGGCGGCGCGGGCCGGTTTCGCGCCTGCGCAATACCGGATCGCCGCGCTTTACGAGAAGGGCGTCGGCGCGCCGAAGGACGCGGCGCTCGCCAGGAGCTGGTATATGAGCGCGGCCAGGGCCGGCAACGCCCGCGCGGCTCACAACCTCGGCGTGATGGCGGCCGAGCCTCCCGTGGGCCAGGCGCCCGATTACGTGGAGGCCGCCAAATGGTTCCGCCTCGCGGGCGCCCTCGGGGTCCGCGACAGCCAGTATAATCTCGCGGTGCTTTACGCTCGCGGGCTCGGGGTCGCTCAGGATCTTCGTCAGTCGTGGATGTGGTTCTCGCTGGCTGCGGCGCAGGGCGACGCGGACGCCGCCAGGAAGCGCGACGAAGTGGCGGGCAAACTCGATCCGGCCCAACTCTCGGCGGCGGCTGACCTTCTGGCCAAGTTCAAGACGCAGAAGCCCGATCCGGCTGCGAACGACATTGCGGCCCCGCCCGGCGGCTGGGACGGCAAGGCGTCGCTGCCATCCGGCCAGTCGTCCGTCGCGCCGGGGCCGGGGCAGCGGGTGCGCGCCGTGCTTTAGACGGGCGGCGCATTCAGGGAGTCCCGTCCGCGAGCCGATCCCCTTTCAGCCGCGAAAGGCGATTGGGTCGCGCGCGGGGAGGCTATTTCGCGATTCCAGCGATAGGCTCGAGCTCCGGGGAATCCTTCGTCGTGTCGACCGACTTCTCGCTCCGCGTCGGATCGGTGAGCATCGTGGGCGCTGTCACCGCCTCGGTGGCCACCCCGGCGGCGAGACCGATGGCGCCGCCTGTGAAGGCTCCGATCGATTCGACCACTCCGCCGCCGCCGTCGTTGAGCCGCTGCCCCGAGGCCAGCCGCGATCCGATCGCCTGCACGACCTCTCCGCTCGCGAACTTCCCGTGGTTGGTCGGGTCGTCGGATCTCAGGGTGGTGAGGTCGATCACCTTCACATGCGAATCTTCGAGCATGGTGAGGTAGGGCTGCTTGGTCGGGTCGAGCGAGCCCAGCCGGGTCGAGTCGCGGGCGATCAGGCTGGACAGGCCGAGCGCCCGGTCATCCCGGGATACGAACAGGGTGAACTGGGTCGTTCGCGGCGAAGCGTCGATCGTCGCGATCTGGCGGCGGAAGACGTCGACGTCGATATCCGGCGAAGCCAGCATCACGTCGCGGATCTTGGACGGGAGCCCGCGGTCTCGGATCGACATCTGGCGCAGCAACTCGACAAGCACATAGTTGCCCATCGAATGGGCGAGGATCGAAATCGACCCGACATTCGGATCGTCGGCGATCGCCTGAAGCACCTTCTCGAGCGCGTCGCGCGAATACATGGCGCTGTCGCGGTCGTAGACGTAATCGGTGACATTGCCGCCCGAGGGCCAGGTGAACAGGACCGGGGCCACCTTGACGTTGGAATCGTAGACGATCTGCGCGAAGCGGTAGACGGCCTCTTCGAACCGCGTGTTGAAGCCGTGGACGAAGACCAGAACCCTGCGGCCGGGGACGGCCCGCACCCTTCGGTCGAAGTTCGCTTTCGCCTCGGCGAGCGTCATGCGGTCGGTGCGCAGGACCGCAAAGTCGCGCGTGGGGTCCGCCGGTCCCGTCGTTGGCCAGCGCACCTCTCCGGGAGCCCGGCCGGGCGGGATCGAGACGACGATGTCGGCGAAGTCGAGCCCCAGCCCGCGCGATCCGCCGAACATGACGCCCGCCGGCTGAGTGACCGGCGCGCGCGTGGTGGCGACCATGAGGTCGACCGTGCCCGCCTGGGGGTCGGGCGCCGTGGCGATCAGCGTGCCGTAGGGCCTGCCGCCGCAGCCCGCGACGAGCCCTCCGAGCAAGGCAAGCGCAACGACGGCGCGGACCCTCCGCGCCGTCATGCCTCCCAGGAACGCTTCGAACATGCCCCCAACCTTACTTGTCGCTCAGGTCCGCGCACGCGCTGGCGCCGTCCGGCGCCCAGCGCCAGTCCGGCCTCCCGGCGCCAACGCGTAATCCGTCGCCGGCGCCAGCATGCCCTGCTTCTGCGGCTCGGGCGCTGGCGGCGGGGCCTCCTTGTGACTCTGCGACATGAACCACCAGATCGCGATGAGCACGATGATGATGAGGACGATGATCGCCCACATCGGAAAGCGGCTTCCGGCCGACGAGGCCGAAGCCGCGGCGGAATTGGCTGCGCTGGCCGCCGCGGACTGGGCGCGGCTCGCGGCGGCGCTCGCCGCCTCCCTCGCCGCGGCGGGTGCGGCCGCCGGCGCCGTCTGAGCCGCCGACCGGGCGGCGGCGCCGATGCTCCCGAGGCCCGCGAGCAGGCCCGTCGCGTTGAGCGCCTTGCCGATTTCCGGCGGCAGCGCCGCGGCGATCGCGTCTTTCTGGCTGCCGAGGAAAGCGGCGATCGACGAGGCGTCCGACCAGTTGGACGGGTCCTGCTGGCCGATCGTCCCGAGGGCGGTTTGCGCGACAGCGCCGATCGTCGATTGCGTCGCCGGTTGAGGCGCGCCGGAGAACTGGCTGAGCGCGCCAATGATGCTTGACAGGCCGGAGCCGCCGATGAGGCCGCCGACGAGATTTGCCCCCTCGTTGACCGCGCGCATATTGCCGCCGTTCATCGCGCCGGCGAGATTTGTCAGAAGATCCGGATCGGAGTTCGAGACCGCGTCCGCGACTTTCTGGGCGCCGCCCGGCGCCGCCGCCGTTGTGGCGAGCGCGGCGAGAACGGTGGGGATCGCCGCGGCGACGAGCCGCTGCGCGACGGCCTCATTGATGCCGGCGGCGCGGGCGAGGCTCCCGACCAGCTGAGGCGTAAGGAACTGCGAGATGAGGCTCACAAGATTGACGGCCATGGGCTATCCCCTTCCAACATGCGGCTCAGATCGCGCGCTCGGCTTGATTGATCGTTTGGCGCGCTTCTCCAAGTGAAACCAGATCAGGATGTTGGTCCGCGGGCGCGAGCCTATCCGGTCCGAGAGCCGAATACTAGCCGCTCGCGGTGAATGATCCCTGCGTTTCCGCGGCCTTCCGGAAGACGAAGGCGAGGCTCGAGAAGGAAAGCGCCTCCTCCCCCCGCTGGTTCACGCCGCGGAAGGCGTTGCCGACGAGTCCCCAGAGCGGCTTCGAGGTCTCGCGCCTGGAGAGGGTGCGCATCGAATAGGTCACGACGTCGCCGGGCCGGACGGCATGGCGCCAGACGAGATCGCGGACGCCGGGCGACACGCCCAGCGTCGGCTGGGGTTCGCCCCGCGCCGCGGCCGCGGCGCGAAAGGCCGCGTGCCAATCGACGAAGCGGCGCATCCCCTCGCTTGCCACCAGAAGGCCGGGCGCGACCAGGCCCCGGCCCTGACGCTCGGCGACGAGGGCGCGCGGGTCGTAAAGCTCCGCATAGGCGAGGATCGATTCGCGCGTGAAGCTTGTGGCGCCCATCTCGATCACGCGGCCGATCTCGAAGTCCTCGTAGTACATCAGCGCGCCTCCGCGTCGCGCCGCAGGCATGTGAGGACGCCCTGCTGGCTCGTCGCGACAATCCCGTCCTGGTTGACGAGCTCGAACAGGAATTCGACCTCGCCGGCCTCGCCTTCGCCTGCGCGGGCGGCCAGCGCCGTCCGGCGCACGTGGAGGCGATCTCCCGGCCGGATGGGCCGGATCCACTTGATCTCCTCGACGCTCAACGGATCGACCCCGGCGCCTTCGGGCGTCGCGGCGCGGAGCAGGAAGGCGTCGCAGTTCATCCGCAGGATCAGGGCGGCCGCGTGCCAGCCCGAGGCGATCAGCCCGCCCGAGACCGGTTTCGCCGCCTCGTCGTCCAGATGGAAGGCCTGCGGATCGAACTGACGCGCGAAGGCGACGATGTCATCGGCCGACACTCTGACGTCGCCATATTCGGCGACCTCGCCTTCGCGAAAGTCCTCGAAGAAGAGCGGACCGGACATGGGGCGCGCGCGCCCGTCAGTTCGCGAAACGGAAGTGCAGGACGTCGCCGTCCTGGACGACATAGTCCTTGCCTTCGAGCCGGAATTTTCCGGCCTCGCGCGCGCCGGCTTCGCCCTTGCAGGCGACATAGTCGTCGTAGGCGATCGTCTCGGCCCGGATGAAGCCCTTCTCGAAATCGGTGTGGATGACGCCCGCCGCCTGCGGCGCCCTGGCGCCCTTCTCGACCGTCCAGGCCCGCGCCTCCTTGGGGCCGACGGTGAAGAAGGTGACGAGGTGGAGGAGGTCGTAGCCCGCGCGGATCACGCGATTGAGGCCGGGCTCGGTCAGACCGACGGCTTCGAGATAGTCCTTCTGCTCGTCCTGCGGCAGGACGGCGATCTCGCTTTCGATCTTGGCGGAGACGACGACGGCGGCCGCGCCTTCCCTGGCGGCCTGGGCCTTCACGGCCTCGGACAGGGCGTTGCCGTTCGCGGCGGACCCTTCCTCGACATTGCAGACATAGAGGACGGGCTTCGACGAGAGGAGGCCGAGCGACTGGAAGAGGTCGTGCTCCTCGCGGCTGACGCCGGCCGCGCGGGCGGGGCGTCCCTCCTGAAGCTCCGACAGCGCGCGCTCGGCGAGGGCGAGCAATTCCTTCGTCTCCTTGTCGCCGCCCTTGGCCTTCTTCTGCATGGCCGGGATGCGGCGCTCGAGGCTTTCGAGGTCGGCGAGCATGAGCTCCGTCTCGATCGTCGCGACGTCGGAGAGCGGGTCGATGCGGTTCTCGACATGGGTGACGTCGCCGTCCTCGAAGCAGCGCACCACATGGGCGATCGCGTCGCATTCCCGGATATTGGCGAGGAACTGGTTGCCGAGCCCTTCGCCCTTCGAGGCCCCGCGCACGAGGCCCGCGATGTCGACGAAGGTGAGGCGGGTCGGGATGATCTCCTTCGAGCCCGCAATCTCGGCCAGCACGGCGAGGCGAGGGTCGGGCACGGCGACGTCGCCGACATTCGGCTCGATCGTGCAGAACGGATAGTTGGCCGCCTGGGCCGCGGCGGTCTGCGTCAGGGCGTTGAAGAGCGTGGACTTGCCGACATTCGGCAGGCCCACGATGCCGCATTTGAAACCCATGGGACGGGAACCTGAACTCTTGAATCTTTCCGGAATCGAGGCGGGGCTATGCGGGCCCGCGCGGCAAAAGGCAAGGGCGCGGGCGCGTCCTCGTCTCGATGACCCGGGGCGCCCGAACGCCCCGCATGGGCGCGGCTTTAGCGTTCCGTTTTGTGGGATTTCAAGGATTTAAGGTCGATTTTAGCGTCACGTTCGGGAGATGTCCCGATCGCCGAAAAATAACATCGATGATATGGAAATAGCCTCTGCGCCCTTGAGGCATCATGGCGCCCAGGAGCCCGTCCGGCAAGAAAATGTCGACTCCTTCCCGGTGGCCCGCCCCCGTTTCGGTCCGCTTTCGCCCGACAAGCGCCGCGAAGTCCGCGTTTGATGCCAGGAGCGTCCAGCGGGGTCCAGGCGTCTCATGACGCAGGACGGGCAGTCGCGTCCGCGCAACCGACCTGGATCGACCCATGAACGTTCACGAAAAAGCTCGGAAGAAAAGCCCGCCTGCTCGGAACGAGGGAGCCGGGAACCAGAAAGCCAGCGATTACGAGGCTTTCGTCGTCTCGGCCTCGTCCTCGCTCTCGGAACTCAGGCCGCTCGTTCTCAAGTACGGCAATTCCTTCGGCGTCTTCGACACCAAGGGCGACGCGCTGGCCTCGCAAGGCGGCACGCAGGGCCTTTATTTTCGCGACACCCGTCATCTCTCGCATTTGTCGATCATGCTGGATGGCCGGCGCCCGATGGTGCTCAGTTCGACGCTTCGCGACGACAACGCGACGCTGACCTGCGACCTCGCCAATCCCGACATGTTCGACGACGAGGGGCGCGTCATCGTGGAGCACGACCTCATCCACGTGAGGCGCACGCGCTTCCTGTGGAAGGCCGGATGCTTCGAGCGAATCTGCATCCGCAACTTCGACGACAGGGCGCATAGCCTCCGGCTCGGAGTCGTCTTCGCCGCCGATTTCGCGGACCTGTTCGAGGTTCGGGGAATGGCGCGCGCGAAGCGCGGCGAACTGGGCGAGCCCAAGGTCAGGAATGGGCAGGTGACGCTGAGCTATGAGGGCCTCGACGAGCGCCGCCGGCTCACGACTCTCAGGTTCGACCCGGCGCCGGACGAGCTCACGGGCAATCAGGCCATGTTCGAGCTGACGCTCGCGCCGAAAGAGACCCGTTCGCTGTTTCTTGAGATCGACTGCCAGCAGGGCGATTCGCCGGTGCGCCCGATCAGGGCCTATTTCACTTCGCTCCGCGACGCGCGGCGCGAATTGCACGGAAAGGCGAGGCGGGCCGCCGCCATCGACAGCTCGAACGACGTGTTCAACGAAGCCGCGCGCCGCGCGGTGGCCGACCTCTACATGCTCATGACGGAGCTGCCCGAGGGCCCTTACCCCTACGCGGGAATCCCCTGGTACAGCACGGTCTTCGGCCGCGACGGGCTCATCACCGCGATGATGATGCTGTGGCTCGATCCGACGATCGCGCGCGGCGTCCTCAGCCATCTCGCCGCGACGCAGGCGACGCAGGTCGATCCGGCCGCCGACGCCGAGCCCGGCAAGATCCTGCACGAGGCGCGGCATGGCGAAATGGCGATCTTACGCGAAGTGCCGTTCCGCCTTTATTACGGCAGCGTCGATGCGACGCCGCTCTTCGTGATGCTCGCGGGCGAATATCTCACCCGCACCGACGACGTCGAAACCTGCCGCCGCTTATGGCCCAATATAGAGGCGGCGTTGAAGTGGATCGAGACTTACGGCGACCGCGACGGCGACGGTTTCGTCGAATACGGGCGGCGCACGGCGCAGGGTCTCGCCAATCAGGGCTGGAAGGACAGTCACGACGCGATCTTCCACGCCGACGGATCGCTGGCGCGGGGGCCGATCGCGCTCGCCGAAGTGCAGGCTTACGTCTACGCCGCGTGGCGGGCCGCCGAAGGCATCTCACGCCGCCTCGGCGAGCCTCAGCGCGCGGAGGGATACAGAGCGAAGGCCGAGGCGATCCGCGAGCGCTTCGACAAGCATTTCTTCGACGAGGAGCTCGGGACCTACGTGCTTGCCCTCGACGGCGACAAGAAGCCCTGCCGCGTGCACGCGTCGAACGCGGGCCATGCGCTCTTCGCCGGCATTGCGCTCCCCGAACGCGCCGACCCGGTGACGAAGGCGCTGATGGGCAGTTCGAGCTTCTGCGGCTGGGGCATCCGGACGATTGCGTCGGGCGAAGCGCGCTACAATCCGATGAGCTATCACAACGGCTCGGTCTGGCCGCATGACAATGCGCTGATCGCGGCCGGCTTCGCGCGCTACGGACGACGCGGGGAAGCGGCGAAAGTGTTCGAGAGCCTGTTCAGCGCCTCGACCTATGTCGATCTGCGGAGATTGCCCGAACTCCTCTGCGGCTTCACCCGGCAGCGAAGCCGGGGCCCGACCTTCTATCCGGTCGCCTGCAGTCCGCAGGCCTGGGCGGCGGCGGCCCCGCTGCATCTCGTGCAGTCCTGCCTCGGGTTGAGCTTCGAGGCGGAGGCGAGCCGCATCGTCTTCCGCGAGCCGACGTTGCCGGCCTTTCTGCACGAGATCGTGCTGAAGGGCCTGAGCTTGCCCGCGGGCCGCGTCGACGTCGCGGTGCGGCGCGCCAATCGCGGCTTCGTCGTCGACGTGCTCGACCGGCCGTCGTCGATCGAGGTGCTGACGATCAATTAGCGGCTTGCCTCCCCTCCGCCCTTTGGCGCGAAAGGGAGAACGCCTCATTCCGACGGGGCGGCGTGGGAAGGCCCGAATCGCTCCATTCCCGGATGCGCCGGCGCCTTCTGAAAAATCGGCGCGCCCGTGACCGCAAGCGAAGGCAAAGCCATGGGAAGCGGCGCGGCGAGGCTGCGCGTCGCCCTGCGCACGCCGGGCAGCGCGCGATAGATCTTCAGATAGTCTTCAGCGACCCGCTCGATGCAGAAGCGTTCTTCGAAGCGCGCGCGCACTTTCGCGCGCTCGAGCGACCGTCGCGCGGGCCACGGCGGCGACCGCTGCGTCCACGTCGTCGACCAGAAAGCCGCTGACGCCGTCGTCGATCACCTCCGGCGCCGAGCCCCGGCGGAACGCGATGACGGGCGTGCCGCACGCCATGGCTTCGATCATGACGAGGCCGAAGGGTTCGGGCCAGTCGATCGGGAAGAGCAGCGCCGCGGCCTCGCCGATGAACTTCGGCTTCTGCCGTTCGTTGATCTCGCCGATGAACTCGACGTTGGGATGGGAATCGACAAGCGGCCGGATGACCTCGTCCCAATAGGCCTGGTCGGCGCGATCGACCTTGGCCGCCATCTTCAGTTTCATACCGGCGCGCGTCGCAATCTCGATCGCGCGGTCCGGCCGCTTTTCGGGCGAGATGCGGCCCAGAAAGGCGAGATAGGCGTCCTGCGGCTTCGCCGTGAACGGCAAGAGGTCGCGCGGCAGGCCATGATGGACGTTGCCGATCCAGTTGACGGGCGGCATGGGCTTGCGCTGATCGTTCGAGATCGAAACGAGCGGCGCATGGCGGAAGGTGGCGTAGACGGGTTTCAGCTCGACGAGGTCGAGGCGGCCATGCAGGGTCGTCACCGTCTTGTCGACGAAATCGTGAATGAAGGGATAGTGCAGCACATCGACATGGAAGTGCAGCACGTCGAAACGGTCGGCGAGCGCGCGCACCCTGTCGAGCATCACGATGTGATGGGGGATCGGATCCTTGATGCGCGGATCGAGCCGAAGCGCGACCTCGCAGAAGGGCTCAAGCCGCGCGGTCGTGCAGGAATTGCCGCTCGCGAACAGGGTCACGTCGTGGCCCTGCCTCACCAGTTCCTCCGTGAGATAGGAGACGACGCGCTCCGTCCCGCCATAAAGTCGGGGCGGGCAGCTCTCGGCGAGGGGCGCGATCTGGGCGATCTTCATCGGCGGCTTCTCCGGGGGCTCGCCGAGGATCGGCTGAGGCGCTGTCCTTCAACGGAAAGCGCGCCGCTCTGGTTCCTAGGAACTCTTGCGCAGAGGGAGATAGGCGCAGATTCAGGCGCGCGCGAGGCGTTTGAACACCCGCGTCATGTAGGCGGTGGCGAAGAGCGGGGTCAGCAGGTTGAGCACCGGCACGGCGACGAAGCAGGCGACGATCGCGCCCGCGAGAAAGACGGCGAGCCCGTTGTCCTCGCGCAAAAGCCGCGCGTCGGCGCGCGGCATGTGGCGCATCGCAGCCAGTTCGAAATATTCGCGGCCGAGCAGATAGCCGTTGAGGGCGAAGAACGAGAGGAGGCCAATGCCGGTGAAGAGCGTCAGCGCCAGCACCACGATGCTGACGACAAAGGACAGCGCGCCGAATCTTATCCCCATCACGATCGACGGCCAGAGCGGCAGAGGGCGGCCGGGAGGCGCGCCGGGGTCGATCTCGCGCTCGACGATCTCGGCGATGTCGTCGAGATAGAAACCGGCGACCAGAGACGTGACGGGCGCCGTGAGCAGGATCATGGCGGCGATCACGCCGAAGGCCAGAACGAACGAGATCAGCGCGCCGAGCCAATGCGGCCCGACATGCACGAAGGTCAGCGCGAAGCGGTCGAGCGCGATGCCCGCGATCACGAGGATCGCGGTGGTGAGCGCGAGCGACTTCATCATGACCCGCCGGAACGGCGGCGAGAAGATCTGCGTGAAGGCGTCGAGGGCGTCGCCGATCATGTCGTGCCTTCCGCTCGCCGGACGGGGCTCAGGAACGCCGGCCCGGGCGCCAGATGAGGTTGGTGCTCACCGCATAGTTCCACGCCACGCTCAATAAAGCGCCCGCAAGTCCTGCGATCCACCATGTCTGATGGGACCTGTAGAGCGAAGAGGCAACGTCGATATTGGCGAGAACGCCGACGCTGCAGCCGATCGCGAAGGCGATGAAGCCCCAGATCTTGGCGAGCCCTCGAAAGCGATAGCGCCGATAGGTGATCTCGTTGTTGAGAAGGAAATTGCTCGCCATGGCCACCAATGTGGCGAAGAACTGTCCCTCGCCGAATTCCGTTCCGGCCTCCCAAAACCGGAAGGCGGCGAGCGCGGCGATATGCACGACGAGACCCACCGCGCCGACGAGCGCGAAGAGCACGAAGCGGATCGGCAGAAGGCCGCCCGTCGCGTGATGGACGACGAGGCCGAGGAAATCGAGCCCGACGAGCGCCGAGAGCTTCGATTCGCCCGCCGCCCGGCTGCGGAAACTGTAGGGGACTTCGACGATCCGCAGCGTTCCGCCCGCCGAGAGGATGACGTCGACGAGAATCTTGAAGCCGTCGGTCGCGAGCCGCGGCGCAAGCCTCTCCACGACGTCGCGGCGGATCATGAAGAAACCGCTCATCGGATCGTTGACCGGGGCGCCGGCGATGCGCCGGAAGAACCATGCGCCAAGCTCGCTGAGCTTCTGCCGCGCCCCCGAGAGACCGCCGCTGCTCGACGTCCGGGTCCCGATGGCGAGATTGGCCTCGCCGCCGGCGAGGGCGGCGTACATTTTCGGCAGGATCGTTTCGTCGTGCTGGAGATCGCCGTCGATCACGGCGACGAAGTCGGCGCTGGACGAAAGCCAGCCCTCGATGACGGCGCCCGCGAGCCCCGAGCGGTTGACGCGCCGGATGCACCGCATGCGAGGGTCCTTCGCCGCGATGGCGAAGGCGACATCGTAGGTTCCGTCGGGCGAATTGTCGTCGACGACGATCATCTCCCACGGCAGGCCGTCGAGCGCGGCCTTCATCCGCTCGAACAGCGCCAGGACATTGGCGGATTCGCGATAGGTGGGAACGACGACCGAAAGCGTCGGCGCAATCCTGGCGGAGCCTGCGTCAGCAGTCACAAGGCCTCTTTTCGCCGTCCAGAAGCGACATGGGTCATTGAGGGCGAGCCGGATACGGCGGGGGAAGCGGCCGCGTCAAGCCTTTCGCCGGGACGAGCATGAGTTCGACCGCGGGCGCGCCGTTGCGAAGAAGCGTGACCGGCCGGGCCTCGCCGAGCGAGGCGAAGTAAGGCTTGAGGGCGATCCGCGCCGCGGGAAGATCCCTGGCCGGGAGGATGAGAACGCCGTCACGGCCGACAAGATCGCCGCCGCTTGGCGCGAAGGCCCAGCCCCGCGGATCGCCGGATATGACGAAAATCGGGACGCGCGGCCCGAGCGCCAGCGCGATCTTGCCGGCGTCCGACCATCGGGTCGAGACGACGAAGGCGGGAGGCGGCTGAAGGAGCGGCGCCGAGCGGAGCCCGCCCCAGTCGAGGGCCTCGAGGGTCGGATCCGCGGCGCCGGGGGGAAGATATCGCGCGAGCCAGCCCGTCCGGGCTTCGGCGACCGTTCCCGCGGCGAGCGCCGCGAGCAGCGCCGCGGAGGCGGCGGCGTAGCCCTTGAGGATGCGGAGGGTGAAGCCCCGGGCCTCGACCCACGCGCCCAGAAGCGGAAAGGCGAAGAACCAGCCGGGCATGGTCCAGTGCGGCAGCCCGCGGGCGCCCCAGAGCGGGGTCACCGTGAAAAGGACGACCGGCGGCGCCGCGAGGCAGATGAGGAAGAGCAGGCGTCCATCGCGCCTGAGACGCAAGGCCCAGACGATCGCCGCCGCCATCGGGACGAACAGCCAGGGCGACAGATAGGCGACCTGCCCCAGCGCCATTTCCAGAACCTGAAGCGGCTTGAGGCCCACGGACGCGGCGCCGCGCGAGCCCTGGAATGCGAAAGAGGCCCAGCCGTGGCTCGCATTCCAGACGAAGACGGGAACGACCATCAGAGCCGCGAGCGCGGCGGCCGCATAGGGCGCCGGGCGGCCGAGCCAGCGGCGCTCCTTCGGCGAGATCACGAGGAACGCGAGGAGCCCGAGGGCGCTGAGCGCGGCGATATATTTCGACAGGCCGGCGAGGCCGAAGCCGAAGCCCGCGAGGAGCCAGAGCCGCCACGCGCGGCCGTCGCCCTGGTCCGGCTCGAAGAAGAGCCGGGCGAGCGCCAGCGCGGCGAGCGCGAGGCTGAAGAGCAGCGGTCCGTCCGGCACGATCCACGTTCCGGCCGAAGCGAAGAAGAAGGGCGCGGCGTTGAGCGCGAAGAGCGCGGTCAGCGCCGCGCGCGCGTCGAACAGATCGAGCGTCAGCCGGTAGAGGAGCCAGCCCGTCGCGGCGAAGAGCGCGACGAAGGGAAGGCGCACGCCGACATTTTCCCCGAAGGCGAGCGCCGCGAAATGCGCGATCCATTGATGGAGCGGGGGGTGATCGAAATAGGAGAGCGCGAGGTCGCGCGAGATCGCCAGCGTGTAGGATTCGTCGATTCCGAAGCCCAGCGAATAGGAGAAGATGACCCTCGCGACCAAAAAGCCGGCGATGATAACCGCTGCGCGACGGTTCGCGGCGCGATCGTCCTCCATCGCTCTAGGGCGCCGTGTCGCGCGGCTTGTCGCTCCCGGGAACGAAAGCGTCGAAGGCCGCCCAGAACTGGTCGCGCAGCGGGTCGCGCTCGATCAGGATTTCATGTTCGGCGCCGTCGATGACGACGATCCGCCCCATGCGCATGCGGGTCGCGAAACGTTCGGCCGCCCTTGTGTCGGTGACGCGGTCCGCGCCCGCCGCGACGATGAGGGTCGGCGTTCGCGTCGCGCGCGCGAAAGCCGGATCGTCGAAACGGGCGAGCGCCCGGAAGGCCGCATGGGCCCAGCCGACCGTCGGGCCGCCGATTCCGCGGTCCGGCGCGGTCGCCGCGAGCCAGGCGATGCGGGAGAATCGCGCCTTGTCGGTGGTGACGACATTGCCCTCGAAAGGCGCGGACCAGAGATTCTTCGGCCCGTAGCCCGGCGCGAAGGCGCCGCCCAGTCCCAGCGCGTCGAGCGCCTCGACGAGATAGAGAGCCGGGCCCCGGTGGTTGATGCCCTTGACCGCGATCATCGGCGAGGTGAGCACCAGCCGGTCGAAGGGCGAGCGGCCGGCGACATCGGCCGTCAGCAGCACGGCTGCGCCCATCGAATGGCCGAGCCCGAACCACGGACGCGGGCAATGGGGCGCCAGAACCTGCTCGGCGACGGCCTCGAGATCGCGTTCGAACAGGGAAAAGTCGTCGACGTGGCCCTTGCGCGGGTTCCTCAGAGGCCGCTCCGAGCCTCCCTGCCCGCGCCAGTCCACAAGGACGACGCAGAATCCGCGGGCCAGGAGATCGGCCGCGACTTCGAAGTATTTCTCGATGAACTCGCCCCGTCCTCCGAACATGGCCACGGTTCCGCGCACGGGATGAGCGCCCTCCCAGCGCGCCGTCCGCAGCCGCACCCCGTCGGACGTCGCGATGTCGGCCTCGATCGCGCCCGGCGGCGCGGGATTGTCAGGGGTTGAGGTCAGCGTCATGCGCCCGGACCCTTATCAGGAAAGGCTGCGGACGCCATCCCGCGCCATAGTCTCCGGGGTTAACGAAGCGCTGAGGCTTTCGCGCAACACTGAGCGGCTGAACGGAAAGCGCGGGTAGCCTCTGTACGGGCGACCTGTTAAACCCTAGCCGCGAGGGGGTAGGATATGCGTCGCCTTGCGGCAATGGTATTCCTGGTTGCGGGTTGTGCGTTCGGTCTGTTGGGGCTCAGCGCGTGCGGGACCCTTCCCGATTTCAGGCCCGAGCGCCCAGCAGGTCGCGCAGGATTCCGGGGCCGGCCAGCCGGATCAGCGCTACGAGTTCATCGCCATCGACAGCCACGTGGTTGACGTGTTGCGCCATCGTCGGCCGGACGGCTTCGCATCGCGATTCGGCGACAGGAAGGTCGCGCGGGAACCGGTGATCGGAGTCGGCGATTCGGTTCTTGTTACAATCTGGGAAGCGACATCCGGCGGCCTTTTCTCGTCGCCGATTGTGACGGGGCAGATCAGCGGCGGTTCGAACAGCGCGCAGATCCCCGAGCAGGTCGTCGGGCGGGACGGGGGCATTACCGTTCCCTACGCCGGGCGTATCCATGTCGTGGGCCAGACGCCCCGCTCGGTCCAGGCGACGATCGAGAAGGCGCTCCAGGGCAAGGCGATCCAGCCTCAGGTGCTCGTGACCGTCACGCGAGCGGTCAGCAATTCGGTAAGTGTCGGAGGCGAGGTCGCCAATGGCGCGCGCGTGCCGTTGTCGGTCGGAGGCGACCGACTCCTCGATGTGATCGCCGCCGCCGGGGGCGTGAGGGCGCCGGTCAACGAAACCTTCGTCGAACTGTCGCGCGGGCCCACGACAACCCGTGTGCCCCTGATGCGCGTCATCGCCAATCCCGCGGAAAACATCTATCTCCACCCCGGCGACGTCGTGACGCTGGTGCGCGACCCGCAGACCTATATCGCGATGGGCGCCACCGGCCGGAACGACGAAATCCCGTTCAACGCCGACGGGATCAACCTCGCCCAGGCCATCGCCAAGGCAGGAGGCCTGCAGGACAACCGGTCCGACATGGCTGGCGTGTTCGTATTCCGCTACGAGAACGCATCGGTCCTGCGCGCGCTCCGGCCGGACAGTCCCCTCCCTGAGCAGGGACGGCTCGCGCCGGTGGTCTACCGGCTCGACATGTCCAACCCGGACAGCCTGTTCCTCGCAGCAGAGTTTCCCGATCGCGAGCCGCGATGTCGTTTATGTTTCGAACGCATCGTCTCTCGGGGTTCAGAAGGTCTTCAGCATTGTCGGCGGCGGCCTCGGCACTGCGGGCTCTGTCGCAAACATCGTGAACGCGGCTCGCGATGTGACACATTTCTGAGCCCGTTTCTTGCAAGGGTTCGAGAAAACTCGCGGAGGGATCTGCGACAGGATCGGCTGGACAGGAGTCTCATCAGGATTTGCCCTATTCGTCGGATGAGGTGCGAGAGGACATTGCGATCGTCGGTCGCTCCTGCCGCTTGCCCGGAGCCTCCAATGTTTCGCGCCTCTGGGATCTGCTCGCGGCGGGACGATGCTCCGTCTCGAAAATTCCGGACGATCGCTGGCCGAAGGGCCGGTTTGGGCATCCGCGCTCGCGCGAGGGAGGCAAGCCCTCCGAAGGCAAGAGCTATACATGGGCCGCGGGCGTGCTCGACGACGTCTGGGGCTTCGATCCCGCCGTCTTCCGTATTTCGCCCCGCGAAGCCGGGCAGATGGACCCGCAGCAGCGGCTTCTGCTGGAACTCGTCTTCGAAGCCTGCGAGGACGCAGGCTTCGCCCCCTCGACGCTCGCCGGGACCGGCGCTGGCGTCTATGTCGGCGCCTCCGCGCTCGACTATTCGACGATCGCCCTGCACGATCCCGCGCTCGCCGACGCCTATTTCGCGAGCGGCAATACGCTTTCGATCGTCTCGAACCGCATCTCCTACATATTCGATCTGCACGGGCCGAGCCTGACGATCGATACGGCCTGCTCGTCGTCGCTGGTCGCCCTGCATCAGGCGGCCCGGGCGCTTGCGCGCGGCGAGATCGGGACGGCGATCGTCGGCGGCGTCAATGTGCTCGCGGGCCCATTCGGCTTCATCAGCTTCTCGCAGGCGATGATGCTGTCGCCGACCGGCCTATGCCACGCTTTTTCGGCCGAGGCCGACGGTTACGTGCGCTCCGAGGGCGGCGTCGCCGTCATCCTGAAGACGCTCGCGCAGGCGCTCGCCGACGGCGACCGCATCCACGCGGTCATCCGCGCGACCGGCGTCAACACCGACGGGCGGACGAGCGGAATTTCCCTGCCGGCGGAGGCGGGACAGACGGCGCTCCTTCGGGGGGTCTACGAACGCGCGCATGTCGAGCCGGACTCGGTCGTCTATGTCGAGGCGCATGGGACGGGCACGCAAGCCGGCGACCCCGTCGAGGCTGCCGCGCTTGGCGCGGCGCTCGGCCGCGCGCGGACGAGGCCGCTGCCGATCGGCTCGATCAAGTCCAATGTCGGACATCTGGAGCCGGCGTCGGGACTGGCTGGCCTGATGAAGGCCATGCTGGCGCTCGAGCGCGACACGGCGCCGCCGTCGCTTCATTGCGACCGCCTGAACCCCAACATTGATTTTGCCGCCCTTGGACTCGAAGTCGCGCGCGAGGCGACGCCGTTGCCGCGCACGGCCGGACGTCATGCCGGCGTGAGCTCCTTCGGTTTCGGCGGCGCCAACGCTCACGTCATCCTCGCCGATCCGCCGCCGCGCCCCGAGCCCGCCGAGGCCCGCCCGCGCTGGCTCATGCTCTCGGCCCTCGGCGAGGACGCGCTGCGGGCGATGGCGGGGGATTATGCGGAACGGTTCGCGGGCGCGAGCGAGGCGGAGAGCCGCCGCATCGTCGCGGCGACCGCTCGTCGCCGCGAGCGCATGCGCGAACGGCTGGTTCTGCCGGCCGGAGAGCCCAAAGAGCTCGGCCGGGATCTGGCGCGTTTCGCTCGAGACCGGCCAGGCCGGTCCGGCCGCGGCGCGGGGAGCGGAGATCGAGGGCGACAAGTCCATCGTCTTCGTCTTTTCCGGCAACGGCGCGCAATGGGAGGGGATGGGCCAGTCGGCGCTCGCCGGAAGCGCCGATTTCCGCGAGGCCCTGCGCGAGATCGACTCGCATTTCGAGCCCGCCGCCGGCTGGTCGCTCGAAGCGCGGATGAAGTCGCCGACTCTCGCTGAGGACCTCGCGCGGACGAGCGTCGCGCAGCCGCTGATCTTCGCGATCCAGGCGGCGAGCGTCCGCGCGCTTGCGAAGCTCGGCGTGCGCCCCTCGCTGGTGCTGGGTCACAGCGTCGGCGAGGTGGCGGCCGCGGAAGCATCCGGCGCGCTGACTCTGGACGAGGCGGTGAAGGTCATCCTCGAACGCAGCCGCTGGCAGGAGCTTGCCGAGGGCAGGGGGGGCATGGCCGTCGTCATCGGTCCGCGCGAAGCGGCGCTCGAGGCGATCCACGACATCCCCGGGCTCGCCGTCGCGACGCGGAATTCCTGGCGCTGCGTGGTTGCGGCCGGACCCTCTCCCGCACTCGAAGCGCTCAGCGCGCGCGCCCGGGCTTTCCGCAAGCTGCGCGTTCAGCGGCTCGACCTCAACTATCCGTTCCATACGGCGCTGATGGAGCCGGCGAAGGCGCCGCTGCTGAAAAGCCTCGCCGGGCTTGCGCCGCGCGCGGGCTCGATTCCCTTCCTGTCCACCATCGACGACGCGCTCATCCCCGGCGCCCTGCTCGACGCGCGCTACTGGTGGCGAAACATCCGCGAGCCGGTGCTTTTCGATCTCGGCCTTTCCCGCGCGCTCGATCTTGGCCGGCGGATCTTTCTGGAGATCGGGCCGCGGCCCGTGCTGCGCGGCCACATCCGCGATGCGATCGCGCAAGCCGAGGCTGGCGCGCTCGTGGACTGCGCGCTCGACGACCGGGCGGAGCCCGACGACTCCGATCCGTTCGAGCGCGCTGCGATGCGTCTCACCGCGGCCGGGGCCGCGGTGGACCCGGAGAGCGCCTTCGGCCCCGATCCGGGGGCGGGCGTCGACCTGCCCGCCTATCCGTGGCGGCGCGTCCAATACCGCTTCGGCGTCACCTCCGAGGCCAGCGGCGCCTTCAGCCCGGGCGTGGAGCATCCGCTCATCGGCCTTCGGCCGAACCGGGATACGCTCGAATGGCGCGTCGCCCTCGATCCGGAGGTCGAGCCGGCGCTCGCCGACCATCGCATCCAGGGGCAGACGCTTTTGCCCGGCGCGGCTTTCCTGGAGATGGGGCTCGCGATCGCGCGGGACTGGAAGGAGAGCGAGGCGGTCGAACTCGCGGATGTCGAGATCCTGCGTCCGCTCATCTTCGCGGCGAACGCGACGCGCGAAATCCTCTGCCGGGTCTCCGCCTCGACCTCGACCTTCGAGATCATGAGCCGGCCGAGGCTGAGCGCATCGGCTTTCGTCGCCCATGCGCGCGGCAGGATCCTCGACCGGCCGCGGCCGGTCGAAGCCGCAATCCGGCCTCTCGCCGCCTCGGGCGGCGAGGCGGGAGAGGCGATCTATGAAACGGCGCGAGCCTCCGGCCTCGAATTCGGGCCAGCCTATCGCAAGCTCGCGCGGGCGAAGGCTCGAGGGCGATGCGATCGAGGTCGAGCTTGCGCCGGAGGCCGGCGACCGGCGCTTCAGCCTCGATCCCGCCCGGCTCGACTCCTGTTTCCACGGCCTCATCCTTCTCTTCGGGCGGCTCGGGGAAGAGGCGACGGCCTATGTGCCCGTGCGCTTCGACGCGGTCCGTTTCGCGGGCGGGGCGCCGCTCGCGGGCGCGCGCATCGAGGTCCGGCGCGCCGACGAACGGGCGATCGTCGCGGACTTCACGCTTGTCGACGGCGAGGGCAGGGCGGTCGCGACGCTGACCGGCGCCCGCTACCATCCGGTCCGCACGACGGCGCGGCGGAGCCTTCTGGACGTCGGCCTCGCGCAGTCCTGGATTCCCGCGACGGCCGACCTCTCGGGCGCGGCGCCGATCTTTTCGCTTGAGGGACTGACGCTCGCGCCGCTCATCGGAGGCGAAGCCGCACAGGACGAGGCGGCCCTGCTGATCGAGGGCTGGGCGAGCGCCGCCGCGCTCGGACTCGCGCGCGATCTGGCGAGGGACGGGACGGTCGATCTCGACGAACTCGTCCTCACCGGGCGGCTGCCCGAGGCGCGGCGCCTCTGGGCGGCCCGCGCGTTCGACGCGCTTTGCGAAAGCGGATTTCTCAGCAGGCGTGGCTCCGCCTACCGGCTGACCGGCGACGACCTGCCGCCCGCCGGGGCCGTGCTGGAGAGCCTCGCCGCGCAGCATCCCGAACGGTCCGCCGAGCTTCTGCTCGCGGCCCATGCCGGAGCGGCCTTGCGCGCCTTCGGAGCGGGGAGCGCTCCGCTCGCCGGCCCGTCCCCGCAGGCGTTCGACGCCTATGCGCTCCGGTCCGTCGGGGCCGCGCGGGCGGCGCAGGCGCTTGGCGACAGGCTCGAAGCGCTCGCCCCGGTCGATGGCGCGGGCGCGGCGCCGCGCATCCTTCTTGTCGGCGCAGGCGCGGCTGCGGCGCGCCTCATGGACTTCGCTGCGCTTCGTGAGGCGCGGCTCACAATTCTGGACGGGGACGAGCGCAGGCTGGAGCGCGCGCGGCGCCGGTTCGCGCGGAGCGGCGAAACCGCATTCGTCACCGCGCTCGACGCGCTCCCCGACCGCGGCGTCGATCTTGTCGCGAGCGCCGGAGGCCTGTCCGATCTTTGCGCGCGGCGCGGCGCCCTCGACGTGCTCGCCGCCAAATGCGCGCCGGGCGCGCTTGTCGTTGCGGTCGAGCCGCTGCCCTCGCTTTTCGCCGACTTTGTTCTCGGCCTCGCCGACGAGTTCCTTGACGGCGACGAGCCGCGCCCGCGCGCCGCGCGCGAGTGGCGCGCGCGTCTCCTGCGCGCAGGCTTCGAGCCGGCGGACGTCGCGGCAAGGACGGACGGCGCCGATCCGGCGATCGCGCTTGTGGCGCGCGCTTCGGCGGCGCGTCCGGTCGAACGTCCCGATTTCGGCGGCGAGGTCGTGATCGCGCGGGAGACAGGGGACGTCTTCGCCTCCCGGCTTGTAAGTGCGCTCGCGCGGCGTGGCGCATCCTGTTCGCTGGCGTCGCGCGACGACCCGGAAGAACTCGTGTCGCGGAAGCCGGAGATTCTCGTCTGGCTGCCCGGTTCGCGGCGCGGGGAGCCGGTCGCGCGCGTCGCCGAGGAATGCCTCGCGCTCAAGAAGGCGCTCCTGGGATGGGAAGGGCGCAAGCTCCGCGTGGTCGTGGCGCTCGACGGCGCCGAGGCGCCGTTCGCGGCGGCCGTTTCCGCCTTCCTGCGGACGATCGCCAACGAGACGCCTTCGCTCGACGTTCGTCGCGTGGAGCTCTTCGCGCGCGACGCCAGGTCCGCGGAGCGGCTGGCCGCCGTCATCGCGTCCGGGTCGGACGAGGCCGACGTTGCGCTCCGCGCCGGCGCGACCGAAACGATGCGGCTGACGCCGTCGCAGGTTTCCGCTCTTGCGGAGAACGGACGCGAGGCGCGGCGCCTTGCGAAGCCGCCCGAGGGCGGACTGGACCGGCTGAGCTGGAGCGCCGTTGCGCGCAAGGAGCCGGGCCCGGGCGAGGTCGAGGTCGAAGTCGCGGCGGCTGGTCTCAACTTTCGCGATGTGATGTGGGCGCTCTCGGTCCTCCCCGACGAGATGCTGGAGGGTGGTTTCGCGGGTCCCACGCTCGGCCTCGAATTTTCGGGCCGCGTGGTCGCTGTCGGCGAGGGCGTCTCGGACCTCGCTCCGGGCGATCCGGTGCTGGGGTTAAGCGGCGGCGCTTTCGCGACGCATCTGACGGTCGCGCGCCAGCATGTCGCGCGGCTTCCGCAGGGGATGCCGCTGGAAGCGGCGGCGACCGTGCCCGTGGCCTTCCTGACCGCCTTTCATGCGCTCGTCGGCTGCGCCAATGTGCAGGAAGGCGAGTGGGCGCTGATCCACGGCGGCGCCGGCGGCGTCGGCCTCGCCGCGCTTCAGATCGCGCGCTCGCGCGGGGCGCGGGTCATCGCGACCGCTGGCTCGCCCGAAAAGCGCGCGCTCGCGCTGGCGCTCGGCGCCGAACACGCCTTCGACTCCCGCTCGGGCGCCTTCTGCGACGGCGTGATGCGCGCGACGGAGGGGCGCGGCGTCGCGGTTGTCCTCAATTCGCTGTCTGGCGAATTGATGGAACGCAGCCTTGGCCTGCTTGAGCCTTTCGGCCGGTTCGTGGAACTCGGCAAGCGCGACTATCTCGCCGACACGCCCGTGGGCTTAAGGCCCTTCCGGCGCAATCTGAGCTATTTCGGCGTCGATCTCGACCAGATGCTGCGCGACCGTCCGGAGGTCTCGCGCCGTCTGCTTGCCGACGTGCTGAAGGGCTTCGAGCGCGGCGATTTCGCCCCGCTCCCCTATACGGCGTTCGACGCTGCCGACGCTGTCGAGGCCATGCGCCTCATGCAGCAGTCGGGCCATGTCGGAAAAATTCTCGTGCGGCCGCCGCGGCTCAAGGCGTCCCGCGCGGAAACGCCCGCGAGCCCGTTCCGCGTCGATCCGCAGCGCGCTCATCTTATCACCGGCGGGCTCGGCGGCTTCGGCATGGAGACGGCCCGCTGGCTCGTCGCGCGCGGCGCGCGACGGCTCGTGCTTGTCGGACGCTCGGGCGCTGCAAGCGAGGACGCCGAGCGCGCGGTCGAGGCATTGCGGAGCGAGGGCGCCGAGATTCGCGTCGAGGCGGTGGATGTCGCCGACTCTGGCGCGGTCGACGCGCTGTTCGCGCGGCTCGGGCGGGACGGCTGGCCGCTCGCCGGCATTATCCATGCGGCGATGGTCCTCGACGACGCGATCGTCGCCAATCTCGACAGGGCGCGGCTTCTCGCCGTGCTCCGTCCGAAAATTGCGGGCGCCGAGACTCTCGATCGCCTGACCCGCGGCCTGGCCCTCGACTATTTCGTCCTCTTCTCGTCGGCGACGACTCTCATCGGCAATCCGGGGCAGGGCGCCTATGTCGCGGCCAACGGCTATCTCGAAGGTCTCGCGCGGCGGCGGCGCGCGGAAGGACTGCCGGCGCTCGCGATCGCCTGGGGCGCGATTTCCGACGTGGGCGCCGTCGCACGCTCCTCGACCGCCCGAGAGCAGCTCGCGGCGCGCGCCGGGGTGCGCGGGCTCGAGGCGAGCATGGCGCTCGATCTCATGGCGGAAGCGCTCGCTTGTCGAGAGAGCGTCGCCCCCGACGGCGTTCTCGCCATCGCGGATGTCAACTGGTCCCAGGCCCGCGTCAATCTCAGGGCGCTCGGCGAACCGGCTTATCGGCGACTGTTCGACAGCGACGAACCGATCGAGAGCGCGAGCGAGCGCGGCCTCGACCTGCAGGCGCTCGCCGCGACGCTTCCCCCGGAAGAAGCGCGGCGCGCGGTCGCGGATGTCGTGACCGAAGAACTCGCGCGCATCCTGCGCCTGCCTCGCGATGATGTGAGCCGCACAAAGCCGCTCTCGGACATTGGCCTCGATTCCCTGATGGCGGTGGAGCTCGCGCTGGCGCTGGAGACGCGGCTTGGACTTCAGGCGCCGCTCGGGGAATCGGCGGGGGCTTTCAGCGTCACGACGCTGGCGCAGCGCATCCTTGCGACGCAGGCGGGCCAGAGCCGCGATGCGCTCGCCTCCGAGACCGTCGCCGTTCGCCATCTGGACGACGATGAGCGCCGGAGCGTCGTCGAGATGATCGAAAGGCTGAGCGAGCCCGACAGGCGCGTGTCGCCGCCGGCTTCCGACGCGGCGGAATGACGCCTCCGCTGCTCTACGACATCACGCGGCTCGTCACGCGCATCTTCGCCCGCACGCCGAATGGGATCGACCGGGTCGACTACGCCTTCGCGACCCATGCGCTGAAAAGCGCGCCGGGCCGCGCGGCGCTGATGGCGACGCCGTGGGGGCCGCGCGTCATCCCGGCGCTCGCGGCGCGGGACGCGCTCGCCAACATCCGCAAGCACTGGGGCGAGGATGGCGACGCCGGGCGCGACGATCATTTCCGCGCCATCGTCGCCGCGCTCGACGATCCCGCGGCGCCCGCGCCGCGCGTCTCCGTCTCCCGGCGCGGCCAATATGCCGACGCGCTCGCCTGGATGCGCAAATACGGCGTCCCCCTGCGCGAGACGCCGGGCCGCTTCCTCGCGGAGGGCGGGATCTATCTGAACGTCTCGCAGTTTCCGCTCGGGGTGGACGCCGCCTTCCGCTGGCTGGACCGCTCCGACAAAGCGCGCGCGGTCTTCTTCATTCACGACCTCCTGCCTCTCGAGACGCCTGAGTTCTTCCGTCCCGCGGAGCGCCCGCGCCATCTGCGCAGACTGGGGACGCTCGCGCGTTATGGAGCGGGCGCCATCGTCTCGACCGGGCTTGCGCGCGAGTCCCTGCTCGCGCGCCTTCGGACGATGGGACGGGCGGACATGCCGGTTCTCGTCGCGCCCCTGCCTGTCGACGCCGCCTTTGCTTCGCCGTGCGGGATCGAGGCGGCGATCAGCCGCCATCCCTATTTCGTGAGCGTCGGCACGATCGAGCCGCGCAAGAACCATCTCACGCTCCTGCATGTGTGGCGGGAATTGATGGAGGCGTACGGCGCCGACGCGCCCAAGCTTCTGCTCATCGGCGAGCGCGGATGGGAGAACGAGCAGGTCATGGATCTGATCGAGCGCTGCCCGGCGCTCAAAGGTCACGTCATCCTCGCGTCGGGCCTGGCGACGCCGGTCGTGCGGCGCCTGATCGGCGGGGCGCGGGCGCTGCTCGCGCCCTCGTTCCAGGAAGGCTACGGGCTGCCGGTGGCCGAGGGGTTCGCCGCGGGCGTGGCGGTCATCGCGTCCGACATCCCGGTTTTTCGCGAGATCGCGGCCGGCCGGGCGACGCTCGTCGATCCGATCGACGGCCCGGGCTGGAAATCGGCGGTCCTGGGCGCCTGGCGGGACGGAGCGGCCCCCGCACTGCGCGCGCAGAGCGGAATCTCCGAATTGAAGTCCGAGGAAATCTTCGCGCGCGTCGAGGATTTTCTCGACCGGATCGCGCGCGAACTCAGGCCCGGCGTGAGAGTTCCGAGGTCGTACGGCAGACGTTGAAGAGGAAGAGGCCGACGAGGATCGATCCGAGCAACGCGACCGAGACGGAATGGAGCGAAATGTCCTGTCCGATGAGCCTCAGGTTGCACGGCCCGATGATGAAGAGCGCGATGTTGAAGGCGATCATCGTGACGCGCAGCTCGGTCGGTCCGAAGCCGAGGAAGGAGAGACGAAGCTTGCCGGAGACATGGGTGGAGAGGAACACCGAGAGCCCGAGCAGGAGATAGCCGACGAGGGTGAACAGCGCCGCGCCCATGCAGACATAGGCCGAAAGGCCGAGCCCGACGGCTATGATGAGGTTGCTCACGGCGTCCATCGAATGATCGAGAAAAAATCCGAGTTGAGGCCGCTCGATCCTCCGGTGACGCGCGAGCGAACCGTCCAGAGAATCGCCAAACCAGTTCACGACGAGGCCCACGCTCGCCAGAGCCAGGAACCACGGGCTGACATTCGTGCCGATATATCCGGCCGCCGTAAGGATCGCTCCGAACACGCCGAGCGCCGTGAGGGCGTCGGGCGTCACCCAACTCGGCATGCGGGTGCAGAGGAAATCGAGGAAATCGCGTTCGCTTGCGGAAAGGAAGCTCGCCTGGACCCGCGCGGCGGGGTGAAACACGAACGCGCCAAGAGGCGCGCTCTGCGTGAAACTTCTTTCCGGACTGGCGATCGTCATCCGTCGCGCCCCCCGATGCGCACCGCTGCGCATCTGCAACATCGCCAAACTAACGGGAACAGACTTTCCTACGCAACTCCCATATAAGAGGAGGAAGACAATTTTCCTGAGTTCAACTGCGAAGTCTCCCCAATGGAAAGGCTATAGAACTGCGAAAGCGTAATACTGCCGCAAGCAGCGTAAACTTTAGCGCTGTCATTTCTGGCGCGAGCAGCGGCCTCGGGCGGGCAATGGCGCTCGAATACGCCCGGCCCGGCGTCGCTCTGGGCCTTCTGGGGCGAAATGGAGCGCGCCTGAACGCCACCGCGAAACAGGTCGAGGAGAGGGGGGGATTGGCGCGGGTCGGCGTCGTCGATGTCCGCGACCGCTCCGCGATGCGGGAATTCCTGCTCGATTTTGAAGCGCAGGCGCCAATCGACGCCCTGATCGCCAGCGCCGGCGTCTCTCAGGTGACGCCCGGCCTTGGCGAGGTCGAAGATCTGGAGCAGAGCGCCGCGCTCTTCGAGGTGAATCTCATGGGCGCGATGAACATGCTCGCTCCGGTCGTCCCGCTCATGCGGGCCCGGCGCTCCGGTCACATCGCGCTCTTCAGCTCGCTCGCGGCCTTTGCTCCGCCCCCCGATTCGCCGTCTTACGCCGGCAGCAAGGCGGCGCTGCTCGCCTTCGGTCTCGCGACGCGCGCCCTCTACAGAGCCGACGGCGTCCGCGTGAGCGTCGTCTGCCCCGGCTTCGTCGATACGCCGATGACCGGCGCCTATCGAAGCGTCAAGCCGATGATGCTGTCCCCGGAAGCCGCGGCCCGCCGCATCCGTCGGGGGCTCGAGCGGAACAAGGCGGTCATCGCCTTTCCAACCCCTCTGTACTGGCTGGCGCGGCTGCAGGGAATGATGCCGGACTCCATGCGGTCCGCCGCGATGCTGCGGTTTCGCGCCTACGCCGCGCGGCCCGGCGCCGCCTCGAATGTTTCCGAAGCCGCCGAGGGCCCCGGCCGATCGGAAGCCGAAGCCTGACCGCGCCGGCCAGCAAAACGGCGTTCGCCCCCGTTGACGGACGCGCTTGGCAAAGGCAAAGACAGACCGTTCCGGGCGATGCTCTGAAAGCGGATCATAACGGCCTGCTCTGATTCTCGATTTGCTGCTTCCGACCGGCAGACGGGAGAGCGGCGGAAGAGAGCGATCCGGCCGCCGCCGCAATTCGACCGCCGGACAAAGAGGAACTTCGATGACCTACGTCGTTGTGGAAAATTGCATCAAGTGCAAATACATGGACTGCGTGGAAGTCTGTCCCGTCGATTGCTTCTACGAAGGCGAGAACATGCTCGTCATCCATCCGGACGAGTGCATCGACTGCGGTGTTTGTGAGCCCGAATGCCCGGCCGAGGCGATCAAGCCGGACACGGAGCCGGGGCTCGCCGAGTGGCTCAAGCTCAACGCGGAATATTCGACGAGCTGGCCGAACATTACGGCGAAGCGCGAGCCGCCGCCGGACGCCAAGGAATTCGACGGAAAGCCCGGCAAGCGTGAGTTGTTTTCTCCGGAGCCCGGCCAAGGGGACTGAAACCGCGCGAACCAGGAAAGGGGGCTTGGCTGGCGCGGTGGAGATCGCCTTTGATTTTTCGATCGTTTTGTGATAAACGATCACTTAAAGCTTTAGCGAGTTCCAGCCGGAAATTCCGCCAACATTGAGGTAGCAGTTGTTACGAAGACGGCTGCATGCTGTCTGTCGTACATGGAGAGTACCTATGGCAGCGCGTAAAAAGCCGACAAAGAAGGCCGCCGCATCCAGGAAAACTGCGAAAAAGCCTGTCCGTAAAGCTGCCAAAACCCGCACGGCTACAAAGTCTACCGCAAGAAGCTCCCGATCGAAAGCCTCTGCGACCAAGAGGTCCAGGCCGGCAGTCCGTCCGAAAACCGCTTCCAAAACGAGCAAAACTTCCAAATCGAGAGAGAGAGTGACGAAAGCAAAGGAGAAGGCGGCCACCCCCGCAAAGGAGCAAACCCGCGTCAAGACCGCCGCAAAGGCGGAAGAGGCGCTTCGTTCGTCCAACAAAGCCGCAACGGGCAAGATTGCGGCGTCGACTACGTCCAAGTCCAGTAAAACGTCCCCGGCGGTCGCCGAGAAGTCCCGTGACGTCAAGGCGGCGGCCCCGAAGGCGCCGGCGGCCGAAGTTCGCAGCGTTGCCCAGCCCGCGGTCGCCGCGGCTTCGGTAACGCCGGCGGCGCAGCCGAAACCCGCCTCCGCCGCGAAGCCAGCTTCGCAGCGGTCGAATTTCAAGCTCAACGAATTCGTGGTCTACCCGGCCCATGGCGTGGGACAGATCGTGGCTGTCGAGGAGCAGGAAGTCGCCGGGTTCCGGCTGGAGCTCTATGTCATCTCCTTCTCGAAGGACAAGATGACGCTTCGCGTGCCGACTTCCAAAGTCGTGGGCGTGGGCCTGCGCAAGATTTCCGACACGGACACCGCCAGGCGCTCGCTTGAGATTCTGGCCGGGCGCGCCCGCATCAAGCGCACCATGTGGTCGCGCCGGGCGCAGGAATACGAGAGCAAGATCAATTCGGGCGACATTGGCTCTATCGCGGAGGTCATTCGCGACCTCTACCGGTCGGAAGCGCAGCCCGAGCAGTCGTATTCCGAGCGGCAGCTTTACGAAGCGGCGCTGGACCGGCTCGTCCGCGAGATCGCCGCCGTGCAGAAGCTCAACGAGATCGACGCGCTGAAGGCGGTCGAAGCGCATCTGCAGAAGGGGCACGGCCGGTCCAAGTCCGCGCCGGCGCCCGCCAACGAGCAGGGCGACGAGATCGAGGCGGCGGCCTAAGCCGCAACCGGGATCGTCAGCGGGCCCGTCTTGGGCCTCGCACGAAATCAGGGGGACGGCGAAAGGCCGTCCCCCTTATTTTTTTGCGAGCGCCCTGAGATCGAAAGCGGGATTGGCGGCGTCCTCCGCCGTGAGCGTCTTCGCCGTGCCGACGATGCGGCGCGCCGCCGCATGGTCGCCGACCCGGTTGACGGTCTCGACCACCGCCAGTTTTCCCTTGCGGAAGCCGAAGGTTGTGAAAGCGCGCGTCGCGGGATCGCCCCGCAGGACCCATTGATCGACGCCGTGGGCAAGGCCAACGATCTGGAGCTTGAGGTCGCCCTGATCGCTCCAGAACCAGGGCAGGGCGTCGTAGGGAGTGGCCGGCTTGCCGGCGAGCCGCGCCGCGACGTTTCGCGCCTGATCGACCGCGTTCTGGACCGATTCGAGCCGGGTGCGGAGGCCGAGCGCCGCGTTGGGGAAACTCACGCAATCGCCGATCGCCGAAATGTCCGGGTCCGAAGTCCGGAGATATTCGTCGACGACGACGCCATTGTCGCATTCGAGGCCGCATTCGCGCGCAAGCCTGTCTTCGGCCAGCGCGCCGACTCCGACGACCACGAAGTCGGCGGGAAGAGTCTCGCCGTCGCTCAAGGCGACGCCCTCCGCCTGCTCCGTCCCCGTGATCGCCGTGACCCCAACGCCAAGCCGCAGGCTCGCGCCAAACGCGCGGTGAGCCTCGGAAAAAAAGGCCGACAGATGCTCGGAAACCGCGCGCCCCATCGGCCGTGCGATCTCGACCACCGTCACCTCGCGCCCGAGGCCGACGGCGGTCGCGGCGATTTCGAGCCCGATGAAGCCCGCGCCGATGATCACGACCTTTCGCGCCCAATGCAGCGCCTCGCGGATCGCGAGCGCGTCCGCAATCGTGCGCAGGACGAAGACGCCGGGCAGCCCGACGCCGGGAACGTCGAGCCGCCGGTGCCGGGCGCCGGTCGCAAGGATCAGCGATCCATAGGGGATGGAGCCGCCCTCGCTCGTCTCGACCCTCTTGCCGGCCCGGTCGATGCGCGCGGCGCGCACGCCGAGCCTGAGATCGATGCGATGGTCGCGGAAGAACGCTTCGGCCCGGAGCGGCAGGCCATGGACATCCATCTCGCCTTTGAGAAAAGCCTTGGAGAGCGGCGGCCGCTGGTAGGGCAATTCCTGTTCGTCTGACAGGAGGATGATCTCGCCCTCGAACCCCTCTTCGCGCAGGCTCGCCGCCGCCTGCACGCCGGCGTGGCCAGCGCCGACGATGACCACCGGAGACACAGACATGAACGGGTGTTCCCTTTCCGTGAGGCCGCCCGCCTCGGGTCAGTCGCTCGCGTAGAGGCGCTGGTCGCGCCGCTCGACTTCGGCCCCAGCGTCGTGCGGGCCAGGATCGTCGGGAGCCATGGTCGCCGGGTCGAGAATGACGCCATTCCTCGGCCTCGCCGCAGCGGGCGCAGGCGACGCCGGACGCGGAGCGGGAGGCGGCGGCGGGAGCGGGGCGGCCTCCGGCTCGACCGGAGCGGGAGGGCGGCGCGCGATAGGGGCGGGCGGCGCGGCGATGGCGGCGGGCGGCGGAGGAATCGACGGGGGCTCGACCACGGGCTCGGGTTCGATCGGCGGCGGCTCGAAGGGAGCGGCGATGCGTTCCTCCGGCGTCCGCCAGACGAATGCGTCGAGCTGGCCGGAGGGGGAGGCCGGCGCCCAGCGATCGCTGATGATGCCGTCCGCGACCCAGGCCTTGTCATGCGGGGCGCGCGCCGCGCGGGCGAGCCATTCGCGCAGTGCGCCCTGATGGCCGTCCGCCTCCTCGATATCGGCCATGAGCAGGCAGACGCGGCGGGTCGGGCGCCCGTATTTCGAATCCGAAGCGAGAAGCGGCGCGATCGCCGCGCGGGCGGCGTCGCGGTCATGCGCGTCCAGCGCCGCGCGCCCGAGCATGAGCATCGTCTCGGGATCGCTCTGCGCGAAGCGGGCGAGATAGCGGGCGCGCGCCAATCGGTCGCTGGTGGAATCGCCGTGGCGTACCCGCACATAGGTCGCCGCGAGATCGGGGTGGGGAGTCTGCGCGTAGGCGTGTTCGAGAATCTTGCTGGCGCGGCGATAATCCCCCGCGGCGCCGAGGAGCCGTCCCGCGATGACCGCGGCCGGAACGAAACCCGGCGCGAGCTTGAGCGCTTCCTGCGCCAGCGCCAGCGCCTTCTTCGGATCGCGCTCCACCTGCTCTTCCGCCATCGCCGTCTTGATGACCGCCCGCCAACGGGCCGCGGTCGGCCGGTCGATGAGCCGCGCGCCGGCGTTGGAATCGACCGTCGCCAGCGCGCTTTCCCAGTCGTCGCGGCGCACGCGGTCATCGAGCACCGCTTGCCCCGCCCAGGCCGCGGGCGCATTGGCGTTGGCGCGCATGGCGTATTCCAGCGCGGCGCCGTGGTCTCCCACGCGCCGCGCCTCGAGATGCAGACCGCGCAGGCCGAGTCCGTGCGTCTCGGGATGGCCAAGCATGGAATTGTAAGCCGCGGTCGCCGCCTTCCGGTCGCCGGAGAGCTGGGCGGCCTGCGCCGCGAGCAGCCGGGTCATCGGTTCGTTCGCGGCATAGCGGGCGGCCTCCGCCGCATGGCGGGACGCGTTGCGCGCGTCCCCCGCATTGACGGCGATCATGCCGCGCGAGATCGCGCGCAGGCCCTTGTCGCGCCGGCGCGAGCGCGCGCCGATCCGCGCCAGCGACGGCAGGTTGAAGACGAAACGCAGCAGCGCCCAGACGAACGACAAGACCAACGCGAGAAGGACGATTCCTTCCAGCGCCAGCATCAGCGAGAAGCGATATTCGACGCCCCGCCAGGTCACGTCGACAATGCCAGGATTGTCGGCGAACCACATCAGGCCCCAGGCGGCGGCCGCAAGCGCGGCCAGGAAAATCAACAGCCGGATCATCAGACCTCTGCTCTCCCGCGCGCCCCGTCGCGACAGGAACGCGGCGCAAGCCGCGCGGTTCGTCCCCTCATTGTGCCTTGCCTGCGCCGAGGCGCCCGATCGCGTCCTCGCGAATCGACCGCAGCGCGGCGCCGGCCGCTTCGGCCTTCTCGGCTTGAGCCTGCCAGCCGGCCGCGATCTGGCGGGCAGGCGCAGGCAGCTTGTCGAAGGCGGCAAGCGCGCCGGCGAGGTCGCCGCGACGGCTCAGGCCCTCGATTTGGCTCACCAGCGCCTCCGGGTCATCGCCCGCCTTCTCGCCGAGGTCGCGC
Organism: uncultured Alphaproteobacteria bacterium; assembly: GCA_963741845.1. Taxonomy (GTDB): domain Bacteria; phylum Pseudomonadota; class Alphaproteobacteria; order Rhizobiales; family Beijerinckiaceae; genus Roseiarcus. Next base: position 42,363 of record CAVUJV010000010.1, read on the forward strand.
ACCACGACAAGCCCGCGCAGATGAGCGAGGAAGCGGTCTTTGACGCTCATCCCCGGCTCCGGCTTGTTGATCACGGCCAGAACCTGCGGGGCGAGCGCCGCGAAGGTCTCGGAGAGCGCCGGGCCGGACGGGCCGCCATCGACGGCCGCTTTCAGCGGCGCGAGCTTCGCCGGATCGACGCCAAGGCTTTGAAGCGCGGCAAGCTCGCGGGGGAAGGCCGCGCCGGAAGCGAGCTTCTCCCTCAGCGCTTCCGCGACGACGGCGACACCGGCCGATTTGTCCTCGCCGGAAGACGAACGAGCCTCCGCCTTCGCCGCCGCCACCGCCTGCTCGACCTTGTCGACGCGGCTTGAAAGGGCGGAGATTTCAGGAGCCGACGACGGCGGGGCGGGCGCGCGTTCAAGCTTCGTCAGGCGGCTTGTCAGGCTGGAAACCTCGATGGACAGATCCCTGACCTCGCCCGTCAATTGCGGCGCCTGCGGGGTCGCAGGCTTCGGCGCGGACATGGCGGCCTCGACGGCGCCAAGCCGCTTCTCGAGAGCGCCGAGCGCCGACTTCTCGCGTTCGACGCCCGATTCGAGCGCGGCGATCCGCTTCGCGTTGGCTTCCGCAAGCTCGTCCTTGGGCGCTTCCGTCTTTAACAACGGAGACAAGACGGAATAGCCGCCGGCCGCGACCAGCGCCGCGACGACAGCGCCGCCGGCCGCGCCCGAAACGAAGGCGCCGAATCGGCTCGGGCCCCGCGCGGGCCGCGCGGCGGGGGGTGGCGGCTCGGACGCCGGCTCCTCCCTGCCCGCCGGCTCCGGGGGTTCGACGGCCTCGGCCGCCGGCTCAGCCTCCGCAGCTTCGGGGGCTGGCTCAGGGGCTGCTTCCGCATCACGAATCGCTGCGCCCTCGATCACCCCCGGATCCGGTCGCCCGTCGCGGCGCGAAGGCGCGCCAGCCGGCTTGGGCGCATGTTTTTCACTGTCCTCGTCGGCCATTCCAACCCATGCTGCTCTGAACGATGAGCGGGCGACTATAGGGGAGGGTCTAGCCAAAGGGAACACGCCCGAGGGCGCGCTCGAGTGCGACAAAAAGCGACGGCTCGGTCGGGGTCTTGGCGACGCGAACGAAAAGCCCCGCCGCTTCAAGGGCTTCGGCGACATCGCGCGACAGGGCGACATGGACGAGCCGCCGGAAAGCCGCGCCGGCGCCGCCCCGCTCCGCCAGCGTCGCCGCCAGTCCCGCCGAGCGAGGGGAATAGTGCAGCGCCGCCTGGCAGCCGCCGAGCGCCTCCGCCTCGTCCGGCCGAAAGGCGGCGCGAGCCTCGGCCGCATAGGCTTCGACGACTTCGAGCGCATAGGCGCCCGCGAGCGCCTGCTCGAGTCCGGGCTTCCGGTCCCGCCCGGCGAGATAGAGCAGGGTCGCGCCCGGCGCGACGCGCGCCCGGATGAGCGCCGCGAGACTATCGGCGTCCGGCGCGGGCGGGGCGGCCAAGCGCCAGCCCGCGGCGATGGCGGCCTGCGCGGTGCGTTCGCCGACGCCGTAAAGAGGGGCGCTGCGATCGACCGGCGCGTCCGCGAGGAAGGCCTTGGCGCTGGTCGCGAGCACCGCGTCGTAACGAGGCCGGGAGGGCGTGAAGGCGAGAGCCCGCGTCTCGATCACAGGCAGGACGACCGCATCGAATCCGATGGCCGCCAGCGCCTCCGCGCTCCGCGCCGCGTCCTCGCGGGCGCGGAACAGCGCGACTTTCGGTCGGTCCCCCGCTCCGCTCTGCATGGCGGCCATTATCGGTCAGGCTGCGCCGGCCGCCAAGGATCGCCGCTTGCCTTGTCGCCGCTTGCCGATCCGTCTCCGGCGCTTTACGCCCTGCCGCCACGCCCTCCGGGGGCCTTTACGGACTCGAATTGGACAAGACCCTCGACACGCCGGACATCGCCGCCGCCCGCGCGCGGCGCGACCTTGCGTTCCGCGGCGACATCAATGGCCTGAGAGCGCTCGCCGTTCTCGGCGTCGTCGCCTTCCACGCCGACCGCGCGCTCGCGCCCGGCGGCTTTTCCGGCGTCGACGTGTTCTTCGTGATCTCCGGCTTTCTGATCACCCGGATCATCCTCTCGGAACTGGCCGCGGGAACCTTCTCGCTGGCCGATTTCTACGCCAAACGCGCGCGGCGCATCCTGCCCGCGATGCTGGTCGTGGTGGCCTTCGTGTGGATCGTCGGCTGGTTTCGCGCCGCGCCGACCCAATTCCGCGACATCGGCGGGACGATCCTCGGCAATTCCTATTTCACGGTGAATTTCTGGCTCATGCGGCTTGCCAATATCGGCGGCTATTTCGGCGCCGATTCGCAGGCCAAGCCCCTGCTGCATCTCTGGTCGCTGAGCATCGAGGAGCAGTTCTACCTCGTCTGGTCGGTGCTGATGCTGGGCCTATTCTGGCTCCGCGCGCGCCTCGTTCCCTACGTGATCGGCGCGATTCTCGTCGCCTCCTTCGCCGCCTGCGTCATCGTCACGGCATTCGATCCGGTCGCGGCCTTCTATCTGCCCTGGACACGCGGCTGGGCGCTCGCGCTCGGGGCGCTGATCGCCTACCGGGAAGTGTTCCTGCTCGGCGCGCTGCCCTATCCGGGCCGGCGGGCGGCGAATATCGGCGCGGCGCTCGGCGTCGGGCTCATCGTCTTCGGCTACGCCTGGCTCAACGAGGCCCAGCCATTCCCCGGCTGGCGCGCGGCCATCCCGGCTCTCGGCTGCGCTCTCGTCATTGTGAATCCCGGCTCGTGGATCGGCGAGGCGGCGCTCGGGAATCGGGTCGCGGGCTTCTTCGGCCTGATCTCCTATCCGCTCTATCTCTGGCACTGGCCGCTCTTCGCCTATGCGCATATCTGGCCGGGCGTCATCCCGACGCCGCCCGTGATGCTGGCGCTGTCGGCGGCGGCCGTCGTCCTCTCGGCGCTCACCTACCGGTTCATCGAGGAGCCGACCAAGCGGATCTTCCGCAGGCGCCCCTATGCGCTCGCCATCGGTCTCGTCGTCCTGCTGGCGGCGACGGGCCTCGTCGGCAAAGCCACCTATGTCTCGCACGGCTTCCCCGGCCGTTTCCCGCCGCTCGTCACGCGCATCTTCGACTACGACGTGAACGGCGCCCAGGGCCCGAGCCTGATGAAATGCTTCTATCAGAGCGATCCGCGCGCCTATCCGCTGGCGGAAGAGCGCGAGCGGGCGAAGCGCTTCTTCGAGGCGGGCCATTGCGGCGCGATCGCCGATCCCTCGAAGCCGACCCTCCTGATCATCGGGGATTCGCACGCCGCGAGCCTGTTCGCCGGCATGAGCGCCGCTTTCGCGGACAAGGCCAACGTGCTGACGCTCTCGGCCGTCTTCTGCGTGCCGCTGGTCGATCCGGTGGCGATGGACGAGGGCGTCGCCGGGACGCCGCGCTGCGCCGCGGTCAACGACTATGTCTTCCAGCGCATCCGCGAGATCCGGCCCGACGTGGTGCTGGTCGGCGGCTATTACGCCCAATACGACCACGAGGCGAACTGGCGCTATCCGGGTTTCCTCGACGCGATGGTTTCGGGCGCGCGGCGGCTGAGGGAGGAGGGCGTCCCGTCCGTGGTGATCGCGGGCGAGGTTCCGACATGGCAGCCATGGATGCCGATCCTCGTCGGCCGCGACGTGCTCGAAACCGGCAAGGCGGCGGAATTCTCATGGGTCGGCGTGCGGCCGGATTCGCTTGCGACCGACCGGGCGATGGCGGCGAAGCCCTGGCCCGACGGCGTGACCTATGTCTCGCAGGCGCAAAAACTGTGCGACGCGCAAGGCTGCCGGCGCCTCGTCGGGCCGAACCTGCCCGAGGACATGCTCGCGGTCGACTACGGCCACTACAGCGTCGCGGGCTCGGTCTTCGCGGTGAAGACAATTCTTGCGCCGGTGATCGAGGCGGAATTGGTCAGGGTGCGGGCGGGACGGTAGCCCATATCCTCCCCATGCCATCCGCGCTAAGAGCCGCATTCAGCCAACGAGGACGGAATGCGGGTTCTGGGCATCGAGACGACTTGCGACGAGACGGCGGCGGCGGTCGTTCGCCTGAGGCCGGACGGGTCGGGGGAAATCCTGTCCGACGTCGTGATGAGCCAGATCCTCGCCCATGCGGCCTATGGCGGGGTTGTCCCGGAGATCGCCGCCCGCGCCCATGTGGAGGTCGTCGATACGCTGATCGCCCGGGCGCTCAACGAAGCCGGCATGACGGCGAAGGACCTCGATGGCGTCGCGGCGGCGGCGGGGCCGGGCCTGATCGGCGGCGTGATGGTCGGACTGATGGCCGGCAAGGGCGTCGCGCTTGCAACCGGCAAGCCTTTCGTGGCCGTGAACCATCTCGAAGCGCATGCGCTGACCGCGCGGCTCACCGCCGGCGTCGCCTTCCCCTATCTGGTGCTGCTCGCTTCCGGCGGCCACACGCAGATCCTCGCGGTGAGGGGGGTCGGCGACTATGTCCGGCTTGGCGCGACGATGGACGATGCGATCGGCGAGGCTTTCGACAAGACCGCGAAGCTGCTCGGGCTGCCCTATCCCGGCGGTCCCGCGGTCGAGGCCGCGGCCCGGACCGGCGATCCGGAGCGCTTCCCGCTGCCCCGGCCGCTGATGGGCCGGCCGAATGCGGACTTCTCGCTCTCCGGCCTCAAGACCGCCGTCCGGCAGGCCGCGGAGTCGGCCGCGCCCCTGCATCCGCATGACGTCAACGACCTTTGCGCGTCGTTTCAGGCCGCGGTGGTCGATGTGGTCGAGGACCGGATGCGCATGGGGCTCAAGCTTTTTCGCCAGAAGCTCGGCTCCGCGCCTACGGCGATCGTCATTGCGGGCGGCGTCGCGGCCAATTCCGCGATCCGCGCCGCGCTCGCCCGCTTCTGCGCGGAGGCGGGGCTGCCGATGGTCGCGCCGCCGCAGAGGCTCTGCACCGACAATGGGGCCATGATCGCCTGGGCGGGCGTCGAGCGGCTGCGGCTCGGGCTCAAGGACCCGCTCGACGCGCCGGCCCGGCCTCGCTGGCCGCTCGACCCGAAGGCGGAGCCGGCTCTCAACAGGAAGGCGTGAACGGGCGAGCCGGGGCCGGGGCGCCGTTCTTTTCATCAGGAGAGCGAAATCGGAGGCTGCGATTGCAATTCGGCCCCACGGCGCCTATAGACAGGACTTCCCCTTGAGTTTTGTCGTTTGAGGCTCGCGCCTCCTCCGGGCCGAGACCGGAGCCGCGCGCTTTAGAAGCCCCCGAAGGAGCCCTTTCCATGACCGACGTCCCGCTGATGCCGAAGGCCACCGCTGTATGGCTGGTCGAGAACACGTCCCTGGCCTTCGACCAGATCGCCGAGTTCTGCAAACTCCATCCGCTGGAGGTCAAAGGCATCGCCGACGGCGAGGTCGCGACCGGCATCAAGGGTTATGATCCGATTTCGACCGGCCAGCTCAGCCGGGAGGAGATCGCCAAGGCGGAGAAGGATCCGAACTACCGGCTGCATCTTCTGGTGTCGAAGGTCCGCACGCCTGAATTCAAGAAGCCGCGCGGCGCCCGCTATACCCCGCTGTCCCGCCGGCAGGACCGCCCGAACGCCGTGCTGTGGCTGCTCCGCAACCATGCCGAGCTCAAGGACGCGCAGATCATGCGCCTCGTCGGCACGACGAAGCACACGCTTCAGGCGATCCGGGAGCGCACGCACTGGAACTCCGCCAACCTCCAGCCGATGGACCCGGTGACGCTGGGCTTATGCTCGCAGATCGATCTCGACTTCGAGGTCAACCGCGCCGCCAAGGACCGGCCGAAGACGGAGGAGCCCGGCGGGCAGACCCTCGTCTCCGCCGAAATCACCACGGCGCGCCCCGTTCCTTCGAGCCAGCTCGAAGTGTTCGGCGTGCCGAAGCCGAAGCCGGCCGAAGAGAAGATCGACGTCGACGCTGTGTTCGCCAAGCTCAAGGAGCCGCGCGGCGAATAAGCGCGCTGGCGCGAGCGGCCGGGCTTCGCTATCAGGCTCGGCCTCATGACACAGTCCAACGCCGTCGGAACCATCGCCTTCCTCGGCTTCGGCGAGGCGGCGCGCGCCTTTCTCAAGGGCTGGCGCGGCGAGCCCGGTTTTGCCGCCAGGGTCTCGGCTTACGACATCAAAACGGAGTCGCCCGATCCCGCTGTCGCAGCGGCCAAGCGCGCCGACTACGCAGCCGACGGGATAGAGGGCGCGGCGACCGCGCTGGAGGCGGTCGCGGGCGCCGAAGCGGTCTTCTCCATCGTCACGGCCGACCAGGCGCATGAGGCGGCGCTCGCCGCCGTTCCGGGCCTCGCCAAAGGCGCCCTGTTCTTCGACTGCGATTCCTGCGCGCCCCAGACGAAGGAGCGCACGGCCAAGGCTGTCGACGCGGCGGGCGGACGCTATGTCGACGTGGCCGTGATGGCGCCCGTCCATCCGCGCCTGCACAGGACGCCCCTCCTCATAAGCGGCCCGCACGCCGCGGCGGGGGCGGCCGCGCTCGCCGCTCTCGGCATGACGGCGCCGATCCACGACGGCCCCGTCGGCGCGGCGTCTTCGGTGAAAATGGTGCGCTCCATCATGATGAAGGGTCTCGAAGCCCTCGTCTGCGAATGCGTGCTGACGGGTGTGAAAGCGGGCGTCATCGACGAAGTCCTCGATTCGCTCGACGACACCTATCCGGGCTTCGACTGGCGGAAGCGCTCCGCCTATATGCTCGAGCGCGTGATGACTCACGGAATCCGCCGCGCCGCGGAGATGCGCGAAGTGGCGCTGACAGTCGATGGCTTCGGTCTCGACGGCGCGATGTCGCGCGCCTCGGTCGAATGGCAGCAGGCGATCGGCGATCTCGGCCTGCGCGCGACGGCGGACGAGGCCAGGGATTATCGTCTCCTGGCGGACAGGATTCTTCGCGCCATGGACAAAAAATAGGCGGCCTGCGCCCTTCCAATTCCCGGCCGAAGGGGATAGCGTCGCGCCGCGGAGGTTGCGTCGCCAACAAAGTGGCGCCTGGGAGGAAAGAGGTCGATGATTTTCAAGCATTTGTGGGTTGGCGCGGGCCTTGCCGCCGCGCTGTTCGCCGCGCCCGCGCGCGCAGAAGACACCGTGAACATCGGGCTGATTGTGCCGATGACCGGCCCGTCCGCCTCGACCGGAAAGCAGGAGCGCGCCGGCGCCGAGCTTTACGTGAAGCAGCACGGCGACACGGCCGCCGGAAAGAAGATCAATCTGATCCTGAAGGACGACACCGGCGCCGCCGACGTCACCAAGCGGCTTGCCGAGGAACTGATCACCAACGACCACGCAGCGGCGCTGGTCGGCTTCGGCCTGACCCCGCTCGCGCTTGCCGCCGCGCCGATCGCCACGCAGGCGAAGACGCCGGAGATCGTGAGCGCCGCCGCGACCGCCATGATCACCGAGAAGTCGCCCTATATCGTGCGCACCTCTTTCACCCTGCCGCAGGCTTCTGTTCCGATGGCCGAATGGGCGCTCCGGAACAACATCAAGAAGGTCGTCACGATCGTCACCGACTACGGGCCGGGCATCGACGCGGAGAAATGGTTCGCCGCCACCTTCGAGAAGGGCGGCGGGACGATCCCGGAAAAGATCCGCGTTCCGCTCAAGAACCCGGATTTCTCGCCCTTCCTCCAGCGCGTGAAGGACGACAAGCCCGACGCCGTCTTCGTCTTCGTGCCCTCGGGCTTCGGCGCGATCTTCATGAAGCAGTTCGTCGAGCGCGGGCTCGACAAGTCGGGCATCAAGCTGATCGGCACCGGCGACGTCACCGATGACGACCTTCTCGCCGCCATTGGCGATCCGGCGCTCGGCGCGGTGACGACGCACCATTATTCGGCCGACCACGATTCGCCCGAGAACAAGGCCTTCGTCGAGGCCTTCGAGAAGGCCAACAACGGCCTCAGGCCCAATTTCATGGCGGTGGCCGCCTATGACGCGATGGCGCTGGTCTACCAGGCGCTCGAAAAGACCAAGGGCGACACGAGCGGCGACGCGCTGCTCGCGGCCATGAAGGGCATGAGCTGGATGAGCCCGCGCGGGCCGGTCACCATCGACCCCGAGACGCGCGACATCGTGCAGAACATGTATGTCCGCAAGGTCGAGAAAAAGAACGGCGAACTCTACAACGTCGAGTTCGAGACGATCCCGAACGTGAAGGACCCGTACAAGGCGCAGAAGCACTGAGATAGGCCTGTCTCCCTCTCCCGCAGTCGGGAGAGGGGGAATCGAGCGAAAACGGGACTGCATGGAACGCGCGAATTCTTCATGCTGACGATCCTGTTCGACGGCGTGGCCTATGGCATGCTGCTCTTCGTGCTGGCGGCGGGCCTTTCCGTCACGCTCGGCCTCATGAACTTCATCAACCTTGCTCACGGCGCCTTCGCCATGGTCGGCGGCTATGTGACGGCGCTGCTCATGGACCGGGCGGGCGTCCCGTTTCTCGCGACGCTGCCTGCGGCCTTCCTCATTCCGGCCGCGATCGGCGTCGTGCTGGAGCGCACGCTCTACCGCCGGCTCTATGGCGCGACGCCGCTCGATCAGGTGCTGTTCACGATCGGCCTTGTGTTCATGGCGATGCCGATCGCGAGCTTCTTTCTCGGCTCCGAGCCTTACCAGGTCCATCTGCCGGACTGGCTGTCGGGCAGCTTCTCCTTCCACGGCGTCGGGATCAGCCGATACCGGCTCTTCATCGTCGGGGTCTGCGGAGTGATCGCGGCCGCGTTGCAGCTCTTTCTCGTGGGCACGCGCTTTGGCGCGCAGCTTCGCGCCTCGGTCGACGACCAGCGCGTCGCGGACGGGCTCGGCATCAATGTCAGCTCGATCTTCTCGATCGCCTTCGCGGTCGGCACGGGGCTCGCGGGTCTTGGCGGCGCGCTCGCCGCCGATGTCGTCGGCGGCATGGACCCGGCTTTTCCGATCAAGTTCCTCGTGACCTTTCTCATCGTCGTCACGATCGGCGGCTCGAACGGCATCATGGGCGCGCTTCTTGGCGCGCTGCTGCTCGGCGTGCTCGACGTCGCCGGCAAATATTACGTCCCCTCGATCGGCGCCTTCATCATCTACGCGGTGATGATCGTCACGCTGATCCTGCGGCCGCAGGGACTTTTCGCGAAGGGAGACGGCCGGTGAGCGGCGCCGGGAAAAGCGCGGCCGCGAACCGGATCGAGGCCTTCTTCCGCATTCGCGCGCGCTGGCGCTGGCCCGAGATCGTCTTCTGGCTGGCCGTGCTCGGGGTCATCTTCCTCGTTCCGTCTCGCGCGGCGCTCTTCAACGAAATTCTGGTCAGCGGCCTCTTCGCCCTGTCGCTCGATCTCATCCTCGGCCTTGCGGGCGTCGTGTCGCTCGGGCAGGCGGCCTTCCTCGGGCTCGGCGCCTATGCCGCGGGCATCCTCGCAAACGCCGGATATGCGGAGCCGACGCTCGGCCTCGTCGTCGGCGCGGCCGTTGCGGCGGTCGTCGGCTTCGTCACCGCGCCGCTGCTTCTGCGCGGCTCGGATCTGACGCGGCTCATGGTGACGCTCGGCGTCTCGCTGATGCTGGGCGAACTCGCCAACAAGAACGACTGGCTGACCGGCGGCGCGGACGGGCTCAACTTCACCATGGGCCCGGTGCTCGGACGGTTTCCGATCGGCTTCACGGGCCAGCAGAATGCCGCGCTCTACAGCCTCGTCGTCCTGTTCGCGCTCTTCTTCGTGGCGCGCCGGATCGCCCGCTCGCCCTTTGGTCTTGCGCTCGCCGCGATCCGCGAGAATCGCATCCGGGCCGGCGCGCTCGGCATCGCGACGTCACGGCGCATCGTCGCGATCTATACGGTCTCGGCGGCCTATGCGGGCGTCGCGGGCGCGCTGCTCGCCCAGACGACGGGCATCGCCTCGCTCGACCTCTTCGACTTCCACCGCTCGGCCGACGTCATGCTGATGCTGATCGTCGGCGGCTCGGGCTATCTCTACGGCGGTCTCATCGGCGCGGCGCTGTTCATCATTCTCCGGGACGTGATCTCGGCGGCGACCCCGGCCTATTGGGAATTCTGGATCGGCGCGCTTCTTGTTGTCCTCGTGCTCGTCGGTCGCGAGCGCGTGCGCGACAGCGTCGCGCGAATCGCGGGCGCTCTTCTGCCGGCCCGGCTCCGCGAGCGGAGCCCATGAGCGCGCCCGCCCTCGAAGCGCGCGGCCTCATCCGGCGGTTCGGCGCGCTGGTCGCGACCGACAACGTCTCCTTCGCGCTTCAGCCCGGCGCACGGCAGGCGCTGATCGGTCCGAACGGCGCCGGCAAGACGACGCTCATCAATCTCCTCACCGGCGTGCTTGCCCCGAGCGAGGGCCAAGTGTTCCTGGAAGGGCGCGACGTGACCTCGGCCCCGGCGAGCCGGCGCGTGCGTCTCGGCCTCTCGCGCACCTTTCAGATCAACCAGCTCTTCCCGCATCTGACGCCGACCGAATCGCTCGGGCTCGCCATCTCGGAGCGCGAAGGCTCGGGCGCGGATTTCTGGCGGGCCGCCGGGACGAAGCCGGAGATCGTGGCCGAGATCGAGGCGCTTCTTACGCGTTTCGGGCTCGAAGCCGACATGGCGACCCCGACGCGGAAGCTCGCTTACGGCAAGCAACGGCTGCTCGAAATCGCGCTGGCGCTGGCGACGCGCCCACGCGTGCTGCTGCTCGACGAGCCGGCGGCGGGCGTCCCCGAGGAGGAGCGGCAGGACATTCTCGACGCGCTCGCGGCGCTCCCCAGCGAGGTCGCGATCCTGCTCATCGAGCACGACATGGACCTCGTCTTCACCTTCGCGACCCGCATTTCCGTTCTGGTCGCGGGACGTCTTCTCACCGAGGGCGACCCTGAGGAGATCGCGCGCGACGAACGCGTGCGCGCTGTCTATCTCGGCGAGGAAGGCCATGGCTGAGCTCCTCCGCGTCGAGAACCTGACCGCGGGCTATGGCGAAGCGCGCGTCATCCAGGACCTGAGCTTCTCCATGGAGGACGGGCGGTCGCTCGCGCTGCTCGGCCGCAACGGGGTCGGCAAGACGACGCTCATCGACACGCTGATCGGCGTCACGACGCGCTTTGCCGGCCGGATCTATCTGAGGGGTCGGGACATCGCCGCGCTTCCGCCGCATGCGCGGGCGCGGGCGGGCCTTGGCTGGACGCCGCAGGAGCGCAACATTTTCCGCTCGCTGACGGTTGAGGAAAATCTCACCGCCGTCGCGCTGCCCGGACCGTGGACGCTCGCGCGCGTCTACGGCCTGTTCCCTCGCCTTCAGGAACGGCGGGCCAATATGGGGCGGCAATTGTCGGGCGGCGAACAGCAGATGCTGGCGATCGGCCGCGCGCTCGTCCTGAACCCGCGCCTCATTCTGCTCGACGAGCCGACCGAGGGCCTCGCGCCCATCATCGTCGATGAGCTTCTGGCGGCGCTCCGCAAGCTCGCCGATGAAGGTCTCTCGATGATCATTGTCGAGCAGAAGCCGAAGAAGATCCTGCCCGTCACCGATCACGCGATCGTGCTCGACCGCGGGGCGATCGCCCATTCGGCGCCGAGCGCCGAACTGCTCGCCGATCCGGCGGCGCTCGACGCGCATCTGACGGCGAAAAAGAAAGCCTGAGCGTCATCACGCGAGCCTGCGGCGACGCCTCAGAACCAGCGCCACCGCGCCCATCAGCGAATCGTTGCCGGTGAACTTGCCCCGCTCGATGCGCACGCGCTGCGCCTCGGGAACGTGGTCGCGCTTGATGAGCGTGTTTCGCTCGTAGGACTCGATGAGGGGCTGCATGAGCAGCGGCCCCGCGAGCGCGCCGCGCCCCGCCACGATAATGAGGCCGGGGTTGAGGATGGCGCCGATCATGCCGAGGCCGCGCCCGGCGCATTCGGCTGTATCCGCAATGAGGCGGCGGCAACCGATGTGACCCTCCTCGGCCAGCGCGATCAACTCCTCGACCGAGACCGGACGGCCGAACAGCCGCGAGGCCGCGGCGAGCGCCGGATTGAGGCTCGCGGTCAGTTCGAGGCAGCCGCGATTGCCGCAGCGGCAGAGTTCGCCGTTCGGGTCCAGCGTCATGTGGCCGAATTCGCCGCCGGCCCCCGCGACGCCCGTTACGACCTGTCCCCGGTTGACGATGGCGCCGCCGACGCCGATGTCGATCTTGAACAGGATGAAGTCCTCGCAGCCGACCGCCGCGCCCCAGGTCATTTCCGCGATGGCCGCGCAGTTGCTTTCGTTGTCGGCGAAGATCGGCGCCTCCACAGCCGGCTCGAACACGTCGCGGATATTCACCCCCGCCCAGGTCGGAATGATGCTGGCGCGCTGGATGCGGCCATCGGGCGCGACCGGACCGGAGAAAGCGATGCCGACGCCGATGAGGCTGCGCGGCGACAAGCCCTGCTCGGCGTAGATCCTCCGGATCTCGCGCCGCGCGGCCGCGACTGCCGCCTCGGGCGAGTAATCGAGCCCAAGCGGAATTGTTTTTTCAGAAATGACGGAATGGGAGACGTCCGCCAGCATGACGTGAATGTGTTCCAGCGACAGATGCAGGCCGATGCAGGTTCCCGCTTCCGGGTTCAGCGCGAAGGCCGCCGCAGGCCGGCCAACGCCGCGAATGCTCTCTTGCGCGCTCTCGACGATGACTTCCGCCCGTCGAAGTTCCGCAAGCGCCATGGAAATCGTCGATCTGGCGAGGCCCGTGGCGCGTGCGAGATCTCCGGCCGAGACAGGGCCGCGCTCGCTCAGGACTCGGACGACGCGCGCTTCAGGCGTATCCGCCTCGCGGTCGTCGAGCAGCGAATACAGATTGGACCGCCAGCGCATTCCCGGATTGACTTCTTGTTTTCTTTCGAAATAGAAATAATTGCCTTCTGAGCAAGGCGCAAGGGCCGATCGGGCGGACGAACACGCTGCACGGCTTTCGACAGGGAGGAAACAATGCTGACGAGGAAGTCGGTCGCCGTTGGAGCCATGATCTGCGCGCTCGCGAGCGCCGCGCATGCCGAGCCAAAGACCAATCTGCTGCATCAGTGGTCCGAAGGGTCGGACGCCGCCGCGATCGCCAAGCTCGGCGAAATGTTCACCGCCGCCGGCGGAAAATGGCAGCAGACTCCGATCTCCGGCCATACGGCCAACACGCTCGCCAAGCTCCGGGCAGACGTCGTGGCCGGCAACGCCCCGCCCGCCGTTCAGCTCAAGGGGCCGGAAATCGCCGAGTGGAACGGGACCGGCAAGATGGCGAACCTCGACGATCTCGCCAACAAGGAAGGCTGGGACAAGGTTGTCGCGCCCGAACTTCTGCCCGTGATGAAGCCCGCCGGCCACTGGGTCGCGGCGCCCATGAACATCCACCGCATCAACTGGATCTGGGGCTCCACCAAGGCGATGGAGAAGGCCGGCATCAAGGAACTGCCGAAGACCTGGGCCGAGTTCAACGCCGATTGCGAAAAGGCGATCGCCGCCAAGCTGATCTGCCTTGCGCATTTCAGCCAGGACTGGACCGACGCCACCGTCTTCGAAGTGGTCGTCTATGGAGAGAATATCGACCTCTTCCGCAAGGCCTTCGTCGAAGGCGACCCCAAGGCGATGCGCTCGCCCGAGATGGTCAACGCCTTCAAGGAAATGCGCCTCATCGTCGACAAGTACATGGATCCGGCGATCGCCGGGCGCGACTACGACACCGCAACCGGCATGATCGCCAAGAACCAGGCCGCCTTCATGATCATGGGCGACTGGCAGATCGGCATCTTCAAGGCCGCCGGCCTGACGGAAGGCCCCGACTATGTCTGCGCCCAGGCGCCGACCGACTGGGGGAAGCCCGGCTTCATCCTCAACTCGGATTCGGTCGCCTTCTTCAAGCAGTCCGACCCCGACTATGTCGAGGGCCAGAAGCTGCTCGCGCATCTCATCATGTCGCCGAAATTCCAGACGGTGTTCAATCAGACCAAGGGCTCGATTCCGGCCCGCCTCGACGTCGATCTCTCGCAGGGCTTCAATCCCTGCCAGCAGAAGTCGCAGAAGGACCTGCAGGCCTCGATCGCGGACGGAACGCTCGTGCGCTCGATGGCGCACAACATGACGATCCTGCAGAAGTACCGCGGCGCGATTCTGGAAACGATCACCTCCTTCGTGAACGACCCGAAGATGACGCCTGAGCAGGCGGCCAATGCGATGGCCGACGCGGTCGAAGCGCAGAAGTAAGACGCGAAGAGAGAGTCCGCATGCGGCGCGCCTCATGCGGACTCTCTGACCTCTCACGAGGCCTCTCATGGCGAATGTGTCCGCGCTGAACGAGGCGTTTGCGAACCGGCCGGGCTGGCGCGACCGCCTGCGCCAATGGGCGCCCATCCTCGTCATCGCGCCGTCGCTGCTCGTGAGCTTCGTCTATGTCTTCGTCTTCACATTCTGGACCTTCTACATCTCGCTCTCCGACAGCAGCCTGCTGCCGACTTACGGCTTCGTCGGCTTCGAGCATTACATAGGGCTCTGGGCCAACCGGCGATGGACGATCGCTTACGAGAACCTTTTCTATTTCAGCGCGATTTATGTGGTCGTATCGATGGCGGTCGGGCTCGCGCTCGCCATCGCGATCGACCAGCGGGTGCGGGCGGAGTCGCTCTGGCGCACGATTTTCCTCTATCCGCTCGCCGTGTCCTTCGTGGTGACGGGCACGGTCTGGAGCTGGCTCTATAGCCCCAATGCGGGAATCGAATTCTTCGTCCGCAGCCTCGGCTGGAGCGACTTCACATTCCGCCTGACGACCAACCGCGAGACGGCGATCTACGCCATCATCGCGACAGGCGTCTGGCAGTCCTCCGGCTTTGCGATGGCGCTGTTTCTCGCGGGTCTGCGCTCGGTCGATCCCGATCTCGTGAAGGCCGCGCAGATCGACGGCGCGAGTCGCGCGCGCACCTATCGCAAGGTCATCCTGCCGTCGATCGCGCCGATTTTCGTCGCGGTCGCGGTCGTGCTGCTGCAATTCGCCATCAAGACCTTCGATCTCGTGGTGGCGCTGACCGGCGGCGGTCCGGGCATCTCGACCACGTTTCCGGCGAACTACGTCTATGATCTCATGTTCCAGCGCGGCCAGATCGCGGAGGGCGCCGCGGCGGCCATCATGATGCTCGCCGCGCTCGCGGTCGTGCTGGTTCCCTATGCGGTGTGGACCGCGTGGCGGCGACGCCGGGAGGCCGCGGCCCATGGCTGACGTCGCGTTCGACCCCGAGCTTGTCGCCGCCTCGCGCGCGGAAAGCCGGCGC
Source organism: uncultured Alphaproteobacteria bacterium (assembly GCA_963741845.1). Taxonomy (GTDB): domain Bacteria; phylum Pseudomonadota; class Alphaproteobacteria; order Rhizobiales; family Beijerinckiaceae; genus Roseiarcus. The sequence goes on from CAVUJV010000010.1 coordinate 57,599, forward strand.
TATCTCCTGGGACGGATCGGCGTCTACGGGTTTCTTACGGTCTTCGCGCTGATCTATCTGCTGCCGCTCGCGGTCGTCGTCGCCAATTCCTTCCGCAGCCTGCCCGAGATCTCCCACAACGGCCTGATCGCGCTGCCGCAAAGTCTGTCGTTCCAGGCCTGGCCGCGGGCCTGGGCGCATTTCTGCGTATCGGGCGCCTGCCAGGGCATTCACAAGAACTTCTACAACTCGCTGATGATGACGATCCCGGCGACGATCCTTTCGACGCTGTTTGGAGCGATCAACGGCTACGTGCTTTCGAAATGGCGGTTCCGCGGTTCGGAATTCCTGTTCACCTGCATAACGCTCGGCGTGTTCATGCCCGGCCAGATCGCGCTTCTGCCTTGGGCCTTCATCCTTGGACTTCTGCATCTTTCGAATTCGGTCTATGGCCTCATTCTCGTGCATGTCGCGCAAGGGCTGTCCTTCACGACGCTCTTCTGCCGCAACTATTACGTCAACATTCCCGACGATCTCATCAAGGCGGCGCGGATCGACGGCGCGGGCTTCTGGCGCATCTTCTTCAAGATCGTGCTGCCCCTCTCGCCGCCGATCCTGATTGTGACGGTGATCTGGCAGTTCACCGGAATCTGGAACGAATATCTGTTCGGCGTCGTGTTCACGAGCGGCGACCAGCAGCCGGTCACCGCCGCGCTGGTCGCGCTTTCGACAAGCCAGATGAACGCGCGCGCCTATGATGTCGCAAGCGCGGCCGTGCTGATCGGCGCGCTGCCCCCGCTTCTCATCTATTTCTTCGGCGGACGCTATTTCGTGCGCGGACTGACTCAAGGCGCGATCAAATGACGAGAGCTCCATGGCGACCCTGACGATCAGCCGCCTGCGAAAGCGCTTCGGCCCGGTCGAGGTGCTCAAGGGAATCGACCTCGAAGCGCGAACGGGCGAATTCGTCGCGCTCGTCGGCCCTTCCGGCTGCGGCAAGTCGACGCTGCTCGCGATGATCGCGGGACTCGAGAGCGTGAACGAAGGCGAGATTCGCATCGACGACAGGCTTGTCAATTCCGTGCCGCCGAAGGATCGCGACATCGCCATGGTGTTCCAGTCCTACGCGCTCTATCCGACGATGACGGCGCGGCAGAACATCACGTTCGGCATGGAGAGCCGCGGCGTTCCGAAAGCGCAGCAGGACGAGGCGGTGAAGCGCGTCTCGGCGCTTTTGCAGATCGAGCCGCTGCTTGCGCGCAAGCCCGGCCAGCTCTCGGGCGGCCAGCGACAGCGCGTCGCGATGGGCCGCGCGCTGGTGCGCGACCCGAAGCTCTTCCTGTTCGACGAGCCGCTCTCCAATCTCGACGCCAAGCTTCGCGTCGACATGCGCACCGAGATCAAGAAGCTGCATCAGCGCGTCGGCAAGACGACGGTCTATGTCACGCACGACCAGATCGAAGCGATGACGCTCGCCACCCGCATCGCCGTCATGCATCAGGGCGCGCTCCAGCAGTTCGACGATCCCGCCACGATCTATGGGCGCCCCGCCAATATGTTCGTCGCAGGCTTCATGGGCAGCCCCGCGATGAATTTCATTCCGGGGATGCTCGGCGAAAAGGGGGGCATGCCTGCCGTGGACATCGCGCTCGAAGGCGGCGGCCTGGCGTCGCTGCCGCTGCCCTACGCGCCGGCGCGGCGCCCGGCGGACGGAAAAGTCGTGCTGGGCGTGCGGCCGGAGCATCTCTTCCGTTTCGACGCCGATCTCAAGGCGCGCAAGCCCGCGCTCGCATCGCTCACGGCGCCCGTCGATGTGGTCGAGCCGACGGGCGCCGAGACCATCGCCGTGCTCAAGCTCGGCGACCGCGAAATCGTCGGCCGCTTCGATCCGGACGGCGCGCCGCGCCTCGGCGAGCGCCTCAACCTTGGCGTCGACATGGCCAACGCCTGCCTGTTCGACCCCTCCACCGAAGCGCTGATCCCACGAGCCGCCGCTTGACCTTCGCAACCTATCCGAGCCTCGCCGGGCGTGTCGTTTTCGTGAGCGGCGGGGCGACGGGAATCGGCGCCGACATCGTCCGCGCCTTCGTGCGCAATCGCGCCCGCGTCGCCTTCATGGACCTGCAGCGCGAGGCGGGCGAGGCGCTGGCGCAGGAACTGTCCACGGAGGGCGAGAAGCCGCTCTTCATCGAGGGCGACGTGACCGACACTCCGGCGCTCAAAAGCGCCATCGAAACGACGCGCGAGCGGCTCGGGCCGATCGGCGCGCTCGTGAACAACGCGGCGCTCGACGAGCGGCATGCGTTCGCGGAGGTCACGGAGACGTTCTGGGACGATATGCAGAACGTCAATCTGCGCCATCACTTCTTCGCGGCGCAGGCCGTGCATCCGCAGATGAAGGCGCTCGGCGGCGGCTCCATCGTCAACCTGTCCTCGATCGCGTGGCGCGCGGGCGCCGGCGAGATGCCGGCCTATGCGACGGCGAAGGCCGGCGTCATCGGGCTCACGCGTGCGCTCGCCCGCGCCTTCGGCCCGGACAACATTCGCGTCAACGCGATCGAGCCGGGCGCGGTGATGACCGAGCGCCAGCGGCGCCTCTGGTTCAGGACGCAGGATTCGGTCGACGCGATGGTGCAAAGGCAGATGATCCGCCGCGTGCTGCTCGGCGAGGAGATCGCGCGCACCGCGCTGTTCCTCGCCGCCGACGACAGCCGCATGATCACGAAACAATCCCTCACGGTGGACGCGGGCCTCAGATGAGCGAAGCAGGGAAGACGCGCGCGGATGCCTATGTTTTCGGGCTCAATCCCTATGGCCTGACCTATCATCTTGGCCTGCAGGGGCAGGGCGGGCCGCGCGCCAATCCGAAAGGGGCGGGCCTCGAAGGCTTCATCGCGCTTGGCCGGGAACTCGGCGTGCGGGCGCTGGAGATCTTCGATCCGTGGCTGCGCGCGCTCAGCGACCGCGACCTTGCGGCGTTGAAGGAACGGCTTCAGTCGCTGGGCATGACGCCGATCATCAGCTGGGGCCTGATGATGGGGCCGTTCGAAAGCGCGATGCGCTCGGCGCGCGCGCTCGACGCCGCCACCATCCGCTGCGGCCTGACGACCGTGCTTTGCGGCGACCGCGCGGCGCTCGGCGACGGCTGGAAGGATCTCGTCGCGAAGGTCGGCGCGGCGCTGCGCGAATACGGGCCCCAGGTCGCGGACGAGGGCCGCATGCTCGCCATCGAGAACCATCAGGATTTCGGCAGCGACGAGCTTGTCGCCTTCTGCGAGTCGACGCCGGGCGTCGGGATTTGCGTCGATGCGGGCAATGCCTTTCCGGTCGTCGAGGCGCCGCTCGACTTCTACCGCCGCGTCGCGCCGCATGTGCGCCATGTCCATCTCAAGGACTATCGCGTGCAATTCACCGACGAGGGCTACCGGCTCGTGCGCTGCGCGATCGGCGACGGCGCCGTGCCCTTCGCCGAGATGCTCGATCTTTTCAGCGCGCATCATCCGAAGCTGACCGCCGTGCTGGAGCCCGGCGCGCTGGAGGCGCGCCATGTGCGTTTCCTGAAGCCGGAATGGTGGCGCTTCTATCCGCCGAAATCGGCCGAGCAGCTTGCCCGCTGCCTCGCGGCTGCGCGCAAGAACCGGCTGCCGGACGACGCCGATTATCGCACGCCCTGGGAGAAGGGCGACGACGGCGCACTCGAATCGTACGAACTCGCGATGATCCGCCGCAGCGCCGCCAACATGCGCGCGCTCGGCCTTTGATGGAAATGGAGACGACACGGTGACCAAGGAACTCAGCGGCAAGACGGCTTTCGTGACGGGATCGGGCCGGGGCCTCGGCCGTGTGATGGCCGAACGTCTCGCCGAGCTCGGCGCGGATGTCGCGATCCACGACATCGACTGGAAGGCGCCGGCGAAATATGGCGAAGCGGCCGATCTCGACGAGGTGGCGGCGCAGATCGGCAACCGGGGCCGCAGGGTTTGCGCCGTCAGCGGCAATATCGGCGACAAGGCGGCCGTCGCGAAGATGAAGCAGGCGATCGACGAGAAACTTGGGCCGGTCCACATCCTCGTCAATTGCGCGGGCGGAGACATCGGCGCGGCCGGCGGCAAGCCCAGTCCGAACAACGCGCTCGACATTTCCTACGAGGACATCAAGGTCCTGACCGAGAACAATCTGATCGGAACGATGCTCGTCTGCCAGGCCTTCGTGCCGCCGATGAAGGCGGCGGGCTCGGGCGCCGTGGTCAATATCGCTTCGGTCGCGGCGCATTTCGGCGTTTCGCCGGAAGTCGTCTATTCGACACTCAAAGCGGGCGTCGTCCACTATACCCGTTGCCTCGCGAAGGAGCTTTTGAACGACGGCGTTCGCGTCAACGCGGTGAGCCCGGGCCCGACGAAGAGCGCGCGCTTCCAGGCGACGCGCACGGTCAATCCCGACATGATGGATTCGAACGCCAGATCGCTCGTCCGCTATGCGGAGCCCGACGAGATCGCCGACGCCGTCGCTTTTCTCGCAGGACCTCGCGCGAAATTCATCAACGGGCAGGTGATCCGGGTCGACGGCGGGCTGTCGCTGTTTCCCTGAGCCGTGGCGACGCGGCTGGCGCTCGGCCAGCCGCGCCCGGATGAAGGTCCGCTATTTCGCGAGACTGTCGGCGCCGGCCTTGTAGATGCCGTCGATCACCTTCTTCGCGTCGGCGTCGCTCGCGCCCTTGGCGTCATATTTTCCGGTCCAGACGACGACCGAGCCGGACCCCGAAGGCTCGACCATAAGCGTCGAGTGATAGTTGGCGACGGGCAGCGGACCGCTCAGGATCGTGTAGGTATAGGAGCGGGCCTTATCGTCCCGGCTTTCGAGATGCTCGACGATGACCGCGCCGTCGTTCGTCTTCAGAGTGCGGGTCTTGCCGTCCGCTGACAGCGAGCAGGTCACGCCGGGCAGCCATTTTCCAATTCCGCAGAAGTCGCCGACCTTCGCCCATACCGCGTCCGGGGAGGATGCCGACTCGGCCTTGTAGCTCGAATTCAAGGGCCAGCGCTGGCGAGGCCAGCGAAGCGGCCAGGGCGACGCCGGCCGCAATGACGAAAGCATTTCTCATATCGCGTTTCCTCCTTGGGTTCTCGCCTGTCCCGGCGAGCCCGGAGGGATTGTTGACGCCGGGAGCCTTCGTGGCAAGCCCGCGCATCGCACGCGCTCTACCCCACGAGCGGCAGAACCGCCGGGGCGAAGAATCCGAAGGCGAGCAGCGCCGCGCCCACCACGCCGAGCGCCGCGCTGAACCAGATGAGCAGCGAGACGTCGGTGATGATCGCGGCCGAAGCCAGAACGATGGCGATCTGCGCCAGTCCGCTGCCGAACTCGTAATGCTGCAGCCGCCGGTTTGCGAGTTCGCGCGCCTCGACCGCCGCGTTGGCGCGTTCCTGGATGGCGCCGAGACTGTCTTCCGGCTTGGCCGGGTCCTTTTGCAGCCGCGCCGCGGTCGCGTTGAGGTCGGCGAGGACTTTCTCGATGGCGCCCTGCGCGTCCGGGGCGGCGGCGGCCTTCTGCGCTTCGACGGTCCGCGCCGCGGTCTGCACCACCGTCTCGCGGATGCGCTTGGCCTGATAGAAGTTGAAGAGGTCGGACGCCTCGATGTTCTTTTCGATCGACAGGTGCTGCGCCTGCTTGGAACCCGCCTCGGCCAAAGCCAGCAGCAGGGCCAGAACGGCGATGATCAGCGCGACCCTGCGATCCTTTTCCTTCGCTTCGATCGCCTCTTCCGCAGGCTCCGCCATGGCTGTCGCTCCCAATGGATTTCGGTCTGCCGCGCCGTCCGAACGTCGCGGCCGGCTCGAATGCTTACTCCCGCGCCAGCACCTCGCGCACGCGCGCGACAAGCTCGCTCTCGGGCGCGGCGAATTGCGCGCGCTGGCGAAGCTCCAGATAGTCGGCGCGGTCCTTCGTGCTCTTCGCGAGTTCGGCGCCGAGCTTGAGGTCGCGGATCGTCACCTGCGGGCCGCCGGGCGCGTCGCGCTCGTTCGAGCCCTGAATGACGGCGACGCGGCTTCTGCGCCTGTCGGCGTATTTGAGCTGCGCGTTCATGCCGCCCGAGCCCAGATAAAGCTCGGCCGCGATGCCCGCGCCGCGCAGCGAAGCGACGAGCCGCTGATAATTGGCCATCGACTTCTCGTCGCGGTCGAGCGCCAGCACGACGACCGGACCGGGCGCCTCCGCCGCCGCGACGATGGGGCTTTTGATCGCGCGCAGCGCCGCGAGCAGGCGCGACACGCCGATCGAGAAGCCGGTCGCGGGCACGGGCTCCTCGCGGAAGCGCGCGACGAGCCCGTCATAGCGCCCGCCGCCGCCGACCGAGCCGAAGCGGATCGGCCGTCCGTCCTCGCCCGTGCACCTCGAAGGTCAGCTCCGCCTCGAAGACCGGGCCTGTGTAATATTCGAGGCCGCGCACGACGGAGGGGTCGATGCGGATGCGATCCGCACCATACCCGGCTCCGCGCACGAGCTTCTCGATCTGCACGAGTTCTTTCAGCCCTTCGTTCTCGGCGCCTTGGACGGGCAGATTGCCGGCAGCGCCCCCACCGACCCTGGCGCCCTCATCTTGCTCGGGCGTGGGCGGGCGCTCGCCCTCGGCGCCGTCGCCGAATCGCACACTCGCGTCCTGACTGACGACGCGATTGACCAAGCCGCCATTCACGAGGTCGAGCACGTGCTCGATATGGTTTTCATCCAGCCCCGCGCCCTTCGTAAAATCGCCGCTCTCGTCCTTGCGTCCCGCGCCAAGCAGCGCGCGCACGCCTTCGGGGCCCAGCCGGTCGAGCTTGTCGATGGCGCGCAGCACGGTCAGGCGCCGCCCCGCGTTCTCCTCGCCGCCGAGGCCGATGGCCTCCATCACGCCGTCCAGCACCTTCCGGTTGTTGACCTTGACGACATAGTCGCCGCGCTTGATGCCCAGCGCTTCGAGGCAGTCGGCGGCCATCATGCAGATCTCGGCGTCGGCGGCGACGGTTCCCGCGCCGACCGTGTCGGCGTCGAACTGCATGAACTGGCGGTAGCGCCCCGGTCCCGGCTTCTCGTTGCGGAACACCCAGCCCGCGCGATAGCTGCGATAGGGCTTCGGCAAGCGGTCGTAATGCTCCGCGACATAGCGGGCGAGCGGCGCGGTGAGGTCATAGCGCAGCGACAGCCATTGCTCGTCGTCGTCCTTGAAGGAGAAGACGCCCTCGTTCGGCCGGTCCTGATCGGGCAGGAACTTTCCGAGCGCCTCCGTATATTCGATGAAGGGCGTCTCGACCGCCTCGAAGCCGTAGAGCGTATAGACCTCGCGGATCTTCGCCATCATGCTTTCGGCCGCGGCGATGTCGGCTGCGTCCCGGTCGATCAGTCCGCGCGGCAGGGCCGCCCGGACGCGCGCTTTCGTTTCGTCGGTCATCGGATTTCAGCTTTCAGAAGAATCCCGCGGCGATGTTGATCGCGAGCGCGAGGATGATGGTGTTGTAGAAAAAGGACACGACGCTCTGGATCGCCACGATGCGGCGCATCCGCGAGGACGTGACGTTCACGTCGGACGAGGCGAAGGTGCAGCCGATGGCGAAGGCCTGATAGAAGAACTCGATCCAGCCCGGCGTCTCCGTTTTCGGGAAGTCGAGGCCCGCGCGCAGCTGCCATGCGCGCGGCTCGAAATAGACGCCGGCGTAGTGCAGGGCGAACATCGTGTTGATGAAGGTCCAGGAGGAGAGAATCGAGGCCGCGACCAGCGCCAAGATGCGCCGCCTTCTGCCAAGCCATGCATGTCCTTGACCGGGACCGAGCTCCCAGACGATGGCGGCCAGCGACGCGCCGCTCGAAACGAGTTCCGAGCAGGAGGAGCGTCCACTGGTTCTCGTCCTCGACGTGAGCGTGCTTCAGGACGCTCTCCTTCGGGCCGGAGATCATGATCGCGACCAGGACGAGGAAGGTCCAGGCGCCGACGTTCCACGCGATCAGCAGCCGCGTCGGCTCGCGCAGGCTCCCGGGCGTGAGCAGATAGGCGACGACCATCAGGCCCGCGCCGATCAGCAGGCGCGGACGATGGGTGAAGCTCCTGAGGACGCCCCCCGACGCCTGCTCGGCCCCGGACGGCGGCGGGTCGGACATGCGGAACCGCTCGGAAATGGAAAATAGGCGCCTGCCTTGCCCGACCCGGCGCGGAGGGTCAAGCGGCGCCGCGCCGCGGCGGAACCCTTCGTTTCTGCAATGGTTCTAATCTTGTCCCGAGGCGATTGACTTGAAACCGCGCGCCGCCTCATGACCCTTCTTGCGCAAGGCAGGCGCGAATGGCGTAGGAGTAGAGCCTCCATGATCTCCGAGGCGACGCGCACGACCGAAGGGCGTTTGCGCCATGTCGACAGCAGCGCGTTCCGCCACGCGATGCGCTCGCTCGCGTCGGGCGTGGCCATCATCGCTTCGGGCGAGAATGACGACCGGGTCGGCGCGACGGTGACGTCGCTCGCTTCGCTGTCGCTCACGCCTCCGACCCTCATCCTTTCGCTTTCGCGCGCCTCCTCGACGCTGGCCGGCCTCAGAAAAAACGGATCATTCTCGGCCAATGTGCTGGCGGCGCGGCACGAATTTCTGGCCGACCGGTTCAGCGGCCGCTCCGGCCATCACGGCGCGAAGCGTTTCGAGGATCAGCGCTGGACCCACGGCGCAACGGGCTCGCCGATCCTCATCGACGCGCTCGTCTCCTTCGACTGCTATGTCGAGGAGATCCTGGACCGGCACTCGCACGCCATCGTGCTGGGCTCGGTGATCGCCACCGCCGAAGGGCCGGACGAGCCGGCGCTCGTCCATTGGCGGGGCGTCTTCGCGCCCTCGAAGTAACCGTTTCCGCAAGCAACCCGGATGGAGCCCGGCCTTAGTGAAGGTGTCGGAGCTTGTCGGGGTTCCGCACGACATAAACGGCCGTGACGAGGCCGTTCTCGATTTCGAGCGCCGTGGTCTGAAGCTCGCCATCCAACTCGCGAGTCACGATCCCCGGCAAGCCATTGACGAAGGCGATCCGCACGAGATCGGAGCTATGCCGCGCGTAGACCGTGGCGAGCGCTTCGAACAGCTTCATGGCTTCTTCCGCGCCCCAGAGCGGGCGCTTGATGGCAGGCCGCTTGCCGCCGCCGTCGGCGTGGACGCTCACGTCGGCCGAGAGCATGGCCCGCAGCGCGGTCATGTCGCCGTTCCGCGAAGCCCGAAAGAAGGCTTCCGCCAGCTCCAGCCCGCGTTGCTTCTCCACCGGAAAGCGCGCTCGCTGTTCACGGACATGCACGCGGGCCCGGCTTGCGAGCTGCCGGCAGGCGGCGGGATCACGCTCGATCGTGGTCGCCACCTCGTCGAACTCCAGCCCGAACACGTCGTGCAACAGAAAGGCCGCACGCTCGAGCGGCGACAGGCGTTCGAGCGCCAGCATCAGCGGCAGGGTCACATCGTCGACTTCCTCCTCGTTCTCCACCACCGGGTCGGGAAGCCACGGGCCGATGTAAGTCTCGCGGTTTCGGCGCGCGGACTTCAGTTGATCGAGGCAGAGCCGCGTAACCGTGCGGCGCAGGAAAGCCTCAGGCTCGCGCACCTGAGAGCGGTCGGCCTTCATCCAGCGGATGAAGGCCTCCTGCACTGCGTCCTCGGCGTCGGCGACGGAGCCGAGCATCCGGTAGGCGACGCGCACCAGTTTTGGACGCAGCGGATCGAACGTTTCCGCTGCGTGGGCTGAAGCGCGGGGCGGCGTCACGCGGCTGCCCTCGCCACAGGCCGATCGGCCCACAGGCTGAACCCGACCGCGAGCCGGTTCCAGCCGTTGATGACGTTGATCACGAGCGTCAGCGCGATCTGTTCGTCCTCGCGAAAATGCGCCTTGAGCTCCTGGCGGGCCGTTTCCAGCATGGGTCCCTCGGACAGACGCGTCAGCGCGTCCGTCCAACCCAGCGCCGCGCGCTCGCGCTCCGTATAGCATGGCGCCTCGCGCCAGGCCGGCAGAAGGTCCAGGCGCTGTTCCGTCTCGCCCTTCGCGCGCGCCGCGACCACGTGCATGTTGAGGCAATTGGCGCAGCCGTTGATCTGCGAGGCGCGGATTTTCACGAGTTCGGCCAGCTTCGGATCGAGGCCGGCGTTGAGGGCGAGCGAGGCCTCCATCCAGGTCTTCATCAGCGCGGGAGCGGCGGCAAAAGGGTCAAGCCTTGCGGACATGGGATCGGTTCCTTTCGTTGTCATCGTCCCCATGACGAGCGAGGGAGCGCCGCGTGTGACATGTTCCCGATCTTTTTTGCGAGCCCCTTACGGAACCTCCGCGATGGCGTGGAAGAACGAGCCGGTGACGAGGCCGCGCCGCGATCCGGCGGGCTTTGGGGCCGCGCCATAGGCGTCGGTCACGAAGGCGAAGGGCGCGTCGCCCTCGGAAGCGATCGTCGCATAGTGGAACTCATGCCCCCGCACGAGGGCGCCCGCGGGCCCCAGCGCGCAGGCCTCGGCAAGCCGCGCCTCCCGGTAGCCGAGGGTCATGCGGCGCTTCGCGAAGCTCGTCTCGACCGGCAGAAGCCCCGCCATGCGGTGGGCGGCGCCCGAGGCGTCGGTGAGCGCCGCGCCGAGCGTCATATAGCCCCCGCATTCGCCATGCACGGGCCGGGTCCCGGCGAAGCGGCGCAGGCCGTCGAGAAAGCGGCCAGCCGCCGCGAGGCGTCCGGCGTGCAGTTCGGGATAGCCGCCCGGCAGCCAGCAGGCGTCGCAGTCCTCCGGCGGCGGCTCGTCGGCGAGCGGCGAGAAGGGGACGATCTCGGCGCCCGCCGCCCGCCAGCCGCGAACGACATGCGGATAGAGGAAGGAAAAGGCGGCGTCGCGGGCGAGCGCGATGCGCTGGCCGGGCGGCGGCAAGGCCGGGGCGGAAGCGTTGGCGTTGATCGCCAGCTCTGAGGCGAGGGCGAGAACGCGGCCGCAATCGACATGGCGCTCGACGAAATCGGCCAGCGCTTCGAGCCGCGCCTCCAGCCCTTCCGTCTCGTGCGCCTGCACAAGGCCGAGATGCCGCTCGGGCAGGACGATCGCCTCCTCGCGGGGCAGCGCGCCGACCACGGGCAGGCCGAGGGCTTCGATCGCGTCCGCGACGAGGCGGCGGTGGCGTTCGCTGCCGACCCGGTTGACGACGACGCCTGCGATCGCGAGTCGCGGGTCATAGGCCGCGAGCCCCTTCACGACCGCCGCGGCCGACTGGGCCTGTCCCGAGACGTCGATCACGGCGAGGACGGGCATGCCGAGCGCGGCGGCGACATCCGCCGAAGCGCCGCTGCGGCCTTCCGGCGCCGGAACGCCGTCGAAGAGCCCCATCGAGGCCTCGCAGAGCGTGAGCGCCGCTCCCGCCGAAGCCCCGGCGGCGAGGCTCCGCAGGAGGCTCGGCGGCATGGCCCAGGAATCGAGATTGACGCCCTCCGCGCCGCAGGCTGCGGCGTGGAAGGCGGGGTCGATATAGTCGGGGCCGGATTTGAGGCCGACGACCGCGACGCCCCGGCGCCGGAAGGCGCGCAGAAGCCCGAGCGTCAGCGTCGTCTTGCCGCTGCCCGAGCGCGGCGCGGCGATCATGAGACCCCGGGTCACGCCGCGCCCCCGAGCCGCGGCCATCCGGAGTATCCAAGAAAACAGGAAGGCCAGAACATTTTCTTCCGATTTTCCGGGATGCCCGGTATGATGCCTCGTCGTCGGCAAACCGGAAGCCGGCCATGCGCGAATCCGCCGAAGCCGGGACCATCCCGCGAGGCCGGTTCGCCGTCTTTCGGCCATCTTGTGGCCACCGTGAGGCCATCGAAGGCGCGTCGGCCGGAAGGAAATGTCAGCGCAAGCCCTTGAAAAGGCTCGATTCGCGGAAGGAAATGGCGCGTTTTCCCCCAGTTTTTCGGCTGGGATTCGGCCCGAAAACGCTGGTTTTCGTTCGAAACGCGCCGAAAACAGGCGCGCAAGGGCGCGAAATACGCGCAAAAACGCTGGCCGCTTTTCCTGGACGGCGCCGCCGGCAGGGCGGCGGCCGGTTCGGTCTAGGCGCCTCTCCGGCGGCGGCCTAAAGCACGCCCCATGAGCGAGTCCGAAACCGGCGCGCCGCTCCGGCGCGGATGGACGACGGGCGCCTGCGCGAGCGGCGCGGCCCGCGCGGCCTTCGAGGCCCTGCTGACCGGCGTCTTCCCGGACCCCGTGCCCGTGGCCTTGCCGAAGGGCCTGAGGCCGGAATTCGCGCTCGCCGTCCATGACCTCGAAGAAGGGTTCGCCCGGGCCGGCATCGTCAAGGACGCCGGCGACGACCCGGATGTAACACATGGCGCGCTGATCGTGGCGAGGGTCGAGCGCGCGCCGCCCGGCTCGGGCGTGACCTTCCGGGCCGGCGAAGGCGTCGGCACGGTCACCCGTCCGGGCCTGCCCTTGCCCGTCGGCGAGCCGGCGATCAATCCCGCGCCCCGGGCGATGATCCGCGCCAATCTCGAAGAGGTGGCGGCGCGGCTCGGAACGAACCCGGACGCGGTGGTCGAGATCTCCGTGCCGGGAGGCGAGAGGATCGCCGAGCGCACGCTGAACGGCCGGCTCGGCATTCTGGGCGGCCTTTCGATCCTCGGCACGACCGGGGTCGTGGTGCCCTATTCCTGCGCGGCCTGGATCAATTCGATCCATCGCGGCGTGGATGTCGCACGCGCCAGCGGCCTCGCGCATATCGGCGCGGCGACGGGGGACGTTTCGGAAGGCGCCGTCCGCGCCCGCTACGGCCTGCCGGACCATGCGCTCATCGACATGGGGGACTTCGTCGGCGGCTTCCTGAAATACCTGCGCGCGCATCCGGTCGCGCGCGTCACGGTCGCCGGGGGGCCGGCCAAAATGGCGAAGCTCGCGGAGGGCCGGCTCGATCTTCATTCGAAGCGCGGGGCGGTTGATCTCGACGCGCTGGCGGCGTGGGCGGCCGGGGCAGGGGGAAGCCCGGCGCTGGCGGAGGCCATCGCGAAGGCCAACAGCGGCCTGCACGCCTTCGAGCTTGCGGCCGCGGCCGGGTTCGACCTGCCGGGCCTCGTCGCGGGCCGAGCCTGGGCGACGGCGGCGCGCGCGCTGAAGGGCGCGGCGGTCGAACTTGAAATCATGGTGGTCGGCCGGGACGGGCGCCTGCTCGCGAGCACGGGGTTCCGGAGCGTGTGAGGCTTTGTCATGGCCGCGAGGGCGCCCGAAAGCGCCGCACATAGTCGGCGTTGTAAAGCTCGCTCTCCCGGAAGTCCTCCGCGCCGAGCGCGGGCCCGACGAGGATCAGCGCCGTGCGCTCGACCGGCTGCTCGCGCATCGCCTCGGCCAGCGCGCCGAGCGGCGCCGTCACGATCCGCTCGTCCGGCCAGGAGGCGCGCGCGACGACGGCGGCGGGACAGTCCGGGCCATAGAAGGGCAGCAGCTCCGCCACGACCGTGTCGAGGGCGTGGATCGAAAGGTGGATCGCAAGCGTCGCGCCCGTCGCGGCGAAGGCGGCGAGGGTTTCCCGCTCCGGCATCGGCGAAGCGCGGCCGGACGTGCGCGTCAGCACCAGCGACTGCGCGAGGCCCGGAAGCGTCAGCTCGCGCTTGAGCGCCGCCGCCGCGGCGGCGAAGGACGGCACGCCGGGCGTCACGGTGCAGGGCACGCCCGCGCGCTTCAGGCGGCGCAGTTGCTCGCCCATCGCGCTCCAGACCGAGAGGTCGCCCGAATGGAGCCGCGCCACGTCCTGCCCGGCCTCGGTCGCCTCGACGCAGAGCGCGATGATGGCGTCGAGATCGAGCGGCGCGGTGTCGACGATCCGCGCGCCCGGCGGACAATGGCCGAGCAGCGCGGCCGGCACCAGCGACCCGGCGTAAAGGCAGACCGGGCAGCGCGCGATGAGATCGCGGCCCCGGACCGTGATGAGGTCGGGCGCGCCGGGTCCGGCGCCGATGAAATGGACGGTCATGGGGCCTCCGCCGATAGCGCCACGGCGCAGGTCGCGCCATTCGCGGCGAGGCGGGGCCCGAGAAGCCGGCCGCCCGGGCCCGGCGCCCGCCAGCGCCGCCGCCTCCGCGACGCTGGGCACGGCGAAGCGGGCTTCCGCCGCGCGCGAGGGCGTGAGGATGCGGGACGCCTCCGCCGCGAGCGCTTCGCGCGAAAGGCCGACGAGCGGCGCGCCGAGAAGCCGCGCGGCTTCCATGAGGCCCGGCTCGCGCGCCTTCTCCGCGAGCGTGAAGAGGCGCCGCTCGCCATTGGGCGCAGGGTCAGCGGTGAGCGCCCGCCGCACGAGCGCCGCGATGGCGTCTCCGGCGACGCCTTTCCGGCAGCCGACGCCGATCGCGACGAAGCGGCTCATGGCTTCGTGAAGCGCCATTGCACGACCGGCCGCGCCGGGCTCCAGCCGGTGAAGCCGCCGACCGGCTCGGCTTGCGCCACCGCGATCTGCACAAGGTCGCCGCCGTAGCGCGCGCGGCGCTCGACGCAGAGGCCTTGCGTCTCCAGCGTCACCGAATTCACGACGAGGCGCCCGCCCGACGGCAGCGCGTCGACCGCCCGCTCGATCAGGGTCGGGCGCGTCGCGCCGCCCCCGATGAAGATCGCGTCCGGGTCCGGAAGCTCGTTCAGCACATGCGGCGCCTCGCCCGTCACGACGGCGAGGTGAGGAACGCCGAAGCTCAGGCTGTTGCGGACGATCCTGCGCGCCCGGTCCGGCTGCATTTCAACGGCGATCGCGCGATTGGCCGGGTCCGCGAGCATCCATTCGATCGAGATTGAGCCGGAGCCCGCCCCGATGTCCCAGAGCGTCTCGCCGCGCCGCGGCGCGAGCGCGGAGAGCGTGACGGCGCGAATGTCGCGCTTGGTGATCTGGCCGTCGTTCTCGAACCAGGCGTCGGGAAGCCCGGGGGCGCGCGGCAGCACCCGGGCATGCGGCTCGCTCACGACTTCGAGCGCGATCGTGTTGAGGGCTGCGATATTGTCGAGCGCGAAGTCCTGCGCCTCCGACGAGCGCACGCGCTCGCGCGCCCCGCCCATCGCCTCGCAGACGGTCAGCCGCGAACGCCCCATGCCGCGCGCAGCCAGCAGCGCGGCGAGTTTGGCGGGCGTCGCCTCGTCCCAGGACAGCCCGAGAATCTTCGCGCTCGGCTGGAGATGCGGAAGGATCGCTTCGAGCGGCCGGCCGTGAAGGGAGAGGAGCGCGCAATCCTGCTGGCTCCAGCCAAGCCGCGCGGCCGCGAGCGAAAAGGCGGACGGCGCGGGCGCGACCACCATTTCGGACGGACGGAAGCGCCGCGCAAGCATCGCGCCGACGCCGAAGAAGAACGGATCGCCGCTCGCGAGCACGCACACGGGAGAGCCACGCCGCGCCTCGATCACGTCGAGAGCGTTTTCAATCGGCGACGGCCACGCATAGGTCTCGGCCTTCATCGGACCTGCGAGCGCGAGATGGCGCCGCCCGCCGACGACGAAAGCCGCTTGCGCGACGAGCGCCCGCGCGGCAGGAGAAAGCCCGTCGAGCCCATCTTCGCCGATGCCGACGACCGCGAGCCACGGCTCATCCGCCATCGCGCATCCTCGCCGGGAGCCTGCTCTGAGCCTTCGCCTTCTCATCCTCGGCGGAACATCGGAAGCGAGCCGCCTCGCGCGCCGCATGGCCGACGAGCCCGGCGTCGCGCCGTTGCTTTCGCTCGCGGGCGCGACCGAAAATCCGGCGCCCTCGCCGATCCCGCGCAGGATCGGCGGCTTCGGCGGCGCCGAGGGACTCGCGGCCTTCCTCAGGGCCGAGCGCATCGACGCGATCGTGGACGCCACTCATCCTTTCGCCGCGCGCATGTCGGCGAATGCGCTCGCCGCGGCTCGCGAGACCGGCGCGCCGCTCCTCGTCTTCACCCGTCCCCCATGGACGCGCAGGGACGGCGACCGCTGGACCGAAGTCGACACGATGGAAGCCGCGGCGGACGCGCTCGCCGGCCCGCGCCGCAACGTGTTCCTGACCCAGGGACGCCTGCAACTCGCGGCTTTCGCGCGCCAGCCGCAGCATCGCTATGTGGCGCGCGCCATCGACCGGCCCGCCGAGATCGACGCCTTGCCCGATTGCAGGCTCATCCTCGCGCGCGGCCCGTTCTCGCTCGATGACGAACTCTCGCTCATGCGCGAGGAAAGGATCGTCACGCTCGTCACCAAGAACAGCGGCGGCGACGCCACCTATCCGAAGATCGAGGCGGCGCGCAGCGCTGGGCGTCGAAGTGGTGATCGTGCGCCGGCCGGAGCCGCTTCAGGCCGAGACCGTGCACGCGCTCGACGACGCGCTCGCCTGGGTCCGCGCTCATCGCGACGCCCGATAGGAACGCGGCGTCAGCATCCACGGGAGAGCGCCGTCGCGCGCGACGTAGCGCGTCTCGCTGGAGCCGATCACCACAAGCGTCGCCATGTCGACGAGATGCGTGTCGGCTTCGCCGAGCGTCGTCAGCGTCAGACGTTCGTCCGGCCGTCCGACGGCGCGCGCGAAGGCGACGGGCGTGTCCGCGCCCTTGAGACTTCGCAACAGCGTGAAAGCATCGGCAATGCGCGTCGGGCGCGCCTTCGAGGCGGGATTGTAGAGCGCGATGACGAAATCGCCTTCCGCAGCGGCGCGCAGCCGGCGCTCCACGATCGGCCAGGGCTTCAGATTGTCCGAGAGCGAGATGGCGCAGAAATCGTGGCCGAGCGGCGCGCCGAGCCGCGCCGCCGCCGCCTGCATGGCGCTGATTCCGGGCGCGACCGAAATGTCGAGCGCTCGCCATTCGGGCCGCTCCTCCGCAGCCTCGAACATCGCCGCGGCCATCGCGAAGACGCCCGGATCGCCGCCCGACACGACCGCGACCTTGCGGCCCTCCGCGGCAAGCGAAAGCGCGAAGCGCGCGCGGGCAAGCTCTTCGCGATTGTCGCTCATGTGCGCCTGCTGACCCGCCTTCAGCGCGAGGCGCGCGACATAGGGAGCATAGCCGACGATATCGGTCGCCTGCGCGATCGCCTCGCTCGCCTCCGGCGTCATCCAGGCGGCGGGGCCGGGTCCGAGGCCCACGATCGACAAGCGTCCGCTCAAGGCCGGCGTCCCTGCCCCGGCACGAGGATCAGCGAGAAATAGGGCGCGCTTTCGTCGTCCGCTTCGGCAAGCGGCAAAATCCGCTCGCCGTCCATTGTCGCGCGCTCGACATAGATGGCGCGCTCCGCCATGCCCGCCGCTCGCAAGGCGGCTTTGGCGCGCGGCAGATTGCGCCCGAGCTTGATGATGACCACCGCGTCGGCGAGGGCGAGGCGCCGCGTCAGTTCGTCGGGCGGAAGGGTCGCGGGCAGCACGGCGAGCGCGTCGTCGCCCCAGGTCATGGCGGTTTCCGCGGCGCCCCAGGCGCCGCAGATGCTGCTGACGCCAGGCACGACGGTCACCGGGAAGCGCTCGCGCAACCGCACGAAGAGGTGCATGAACGAGCCATAGAAGAGCGGGTCGCCTTCGCTCAAAAGCGCCACGTCGCGGCCCGCCTCGAGATGCATCGCAATCGCGTTGGCGCTCTTTCGGTAGAAGTCCGAAAGCGCCTCCTTGTAAGGCGGCTCGTCGAAGCGCGATTCCGTCGTCATCGGATAATAGAGCGGCAGTTCGACGTGGGACGGCTTGAGCCATCGATCGACGATGGCGCGCGCATTGCCGCGCCGCCCCGCCTTGGCGAAGAAGGCGACAACCGGCGATTCCGCGATCACCCGGACCGCTTTGACCGTGAGAAGCTCCGGGATCGCCGGGACCGACGCCCACGCCGTAGAGGCGGCCAGAAGCGCTCATTCCTGTTGGCTCGCGAGCGCGTTGACCGCGGCGGCCGCCATGGCGCTGCCGCCCTTGCGGCCGCGCACGACGATCGCCGGCAGGCCGCTTTCCACGAGCGCCTCTTTCAATTCCGCCGCGCCGACGAATCCGACCGGCATTCCGAGGATTGCGGCCGGACGGGGCGCCCCGGCCGCGACAAGTTCGAGCAGGCGAAAGAGAGCGGTCGGCGCATTGCCGATCGCAACCACGGCGCCGCCGAGTCGGGGGAGCCAAAGGTCGATCGCCGCAGCGGTGCGCGTCGTGCCGAGCTTCTCGGCGAGCGCTGGCGTCTGTGGATCGGCGAGCGTGCAGATCACGTCATTTTTCGCCGGCAGGCGGGCGCGCGTCACGCCTTCGGCGACCATGCGAGCGTCGCAAAAAATAGGCGCGCCTGCGCGGAGCGCGCTCTCGGCGGCCTCGGCCGCGTCGCATGTGAAAACGAGATCGCGCGCGACCTCGACCATGCCGCTCGCGTGGATGACCCGCACGGCGACCCGCTCCTCGATCGGCGAGAAGCGCTCAAGCTCGGCTTCGCCGCGAATGATCGCGAAGGAACGCCGGTAGATTTCGCCGCCGGCCTTCTCATACTCGTAACGCTCTCTCACGCGACGGGTCTCTTTCTGAACGCTTCGCCCGATTCCAGAATCGTCTCGACGGCGCTGCGGGACAGTCCATGATACAAGGGCGCATCGCCAGCCCGACCCTTCGCGATGAAGTCGTAGCCTTCCTCCGTCGCGACGAGCGTGACGGTCGTCGGTTGCGCCCGAGCGCAGCCTTTCGCGCAGCCGCTCAGATGCAGGACCACGCCCGCGCCCTTCGGCACGAAATTCGCCCAGCGCTCTGCGTCCTCCCGCAGGCGTCCCTGCGCATGGGCGCAGGCGGGCGCGCCAGGACAGGTGACGACGCGCAGCCGCGGATCGGCCGGGTCGAGAATGAAGCCGAGTCCTTCCGCCGCCGCCGCCAACGCCCTCGCCCGTTCACGCGGCGCCCCGACGACGAAGAAGGCGCGCCACGGCGTGAGCCTCAGCCCGTCCGCTCCGGCTTCGCGCGCGTGATCGATAAGGGTCGCGAAGCGCGCCGCTTCCACGGCGCCGAACGGCGCGGCGACGCCGATCGCGGCCTTTGCTCCGAAAGTCTGGATGCCGAGAGCATCGTCGGTCGCCGTATGGCGCGACGCGCGCGGCCGAAGGGCAGGGTGAAGCCCCGCCTCGGCGAAGATGGCGGCGGCGCCGATCCTTTCGACGAGCGCCCGCATTCGCCGAGCAGCGCCGCCCGTGCGCCCGACATTGCCGAGGAAGGCGCGCGAGAGGCGCGCCGCCATCTCGCCGACCTCGGCTTCCGCGCAGAGCGCGGCGAGCGAATCGTCGCCCGCCAGCGTTACCGCGAAGGTTGGCGCGGCGGCTTCCCGCGCGGCCTCGAAACGAATGTCGGCTTCGACGTCGGCGATCGGAAGCCGGCCGCCCGCATCGAGGGAGAAGCCGAATTTGGCAGGGAGGCCGCGAAGCGCCTTGTCCTCGCCCAGTCGCGCTTCAAGCGACGCGATGCTGAACCCAAGATCGAACGCGGCTTCAGGATCGATGTCGCTGAGAGGGCTCACGACGATGTTGCGCAGCCGCTCGATCTCCGGTTCCGTATCGAGCAGGCCGGCCGCAGCCAGACGGCCGTGGAGGCTGGGGAGCGTGGACGCGGTCACGCCTCGAACCTGAAGATTTCCGCGGACCGAAAGGCTCATCGCGCCATTGCCGCAATCGATCGCGCCTTGAGCGATCCACGCCGCCTGATCGAGCGTGAGACGGCCTCCGGACGCGCGCACCCGGACGAGGAGGCCATCGCCGGTCTCCATCGGCTTCAGGGCGCCGGGGCACCAGTCCTTGCGGCGAGGCGGCGCCGAACGACGCCCTTGGGCTGGCAGCGAGTTCCTGCGTCATGCCGCCTCTCTCATCAACTCCGCCAGAATCCCGGCCGAGAAATTGCGTCGAGATATCCAGTAGCCCCGCTGCGACGCTTCGTCGAACACTTTCGCCATATGACGCGCGGCGGGCGCATTGGCGGCGACGAGGAAGGCGCGGACGGTCTCGTCGCCGAGGGTCGCGTCGAAAAGAAGATCGAACTGCTGGCTCCTCACAGCGTCCGTCAGCGCGGCGAAGGCGTAGAGATTGTCGAGCGATTGCGCGATTTCGGCCGCGCCGCGCCATCCGTGACGCATTTGGCCGCGGAGCCAGCGTGGATTGGCGGCGCGCCCCCGAAGCGAGCGCGCGATTTCCTGTTCGAGGCTGCGGACCTTCACCGCATCGGGCGTTGTGGAATCGAGGTGATAAAGCGCGGGGCGCGCGCCAACCGCTTCCGCAGCCGCGGCGAATCCGCCTGAATGTTCGGCGATCGCGTCGGCATCGAGCGCATCCTGGCCGGGCAGGTCCTGCGTGTGGACGAAGGCGTCGGCCGCCGCTACGCGGTCACGAAAGGCGGCCGCGGCCTCACGCGCTTCCCCCTCGCCGTCGTAGGTATGGCTGGTGGCCGCGAGATAGGCCTCGCCGAGATCGTCCCGCGTCTCCCATGCGCCCTCCGCGATGCGCCGCCCGAGCCCCACGCCATAGGCGCCGGGCGCCGCGCCGAAGACGCGCGCGAGCGACGCGCCATCCGCGCCGGCCAGCGGATTGTCCTCAGAGCTTTCGTCGAGCGCCGCGACGGCCCGCGCGGCGGAGGCGAAGAGCGCGATCTGCGTCGGAAAGACATCGCGGAAGAGGCCCGAGATACGCAGCGTCACGTCGACGCGCGGTCGTCCCAGCATGGCGAGCGGCAGGATCTCGAAGCCGCCGACGCGGTTCGAGGCGGCGTCCCAGACGGGGCGGCAGCCGAGAAGCGCGAAGGCTTGCGCGAGATCGTCGCCGCCCGTGCGCATGGTCGCGGAGCCCCAGAGGTCCAGCACGATCCGCTTCGGCCATTCGCCATGATCCTGAGCATGGCGCGCGAGAATCTCTTCCGCCGCGCGCCTTCCAATCTCCCAGGCGTTGCGGGTCGGGACGGCGCGCGGATCGATCGCGTAGAGATTGCGCCCGGTCGGCAGCACGTCGAGCCTTCCGCGCGCGGGCGCTCCCGCGGGACCCGGCGGCGCGAAGCGGCCGCCGAGCGCGTTCAGGAGTCCGAGCGCCTCGGAGGCGCCGCAGGCCGCGATGCGCTCGGCGAGCGTCTCCGCTGCGTCAGCGTCGAGCGACAGGCCCGAGGCGTAGCCCTCCGCGCTTTCCGGCGAGCGGCCGAACACATGCAGCCCGTCGCCGACCCGCATGTCCTTGAGGTCGCAGAGCCAGCCGTCGAGCGCGACCAGCGCCTCTTCCGGCGGCTTCCCCTCCGCCGAACATTCCCTGAGAAGCCCGGTCGCCTCGCCGCGTTCGAGGATGAGCGACGCTATGGCGCGGGCGCGACGCGGATCGAGCGCCTGCGCCTCGGCGAATTCGTCGAACAGGCCCTCGAGTTCCAGCGCCGCGCCATGCGAGCCGGCGGCGACGAGGGGCGGCGTCAGGTGGCCCAGCGTGACCGCGCCGATGCGTCGCTTGGCCTGCGCGGCCTCGCCGGGATTGTTCACGATGAAGGGATAGACGACGGGCGTTGGGCCCAGCAGGATCTCGGGCGCGCAAGTCTCGACTGAGCGCGACCGCCTTGCCGGGCAGCCATTCGAGCGTGCCATGCGCGCCGAGCTGGATCAGCGCGTCGATGCGCTCGCGTCGCGCGAGCCAGAAATGGAACGCGACATAGGCGTGGCGAGGCGGCGCCGTGAGATCGTGATAATCGCCCTTGCGGGTGGCGAAGTCGCCCCGGTCGGGCTGAACCGCCACGATCAGCTTGCCAAGCCGCACGATGCGGAAGCGGAATGCGCCGTCGGTAACTTCCGGATCGGTGTCCGGCGCGCCCCAGGCGCTGTTCAGCGCGCGCCGGAATTCGAGCGGAGTGTTCGCAAGCTCGGCGGCGTATTCGGCGAGCGTAAGGACGGCCTCGCGCTCGCCCTCCGAAAGCGCGGCGATCAGGTCCGCCGCTGTCCAGCCGTTCCCCGCGTCATAACCCGCGGCGCGGAGAATGTCGGCGATCGCGACGACGCTCGCGGGCGTATCGAGACCGACCGCGTAGCCGGTGCGTCCGCCGCGCGCGGGGTAATCGGGCAGCACGCAGGCGAGGCGCTTTTCCGCATTCGCCTTGCGGCGGAGCCTCGCCCATGCCGCCGCGAGGTCGGCTGCGAAGGCGACGCGGTCGGGCAGGCTTCGATGCGAGACCGCCGCGAATTGCGTGGCGCCGTCGCGGGCGCCCGCCGTCTTGAAAGAGATGGCGCGCGTCAGAATGCGCCCGTCGATCTCGGGCAGCGCCACATGCATTGCAAGATCGGCGGGGCCGAGGCCGCGCGGCGAGGCGCGCCAGGCGTCGAGCCCGATCCCGGCGAGCACCACCTGAAGCACCGGCGCGCCGAGCGAATCGAGCGCCGTTCCGTCCTCGGAGTCGAGGCGCGCCGAAAAGGCGGTGGCGTTGAGCACGACGTCGAAGCGCTCGCTCGCGAGCATGGGGCGCAGGAGCGCGAGCGCCGCTTCGTCCTTGAGGCTCGTCACATAGAGCGCGGTCGTGGCGAAGCCGCGCTCGGCAAGGGCGTCGGCCAGCGTCTCGATGGGCTCAAGGTCGGCGGCGAGAAAGATCGAGCGGTAGAAGACGACGAGCGCGCGGGGCGCGCCGGGCGCAGCGTCAAGACAGGCGCGGTCGAAGAGGCCGCAGGCCGGAACGGATTCGGGCGGCGGCGCTTCGCCGGCGCCGTCGACCTCGCAGCCGAAGGCCGCGAGACAGGCCGCCATGTTGCGCGGTCCGCCTTCGTCGAAATAGCGCCAGAAGCGATCCAGCGTCTCCGGTGCGAGCGTGGATGCCTCGTCGAGCCGCGCATCGGCGCGCCGGTCGCCGGGCAGGAGCGCCAGCTTTATTCCCCGCCTGCGCGCAAGCGCCGCCAGTTCGTCAACGCCATAGCGCCAGTAATCCGCTCCCCCAAGCAGGCGCGCGACGACGAGCTTCGCATGGGCGCAGACGCGTTCGAGATAAAGATCGACCGAATAGGGGTGGCGCAAGGCCGCCAAACTCGCGATGCGCAGGGACGGCTTCGGCTCGGGCGCGGCCTCGTAGGCGCGTGCGAGGGCGCTGAGGTCGCTGTCGGAGAAGGAGAGGAAGACGACGTCCGCGGGCGTCTGGCCGAGATCTACCGCCTCGACCGTCTCGTCGAGCGTGCGGACCTCGATGCGCGGGACGTGCATTCTCTCGTCTAGCCCGCGAGCGCCGCCGTCACCGCGTCGCGGTCGATTCCCCTCTGCGCGATCACGACGAGGCGACTGAGCCGCTGCTCGTCCGGCGCCCATGGACGGTCGAAGTCGCGGCGGAAGCGCTTGCCGACGCCCTGCACCAGCATCCGCATCGGCTTGCCCTCGATGGCGACGAATCCCTTGATGCGCAGGATGTCGTGCGTCTCGGTCGCGCCGGTCAGGCGGGCGATCAGCGCCTCTGGGTCGCTCACGGATGGAATCGTGACGACGAACGTGTCGAAATCGTCGTGATCGTGCTCGCCGTCCGCGTCGTGATGCGAGGGACGAGCGGCAAGATCATCCTCCGCCGCGGCCCTCATGCCGAGCAGCACGTTGGGGTCGATCGCGCCCTCGCGCGCAGGCGCGATCTTGACGGCGCGGGGAACGGCGCTCGCAATTTCGGCGCGGAGCGCGTCGAGTTGCTCCGGCCGCACGAGGTCCGCCTTGTTCAGCACGACGAGATCGGCGCAGAGCAACTGGTCCTCGTAAACCTCCTCCAGGGGATTGTCGTGATCGAGCGACGGGTCGGCCGCGCGCTGCTCGGCGACCCGCGCGGGATCGTCGGCGAAGCGCCCCTCTGCAACCGCCGCGGCGTCCACCACGGCGACGACGCCGTCGACGGTCAGCTTCGTGCGCAGCTCCGGCCAGTCGAAGGCTTTCACCAGCGGCTTCGGCAGCGCGAGCCCGGAGGTCTCGATCACGATATGGTCGGGCTTCGGCTCGCGCTTCAGGAGCGCGGCGACGGCGGGCGCAAAATCGTCGGCGACCGTGCAGCAGATGCAGCCGTTGGCCAGCTCGATGATCCGGTCGCTCGGACAAGCCTCGTCTCCACAGCCCCGCAGAACTTCGCCGTCGACGCCGACGTCGCCGAATTCGTTGATGATCAGCGCGAGCCGGCGCCCGCCCGCGTTGGCGAGGATGTGGCGGATCAGCGTCGTCTTGCCAGCGCCGAGAAAGCCGGTGACGATGGTGACGGGAGTCTTTGCGAGCATCGGGTTTCAGGGCTCCGCGGAAATCGGGAGGGGCGGGGTTCGGGAGACGACGCCCTTGCGGAAGGGCAGGGGCCGCTCGCGCCAGGGCACAATTCCGTCGGCGGAGGCCGCGTAGCGGCGCGCGCCCGTCACGATGTCCTCGAGATTCGTCTCGCGGTCGAGATCGCCGACGACATAGGTCCATTTCCCCGGCGCGGCGAGCGCGACCGTGCAGGGCCGCTTGCAGACCGAAAGGCATTGGACCGGCTGGACGCGCACGTTCTCGCCGGCAAGTCGCCGGGCAAGCGCCTCATGCAGCGCGTCGCCCAGCACTTCGCCGTCCGACTTGCAGGTGACGCAGACGAGGAGCGTCGCGGCGGCCGAATTCGCGGCGGTCATCGGCGCCGGCGCTCAGGCGCGGCCCGAAGCGGCGAGACGGTTGGAATGCAGCGGAAGAAAGAGGTTCATCATGGCTCCCCGGCCGCCCCTCCGGCGGCCTCGTGCGGGTTGATCGGCGCTCGGCAGGTCTCCTGGCTCACGGCGTATCGCCAGCGCCGCCTTCCCGGGCTTGTCGCAAGCCCAGTGGCGAAACGCGCCGGCACGCCGCTCACAGTCGCGGGGGCGGCCGCGGAAAGGGCTCTGGAAGCCCGCCCGCGTTCCCTATTCACCCTCGTTAATCCGAGGGACCGAGCGACTTTTCGTGTCCCAGCTTTGCGAAGGAATGTCAAATTGCGGGGCGCCGTCTCCATGAGGCAGACAAGCGCCGACGCTTGGGGCCGCCGCTCGTTTCCTGCTAGCCCCTCGCGCCTGAGAGGAGACGCATGACCCCATCGCACATTTGGCGCAGTTCGGGCCGAGGGGCCGCGCTCGCCCTTGCTCTGCTTCTCCTCGCTGCGCCGGTTCGGGCGGCCGAGGGGCAGCCGACGCTGACCGGCGACACCCGCATTCACGACCCCTCCGTCATCGAGGCCGGCGGCCAATTCGCGGCCTTCGGCACGGGCGAGCAGGGGCCTTCGCGCGGCGCGATCCGCGTGAAGACGTCGCCGGACGGGATCGCGTGGAAGGACGCGGGCACGATCGGCAGGGGCGTCCCGAAATGGGCGGAGGCTGCGCTCGGCTATCGGCCGATCAATATCTGGGCGCCGTCGGTCAGCCGGCAGGGCGCCACGGCCTATCTCTATTACGCGCTCTCGACCTTCGGCGGAAACGCCAGCGCCATCGGCCTCATGACCAACGCGCGCTTCGACCCGACGAAGCCCGGCGAAGGCTGGGAGGATCGGGGCCTGGTGCTGAAGTCCGGTCCGGGCGACGATTTCAACGCCATCGATCCGTTCCGCATCGATCTCGCCGACGGCCGGGCTTTTCTTGTCTGGGGCTCGTTCTGGTCGGGGATCAAGCTGAGCGAACTGGATCCGGTCTCGGGCAAGCTCCGCGATCCGAAAGCGGCGCCGATCGCGCTCGCCTCAAGGGGCGGAGGCGCGGTCGAGGCGCCCGCCATCCTCGAACATGACGGGAAGTTCTATCTCTTCGTGAGCTTCGACCAGTGCTGCAAGGGCGTCGGTTCGACCTATAGCGAGCGCGTGGGACGCGCCGACAGGATCGAGGGGCCGTATCGCGACAGGGACGGAAAGGCCATGATGGAGGGCGGCGGCTCGCCGCTCCTCGTCACGACCGGGCGTTTCATCGGGCCGGGCGGAGCCGAGCCCGTGAAGACCGGGAGGGGCGACATGCTGGCCTATCACTATTACGACGGCGACAGGGCCGGCGCGCCGACGCTTGAACTCGCGCCCCTCCGCTGGACAGCGGACGGCTGGCCGGCGCTCGATCCGTTTCCGCAACAGGGTGCAGCGCGATGACCGACTCCGATGACCGCCACAAGGCGAAGATGGCCAAACGCAAGGCGGCGCAGGACGCCGAAGTCGCGTCGAAGCCGATTGCGGAGAAAGGCCTGCTTCTCGTCCATACCGGTCCCGGCAAGGGCAAGTCGACGGCGGCCTTCGGCCTCGCGCTGCGCGCGCTGGGGCGGGGCAGGCGCGTCGGCGTGGTGCAGTTCATCAAGGGCGCCTGGACGACGGGCGAGCGCGCGGCCTTCGAGCGCTTCGGCGACCGGATCGAATGGCGCACCATGGGCGAGGGCTTCACCTGGGAGACGCAGGACCGCGCGCGGGACGTGGCCGCCGCGGCCGCCGCCTGGCGCGAGGTCCTGCGCATGATGGCGGATCCGACGATCGACCTTCTCGTGCTCGACGAACTCAACATCGCTTTGCGCTACGATTATCTGCCGCTCGCCGAGGTGGTCGCGGCATTGAAGGCGCGCCGTCCCGGCCTGCATGTCGTCGTCACGGGGCGCAACGCCAAGCCGGAGATGATCGAGGCGGCCGATTGCGTCACCGAATTCGGCCTCGTGAAGCATCATTTCGCGGCGGGCGTCCGTGCGCAGGAGGCGATCGAGTTTTGACCGCCCGCTCGCTCATGTTTCAGGGGACGGGCTCCGACGTCGGCAAGTCGCTGATCGTCGCGGGCCTCTGCCGCGCCTATCTACGGCGCGGCCTCGTCGTGCGGCCGTTCAAGCCGCAGAACATGTCGAACAATGCGGCGGTCACGGCGGACGGCGGCGAGATCGGCCGCGCGCAGGCGCTTCAGGCGCGCGCATGTCGCGTTCCGCCTTCCGTGCACATGAACCCGGTGCTGCTGAAGCCGCAGAGCGAGATCGGCTCGCAGGTCGTGGTGCAGGGCCGCGTCATCGGCAATGCGAAGGCCCGCGAGTACCAGTCGCTCAAGCCGAAACTCATGCCCGCCGTGCTCGACAGCTTCGAGCGCATGAAGGCCGAGGCCGACCTTGTTCTGGTCGAGGGCGCGGGCAGCGCGGCCGAGATCAACCTGCGCGAAGGCGACATCGCCAACATGGGGTTTGCGAGGGCGGCCGGCTGCCCCGTGGTCCTCGTCGGCGACATCGACCGCGGCGGCATATTCGCGCAAATGCTCGGGCACGAAAGCCGCGCTCGCGCCCGACGACGCCGCGACGATCGCAGGCTTCCTCGTCAACAAGTTCCGCGGCGACGCGAGCCTCTTCGCGAGCGGCATGACGCTCATCGCCGAGCGCACCGGCTGGCGCGCCTTCGGCCTCGCGCCCTTCTTCGCCGACGCGGCGCATCTTCCCGCCGAGGACGCCTTCGGCCTCGGCGCCGCCACGACGCCGGCGCAGCGCGGCGTGACCGTCGCCGTGCCGGTCCTTTCGCGCATCGCCAATTTCGACGATTTCGATCCGCTGCGGATGGAGCCGGGCGTGAGGCTCGTCTTCGTGCGCGCGGGCGAACCGCTGCCTGTCTGCGATCTCGTCATCCTGCCGGGCAGCAAGGCGACCATCGCCGACCTCGCGTTTTTTCGCGCGCAGGGCTGGGACATCGACCTCATGGCTCATGTGAGGCGAGGGGGCCGCGTGCTCGGGATCTGCGGCGGCTACCAGATGCTGGGCAGGAGCGTCGACGATCCGGACGGGATCGAAGGGCCCGCCGGGCGCGGTCCCCGGCCTCGGCCTGCTCGACATCGAAACCGTGCTTCGCGGCGACAAGACCTTGCGGGAGGTCGAGGGCGAATGCCTCGCGAATGGCGCGCCCTTTCGCGGCTACGAGATGCATGTCGGCAAGACGGCGGGGGCGGACTGCGCGCGTCCCCTGTTGCGCTTTTCCGACGGGCGCACGGACGGGGCGGTCTCGGTCGACGGCCGGATCGCCGGCGCCTATGTCCATGGCCTCTTCGCGGATGATCGCCAGCGGGCGGCCTGGCTCGCGCTCATCGGCGCGCGCTCCGATCTCGCCTACGAGGCGACGGTCGAAAGTACGCTCGACGCGCTGGCCGACCACCTCGCGACGCATCTCGACCTCGACGCCATCCTCGCCGCCGCGCGGTGAGGGCCGGGGAGCCGGTCAGCGGGCCAGGCGCTTTCCCATATTGAACTCGCGTCGTATGGTTTGGCGTGCGGGGGGCTCGGGCCGCTTGTTTCGGGTTTAGGATTTGGGGGCAGGCTTGCGGCGCGCAGCAATCGCGATCGTCACAATTCTCGTTGCGCTCTTCGTCATTGCGCCGATCACGGCGTGGTCGGGGCTTGCGCTGTGGTTCCGCTTTCCCGGGCCGGACTGGGCGCGCGCAATCGCCGCGGGGCTGTTCGTCCTGCTCGGCCTTGCGACCATCGTCACGCTCTTCACGCGGCGCCGCTGGCCGGCGCTCGCGATTTTCGCCCTGGCGTACGGCGGATTGCTTCTCTGGTGGAGCACGATCACGCCCCCGAACAACGGCGAATGGCAGCCGGAGGTCGCCCATCAGACGACGGGCAAGATCGACGGCGACATCCTGACCCTCTCCGACGTCCGCGACTTCAACTGGCGGACGGAAACGGAATTCACCGAACGGTGGGAGCCGCACGCCTACGATCTCTCGAAGCTGAAGACGCTCGATCTCTTTCTCGCCTACTGGGCGGGGCCCGAGATGGCCCATGTCATCATGAGCTTCGGCTTCGAGAACGGCGACCATCTGGCCTGGTCGGTCGAGGTGCGGCGCGAGAAGGGCGGGGAGTTCGCGCCGGTCGCGGACGCGTTCCGCAACCATACGATCATCTATCTCGCGACGACCGAGCGCGATTCGGTCCGGCTGCGCACCAACGTCCGGGGCGAGGACGTGCGCCTCTACCGGCTCAATACGCCGCCCGATCAGGCGCGGCTCCTGCTGCTTGAATATGTGGCGGAGTCGAACGAACTCGCGGAACAGCCGCAGTTCTACAATTCCATCACCGCGAACTGCTCGACGGCGGTCTTCAAGCTCGTGCGCGCCGCGGGCGGGACCTTTCCGTGGGACTGGCGGCTCGTCGTCAACGGCTTCCTGCCCGGCTATCTCTACGATCACGGGGCGGTCGATACCTCCATCCCGCTGGCCGAACTGATGAAGCGGGCGAAGATCAGCGAGAAGGCGCGCGCGGCGGACAATTCGCCGGACTTCTCGAACCTCATCCGCGTCGGCGTCCCGGCGTCGCCGCTCCGCGAGTGAGCGGCGGCGCCCGCGCGGACTACTCCGCTTTCGTCTCGAAGAGCCCGACATCGAGCAGGAACGACCCGTCCTCCTCGATCGCGAAATGCGCCTTCGTCTCGGCCGAGGCCGCCCTTTGCAGGGCGCGAATGGCGCGGGCGTTCTCCTCGGGCGTGCGCATCCGCGCGATCCAGACGGGGAAATCCATGCGGATGCGCCACGTCCGGCAACCGATCAGCGCGAAGCCGGCCCGGCCGAGGCCGGCGATCCATTCGGAGGCCGAATAGTCGCGGCAGTGCGACGTGTCGCGCAGGAGCTCCACCGCCTGAAGATGCGTGTCGAACAGCGCCGCGCCGGGCGCATAGGCGTCCATGAACACCGCCCGCGAACCGGCTTTCAGCACCCGCCGCGCTTCCCGCAGGCCGCCTTCGAAGTCGCGCCAGTGATGGGCGGAATAGCGGCAGGCGACGAAATCGAAGCGGCCCGTATCGAACGGCAGGCGCTCGGCCGGCGCCACGGCCGTCTCGATGTTGGCGAGGCCCCGCTCGCGCGCCGTCGCGGCGACGGCCGCCAGCATGTCGGACGAGAGGTCGGCCGCTGTCACCCGCGCGGCATGGGCCGCCATGAGATAGGAGACATGGCCGCCGCCGCAGCCGAGATCGAGCGCATGGGCAGGCTTCACGTCCCGGATGATCGCCTCGAGCGCCTGCAGGTCCGGCCCCTGCGAATGGACCGCGCTCTCGACATAGGCCCTGGCGCGCGGCCCGAACTGGGCCTCGACGGCTTTCTCATGCGCTTGCGGCATCCTTGCCTCCTTGCGAAAATCGGCCGGCAGAATGGCGAAGGATCAGCCTGTTACAATTGAGAATGTGATCCTATTATAAGAACCACCATGCTGGAGAGCGATCAGCGCCGCCTGCTCGGCGACTTCGTCCGCGTCCATCGCGAACGCGCCCGTCCGCCCGCGTCCGCCGGCCGCCGCCGCACGCCCGGTCTCCGCCGGGAGGAACTGGCGGCGCAGGCGGGGATCAGCACGACCTGGTGCGCCTGGATCGAGCAGGGCCGCCCCGTGCAGGCTTCGCCCGAGACGCTGGGCCGGCTCGCGCTGGCGCTGGCGCTGAGCCGCGCCGAGCGCGCCTATCTCTTCGAGCTCGCCGGGCGGCTCGACCCGGATCTCATGGACACTTCGCAGGGCAGCGCGCCGCCTTCGCTTCTCGCCGCGGTCAACGCCGTCGCGCATCCGGCTTACGGGCTCGATCGCCTCTGGAACGCCTGCGCATGGAACGAAGCCGCGGCGCGGCTCTTCCGCGGCTGGCTCGACGGCGGCCATCAGCGCAATCTCCTGCGGTTCATCTTTCTGGAGGAGAGCGCGCGCGCCCTCATCCCGGACTGGCAGGACAGGGCGCGGCGGTTGCTGGCCGAGTTCCGCTCCGACTTCGGCCACACGTTCCGCGACGCCGGGGTCAAGGCTTTCATCGGCGCGCTGAAGGCCGAGAGCCCGCTCTTCGCCCGCCTGTGGGACGATCAGGACGTTGAGCGTCGCCTTGGCGGATTGCGGACCTTCCATCATCCGCAGGACGGACGGCTCGCCTTCGAGCAGCATACGTTCAGCCTGTCCGAGCGGCCGGACTACAAGCTGGTCCTGCTGACGCCGGCGGCGGCAGAAGGGTGATTCAAGCCGCGATCGTCTCGCCGCAGGCGCCAGCCGCGAGGCCGAACACCTTGCCGACGCCGATCACGACCGGCATCGCCGCGTCGATCTCTTTGATGGCCTGCGCCAGCTTGCCGAGCGTCGAGCGCGTAATCCTCTGGTCCGGCTGGCTGACGGCGGTCGCGATGGCGACAGGCGTCTCGCGCGGGAGCCCGTGCGACATCAGCCGCTCCGCGATCTGTCCCGCCGTCCGGCCGCCCATGTAGAAGATCGTCGTGGTCGTGGGGTCGGCGATGGCCGCCCAGTCGACGTCGTCCGGCAGGCCGCCGCGCTTGGAATGGCCGGTGACGAAGCGGACGGATTTGGCGCAGTCGCGGTGGGTCAGCGACACCCCGAGCGCCGACGCCATGGCGATCCCCGCCGTCACGCCGGGCACGATCTCGACCGGGATCGCCTCGGCGCGGAGCCGCTCGATCTCCTCGCCCGCGCGCCCGAAGATCATCGGATCGCCGGACTTGAGCCGCACGACACGGCGCCCGCTTTTCGCGAGCTTCACCATCATGTCGTTGATCTCGTGCTGCTTGCAGCTCGGCCGCCCGCCGCGCTTGCCGACGAGTATGCGCTTGGCCTCGCGGCGCGCGAGGTCGAGCACGTCGTCGGACACGAGATCGTCGAACAGGATCACGTCCGCCGCCTGGAGCGCGCGCACGGCTTTGAGCGTGAGCAATTCGGCGTCGCCCGGCCCGGCGCCGACCAGCGTCACCGAGCCCTGCGTCTGCTCGGGCGCGGCTTCGAGCGTCTCGACCTCGCGGGCGATCCGCGCCTCGTCCGCCTCGTCCGGCGCGGGGCCGAAGGCGCGGTCCACGAAACGTTCCCAGAAGGCGCGGCGCTTGGCGCCTGCGGGAAGCCTTGCGTTGAGGTCGCCGCGCATCGCCTGGGCGAGCGCCGCCCAGGCGGCGAGGGTGGCGGGCAGCAGGGTCTCGATCTTCCGCCGGATCGCCTGCGCGAGAATCGGCGCGGCGCCGCCGGTCGAAACCCCGATCACGAGCGGCGAGCGGTTGACGATCGAGCCGAACTGGAAATCGGAAAAGGCCGGCATGTCGATCACATTGACCGGAACGCCGGCGCGCTTCGCCGCCGCGTGAATGGCTTTGGCGCGCGCGCGGTCCTCTTCCGCGTCGGCGATGGCAAGGGCGGCGCCCTCGAAATGGGCGTCCGCAAGCTCGGCGTCGATATGCGTGAAACGGTCGCCCGCGACGAGGCGGCGCATGCCGTCGCCGAGCGTGTGATGCGGGCGCGACGACGCGCACGGCGGCGCCGGCCGCTTCGAGAAGCTCGGCCTTCCAGGCGGCGGCGTCCGTGCCGCCGCAGACGAGCGCCGTCTTGCCCTGCAGCGAGAAGAACACTGGCAGGACGGACAGAGCCTGCATGCGCCGCGGATCGCGGTCACTCGGCGGCCTGGAGACGATGCGCATCGAGGATCCCTTTAATCTCGGAGCGGCATGATCCGCAATTCGCGCCGGCTTGCAAGGCCCGGGCCAATGGCTTCGACGGTGGCGCAGCAAGCGCGAACCGCGTCTGCGATCTGTTTTGCGCCGACGCGGCTCAGCGGACTGTGGCTATGCGGGAAAAGAGAAGGCAAAACATTTTCTTCTGATTTTCTGACGATCGCGCTATGATGCCTTCATCGCCGTCAAGCCGGAAGCTGCGAAATGCGCGAAATCGCCCAAGCCGTCCCATTGTCGCGAGGCTGAACGCCATGCTTTGGCCATGTTTCGGCCATCGCGGGGCCGTCGAACGCGCCTTCGCCGGAAGGAAATGTCAGCGCAAGCCCTTGTAAAGTCTGGATTCGCGGAAGGAATTGGCAGGATTTTGGCCGGTTTTTATGCTCCGAATTGCTTGAAAACGTCCCGTTTCATGCGAGAACTGACGAGAATCAGCGCGGAATCGCACGAAAAACGCGCCAAAACGCATGCCGCTTTTCACGTCGGCGTCGCCCCTCGGGACGCCGGACGGGCTGAGCCCGGTCCTGGCGCCCCGAAAAGGCCCCATTCGATGACGGAAGCCGTCAGGCCGCCTGCTTCGCCTTTCGGATCGCGGCGAAGACCGCGGCCGGCGTCGCCGGCATGTCGATATGGTCGATCCCATAGGCCCGCCAGAGCGCGTCGCCGACAGCGTTCATGACGGCCGGGGTCGAGCCGATCGAGCCCGCTTCGCCTGCGCCCTTGAGCCCCAGCGGATTGGTGGTCGAGGGAATATTGCGGGTCTGGAAGGAGAAGCTCGGGAACGCGTCCGCGCGCGGCAGGCAATAGTCCATGAGGCTCGCGGTCAGGAGCTGGCCGTCCTCGTCGTAGATCGTGTTCTCCATCAGCGCCTGGCCGGCGCCCTGCGCGATGCCGCCGTGGACCTGGCCCTCCAGCAGCAACGGGTTCAGCGTGAAGCCGAAATCGTCGACCACGGTGTAGCGCACGATGCGGGTCACGCCGGTCTCCGGGTCGATCTCGACCTCGCAGATATGCGTCCCGTTCGGGTAGGTCGCCTCCGGCGGCTGGAAGGACTCGATGGCCGTGCGGCGCTCGGCCGTCGCCGCGGGCAGGGCGGCAAGGTCGGCATAGGAAATCGCCCGATCCGTGCCGGCGATGCGGATGAAGCCGTCCGCAATCTCGAGGTCCTCGGCCGACGCTTCGAGCGCGTCGGCGGCGAGATCCCTGAGCGAGGCCGCGAGCTTCTTCGAGGCCCGGTCGACCATGACCGCTCCGACCGGAATGGAGCGCGAGCCGCCGGTGCCGGCGCCCGTCGGGATCCGGTCGCTGTCGCCCTGCACGACCTTGATGCGGGAAAGCGGGACGTCGAGATATTGCGAGACGACCTGCGCATAGGCCGTCTCGTGCCCCTGTCCGTTCGACTGCGTGCCGATCAGCACCGTGAAGTCGCCGGACTTTTCAAGGATGACGGAGCCGGTCTCGCCCTCGCCCCAGGCGGTGCATTCGATATAGCTCGAGAGGCCGACGCCGCGGATCAGGCCGCGGGCGCGCGCCTCCGCCGCGCGCTTCTCGAAGCCCGCATGGTCGGCCTTGGCGAGGCAGGCCTTCAGCGCCTGCTCGAACTCGCCGACGTCGTAAGTGCGGTCGGTCTTCGTGTGGTAGGGCATCTGCGAAGACTTCACGAGATTGAGCGCCCGGATCGCGGCCGGTTCGAGCCCCGCGACGCGGGCGCAACGGTCGACCAGCCGCTCCAGCACATAGGCCGCCTCGGGGCGGCCCGCGCCGCGATAGGCGTCCACCGGCACCGTATGCGTATAGACGCCGCGCACCCGGGCATGGAGCGTCGGGATGTCATAGGCGCCGGTCGCCATCGAGGCGCCGAGCCAAGGAATGTAAGGCGCGAATTGCGAGATATATCCGCCGAGGTTGCCGAGGATGTCGACGCGCATGGCGAGAAAGCGGCCGTTCTCGTCGAGCGCCATCTCGGCCGTCGTCACATTGTCGCGGCCCTGCGCGTCGCCGACGAAATGCTCCGTCCGGTCGGCGCGCCATACGACCGGTTGGCCGAGCCGCCGCGCGGCTTCGAGGACCAGCGGATATTCGCGATAGACGAAGGTCTTGGTGCCGAAGCCCCCGCCGACGTCGTTGGTCGTTACGTGGAGCTTCTCCGTGGGAATGCCCAGGATCCCCGCAATCACGTCCCGCTGGCCGTGCACGCCCTGGCTCCCGACATGGAGACTGAGGCGGTCGGTCGTCGCGTCATATTCGCCGACCGCGGCCCTCGGCTCCATGAAATTGGCGACGACCCGCTGGTTGATCACCTTGATTCGCGCGACCTTGGCGGCCTTCGCGAACGCCGCGTCCGTCGCCGCCTTGTCGCCGATATGCGTGTCGTAGCCGACATTGTTCGGCGCTTCGGAAAAGAGCTGCGGCGCGCCGGGCGCGACGGCGCTTTCCACATCCGCGACGGCCGGCATCGGCTGCCATTCGATGGCGATCGCCTCGGCGGCGTCGCGCGCCTCGTGCATCGTCTCGGCGACGATCATGGCGACGATGTCGCCGACATGGAAAACCTCGCCATCCGCCATGACCGGATAGGGCTTCCACGACGGCATGGCGCCGTCCGAGTTGGGCACGGGGGCAAGGCAGGGCAGCGCGCCAAGCTGCGCGAAATCGCCTGCTGTATAGACGGCATGGACCCCCGGCATGGCGCGCGCCGCGCTGGTGTCGGCGGCGGCAAATCCGGCATGGGCGTGCGGGCTGCGCAGGAACAGCGCCTGCAGCGCGCCCTCGGGCGAGTAGTCGGTCGCATAGGCGCCCTGGCCGGTCACGAGTCGCACGTCCTCGACGCGCTTGACCGGCTGTCCGACACCGAATTTCATAGGCTGCATCGTTGCTTCGCTCCCAGCCGTCCGGCGGCCGCTCAGTGCGCCGCCGGAAACCGGGCGGGAGGTTGCGCATGCATGCCCGCGTTTTTCAACTCCAATTCGGCATGTTGTTTTGGAGGGGCGCGTTTACGCGCGCTGTCAACCCGGCTGCGCGGCCAGCGGACGCCAGGGCGCGCGCGCGCCCCAAAGCGCTTTTCGGCGAATGCGGCCCGTCATCATCGCGACGCCCAGCGCGACCATTGCGGCAGCGGAGAATCCGGACGAGGGGGCCATTGGGGAATCTGGGAGGGTGGCGGCCGCGGTCGGGTTCGCTCCCATATTGAGGTCGTCCGCCGCAATCGCCGCGCCACAGACGGCCCCGTCGCAGACCGTCGATGCCCATGCGGCCGTCGCCAGAGGGGTCGTGGTCTCTGCGGCCTGCGAAGCCGAGTCGGACGCCAGGCAGGCGGCAAGCGCGATCAGCAAGACCCCGCTGGCGGCGGCAAGCAGACCGGAGGTGTTCTGGAAGGACTTCATGTCAGTGCTCCTCTTCTCCCGAATGGGCGATTTCTCGGGTGAGAGGCTAGGCGCGAGATGGTTTTCGAGTCGTGAATTCAAAAGCTTCCGACGTTACGGAAGGCGCGCTGCTTCTGGCGGCAAAGAAAAGACATCGACAACGCGCGACCCAATTTTCGATTCAAATCCCTTTCCTTGTCGCAATTTGGCGGGTCGTCTTATTCGCGGCGTGTCGGCGTCGGATCAGACCTACTCGACCGGCTTCGACCGCGAGCGCGCGACCGTCTCGCGTTGCGCCCGGCGGCATGACAATGGCGGCAAGCCGCGAAGAATGAGTTCCGCGTCGGCCACCGTCTGACGTCCGATCTCGAACAGCGAATCGGGGAGCGCCCCGGCTCTGTGCGGGGAGAGAAGAAGCCCCTCGGTCGAGCGCGACGGATCGTCGAGCGGCGCGGGCTCGATCGGAAAGACGTCGGTCGCGGCCCGAAAACGGCCTGTCGCGACCTGCCGCAGAAACTCGGGAAAATCGACGACGGCGGCCCGAACTCATCAACAGGACCACGGCGCCCGGCGCGATCATCTCGAACTCGCGCTTGCCGAGGAAATGCTGGTTCTCGCTGGTCACGGCGGCGAAAATCACGATGACGCGGCTCGTCCTCAAGACCTCTTCCAGCGATGCGGCCGCGACGCCGGTCTGCCGCATGAAGTGATCCGAGACCCAGGGGTCATAAGCCTTGATCGGGCAGCCGAAGGGCTGGATCAGCGGGACGAAGGCGCGCGCCAGGTCGCCGAAACCGACGAGGCCGACCGGCTGACCATAGAGCGAGAAACAACCCTCCGCGCCCTCAAGCAGCCATTTCTCCCGTCCCGCGCGCATCGCGCGATCTGCCCCGGTCACGCCCCTGCAAAGGTCGATCGCCATGCCGAGCGCCATTTCCGCGACAGGTCTGGCGAAAGCCGAGCTCGGCGCAAGCACATGGATTCCGCGCGCAAAGCAGGTCTCGTAATCGACGTTCTGGAGGAAATTCGTCTCGACATTCACGATAGCGCGCAGGTTCGGAGCGCGTTCGAGTCGAGCCTTCGGCATGTCGCTTTGACCAATGAGCAGTTCCATCTTCGGCAGGAACGTTTCGAAACGCTCGGCCGGCATCTGCCCTGTCCCCTCGTGGATTGCCAGTTCGCCAAGGCTCTGCAGACGCTCCCACGACGCGCGATCGAAGATTTCGTTCAGGCCGCGCGGCTGCGGATCGATCACGATGAGCGGCTTCGCCACTTCTCCCCCCTCTTGTTTCTCAGGCTACCCAAGCCGGGCATGCGCGACAAATGCGGCTCCTTACCCTATATGACCGCCATGCCCAAACCTTACAGCGCGCCTTTTTCCGTGGCGCCGATGATGGACTGGACCGATCGACGCTGCCGGGCGTTTCACCGCCTCATGACTCGCCGGGCGCGCCTCTACACCGAGATGGTGACAGCGGACGCCATAGTCTTTGGGCCGCGCGAGCGGCTGATCGGCTTCGATCCTTGCGAGCATCCGGTCGCCCTGCAACTTGGCGGCTCCGATCCGGCGCGGTTGGTCGAGGCGGCCAGGATTGGCGCCGATTTCGGCTATGACGAGATCAATCTCAACTGCGGCTGTCCCTCGGACCGGGTGCAAAGCGGTCGTTTCGGCGCTTGCCTGATGCGCGAGCCGGATGTCGTCGCAGAATGCGTCTCGGCGATGATCGGCGCGGTCCCGGTTCCCGTCACAGTCAAGTGCCGCATCGGCGTGGACGACCAGGAGCCTCGGGACTCCCTGTTCGCCTTTGCAGCGGCGGTCCGGGAAGCCGGCGCCGCGGCGCTCATCGTCCATGCCCGCAAAGCCTGGCTCGAAGGCTTGAGCCCGAAGGAAAACAGGACCATTCCGCCGCTGGACTATCCGCTGGTCTATGAAATCAAGCGCGCCTACCCCGACTGGCCAATCGTACTCAACGGTGGGATTGCCGATCTTGCCGAGGCCAAGCGCCATCTCGCGCATGTCGACGGGGTGATGCTTGGGCGCGCGGCCTATCAGAATCCCGAATTGCTGCTCGGCGTAGACCCGGAGATCTTTGGCGAGGCGGCGCCTTTTCCGGATTCGTTCGCTGTGCTGGAGGCCTTCCTGCCAACGATCGCCGGGGGCCTCAACCGTGGGGAACGCTTGCATGACTACACGCGGCATCTGATTGGTCTCTTCGCGGGGCGAGCGGGCGCCCGGCTCTATCGCCGAACGCTCGCGAGCGAAGGCGTGCAGTCCAGACGCCGGCGTCGATGTGCTGGAGCGGGCCGTCCGCATGGTGAGTCGCGGGTCTGCGCTTGCGGCGGAATGAGCCTATCTCCGAGTCAGAACGAGCCGATTCCGCTCGACCGCATAGCTCCTGAGCCGCTCAAGAAAACTCATGCCGAGCAGGCTCTCCTCAAGCGCGCCGGGTTTGACGATGAGCGCGCGAACGTTACGTTCCGCGATCGGGCCAATTTCCACCTCTTCGAGGCGTATGGCGGCGGCGAGCGCCACTCCGTTCGCGGTGCTGATCGGCGCGTCGTAAGTCAGATTCTCCGTCTTTATGCCGGCCCGCCTCGCGTCTTCGGCGGTCAGGACGACGACAGAAGCGCCCGTGTCGAAGACGAGAGTTGCGCGCGCCCCGTTGATCCTCGCGACGACCGCGAAGTCGCCGCCAAGTCTTCGGTGAACGATGACGCTGCCGCCCTGCCCGACCTCCGGCTCGGAAGGCAGAAACTCTCCCGTCACACGGCCCAGAACGTCGGCCGCCTCATAGCGATAAGCGTAAGCCGCCATCAGCGCGACCGCCGCCGCCGCCCAAACTGCGATCGAGCCGAGTACACGCGCGATATCGGCGCGCCGCGCCCATCGAAGAAAATAGGCGAGCAGCGCGACGCCCATCGCGGCGGCGGCGAAGGCATGATGGTCGAGACCCAAAATCGGCGCATTCGCGGGCGTCAGCAGCAGCGCAGCAAGCGCTCCGGCGAGGATCGCCAACGGCGCGACAAGCGGTGTCATCGCACCCGCCGCCTGCCCACTTGCCCGCCGCGCGCGAACCGCGAGCGCGCGTGCTTCAGGCGCGCTCCAAGTCCGGACATGACGTCGGCCCGCTCTTCCGCGCTCATTTCCGACCACGAGGCGATCTCGCCGGGCGATCGCCCGCAGCCGATGCACAGTTCCGAGACCGGATCGATCACGCAGATCTTGACGCAAGGGGTGGCGATTGGGGCCATGCCTTTCAATTAAGCAGCGAATTGCCCGATGAGAAGCCCGGTCCAGGCGCCGATCTCCGCCCATTGCTGGGCGGCGCCGGCGACATCGCCCGTCTGGCCGCCGATCTCGCGGCGCGCCAGCGCAACGATTGCCGCCGCGCCGATCGCGGCGCCGACGGCAGCGCGCAGCGCTCGGCTGGTCCCGAAAGTGAAGCCGCCCGCAACGAGGGCGATCGCGAACGCCACGACGCAGGCGGCTGCGAAACCCGCCAATCCAAGCCTCCCGGCGGCGGAGCCTGCTCCATCCGTCCGGGCCGGCGTCAGCAGCGCGAGCGGCGCCAGCGCGCCGGCTCGGGAAAGGGCGGCGACGGCCACGAGCGCGCCCGAAGCGGCGGCGCAGCCCGAGCCGAGCGCGGCGGCAAGCGCGCCTATCCGCAAAAGGAGAGCCAAAAGAAGCGCTGCGGCGCCGAAGGTCCCGATCCGGCTGTCGCGCATGATTTCGAGCTTGCGCTCGCGCGTCCTGCCGCCTCCGAAGCCATCGGCTACGTCCGCAAGGCCGTCCTCGTGAAGTCCGCCGGTCGTGGCGACCATTGCCCCGGTCGCGAGCGTGGCGCTGAACAGGGCCGGGAGCCCGAGAAGACGGCAGATCGCTAGCGCGAGGAGGCCGATGATGGCGACCGCCACGCCCGCAATCGGAACCGCCCAGGCAAAGCGGTTGAACGCGAATGCCCCAGCCCCGCGGACCGGAAAGCGAGTGAAAAAGGCGAGCGCGTCGCCGATATCCCGGCAGACGCGCGCCAAGGCAGGCGTCAGGCCGCAGGCCACAGAAAAACGGCGACGGCAATAACGCCAATCGCGGCAAAGCCCTGCTCGACCAGACCCCACTGTCGGATCAAGGCCCGCGCCGCGGCGACGTCGCGGCCTTTCAAGGACAGGATCTGATTGTTGAGAGGCGCCATGACGAAAAAGGCGTAGGGCCAGGTGGCGACCGCGATCAGCGCTCCATAAGCCCAGCGGACGTCCTGCGTTTCAAACCAGGCGATCAGGCCAGCGAGGCCGGCGATGAGCGCGAAGCCCAACAGCAGGGCTACGCCCCGGCTGTCGCTCGGACCCCATTCCTCCAAAAGGGCCTCCTCGTCGAGAGCAAGCCGAGCCGGCTGCTCGACCCAGCTCACATAGATGGCGGCGCCGGCGAAGGCGCCGGCGAATGCCAGCCCGAAATATCCCCAGATCATTGCGGCTCCTGAAGCTTTGGCGAGCTGTCTATCACGAAGCGGGCGCGCCCGCGTCCTTGCCGTGCAGGCGGCGTCCATGAGTGGAACGCAGGCGAAAACGCGGAGGGGTCTCCTGTCAGGCCCGCGCCCGGATGGCCTCCTCGACGGCTTCCAACGCCTTGTCCGCCTTCGCGCCTTCGGGGCCCCCGGCCTGCGCCATGTCCGGACGCCCGCCGCCGCCTTTGCCGCCAAGCACAATCGACCCGAGCCGTACAAGATCGACCGCATTGAAGCGCTGGGTCTGATCCGCAGTGACGGCGACGACCAGGCTCGCGCGGCCATCTTCGCCGGTGGCGGCGATGGCGACAACGCCTGAGCCCACGTTTTGCTTGGCCTCGTCGGCGAGCGACTTGAGATCCTTCATGTCCACGCCGGTCAACGCGCGCGCGTAAAATTTGACGCCCCCGACATCGCGGATGGAGTCGGCGTCCTTGACCGGTCCGCCGCCCATCGCAAGCTTTTTCCGAGCGTCGGCGAGGTCGCGTTCGAGCTTCCGCTTGTCCTCGATGAGCGCCTGAAGCCGCTCGGCCGCCTCGCCGGGCGGCGAGCGGAGGAGGGCGGCGAGATCGGCGTAGCCCTTTGCGCCAGCCTCGAGGGTCTTGCGCGCTGCGTCGCGCGTCTTCGCCTCGATGCGACGTACGCCCGCCCCGACCGCACTCTCGCCGACGATGACGACAAGCCCGATATCGCCGGTGCGGTCCACATGGGTGCCGCCGCAGAGTTCGATCGAGTAGGCGCGCTGGTGCGTTGCGTCTTCTTCGATCTCGCCCATGCTGACGACGCGCACCTCCTCGCCGTACTTTTCGCCAAAGAGCGCGCGGGCGCCGAGCGTGCGCGCGTCATCGAGCGCCATGAGTTGCGTCGAGACCGGCGCGTTCTCCAGCACGACACGATTCGCGATGTCCTCGACCGCCGCGATCTCGTCAGGCGTGATCGGCTTCGGGTGCGCAATGTCGAAGCGCAGTCTGTCAGGCGCAACGAGCGAGCCCTTTTGGGCGACATGGTCGCCAAGCACGAGGCGCAGCGCCTCATGCAGGATATGCGTGGCCGAGTGATTGGCGCGCGTCGCCGCGCGGGCCGCATGATCGACGGCCAGCTCGACCGCAAGACCGATGCGGGCCGCGCCCTCGACAATCGTAACGTCATGGACGATGAGCTCGCCGAGCTTCTTCTCGGTATCGGTGACGACGGCGCGAAAGCCGGGGGCGGAAATCTCGCCGACGTCGCCGACCTGGCCGCCGGACTCGCCGTAGAACGGCGTCTGGTTGAGGATCAACACGCCCTTCTGGCCCGCCTCCAGAATGTCGACCTCGACGCCGTCCTTCACGATCGCGCGAACGACGCCTTCCGCCGTCTCCGTATCATATCCGAGGAAGTCGGTTGCGCCGGTCCGTTCGCGCAACGCGTACCACACCGCTTCGGTCGCGGCTTCGCCCGAACCGGCCCAGGCGCGCCGCGCCTCCGCGCGCTGCCGCTCCATGGCCACATCGAAGCCCGCGACGTCGACGGACAAATTCCGCTGGCGCAGAGCGTCCTGCGTGAGATCGAGCGGAAAGCCGTATGTGTCGTAAAGCTTGAACGCGGTCTCGCCGGAAAGCGCGCCTCCTGGGGAGAGCGCGCGCGTTTCCTCTTCGAGAATGGCCAGGCCGCGGGCGAGAGTCGTGCGGAACCGCGTCTCTTCGAGCTTTAGGGTCTCTGCGATCAGCGCTTCGGCCCGCAGGAGTTCCGGGTAGGCCTGCCCCATTTCGCGCACGAGCGCCGGAACGAGGCGCCACATGAGCGGATCGCGAGCCCCGAGGAGCTGCGCGTGCCGCATGGCGCGGCGCATGATGCGGCGCAGCACATATCCGCGGCCTTCGTTCGAGGGCAGCACGCCATCGGCGACAAGGAAGGACGAGGCGCGCAGATGATCGGCGATCACGCGATGCGAAGCCCGCTGCGGACCGTCCGGATCGACGCCGGTCAGATCCGCGCTCGCCCGAATGAGGGCGCGGAAGAGATCGATGTCGTAGTTGTCATGCACGCCCTGGAGCACCGCGGCGAGGCGCTCAAGCCCCATGCCGGTATCAATGGAGGGTCGCGGAAGGTTGATGCGCTCGCCGCCCGGCAGGGTCTCGAACTGCATGAAGACCAGATTCCAGATCTCGATGAAGCGATCGCCGTCAGCGTCCGGGGAACCGGGCGGTCCCCCGGGTATATGATCGCCATGATCGTAGAATATCTCCGAGCACGGTCCGCAGGGACCGGTATCGCCCATCGCCCAGAAGTTATCGCTGGTCGCGATGCGGACGATCTTGCTTTCGGGCAGACCTGAAATCTTGCGCCACAGGGTGAACGCATCGTCGTCGTCATGATAGACGGTGATCATGAGGCGCTCCTTCGGCAGACCGAAGTCGCGCGTCAGCAGGCCCCAGGCATATTCGATCGCATTCTCTTTGAAGTAATCGCCGAAGGAAAAGTTGCCCAACATTTCGAAAAACGTATGGTGCCGCGCCGTGTAGCCGACGTTATCGAGGTCGTTGTGCTTGCCCCCCGCGCGAACGCATTTTTGGGAGGTCGCCGCGCGGACGTAAGGCCGCTTCTCGATTCCGGTGAAGACGTTCTTGAACTGCACCATTCCGGCGTTCGTGAACATCAGCGTCGGATCGTTGCGCGGAACGAGAGAGCTCGACGGCACGACTTCGTGCCCGTTCCTGGCGAAGAATTGCAGGAAGTTGGAGCGGATCTCGTTTACGCCGGTCATGAACGCGAAAGCCTTGGCTTGGATTCTGAAAGCCCGCTTCTAGAACACCGCCGAACCGGGCGCCAACCGGAATCGCTGAACAGGCGTCCCGCCCCCTTCCGTTGGATCGCCACCCCCGGCAACCGAATGCGCGCCGCAACGCCCAAATCATTTGATCCGGGAGAGCCTCAAGCGGCGAAAGGGGCGCGAAGGCGACCGCCCTCGCGCCCCTCAAGGACGAACGAACCGATCCGGAAGATTCCCTGGCGGATGGACAGATCCTTTGAGCGGGACGAGGCAAGATCCGTCCAAAGGAACCGTCAGTCTTCGGCGTTGTCCTCATCGGAAGGCCCGGCATTCTCAAGAATGCGGTCGGCGACCAGCCCGGCGTTCTCGCGGATTGCGTGCTCGATCCGGTCGGCCGTTTCGGGATTGGCCTTGAGGTAAGCCTTGGCGTTTTCGCGACCCT
This sequence comes from uncultured Alphaproteobacteria bacterium, assembly GCA_963741845.1. Lineage (GTDB taxonomy): Bacteria > Pseudomonadota > Alphaproteobacteria > Rhizobiales > Beijerinckiaceae > Roseiarcus. The sequence continues at coordinate 100,921 of CAVUJV010000010.1, forward strand.
GTCCAAGCCGAACGCTGTCGAACGAGAACCAGGCGCCGGACTTTTCGACCACGCCGGCCTTCACGCCCAGGTCAACAAGTTCGCCAACCTTTGAAACGCCTTCGCCATACATGATGTCGAATTCGACCTGCTTGAATGGCGGCGCGACCTTGTTCTTGACGACCTTCACCCGGGTCTGGTTGCCGACAACCTGATCGCGGTCCTTGATTGCTCCGATGCGGCGGATGTCGAGCCGCACGGACGCGTAGAATTTCAGCGCGTTGCCCCCCGTCGTCGTTTCTGGAGAGCCGTACATGACGCCAATCTTCATCCGGATCTGGTTGATAAAGATGACCATCGTGTTGGAGCGCGAGATCGAGGAGGTCAGCTTGCGCAGCGCCTGACTCATAAGCCGCGCCTGCAGACCCGGCTGGGAGTCGCCCATTTCGCCTTCAATCTCGGCTCTTGGGGTCAGGGCCGCCACGGAATCGATCACCAGAACGTCGATCGCGCCGGATCGCACGAGCGTATCGGTGATTTCGAGCGCCTGCTCGCCGGTGTCCGGCTGGGAGATCAGGAGGTCGTTGAGATTGACGCCAAGCTTCCTTGCGTAAACCGGGTCGAGCGCGTGTTCGGCGTCCACGAACGCACAGACTCCGCCGTTCTTCTGCGCTTCCGCGATCACGTGCAGGGTCAGGGTCGTCTTGCCGGAGGATTCGGGACCGTAAATCTCGACGACCCGGCCGCGGGGCAGGCCACCGACGCCCAGGGCAATGTCGAGTCCGAGCGACCCGGTCGAAACCGTCTCAATTTCGGCGGCGGGCTGGTTTTTGCCCAGCCGCATGATCGAACCTTTTCCGAACGCGCGTTCGATTTGTGACAGGGCGGCGTCGAGCGCCTTTGTCTTGTCCACGCTTGTCCCTTCCACCACGCGAAGAATTGGCTGGCTCATCGTCGTCACCCTTCTCTCACGGGCCGGGTCCGATCCGCAACAGCGGCCTCCTTACGCCCATGGACGACATTAGTGCATGGTTTGTTCTCGTGCGCAAGCGAGAAGTTTCATGGTTCGTTCTTTTCGGTCATCGCGTTGACATTCGGCGGGCCGCTTCCGCCCCTCACTTCCGGCCGAGATCGGAGAGGACGTCCATGCCGGCGTCCCGCGCCGCCAGGGCGCCGATCGCCGACCAGTCGAGCCGTTCGCCCCCCGAGGCGATCAGCGTCAGGAAACGGTCGCGCAGGAGGCTCGCGATCGGCAGCGGGACCTTGAGCGTTTCGGCGGCGGCGAGCGCGAGGCGGATGTCCTTCTGGCCGAGCGGCGCGGCGAAGCCCGCCGGCTCGAACTTTCGCTCAGCGATCAGGCCGCCATAGGTTTTGTAGACCGGGGCGGTGAACAGGGTCGAGGTCAGGATTTCGAGGTAGTCTTTCGGGTCGACGCCGGCCTTGCCGACGAGCGCCATCGCTTCGCCAAGCAATTCGATAACGCAGGCGATGAGAAAGTTGCCGCTGAGCTTCACGATATTGGCGGCCTTTGGGTCCTCGGAGACAAAGAAAGTCCGCTGCCCGATCGCGTCGAGCAAAGGCCTGACCGCCTCGACGGCCTTGGGCGCTCCGGCGGCGACGACGAAAAGCTTGGCCGCCGCGGCAGCCTCCGGCCGACCGAACACGGGCGCGGACACGTAAGTCTGACCCGCCCTGGCGTGCGCCGCCGCGAATTCTTCCGCGAGCGCCACGCTGATCGTGCTTGACGAGATGTGCGCGGCGCCCTTCGGCAGCGCTTCGAGGACGCCGCCCTTCTCGAAGACCACGCCGCGCGCCGCTGCGTCATCGGCCAGCATGGTGAAGACCGCGTCGGCCCCCTCGCAGGCCTCACGGACATTCGCGGCGATCGAGGCGCCCTCCTTCGCGAGCGGCTCGGCCTTCGACCGGCTGCGGTTCCAGACCCTCACCTGATGTCCGGCTTTGGCCAGATTCGCAGCCATGGCCGCGCCCATCTGCCCAAGTCCGATAAAGCCGACCTTCATGCTCCGCGTCCTTCCTGCTCAAGAGACCGCTGGGCTCCGCGGGCTGTTTCGCAGCGGCGGAAAGCCAATTCAAAACCTCGGCAAGACCGCAAAGTCCCGCACGAACAAATGTACGACAGGCTCCATCGTTCGGACATCGGAGATTATTGGGCCCGTCGCACTGTTCGGCAAGAAAATGTCGATTCCATTTTTTGCGGCTTCGGTCCAAACGGCTGGGCGGGGTCTGCGCCCGGCTTGCGCAACGCCGCGTCGCCAGCGATGAAGGGCGGCAGGAATATGAGCCGGAATGAAACGCCATGAGCTCCGCGGAGGCCCTCGAGGGCGAATATGACGCGATCGTCGTCGGCGCGGGCTCGGCCGGCTGCGTCGTCGCCAACCGCCTCTCGGCCGATCCCAACCGCCGCGTCCTGCTGCTGGAAGCCGGAGGGCGCGACAACTGGATCTGGTTCCACATTCCGGTCGGCTACCTTTTCGCCATCGGCAATCCGCGCTCGGACTGGATGTTCGAGACCGAGAAGGAGCCCGGCCTCAACGGCCGCTCCCTCCACTACCCACGCGGCAAGGTGATCGGCGGCTCCTCGGCGATCAACGCCATGATCTCGATGCGCGGCCAGCGCGCCGACTACGACCACTGGCGCCAGCTCGGGCTCAATGGCTGGGGGTCGGACGAGGTGTTCGCGATCTTCCGCTCCCTTGACGATCATTTCCTCGGCGACACCGAGCATCACGCGAAGGGCGGGGAATGGCGGGTCGAGGAGCCGCGCCTGCGCTGGGACGTGCTCGACGCCGTGCGCGACGCCGCCGTCGAGATGGGCGTTCCGGCGACGCCGGATTTCAACACCGGCGACAATTTCGGGGTCGGCTATTTCCACGTGAACCAGAAGCGCGGCGTCCGGTGGTCGGCGGCGCGCGCCTTCCTGAAGCCCGTGCTCGGCCGGCCGAATCTGCGGCTGGAGACGAACGCGCTCACCGAACGCATCCTGTTCGAGGGGCGAAGGGCGTCCGGCGTCCGCTTCCGGCAGGGCGACCGCGTGCGGGAGGCGCGCGCCCGGGGCGAGGTGATCTTATGCGCGGGCTCGATCGGCTCGGTGCAGATCCTGCAACTCTCGGGCGTGGGTCCGGGCGAATGGCTGGCGCCGCTCGGGATCGAGACCGTGCTCGATCATCCCGGCGTCGGGCGGAACCTGCAGGACCATCTGCAGCAGCGCGCGATCTACAAGGTCGAGGGCGCAAAGACCCTGAACGAGACCTATCACTCCCTCATGGGCCGCGCCTGGATGGGCGCGGAATATGCGCTCTTCCGCAGGGGACCGCTGACCATGGCGCCGTCGCAGCTTGGCGTCTTCACGACCTCGGCGCCCGCATACGAGCGACCCAACATCGAGTTCCACGTCCAGCCGCTGTCGCTCGACAAGTTCGGCGACCCGCTGCACCGTTTCCCCGCGATCACCGTATCCGGCTGCAATCTGCGTCCCTCCTCGCGGGGCGAGGTGCGGCTGCGCTCTGCCGACCCGGCCGAGAAGCCGATCATCGCCCCGAACTATCTCGCGACCGAAGACGACCGGAACGTCGCCGCCGACGCGATCCGGCTCACGCGGCGCCTGATGCGCCAGAAGGCGCTCGCGCGCTTCCGCCCCGAGGAGATCCTGCCGGGGCCGAAGGTCGGCGACAGCGACGCCGAACTTGCCCGCGCGGCGGGCGACATCGGCACCACGATCTTCCATCCCGTCGGAACGGCGAAGATGGGCCTGCCTTCCGACCGGTCCGCAGTCGTGGACGAGCGGCTTCGCGTCATGGGGCTCGAACGGCTGCGGGTCGTCGACGCCTCCGTGATGCCGACCATCACCTCGGGCAACACCAACACGCCGACCCTCATGATCGCCGAGAAGGGCTCGCGGATGATGATCGAGGACTGGCGCTGAGGGACGCAGGCCGCGCGATTTGGAAAATCTTGCGACCCTCTGATTCCAAGCCGATTCCGGGTCCCGGAAGGGGTTGGATTTCCTTGGATTTCCTTGGATTCTCTCGTCCGAATCGTGACTTTTCAATGGGTTACGGGAACCCTTCGGACTAAGATATTTCCAGGGGCCCCTCCGCCCCGGAGCCTGGCCGCAGCGCCGCCGCCGGGCCCGGGATTCGTCCGAACATCATCCCTCGCCATGCCGCCGTCGTCATGGGCATAAGTGTAATGGAAGTTCTGATTTTCCGCAATCATCTGTTCGATGAGCGGAATTCCTCCGAAGCGAGGTCCGGCCTTCGCTCGCGGGTCAGGCGCTCGGCTTCGGCGCGCCGCCAGGCGGCGATCTTCGCGTGATCGCCGGAGAGCAGCACGTCGGGGATCGCGCGCCCCTCCCATTCGCGCGGGCGCGTGTAATGCGGATATTCGAGGAGGCCGGACTCGAAACTCTCCTCGCGCCCCGATTCCTCCTTGCCCATCACGCCGGGGATCAGCCGCACGCAGGCGTCGAGAATGGCGAGCGCCGCGATCTCGCCGCCGGAGAGCACATAGTCGCCGATCGAGATTTCGATGAGCGAGCGCGCCTCGATGATCCGCTCGTCCACGCCCTCGAAGCGGGGACAAAGGATGACGAGCCCCGGCCCCGCGGCCCATTCGCGCGCGAGGCCCTGCGTGAGGGGCCTTCCGCGCGGGCTCATGATCAGGCGTGGGCGGACGTCATCGGGCGCAGCGAGAGCGTCGAGGCTCGCGGCCAGCACGTCGGCGCGCATCACCATGCCCGGCCCGCCGCCTGCCGGCGTGTCGTCTACCGCCCGATGGCGCCCGAGCCCGTGCTCGCGGATGTCATGCGTCTCGATGGACCAGAGCCCGCGCGCCAGCGCATCGCCCGCGAGCGACAGCCCGAGCGGTCCCGGAAACATGGCGGGAAAGAGAGTCAGCAGCGTCGCGCGGAACATGGCGGCGACGCTTAGCGCCTTTGCCGGGGAACGTCACTCGCGCGGCGAGCGCGTCGGCGCAACCGGCTCACACCTGCTGGATCGAGTTGAAGTCGTAGGTCTCGCCGGGCGGATTCTGCCCGACGCGCAGGACCTTTTCGCTGGGGAAATGATAGGGCGGCACGGGCAGGTTGAAGGGCGCGGGCACGCCCTGGAAGACGCGGCCCGCCAGATCGTATTTCGATCCGTGGCAGGGGCAGAAGAAGCCTCCGAGCCAGTCCGGCGCGGGCGTGGTCGGGTCGGGCTTCGGTTCGTAGAGCGGCACGCAGCCGAGATGGGTGCAGATCCCGACGAGCACGAGCAACTCGGGCTTGAGGGACCGGCTCCAGTTGCGCGCGTAGGTCGGCTGCTGCCAGACCTCCGAATTGGGGTCCCGCAACTGATTGAGCAGCTTCGGCTCCTTCAGTTCGTCCAGCGCCGATTTCGGCCGGCGGACGACGAAGACCGGCCGCGCCGCCCAGAGCGTGACGATCCGCTGGCCTTCCTGCAACTGCGATATGTCGATGTCGACCGGACCCGCGGCGGCGATGGTGGCCGCGTCCGGGTTCATCTGGTCGATGAATGGCCACGCCAGCCCGACCACGCCGACTGCGCCGACCGCGCCCGTCGTCAGATAGAGGAAATCGCGGCGGGTGGGCGTAAGAGGAGGAGCGGCGGCGTCGGCATGCGTCATGTGATTTTGGCCTCCCGGGGCATTCGCCGCAAAAGCTGGGATCGAATATTGGCGGCTTGATGATCGCACGGCAAGAGCGCGCGTCGAAACGCCTCAGCCCTCGACCTCCTCAGGCGGCTCGATCACGATGCGTCCCGCGCCGAAGTCGATTTCGGGCGCGACGGCCTTTGTGAAGGGCAGGAGCCGCGGCTCCCCGCCGTTCGCGGGCGCGATCTCCAGAATGTCGCCAGCGCCATGGTTGGACAGGGCCGCGACCCGCCCGAGGCTCAGCCCCTCGCGCGTCACGGCTTCGAGGCCGACGAGGTCGGCCCAGTAGAATTCGTCCTCGCTCGGCGGGGGCAGTTGGCCCCGCCTCGCGAAGATTTCGACGCCGGTGAGCGCCTCCGCCGCCTCGCGGGTCGTGACGCCGGCGAGCTTGACGACCAGCATGTCGTCCTTGAGCGGCCGCAGCCGCTCGAAGGCGAAGACGCGCTTGCGGTCAGAATCCGTCAGCGGCCCGTAGGCGGCGATGGCCTCGGGCGCGCCGGCGTAGGACTTGACGCGGATCTCGCCCTTCACGCCATGGGGCGCGCCGAACACGCCCATCCGAACGAGGCGATCCGCGTCCAATCCGGGCAGTCCCGCGTCAGGCCGCCGCTTCGGCGGCCTTGGCGGCGGCGGCTTCGGCCGCGGCGGCGCGCTCCTGAGCCTTCTTCTTGGGCTTGGCCTTCTCGGGATTGTTGTGCGCTTCGCGCTTGGCGAGGCCGAGGCCGTCGAGGATGCGCAGCACGCGGTCGGTCGGCTGGGCGCCCTTGGCGAGCCAGGCCTTGGCCTTCTCCTGGTCGAGCACGACGCGGTCGGCAGCGTCCTTGGCCTTCAGCGGATCGAAGGTGCCGATCTTCTCGACGAAGCGGCCGTCGCGGGGCATGCGGGCGTCGGCGACGACGATGCGGTAGAAGGGACGCTTCTTCGCGCCGCCGCGCGACAGGCGGATTTTCAGAGACATGGGTTTCTTCCTTTCAGACTTGGATGCGTTTCAGTTCATATTGACGGTTGGCGCCCTTCTCCCGCTCGCGGGAGAAGGGGAATTCACTTCTTCTTCCCCCCGAACGGATTGAAGCCGCCGCCGAGGCCCGGCAGCTTCGGCCCGCCCGAGCCGAGGCCGGGGAACTGGGGCGGCAGGTTGAAGGCGCCGGGCGGCGGCGCGGAAGGAATGCCGGGCGCGCCCGGCGCACCGGGCGGGAGCGCCCCGCCGGCCTGCTTCTGCAGCGCCTCGATCTGCTCGGGGCTCGGCATCGGCATGTTCCCGAGCCCCATCATCTGCCCGAGCTTGCCCATCATGCCGCGCTTGCCGCCCGCGGCGCCGCCCATCATCTTCATCATGTCCGCCATCTGGCGGTGCTGCTTGAGAAGGCGGTTGACGTGCTCGACGCCGACGCCCGAGCCCGCGGCGATGCGCTTCTTGCGCGAGGCCTTGAGGATGTCCGGATTCCGCCGCTCCAACGGCGTCATGGACGAGATGATCGCGCGCTGACGCTTGACGAACTTGTCGTCGAAATTCGCGCCGGCGAGCTGCTCCTTCATCTTGGCGACGCCCGGCAGCATGCCCATGATGCCGCCCATGCCGCCGAGCTTTTCGATCTGCGCGAGCTGTTCGGAGAGGTCGTTGAGGTCGAAGACGCCCTTGCGCATCTTCTCGGCCATCTTCGCCGCCTGCGCCGCGTCGATGGTCTGCGCCGCCTTCTCGACGAGGCTGACGATGTCGCCCATGCCGAGGATGCGGTCGGCGAGGCGCGCGGGATGGAAATCCTCGATCGCGTCCATCTTCTCGCCGACGCCGAGCAGCTTGATCGGCTTGCCGGTGACGGCGCGCATGGAGAGCGCGGCGCCGCCGCGCCCGTCGCCGTCCATGCGGGTGAGGACGATGCCGGTGAGGCCGACCCGCTCGTTGAAGTTGCGGGCGAGATTGACCGCATCCTGTCCGGTCAGCGCGTCGGCGACGAGCAGCACCTCGTGCGGCCTCGCGACGTCGCGGATGTCCGCCATCTCCTGCATGAGCGGCTCGTCGATATGCGTGCGGCCGGCGGTGTCGAGGATGACGACGTCGTAGCCCTGCAGGCGGGCGGCCTGCTCGGCGCGCCGGGCGATGTCGACCGGGTCCTGCCCGGGAATGATGGGCAGCGTGTCGACGCCGACCTGGCTCCCGAGGATCGCGAGCTGTTCCTGCGCGGCGGGACGCTTGACGTCGAGCGAGGCCATCAGCACGCGGCGCCGGTCGCGCTCCGTCAGGCGCTTCGCGATCTTGGCGGCGGTCGTCGTCTTGCCCGCGCCCTGGAGGCCGACGAGCATGATCGCGACGGGAGCGGGCGCGTTGAGGTCGATCGCCTGCGATTCGCCGCCGAGCGTCTCGACCAGCGAATCATGGACGATCTTGACCACCATCTGGCCGGGCTTGACCGACTTGATGACGGCGGCGCCGACGGCCCGGGTGCGGGTGCGGTCGACGAAGGAGCGCACGACTTCGAGCGCGACGTCCGCCTCGAGCAGCGCCCGGCGCACCTCGCGCATCGCGGCGTTGACGTCCTCCTCCGAGAGGGCGCCGCGGCCGGTGAGCTTGTCCAATATGCCGGAGAGCTTTTCGGAAAGGCTCTCGAACATGCGTTGCTCCTTGAGTGCGAGTCGGCGAGTGGGCGAGTCGGCAAAGAGATATGGGCGCGAACGCCCGACTGCCTACTGCCAATTCGCCTACTGTCTTCCCAGCGCCAATCACGCCCGGGGGCGCGACGCGCTGCCGGACGGGGACCGCTGGCCTCAAGGGACAGTCGGCTTGATCGACGAGGTCTGAACCTGACGAAGGCGGGCTTTTACGGGAGAGGAAGGCGAGATGTCAATGCGCCGCAAGTTTCGCGGAAGCAGGGCAAAACGGCAAAAGGGGCCGCCCGCCGGAAGCGGACGACCCCATTTGCCTTAGTCTTCGACGTCCATGGAAGGCTTCGTCTTCGGCCGGCTGATCAAGCCGGCCCCCGCGATGCCCGCGAGGGCCAGGACCCAACCTCTCGGATCCGAAGACACGGACGCGCTCCAGAGACCAATCACGCCGACACCGGCGGCGGATAGAACCATGATCTGTTTCATTGGACCTCCATCCGCGATTGCTGACGGACCCCCCCGTCGCCTCCTCGTCTGGACGGCTGTTCGCTAACACGGATATTGCACCGCATCAAGCCACCTTTGCAGTGCAACCTGATGAAACTGCCGGCATATGAAAGGCTTGGCCGATCGCGTACGCAATCCGGAATGCGCGCCGGAATGCGCGCAAGCCGCGCCGGCTGCGTCGCGGCCGGCAATCCATCGCGCGAGGGTCGGTCCGGGCGCCGCGGCAAAATTCCGCCACGCCCGCGGCGTTGCTTTCGCCGGAACGGCGGCTATATAAGCACGCCCTTTCGTCTGCCCCCCTAGAACCGGCGCGGATTTCGCGTCGCTGGAGCCTTTGCCCGTGTTCATTTCCGAAGCCTATGCCCAGACCGGCGGCGTCGTCTCTGCGGGATCGATGGAGACTCTGGCGCAGCTCGTGCCGATCGTGGCCATGATCGCCATCGTCTACTTCGTGCTCTGGCGCCCCCAGCAGAAGCGCGCGAAGGAGCAGCGCCAGATGGTGCAGTCGGCGCGGCGCGGCGATACGGTCGTCACGACGGGCGGTCTCATCGGCAAGGTCACCAAATCCGTCGACGAGAGCGAGGTCGAGTTGGAGCTTGCGCCCAACGTGCGGGTGCGGCTCGCGCGGTCGGGCATCGCGGAAGTGCGCTCGAAGGGCGATTCGGCCAAGGACGCGCCGCCGCCCCCCGCCGCCGTCAAGACGCCCGCCAAGAAGGACGCCTCGAACGCCTGAGCCGGCCCTCGCGCCGCCGCTCGAATTCCTTAAGAAAGTCCGATGCTTCGCTTCGCCCCGTGGAAACTGGCCTCCGTCATCGCGCTTGTCGTCGCGGCCATCCTGCTCGTCATCCCGAGTTTCTTTCCCGCCCCCGCGGTTGAGGCGCTGGCCGCGCGGTTGCCGGGCTTCATCCCCCTCCGCCATATCGTCCTCGGCCTCGATCTGCAGGGCGGCGCCCATATGCTGATGCAGGTGGACGAGGCTTCGGTCGTCAAGTCCCAGGTCGAGGCCCTGCGGGACGACGTGCGTCAGAAAATGCGCGAGGGGAAGATCGCGCTTTCGGGCGGCATCGCGACCCAGCCGCGCGGCGTGCTCGTGCGCATCGCCGACCCGGCCGAGCGCAGCAAGGCCTATGGTCTCCTCCAGAGTCTGAGCCAGCCGATCGGCGGCCCGCTCGCCGGCGGCAACGGGCGCACCCTCGACGTGACCCAGACCGACGCGGGCGTGCAGCTGACGCTCACCGACGCCGCTGTCGCCGACAAGGTGCGCCACGCCGTGTCGCAGTCGATCGAGGTGCTCAACCGCCGCGTCAACGCGATGGGCACCAAGGAGACGATGATCCAGCAGCAGGGCGTCAACCGCGTTCTCGTGCAGGTGCCGGGCCTTCAGGACACGACAAAGCTCAAGGAGATCATCGGCCAGACCGCCAAGCTCGAATTCCGCCTCGTCGCCGATCCGGGCGACCCGCCGAACGAGGTGGAGGAACTGTCGATGCAGAAAGGCGTGGGCACGCTGAAGGTGCAGAAGCGCGTCATGGTGGACGGCGCCGATCTCGTGGACGCGCAGCAGAGCTTCGACCAGCAGACCGGGGAGCCCGACGTCACCTTCCGCTTCAACCTGCGCGGCGGTCAGAAATTCGGCCAGGTGACGACCGAGAACGTCGGCCGGCCCTTCGCCATCGTGCTCGACGGCAAGGTCATTTCCGCTCCCGTCATCCGCTCCCCGATCACGGGCGGCACGGGCGTCATCACCGGCAATTTCTCGGTGGACGAGGCGAACAATCTCGCGATCCTCCTGCGCGCCGGCGCGCTCCCCGCCAAGCTCACCGTCGTCGAGGAGCGCACCGTCGGCCCCGGCCTCGGACAGGACTCGATCGACGCGGGCAAGCGCGCGGCCTATGTCGGCGGCATCCTCGTCATCATCTACATGATCACGACCTACGGCGTCTTCGGCGTCTTCGCCGACCTCGCGCTCGCCGTCCACATCCTGCTGATCTTCGCCTCGATGGTGCTCCTCGGCGCGACGCTGACGCTGCCCGGCATCGCGGGCATCGTCTTCACCATCGGCATGGCGGTCGATTTCGAACGTGCTGATCTACGAGCGCATCCGCGAAGAGGCGCACATGGGCCGCTCGGTCCTGTCCTCGCTCGACGCCGGCTTCAAGCGCGCCTTCGCCACCATCGTCGATTCGAACGTCACGATGTTCGTGGCCGCGCTCATCCTCTACCTGTTCGGGTCGGGCGCGGTGCGCGGCTTCGCCGTGTCGCTGGGGCTGGGCATCATCACCTCCATCGTCACCGCCGTGACGATGACCCGCATGATGATCGCGCTGTGGTACCGGCGCGCGCGGCCCACGAGGATCCCGATATGAACGCGCCTGCCTCGCCGCCCCGCGGTCTGTTCGGCATGAGGCTTCTCCGCCTCGCGCCCGAAAACACCAAATTCGGCTTCATGCGGTTCCGCCGCGTGAGCTATCCGCTGTCGGCCGTTCTCTCGATCGTCTCGGTCCTGATGTTCCTGTTCGTGGGCATGAACTTCGGTATCGACTTCGCGGGCGGCACGCAGGTGGACCTGCTCGCCAAGAGCGGCGAGCTTCACATGGCGGACTTCCGCGCCAAGGCGGAAAGCCTCGGGCTCGGGCCGGTCGAGGTGCAGCAGATCGGCCGCGGCGCCGAGGTGATCCTGCGCATCAACGAGCAGCCCGGCGGCAATCAGGGCGAGCAGACGGCGGTCGCGAAGCTGCGCCAGGCCTTCTCGAACGACTTCGAATTCCGCAGCGTCGATTCGGTCGGCCCGAGCGTCTCCTCGGAGCTCGTGCAGAGCGGAACGCTCGGCGTGGTGGTCGCGATCCTCGCGGTCCTGACCTATCTGTGGTTCCGCTTCGAGTGGCAGTTCGCGGTCGGCGCGATCATCGGCACGATGCACGACCTCCTGCTGACGGTCGGCTTCTTCTGCGTGACGCAGCTCGAATTCAACCAGACCTCGATCGCGGCGATCCTGACCATCGTCGGCTACTCGCTGAACGAGACCGTCGTCGTGCTCGACCGCATCCGCGAGATGATGCGCAAGTACAAGCGTCTGTCGACGGCGGAGATTGTCGACATGTCGGTGAATGCGGTTCTGCCGCGCACGATCATGACGGCGACGACGGTGTTCCTGGCGCTGCTCGCGCTCTTCTTCCTCGGCGGCCATGTCATCCGCTCCTTCTCGGCCGCGATGATCTGGGGCATTTTCGTCGCCACCTATTCGTCGATCTTCATCTGCTCGCCGATGCTGATCTACATGGGCGTGCGCGCCGACGTCTTCGACAAGGAGAGGGCGAAGGAGGAAGGCGCGGCGGCGGACTCGAAGGTCAAGGTTTGATCCCGGTTGGCTCGCCGCTCGCCTTCGCGCCGGGCAACCACAAGATCGCGGCGCACGGAAACGGCGCCTTCGCTTTCGCCGGCATGCAGCATCGCGGCTCGATCCTCGCGACGCCCAGGGGCGTGCGCGGCCTCGCCGTCGGGACCGTCGCCGACCTCGATCCCGCCGCGCTCGCACCCCTGTTCGAGGAGCTCCGCGCCGCGCCGGGCTCGATCGAGTTCCTGGCGATCGGAACCGGAGCCGCGATGGTCCCGCTTCTCCCGACGCTCAAAGCCGCGCTGCGCGAGGCGTCCCTGCGCTTCGAGGCGATGGCGACGGGACCCGCGCTGCGCATCTATAACGTGATGCAGGACGAAGGCCGCCGCGTCGCCGCGGCGCTCATCGCCGCGCCGTGAGCGCAGCCGGCGCGCTTCAGGAAGCCAACGCCTATTGCGCCGCGCTCGTGCGCGAACACGCGCGCGACGAATGGCTCGGCGCGCTCTATGCCGCGCCTTCCCGCCGCGACGCGCTGATCGCGCTTGCCGCCTTCGATCACGAACTGCGCCAGGCGCGCCTTCGCGCGCGCGACCCCAATCTGGCGGCGATGCGGCTCGCCTGGCGGCGCGAGGCGCTCAGCGGCGAGCGCCCCGAACAGGCGGCGGGCGATCCCGTCACTCTGGCGCTCGGCGCAGCCGTCGAAGCCTTCTCGCTGCCCTTCGCCGACATCGAGGCGATGATCGACGCGCGGCTTCAGGAGCTTGCGCCGCAGGAGGATTTCACGCTCCACGCCTTCGCCGCCTACGCGGACGAAAGCGAGGGCGCGCGCCTGCGTCTGGCGGCGCGGATCGCCGCGGGCGGCCGCGAGGCCGACGCCTCCGCCGCGCATGTCCCGGCCGGGATGGCGCTCGCGCTGACGCGCATGCTGCTCGATCTCCCCGCAAGGGCGGGAGCGGCGGCGACGCTGTTTCCCGTCGATGTCGCCCAGAGGCATGGCGCGAGCCTCTCCGATTTCGACAGCCGCCGCGCCTCGCCCGGCGTCGTCGCCGCCTGCGCGGAATTGCGCGCGCTCGCGCGCGACAAGCTCGCGGAAGCGGAAGCCCGGCTCGGAGGCGCGCCGGCCGAGCATCCGCCCGGCCTTCATCCCGCTCGGCGCGCTCAGGCTCGACCTCGACGCGCTCGACCGGACGGCTTCCGATCCCTTCGCCCCGGCCCGCCGCGCCTCGCCGCTCCGGCGCCAATGGGCGATCTGGCGCTGGGCGCGGCGCTCGGCGGGGTGAGCAGCGGCGCGCGGCCGCGCTCAAATGGATTTGGGGATCATCTCGATCGCGCCGCACGGACATTCCTCGGCGCAGAGGCCGCAGCCCTTGCAATAATCGTAGTCGAACCGGAAGCGATTGCCCGGCCCGAGCTTGATGACCGCGTTATCCGGGCAGACGCCATAGCAATTGTCGCATTCGAAGCAATTGCCGCAGGAGAGGCATCGGCGCGCCTCGTAGAGGGCGTTGGTCTCGTCGAGACCGCCGACCACCTCCTCGAAGTTCTGGACCCGCCGCGCCGCCTCGATCATCGGCCTCACCGTGACCGGCGCGTCCTCGTAATACCAGGCGTTGAGGCGGTCGAAGCTCGCGAGCCCATGCTTCGGCCCGGCCGCGTAGGTCTCGCCCCTGAGATACGCGTCCACGCAGCGCGCGGCTTTCTTGCCATGACCCACCGCGACGGTGACCGTGCGCTCGGAGGGCGCCATGTCGCCTCCCGCGAACACGCCTCTGCGGCCGGTCATCATGTCGGCGCCGACCTTGACCACGCCGTTCTCGATGACGACGCCCGGGGCGTTGTTCAGAAGCGACAGGTCGACGTCCTGTCCAAGCGCCAGGACGAGGGAATCGGCCTCCAGCGTCTCGTATTCTCCGGTCGGCTGCGGAAAGCCCTTTTCGTCGAGCGCCATCTTCTCGATCGTCATCGAGCCGCCCTCGACCGACTTGATGGTCGAGAGCCATTTCATCGAGACGCCTTCCTGCAGCGCCTCCTCAAGCTCGAAATCATGGGCGGGCATCTTTTCGCGCGTGCGGCGATAGACGATGATCGCTTCGTCGGCGCCGAGACGCCGCGCGGTGCGGGCCGCGTCGAGCGCCGTGTTGCCTCCGCCATAGATCACGACCTTCCGCCCCAGAAGAGGCGGCGTCTCGCCCTCCATGGAGCGCAGCAGGCTGACGGCGTCGAGGATCTTCGCGGCGCCGCCGGCCGGGATATAGGCGCGCCTCGCGATATGGGCGCCGACCGCGAGAAAGACGGCGTCGTAGCCGCCTTCGCGCATCGTCGCCTCGATGTCGTCGACCTTCGCGTTCAGGACGATCTTCACCCCCATGTCCGCGATGCGCCTGACCTCGGCGTCGAGCACGTCGCGCGGCAGCCGGTATTTGGGGATGCCGAAGCGCATCATGCCGCCGGGGAGCGGCCCGGCCTCGCGGATCGTCACGGAATGGCCGAGCCGGCGGAGATGATAGGCCGCCGAGAGGCCCGCGGGACCCGCGCCGACGACGAGCACGCGCTTGCCCGTCTCCTCGCGCGGCGCGGCGAACGCCCAGCCCCTCGCGATCGCGGCATCGCCGAGGAACCGCTCGACGGAATTGATGCCGACCGCCTCGTCGATCTGAACGCGGTTGCAGGCCGTCTCGCACGGATGATAGCAGACCCGGCCCATGACCGCCGGCAGCGGATTGTCCTCCGTGAGTTTCCGCCACGCGGCTTCGTATTCGCCCGCCTCCGCGTGGCTCAGCCATCCCTGAATGTCCTCGCCCGCCGGACAGGCCACATTGCAGGGCGGCAGCCGGTCGACATAGATCGGCCGTTGCGTGCGCCAGGAGCCGGTGTGGTTCAGTTTGCTCGTGCCGACGTCGAGCGTGATGGCGAAGGGATGTTTCACGTCAGCCCTCCGCCTCGAGAAGCCCGTAGTCCCTGATGTTGCGGTCCGCGACCGCTTGCAGCTTCGCCACACGCGGGTCCTCGACGCCGTCGCGGAAGAGATGCGCGAAGCGGCGCTGAAGCATCAGATATTCGGCGACCGGCGTCGCGCGCCGGATCTTCCGCACATGCGTGATGTAGCCGCGCTCGGCCTCGAAGATCGGAAAGAGCCCGGTCTCGATCGCGAGCCGCGCGAGCTTGATCGTGTGCTGCGGCGCCGACGCCCCAGCCGAGCGGGCAGGGGACATTGATCTGGATGTAGCGCGCGCCCCGCATGGCCATCGCCTTCGTGACCTTGGCCTCCAGATCGTGCAGGTCGGCGACGCTCGCGGTCGCGACAAAGGGAATGTCGTGAGCCACCGCGATCTTCGGCGTGAACTTGCCCGTGCCGAAGACGTTGCCCGGCTCCTTGCCCACCGCAGGCGTGGTCGCGGTGCGCGCGGTTGGCGGCGTCGCGGAGGAGCGCTGCACGCCGGTGTTCATGTAGCCTTCGTTGTCGTAGCAGATGTAGAGCACGTCGTCGTTGCGCTCGAACATGCCGCTGAGGCAGCCGAAGCCGATGTCGGTCGTGCCGCCGTCGCCGCCCTGCGCGATGACGCGCGTGCTCTCCCGCCCGAGGACGCGCATCGCCGCCGCGACTCCGGTCGCGACCGCCGCCGCGTTGCCGAACAGCGAATGCATCCACGGGATCTGCCAGGAGGTCTCCGGATAGGGCGTCGTGAACACTTCGAGGCAGCCGGTCGCGTTCACGGCGATGAGGTTCCGGTCGGTCGCGCGCATCGCCGCGTCGATCGCATAGCGCGCGCCCAGCGCCTCTCCGCAGCCCTGGCAGGCGCGGTGTCCCGACGTCAGCGAATTGGAGCGGTCGAGGCTCGCCTGAACATTTCGCTCGCCCTCGTCGACCAGACGATTGCCGACGGTCAGCGTGCCCTTCTGGTAGAACTTGAGCTTCTGGACCTCGTTCATTGCGTGCTTCCTGCAAATTTCTCGACGCGTTCCTTCTCAAGCTCGATGAGAACGCCTTCCGCGGCGGGCCCGGCGCGCCGCGCCTTGCCGCGGCGGTGCAGCTCCCGCGCCACGACACGCTCGTTGAGGTCGAGGAAATGGGTCCCTTCCCAAGGCTGGATGATCGCCTGACGGAAAAGACGATGCAGCGAAGCCTTGGGAACCGGCCGGCCGCCGAGACCGACCACCGCCGAATGCATCGCCGGAGGGTCCGGAAGCCCGCGGAGCGCGATGTCGACGTTGCTCGCGAGCGGACCGCCCATGCCGACGTCGACCGCGCGATCCAGCACAATGACGTCATTGGCGCGAGCGAGCGCATGACGCAAGGCGTCGGCGGGCAGGGGCCGGAAAGCGACGAGCGTCACGAGACCGATCGCGATGCCGTCGGCGCGCATCTCGTCGATCACGTCCTTGGCCGTGCCGTTGATCGAGCCCATCGCGACGACGAGGGTCTCGGCGTCCTCAGGCCTGTAGGTCCTCAGGAGACCGCCAGACTTGCGCCCGAAGCGATCCTCGAATTCGCCGGCGAGGCTCTCGATCAGTCCGAGCGCGTCGCGCTGCTTGAAATATTGCAGGTAGCGGACCTCGGTGAAGGCGTCCGGCCCGACCATCGCGCCGATGGAGATCGGATCGGCGGGATCGAGGCTCTGCATGGGCTCGTAGGGCGGCAGAAACGCGTCGACCTGGGCCTGGTCGGGAATATCGACCCGCTCGACGGCGTGCGTGAGGATGAAGCCGTCGACGCACACCATCGTCGGGACCGACAGCGCCTCGGCGAGCCGGAAGGCGATGACATGCAGGTCGGCCGCCTCCTGATTCGTTTCGGCGAAGAGTTGAATCCAGCCTGACTCGCGCAGCGCCATCGCGTCGGAATGGTCGTTCCAGATGTTGATGGGCGCGCCGATCGCCCGGTTTCCGAGCGTCATCACGATCGGCAGGCCGAGGCCGGCGGCGTTGTAGACGGCTTCGGCCATGAACAGCAGGCCCTGGCTTGCGGTTGCGGTATAGGCGCGCGCGCCCGCGGCCGAGGCGCCGATCGCGACAGACAGCGCGGCGAACTCGCTTTCGACGTTGATGAACTCGCAATTCTCAAGCGCGCCGGTCCGGACGAGTTCGCCCACGCCCTTCGACGATATGGGTCTGCGGGGTGATCGGATAGGCGCAGACGACCTGCGGCCGGCAGAGCGCGATGGTCCGCGCCATCGCTTTCGAGCCTTCGATCTGTTCGAGCATCGGCGCCTTCCTTCAGGCTGCGGGCTTCTGGCGGATGAGCGCGTAGGCCGCCCTGGCCGTCTCGACATTCGCTTCTCCGACCTTTCCCGGAAAAGCGCGGCGGATCGCCTCGAGGACGCTGTCGAGGGAGACGGTCCCGACCTCGGCGGCGAACGCGCCGAGGAGCGCGGTATTGGGAGCGGGGCGATTGATGAACTTCATGGCGAGCTCCGTCGCCGGCACGCTTATAACATGTCCGGGCGGCAGCCGCTCGACGAGCCCGCCGAGGGGGAGTTCGGAAAGGCTTCGCGCCGTGTTGACGATGAGATAGCCGTCGGGCTTCAGCCCCTCCGTCACGTCGAGCGCCCTGAACAGGGTCGGATCCTGGACGATCACCGCGTCCGGCGTCTGGATGGGCTCCCGGACGCGGATTTCGCTGTCCGCGATGCGGCAGAAGGCGACGACCGGCGCGCCCATGCGCTCCGAGCCGAAGCTCGGAAACGCCTGAGCATGCTTGCCTTCCAGAAAGGCGGCGACCGACAGCATCTCGGCGGCGGTCACGACGCCCTGACCGCCGCGGCCATGAATTCTGACCTCGAACATGGCGTCTCCCGGCGTTCCCATGCGCAGCGATGGAACGACAGGGGACGCAGGGCGTCAATGCGGCGCAGTGGCGCGGACGGCGTCAACAACAGGGCAAGATCAGGCGAGCGTCAGCAGACGCGCGACGATTGGTCGCTGGTCAGCAGGTCGATGAAGCTCAATAGGGCGAGGTCGGGCTTACGAAGGGGTGGTACTGGAACATCCACGTTTCCGTAAGCGTCTTGTCGCCCGACTTCAGGAAAGCGCGGAGCTCCACCGGATCGGTTCCCTCGACGATCAGGTCGAACTGGGCTCGCCAATGGCCCGGCACGCCGTCGGGCACCGCCTCGACCATCTGATAGGGTCCGAACCTGCCGCGCGACGTCGAGACGACAAGCTCCGGGATCGCGCCGAAAGGAAGCTTTTTCAGCGGCTCGCCAAGCCACTCGACCATGATCTTTCGCACGCCCTTGGGCCGGGGCTGGCCGGGCTGGCCGCCGCGTCCGAGCCGGGTCGCCACGACGATGGCGAGGTCGGACGGAAAAGGGGAGTTCGCGACCCAATAGAGCTTGTAGCGGAGCTGAAGCTCGGCGCCTGCCGGCACGGGTTCGGCGGGCACCCACATCGCCACGACATTATCGTGGATCTCGTCGTCGGTCGGAATCTCGCAGAGCTGGATGGAGCCCTTGCCCCAGCCCTGGCCGCTCGCGTCCGGAAGCGGCTCGACCCAGAGGCTCGGCCGGCGATCGTAGTAAACTCCGTCGAGATAGTGATCGAACACCCGGTCGCGCTGCATCAGGCCGAAGCCGCGCGGATTGTTGTCGGAAAAGG
Source organism: uncultured Alphaproteobacteria bacterium (assembly GCA_963741845.1). Taxonomy (GTDB): domain Bacteria; phylum Pseudomonadota; class Alphaproteobacteria; order Rhizobiales; family Beijerinckiaceae; genus Roseiarcus. Next base: position 119,609 of record CAVUJV010000010.1, read on the forward strand.
CCGAGATCATGATGTGCGGCGGGTTGTTGAGCGGCCGCCAGAGGCGCTCGCCGCTCCCGGACCACATTTCGAGCCCGTCCGAATCATGCACCTCCGGGCGCCAGTCGATCGCGGTCGGCTTTTCCGTCTCGGAATACCAGTACATCGAAGTGACGGGCGCGATGCCGAAGCGCGAGACCTGGGCGCGGGTGAAGAGATTGGCCTCGATGTCCATGAGCACGGCCTTCGTCCGCGTCATGAGGAATTTGTACGCGCCGACGATCGAGGGACCCTCCATGAGCGCATAGAGCGTCATCGTGTCGCCGTCGGGCTTCGAGTTGATATAGAACTGGGTGAAGTCCGGGAATTCCTCGGACCGGTCGGCGACCGCGACGTCGAGCGCTATGCCGCGAGCCGAAAGCCCATACTGGCGCAGTTCGCCGATGGCGCGAAAATAGGCGGCGCCGAGAAAGGCGACCCAGTCGTTCTTGCGCCAGTCGAGTTCGCCAGTGCGCGATTCCTGAATTCGCAGGCCCGCGAAGCCGGCGCCTTTCGGCAGCTGGCGCGCCGGCGAATTCGAGGGCATCTCGAAATAGGCCTGCTCGTAGATGATCTTGCGCGACTGCTCGCCTTCGACCACGTGCATGCCGACGGCCTTCTGGAAGAACAGGCCGAGGTGGAAGAAGCTGACGGGATAAGGACCGGGGCCGTCGGCGAAGAGGGCGTAGGATTCCTTGAAGCGGATCTTTCCCCATTCCTCGTAATTGATCTTCTCGAGGACTTCGGGGTTGGGGCGCGGCGGCGGCACATAGGCCTCGCGCGCGCGCTCTCGCGCCTGCTGCTTGAAGAGCGCATAGGAAAAAGGGACGGGAGGCTCGAACTGGAGGCCATCCGGCGGGGCGCCCAAAGCCTCGGCGACCGTGCTCAGGGCCGCGGCCGAAACGGCGACCCCTTTGAGAACCGACCGTCGATCGACGCTGTCCGACATTCCAGCCCTTTCCAGACCAAGCCTTGGGTAACCCGATTCGCTCTCTCCGAGAAGGCAGGCGATTTCGGGGCGTTCACATGAGGTCAGACCCGAACGAAGGTGAAATAGCTCGACTTCCGCCCCTCCCGGCGGGCTTTGGCCTCGTAGCGGGTCGGGCGCCATCCCGCCCAGGGCATGCGCCAGTCGTCGGCGCGGGTCGCCGTCCAGCGGAATTTCGGCGACGCCAGGAAGCGCCGGAGCGTCCAGCCCGCGTAATCGTCGATGTCGGTCGCGAAGCGCAGTTCGCCGCCGGGGCGCAGGATTCGGGCGAACGCCTCGACCGTTGCGTCCGAGATCAGGCGCCGCTTGTTGTGGCGGCGCTTCGGCCAGGGGTCGGGATAGAGGATATAGACGCCGTCAAACGTCCCGTCCGGCGCCGCGTCGACGAGCGACTGGGCGTCGCCGCGCCGGATCCGCACATTGTCGAGCCCCTCCCGCTCGATTCCGGCCAGCGCCGCCGCGACGCCGTTCAGGAAAGGCTCGCATCCGATGAAGCCCACGTCGCGATTCGCGGCCGCCTCCGCGATCAGATGCTCCCCCGAGCCGAAGCCGATCTCAAGCCATAGCTCGCGCGGCGGGAAGGAGAACAGCCGGGCAGGGTCGAGCGCCCCGGGGTCGAGCGCAAGGCGCGGCAGCGCTTCGGCGATGAGGCGTTCCTGCCCATCCCGAAGCGCCTTGCCACGGCTGCGTCCGTAGAGAACGCGGCGGCGGCCGGAGCCGTCCCCGCTGTCGCGCGGGGCCGCCATCCGGGTTCGCGCGGGCTCTTGCAATTTCGCCCGGTCAGGCGAGCCTGGCGAGTTCGCCCACAAGGTCGGTCTTCTCCCAGGAGAAGCCGCCGTCGGCGTCCGGCTCGCGGCCGAAATGGCCGTAAGCGGAGGTGCGGGCATAGATCGGCTTGTTGAGCTTGAGGTGCTCCCGGATGCCGCGCGGCGAGAGGTTCATGACCTCCATGAGCGCCTTTTCGAGCTTGGCTTCGTCGACGCGGCCGGTTCCATGCAGGTCGGCGTAGATCGAGAGCGGCCGCGCGACGCCGATCGCGTAGGAGAGCTGGAGCGTGCAGCGGTCGGCGAGATTGGCGGCCACGACATTCTTGGCGAGGTAGCGGGCGGCATAGGCCGCCGAACGGTCCACCTTGGTCGGGTCCTTGCCGGAGAAGGCGCCGCCGCCATGCGGGGCCGCCCCGCCGTAAGTGTCGACGATGATCTTGCGGCCGGTGAGGCCGCAGTCGCCGTCCGGGCCGCCGATGAAGAACTTGCCGGTCGGATTGACGTGCCAGACGGTCTTCGGCGTGATCCAGGCCGCCGGAAGCGCAGCCTCGACATAGGGGCGCACGAGCGCCTCGACCTCGGAAGACGTCAGAGATTCCACAAGATGCTGGTGCGAGACGACGATCTGGGTCGCTTCGACCGGCTTGCCGTTCTCGTAGCGGACGGTGACCTGACTCTTGGCGTCCGGTCCGAGGGTCTTTTCCTTGCCGCCGTGGCGGGCCTGGGAAATCTCACGCAGGATCTTGTGAGCATAATAGAGGGGCGCCGGCATCAGTTCCGGCGTCTCGCGGCAGGCATAGCCGAACATGATGCCCTGGTCGCCCGCGCCTTCGTCCTTGTTGCCGCCGGCGTCGACGCCCTGAGCGATGTCCGCCGACTGCTCATGGAGCAGAACCTCGACATTGGCCTTCTGCCAGTGAAAGCCTTCCTGCTCGTAGCCGATGTCCTTGATCGCCTTGCGGGCCGTCTCGATGAAGGCGTCCTGCGGGAGTTTCGGGCCGCGGACTTCGCCCGCGATGATCACCCGATTGGTCGTCGCCAGCGTCTCGCAGGCGACGCGGATCTGATAGGGATCGATCCCGGCCGCCGCGCCCTCGCGGAAAAAGAGGTCGACGATCTCATCGGAGATCCGATCGCAAACCTTGTCCGGATGCCCCTCCGAAACTGATTCGCTGGTGAATTCGTAGTTCAAACGCGCCATTGGAGCCCGCTCCCAGATAACCCGAGCGGTTCTTGGCAGCGCTCGTTCGTCACGTCAAGCCATTCGAGAGCAAAACGTTCTGTTTAAAGAACGGACTCCTCGACGGCTTTGGCGTCGAAGGCTTTGGCGTCCGAAGGCGCAAGCGCGACCACGAGCTCGACGATTCGGCGACGCACCTTCGGGTCGGGGATGCGCAGAAAGGCGCGGTTCAGCTGGAAGCCTTCGGTCGTCGCGAGAAAGGCCACGTCAAACGGCTGCGCTCGGGATTCCGCCAGTCCGGCGTTCATCGAAGGTTGCGCCGGCGCCCCTTCGAGGAAAAAGTCGATCGACGTCTCCAGCACTTCCGCCGCCTGCTTGAGCCGGCTGGCGCTGATCCGGTTCGAGCCCTTCTCGTATTTCTGGATCTGCTGGAAAGTCACCCCGAGCAGCGTGCCAAGCTTGCTCTGGCTCATGCCCAGCATGACTCGACGCATCCTGAGACGGGCGCCAACATAAGCGTCGACAAAGTTGGAAGACTTCTTCATAAGCCGTCGCTCCGCGCTTGGCGCGTTGATCGTCACAGATTCGGTGACTTTACGGAATGGAAGTAGCGGATACTCGCTGGGCGCGCAAGCGGGGCAAGATGCAATCCTTGGTTATCCCCGTCGTCCCGCAGGGCTGAGGCTCGCGGCGAGGCACAGGAGGCCGACCGCGAGCGCGCCAAGCGAGCCGAAGCGACGTTGCAAGGTCGGCGGAAGGGCTTCGGGGAGATCCGCGTCGATGACGGTCTCGACCCCGAGCGGCGTAATCGCGATCTCGCGCCCCAGGCCGTCGACCACGGCGGAAATGCCCGAATTCGCATCGCGCACGAGGGGAAGGCCGAGCTCGATCGCGCGCAACCGCGCCTGTTCATAGTGCTGGTAGGGGCCGGGGGTCACGCCGAACCAGGCGTCGTCGGTGACATTGAGGAGCCAGGAGGCGGACCGGGACGCGCGCGCGGTCCCGCCCGGCTCCTCCGGAAAGATCGCCTCGTAGCAGATCAGGGGGATCGCGGGCGGCAGGCCGGGAATGGCCAGCGCCCGGCGGCCGTCGCCCGCGGTGAAGCCCCCGGGCACGTGAACGAACTGCGTGATCCCGGTCCAGTCCAGGAACCGCTGAAGCGGAACATATTCGCCGAAGGGCACGAGATGCCGCTTGTCGTAGCGCTGGCCCGTGAGGCCGGAGCCGTCGAGCACCTGAAGCGAGTTGTAGTAGCGCGGGGCGCCTTCATCGTCCTCCATCCGCGCGGCGCCCGTGACCAGGATCTCCCCCTCGCGCAGGAAGCCGACGATCTCGCTCAGGGCGCCGGCGTCGCGGGAGAGAATGAAGGGAAAGGCGGATTCCGGCCAGATGAGATGCGTGACCTCCCGCGCCTGTCCGTCCGGGCCGTCGCGATCGGACAGCTCGAAATAGCGGGCGAGGATCGCCTCCTTGTTTCGCGCGGAGAATTCGGCGCCCTGAGAGATGTCCGGCTGGATCAGGCGCAGCTTGACGCCCGGCACGACGGGACTCGGAGGAGCCGACAGGCGGACCGCGCCAAAGACCGCGATGAGCGCGAGCGCGCCGGCCGCCAGAAGCGTCGGCCAGGGATCGAACCGGTCCTCCGAAAAGCGCCACAAGGTCGCCGGCGCGGCGAAGATCGCAATCGAGACAAAGGTCAGGCCGTTGACGCCGATCAGGGAGGCGAGCTGCGCCAGCACGAGATTGCCGCCGAGCGCCATGCCGACCTCGTTCCACGGGAAGCCGGTGAGCACGACGCCGCGCGCCCATTCCAGCGCGCCGAGGCCGAAGGCGAGCGCAAGGACGCGCCAGGGGCCCGGCCGCCACAGGAGCCGGGCCAGCGCGAAGCCCGCGCCCCAGAAAAGGGCGAGGCCGGCCGGCAGCGCGATGACGCCGAGCGGCAAGGCCCAGGCGAACTGGTCCGCGTCGACCAGAAAGGCCACGCCAACCCACCAGAGGCCGGCCAGAAAATAGCCGAAGCCCATCCACCAGCCCGCCGCGAAGGCGGAACGGAGGACGCCAAGCCTCGCCCCCGCATGCTGGGCGGCGCCGTCGATGAGCCATACCGCCGCTGTCATCGGCAGAATCATCGCGGGCGTCCAGGACAAGGGCGCCATCGCCAGCGCGCCGGACGCGCCGGCGAAAAAGGCGAGGGCGTGCCGGCGCCAGCCGGCGGCCAGAATGACGCTCGTCGCGAGGGAAGCGAAGAGCCTCGCGCCCGGAAGCGACGGCCTTGTCGCGGCCCGCGAAAAGGAGCCTGCGGGGCGTTGCGAAGGGGTCAAGAACTGGCGGCTTTGTTGCGCGCGCGCGAAGCCGCGTCCTCGCCCGGCCTGGCGAGCGGCCAGATCTTCAGCCGCTTGATGCGGCGCGCGTCGGCGTCCAGCACCTCGAACTCGAAGTCTCCCGGTCCGTGCAGGATTTCCCCCCGGCTCGGCACGCGGCCCGCCGCGGCCGTCACCAGACCGCCGATCGTATCGACGCCCTCCGCTTCCGGGAGCGAGGGGAAGTCGAAGCCGAGAACCTCGGAGGCCTCGTCGAGGGACGCGCGCGCCTCGGCGACATAGACGCCCTCTCCGGCGGGCTGGAACGCCGGCGTTTCGGCTTCGTCATGCTCGTCCTCGATGTCGCCGACGATGGATTCGACGACGTCCTCGATGGAGACGAGCCCGTCCGTCCCGCCATATTCGTCGATGACGAGCGCCATATGCGTGCGCGAGCTCTGCATCCTGAGCAGGAGGTCGAGCGCGGGCATGGAGGGCGGCGCGTAGAGGACCGGCCGGAGGATGTTCGCAGCGGAAACCGGCATGTCGAGGCTCACTTCGCCGGCCGTCGCCGCCGCCGGCTCGGCCGACCCGGCGCGGCTCAGGCCGAAATGCGGATCGGAAGCCAGAAACACCACAAAATCGCGGATGTGGATCATGCCGCGAGGATCGTCGAGCGTCTCGCCATAGACCGGCAGGCGCGAGTGGCCGGCGGTCTTGAACAGTTCGAGCACGTCGCGCAGCGGCGTATCCATGGCGAGCGCGATAATGTCCGCGCGCGGCACCATGATGTCCTCGACCCGGACGTCATGCAGCGCGAGCACGTTCTTGAGGATCGCGCGCTCCTGCGGCGTGAATTCCGCATTGGCGCTTTCGTCGATCGCGTCCTCGATGTCGTCGCGCACCGAGGCCGGCGCGATGCCGAACAGCGACCGGACCCGCTCGAACAGCCCTGGCGGCTGCTCCCGTGTCGACGCAGGCGGCCGCTCCCGCGATCGCTCGTCGTCTGATTCGCTCGATGACTCGGTCACTGCATAGGGGTCGTCGACGCCGAAGCGCGCGAGCACGCGCTTCTCGAGCGCCTCCATGCGCTCCGCTTCCTCATCGGTCTGATGATCATAGCCGATGAGATGGAGAAAGCCATGCGCCACGAGATGGCGATAGCGGTCTTTCAGGGAAATCCCCGCCTCCTCCGCCTCGCGCGCGAGCGTCTCGTAAGCGAGCGCAATGTCGCCGAGCGCCGGCGCCGCCTCGATCCGGTCCGCCGCCGCGGCCGGAAAGGAGAGCACGTTGGTCGGCTTGTCGATGCCGCGCCAGCGGGCGTTGAGGGCGCGAAGCGCCGCGTCGTCGGCCAGAAGCAGGCTGACCTCGGCGCCTTCGCGCGCCGCGAGCCCGGCTTCCTCCGCGCAGGCCTCGATGGTCTCGCGGGCGATGGCTTTGTGGCGCGGCAGGCCGCGCCACAGGGGCGAGGGCGCGCTGAAGTCGACCGAAAACGTCATTTCGCGGCGGTGTGCTGCCGTTCGTAAGCCTCGACGATCTGCCGGACGAGATCGTGCCGGACGACGTCGGCGTGGGCAAAGCGGACATGCGCGATGCGGGGAATGCCCGACAGGAGCTGAACGGCGTCGCCGAGCCCGGATTTCTGGCCGGGCGCGAGGTCGGTCTGGGAAGGATCGCCGTTGATCATCATCCGCGATCCCTCGCCGAGGCGGGTGAGGAACATCTTCATCTGCATGGCGGTCACATTCTGCGCCTCGTCCAGCAGGATCGCGGCCTTGGAGAGCGTGCGGCCGCGCATGAAAGCCAGCGGGGCGATCTCGATCATGCCGGTCTGGATGCCGCGCTCGACCATCCGCGCGTCCATGAAGTCGTAGAGCGCGTCGTAGATCGGCCGCAGATAGGGGTCGACCTTCTCCTTCATGTCGCCGGGCAGGAAGCCGAGCCGCTCGCCCGCCTCCACCGCCGGACGCGACAGGACGAGCCTCTCGACCAGCCCCTGCTCGAGCAGAGACACCGCGTGCCCGACCGCAAGCCACGTCTTGCCGGTTCCGGCCGGCCCTTCGGCGAAGACAAGCTCATGCTTGCGGAGCGCCGCGAGGTAGCGGTCCTGCGCGGCGTTGCGCGCCCGCACGACGCCGCGCTTGCGCGTCTTGAGGACGCCGAACGTGTCCTTGGCCTCTTCCTCGACGCCCGGGAAGAGAAGACCCTGATAGGCGCTCTCGGCGATCGCGCCTTCCACGTCGCCCTCGTCCGCCGGCTGCCCCTTTTTCACGCGCTCGTAGAGCAGTTCGAACACGCGGCGCGCCTGTTCGCTCGCCTCCTTCGGGCCCTTGATGACGACCTGATTGCCGTTGGCGTAGGCCGAGACCCCGAGGCTGCGCTCGATCCGGGCGATGTTCTGGTCGTAATGGCCGAACACGACGGACGCGGCCGCGTTGTCGGGAAACGCGATGGCGATTTCGGCAGGCTTGGATTCGCGGAGAGTCGAAGTCGTTGCGGCGGGAGCGGCGGCGATGCGCGTGGGAGACGTTTCCTGCGGCTTCAAATCGGCTCTTTCCTCGTTGCCCCCGTGCAACTCGGGGGCGACACCAATATAGTCCAGTTTTTACGACGTTGGCGAGACGATGCGTCCCCGCAATGAGTTGGGGCCTGTTTCCAGAATCTCAACCTCCGCGACCCCGCCGATCGCGGAAATCGGCCCTTCGGCGAAAACGGCCTGCAAATAGGGCGAACGGCCGATGATCTGGCCTTCATGCCGGCCAGGCTTCTCGAAGAGGACGTCGAAACGCCGTCCGACCCAGGCCCGGTTGAAGGCCTGCCGCTGGCTTTCCAGCAGGTCCTGCAGGGCGGCGAGGCGCTCGGCCTTCGCCGCCTCGCCGATCTGGCCGTCCATTTCCGCCGCGGGCGTTCCCGGCCGCGCGGAATATTTGAAGGCGTAGGACGAGGCGTAGCCGACCGCCCTCACGAGGCTCAGCGTGTCCTCGAAATCGGCTTCCGTCTCGCCCGGATAGCCGACGATGAAGTCCGACGAGAGGGCGATATCGGGCCGCGCCGCCCGCACCCGCGCGATGACGTCGCGATAGGCCGCCGCGTCGTGCCGGCGGTTCATGGATTTCAGCACGCGGTCCGATCCGGACTGCACCGGCAGGTGCAGATAGGGCGTGAGCTTTTCGACCTCGCGGTGCGCCGCGATCAGGTCGTCGCTCATGTCGTTGGGATGGGAGGTCGCGTAGCGGATGCGCAGAACCTCCGGCAGCGCCGCGACCTCGCCGATGAGGTCGGCGAGCGAGGCGGTCGCGCCCGCGCGCCCGCGGCCGTGATAGGCGTTGACGTTCTGCCCGATCAGCATGACCTCGCGGACGCCAGCGTCCGTCAGCCGCCGGATCTCCTCGAGGATCGCCTCGACCGGCCGGGACGCTTCGGCGCCCCGCGTATAGGGCACGACGCAGAACGAGCAGAATTTGTCGCAACCCTCCTGCACGGTCACGAAAGCCGCGACGCCGCGGCTGCGGATCGCCTTCTCCGCGCTCGGCGGCAGGCGCTGGAACTTGTCCTCGGCCGGGAAATCCGTATCGACGACGCCGGGACGCCGGCCGGCTTCCATCAGCAGTTCGGGCAGGCGGTGGTAGCTCTGCGGGCCGACGACGACATCGACCGCCGGCTGGCGCCGGACGATCTCCGCGCCTTCGGCCTGCGCCAGGCACCCCGCCACCACGATGGTCGTCTTGCGCCCGTCCGCGCGGCGGCTCTCCTTGAGCTCGCGCAGTTTCCCGAGTTCGGAATAGATCTTTTCCGACGCCCTCTCGCGGATATGGCAGGTGTTGAGGACGATGAGGTCCGCGTCCTCGGGCGCCGCCGCTTCGCCATAGCCCGCCGTCGCGGCGAGATCCGCCATGCGCTGCGAGTCATAGACGTTCATCTGGCAGCCGAAGGACTTGACGAAGGCCCGCGGGGCGCGGTTCTGCGGCTCCGCCGTCATGGGTGCGTCTTCGATCGCGATGGTTTCGGACAACAAGGATCTCCGGAAGTCCCCGCTCTCTAAGCCATTTTTGCCGCGAGGAAAATACGGGAATCATGGGCAGAAGCCCCCCCGCGAGGACGCCCGAGCGGTGGAGGCCGGGGTCAGCCCGCGAGCGCCGCCGCGAGGCGCCGCCAGTGGGCTTCCTCGCCCGGCAGCCCGAAGCGGATGCGCTCTGGCTGCCCTGCGAAGGGGCGGGTCAGGACGCCGGCCTCCATGAGACGGCGGAAAACCGCCGCCGCGTCGGGCTTTTCGGCGAGGCGGAAGAGCGGCGTCCCGCCGAGAACGGTCCATCCATTGGCCGCGAGCAGCCCGTCGAGGCGCTCCGCGTCGCCCCGCAGCCTTTCCCTCATGTTCGAGAGCCATTGGGAATCGGCGAGGGCGCTCGCCCCGATCGCGATGGCCGGGCCGCTCACGGGCCACGAGCCGAGCGCCTCCCGAAGCCGGGGGGCGATATCGGGCGAAGCGATCGCAAAGCCGAGGCGCAGGCCGGCGAGCCCATAGGTCTTGCCGAACGAGCGCAGGACGACCGTTCCCCGCTCGGGCAGGCGCGGCGCGAGGCTCTGCGACCCGTCGAGATCCGCGAAGGCTTCGTCCACGATCAGCCAGCCGCCGCCCGCGCCGACGCGCTCGGCCAGCGAGAGAAGGTCGGCGGCGCCTGTCACCCGGCCGTCCGGGTTGTTCGGATTGACGATTACCGCGACCCGGAAGCCCGCGAGCCTGTCCGGCGACGGCGCGGATTCGAGAACGCGGCCCGCGGCCGCGAAGGCTTCGCCGTGTCCGCCGTAGGTTGGCGCAAGCGCCGCCGCCGGGCCGGGCGGGGCGAGACGGGCGAGGAGATGGATCAGCGCCTGAGAGCCGGGGCCGGCCGTCACGCTCTCCGGCGCGCAGCCGTAGCGTTCGGCGGCGATCCGTTCGAGCCTCGCGAGCGCCGACGCTTCCGGCAGGCGCGTCCAGACGCTGGCCGGCAGGTCGGGCAGGGGGTAGGCGTGCGGGTTCACGCCCGTGGACAGGTCGATCCAGGGTTCAGGCGCGGACGGGACCAGAAATCGGGCGACGTCCAGAGCGCCGCCATGATAGGCAAGGACGCCCTCGCCCTCCCGCCTCGTCATCCATGGACCTTTCGCAATCGTTGCCGCTCGCCCTCGCGGCCCTCGCGGTCGAGGCGCTGGTCGGCTATCCGGCGCCTCTCTATCGCGCCGTCGGGCACCCCGTCACCTGGATGGGCGCGTGGCTCTCATGGCTGGAGGCCCGGCTCAATCGTCGCGGCGGCCGGCTTCGCGGCGCGGCGGGGCGCCGGCGTCGCGGCGCTGGTCCTCTATCTGGCGCCGGTGGCCCTTGTCTGCGTCGGCGCTGACCTGGGCGCTGGGCCGCCTCGGCGGCGCGGGCTTCGCGGCGCTTGCGCTCCTGGCCGCGAGCCTGCCCGCGCAGCGCAGCCTCGATTCGCATGTCCGCGCGGTCGCCGACGCTCTCGACACGAGCCTTACCGAAGGCCGGCGGGCGGTCTCCCGGATCGTCGGGCGCAATCCGGAAGCGCTCGACGAGGCGGGGGTCGCCCGGGCGGCGATCGAGAGTCTCGCCGAGAATTTCTCGGACGGGGTGGTCGCGCCGATCCTCTGGACCGCGCTCGGCGGCCTGACGGGCGGCGCGCTCTACAAGGCCGTGAACACCGCCGACAGCATGATCGGCCACAAGAACGCGCGCTACGAGGCTTTCGGCTGGGCCGCCGCGCGGCTGGACGACCTCGTCAACTTTCCGGCGTCGCGCCTCGCGGCGCTCTGGCTGATCCTCGCGGCCGCGATCCTGCCGGGCGCCTCGGCGCCCGCCGCCTTTCGGGCGGTCCGGCGCGACGCCGGGAAGCATCGGTCGCCGAACGCCGGCTGGCCGGAGGCCGCCATGGCGGGAGCGCTCGGCCTCAGGCTGGCCGGCCCGCGCGTCTATGGATCGACTCTCGTCGAAGACGCCTTCATGGGCGACGGACGGCGCGAGGCCGCCTCGGCCGACATCCGCCGGGCGCTCCGGCTATACCGCACGGCTTTAGGGATCGAGGCCGCCGCGCTCGCCGCCGCGGCCGTCGCCTTCGCCCTTTGACGGCGGCGCGACGCGCACCTCGTCCGACGAACATGCGCCTTCCCGGACGATCAGGGCGATTCCGCCCTCGCCGAACGCCAGCGGGCCGTCGTCGCGCGCCGTGAGCGTCACGCCGCCAACGGAGGCTTCGAGCCGGCCGCCGACGGCCTCGATCGCGAATGCGTAAGGGCTCTCGAAGGACCAGGGGAAGGGGGCTTCGGCGAGCACGGCCGTCTCGCCGTCCCGAACCCGCACGAGACGGAAGACGTTCGGCCTCACGAGCAGCGCCGCATAGTAGCGGCGCAGGCCCTGCACGCGCACGCCGACGCCGGCGTATTCGGCGAGGGGAACCGTCAGATCGGCCTCGACGCGATAGTCGCGCCAGCTCCGGCCTCCGTAAAGGATCAGGCCTTCGCCCCGGTCCTGCGAGACGAGAAAGGATTTTGGAAACCAGGTCGCAAAGTCGCTGGCCGCATTGACCCAGGCCCGGCTCCAGAACTGACCCGGCGCGGCCGGCCGCCTGAGGCGCATGTCGGGCGCGCCGTCCCAGCGGAGCCAGTCGAGCACGACCGCTCCGTCCTGCGGGCCGTCGGGGGAGCGGATCGCCAGACCCACCGACTGGATCGGCTGTCCTCCCGTGTCGGGCAGGCGCCAGGCGAGCGGCGCCTCGGCGCCCGGCCGGAGAACGATCTCGTCCGAGTCGATCGGAAAGAGCGCATCGTCCGCGCCATAGACGAGCGCCCGCAGGGCGACCGCGACGGCGCCTCTGTTCTTCGCGTCGGCGGCGACCCGCGCCCGCGCAATCTGCCCCGGATGGAGGAGCGGCGACGCCATCAATTCGTAAGTGCGCATGCGGGCGACGTCGGGAGGCGCGAAGGTCGGCGTCAGAACGGCGGCCTTCCCGGCGCCGAGCCCGGCGAAGCGCATTTGCAGCGCGCGGCTCTCTCCGAACGCGACATTCGCGACGGCGACGCGCGCGCCGTCCCGCCCGGCCGGCATGAAGCCCTGAACGCTGCCTGCTTGCGAGAAATGGAACTGGGCGCCGCCCTTCGGCGCGGGCAGCGGCGGCAGGCCGGCGAGCCGTCGTCCCATGTTCACGAGCCGCGCGGCGACGCGCACCGCGTCGTTGATCGCGCCTTCGCCGTCCGCGGAGGAAATCAGCATGCGGTCGGCGATCGGCGAGCGCCAGTCGCGCCCGGCGTCAATGCCTTCGAGGCCGAGCATCGCGCCCATCAGGCAGCCCACATTGCCCGCGTTGCAGTCGGTGTCCCAGCCCGATGTGCAGACGATGGTCTGCGCGCGGGAGAAATCCTCCGGCGCGTAGAGGAGGGCCATGATCATCAGCGCGTGGTTGGGGACGACATGGCAATTGCCGGGATATTTGTCGTATCCGTAATGCGCCTCGATCGCCTCGCGCGCCTCGCGCCAGTCGTCGAAGCGCCCGCGCCACCGCCGGATGTCGGCGATGAGCCTGGCGATCGGACTTTCGGGCGGGATCTGCTTCAGCCCGACGTCGATGAGATGTTCGACGTCGCGCGACACGAAGGCCTCGGCTTCCATCGCCGCCCAGAGCTTCGCAGCGTCCACCGCCGCGCCGTCGTGACTGACCCTCGCCGCCTGCCCGGCAAGGCGCGCGGCGAGCGCGGGATTTCCGGCGGCGACGATCGCCCAGCCGTCGATGAAGATCTGCGCGCCGATCTGTTCGGCGACCGCGGCGCCATTGACCGCGATCGAACCGCTCGCCGGCGCGGCGATCCCCCGCTTCAGGTTCAGCCAGGCCGTGTGCTCGGTTGAAACCCCGTCGCCGCCCCACCACAGGATCGCGCGGCGCTCGACGATGTAGTTGAGCCAGGTCTCGCCGATCTCGCGCGCCGTGATGTCGGGTCTCGCGCCATGATCTTCGAGCGCGCGAATGAAGGTGAATGTGCCCGCGATGTCGTCGTCGGTCACGACAAGCGGACAATCGAGCCGCTCGTGGACATAGTCCTCGATGGGCCCGAGCTCCTTCAGGATGCGTCGATAGGTCCAGCCCTCGAAAGGGCGGCCGAGATAGACGCCGATCAGTTTGCCGAGCACCGCCGCATAGGCGCGCTCGGGATAGTCGGGCGGCAAGGTCGTCATCGCGCGCGCTTCTGGTGATGGCCGCGGCGGCGCCGGAAAGGCGCCGTCCGGTCCTGTCTGCCATCATCCGGCGGCGGAAGCGACGGCGACTGTTGTTTGCTTGCCCCGAAGCGGGGCGTGTGGCGGGATGTCGCCTCGCGACGCGACCATTTTGGTGGGGATCGTGCGCGCGGACGCAGGGAAGCGCCTCCCCATATCGGGCCGCTTGCGATCGGCGTGCGACCCGAACATTGTTTTCGCAACCGGCTCCAATGCGGTGTTGGAGCCGACCTCGCGCCGGTTAACCCAACCCCTCGGCTCGAGCAGCCCCGCATCGGTCCGGTCTCCCCCGATGCGGGGCTAAACCTCAGGAGAATTCGCGCCGGATCATGTCGCTATGCTCGCCGATGCCGGGCGCCGGCCCGAGCGGAACAGGCTCGCCGTCAAAAATCTGAGGCGGAGCCGGAATGCTGACCGGTCCGCTCGGCGTTCCGATCTCCGCGCGCCGAAGCTGCGAATGGCGCGCGAATTCGCCGACCGTATTGTAGCGGCCAAAGGCGATATTGGCGCGGCGCAGGGCTTCCGCCAGGCCCTCGGCGTCGAAGCGCGAAAACGCCTCCGCGATCACCGCGTCTTGCGCGGCACGATTGGCGACGCGCTGGCTGTTGGAAGCGAAGCGGGGATCGGCGATCATGTCTGGCCGGTCGAGCACGTTGCGGCAGAGGCTCGCCCATTCCGGCTCCGTCTGGATCGCGATGATGAAGCGTGCGCCATCGCCCGCCTCATAGGCGCCATAGGGCGCGATGGTCGCATGGGCGAGACCGAGGCGCTTCGGCTCGCGCCCGGTAAATTCGCGATGGATCAGGGGCACGGCCATCCAGTCGGCCATCCCGTCGAACAGCGAGACAGAGATGCGACAGCCCTTCCCCGTGCGCTCGCGCCGGTAGAGCGCCTCCAAGATCGCGGCATGAGCGTTCATCCCGCAACCGATGTCGGCCACCGAGACGCCGACGCGGCCCGGCGATTCCGGCCCACCGGTGATCGAAGCGAGACCCGTCTCGCACTGGATGAGGAAGTCGTAGGCCTTCATCTCCGCATAGGGGCCGCTTTCGCCATAGCCGGTGATCTCGCAGACGATGAGGCGTGGGTTGTCGCGCCGCAGCGCCTGCGCACCGAAGCCTGCGCGCTCGGCAGCGCCGGGCGCGAGGTTCTGCACGAAGACATCGGCTTTCGTCAGCAGGCGCTTCAGGAACGCCGCGTCGTCCGCCTTCTTGATGTCGAGCGCGAGGGACTGCTTGCCGCGATTGAGCCAGACGAAATAGGCGCTCTCGCCATGCGCAACCTCGTCGTATTTGCGCGCAAGATCGCCTGTCGATCGCTCGATCTTGATCACCCGCGCGCCAGCGTCGGCGAGGCGCGAGGTGCAGAAAGGCGCGGCTACCGCCTGCTCCAGCGCGACGACCAGCACGCCTTCGAGCGCCAGACGTCCCATCAGTAAGACCTCGGCAGGCCGAGCACATGGGTCGCCACATGGCTCAGGATGAGGTTCGTGGAGATTGGCGCGACCTGATAGAGGCGCGTCTCGCGGAACTTCCGCTCGATGTCGAATTCCTCGGCGAAACCGAAGCCGCCGTGAATCTGGAGACACATGTCGGCGGCGCGCCAGCTCGCCTCGGAAGCCAGGAGCTTGGCCATATTGGCTTCTGTCCCACAGGGCTCGCCGGCTTCGAACATGCGGGAGGCCTTCTGAACGATCTGCGCAGCTGCTTCGACCTCGACATAGGATCGCGCGATGGGGAACTGCACGCCCTGGTTCCGGCCGATGGGCCCGCCGAAGACCTCGCGCGTCTTGGCGTATTCGGTCGCGCGCTCGATGAAGAAGCGGCCATCGCCAATACATTCCGACGCGATAAGGATGCGCTCGGCGTTCATGCCGTCGAGAATGTAGCGGAAGCCGCGCCCCTCCTCGCCGATGCGATTGACGACCGGAACGGGCAGATTGTCGAAGAAAAGTTCCGTTGTAGCGTGGTTCAGCATGGTGCGGACCGGGCGGATCGTCAGCCCCGACCCCACCGCCTCCCGCATGTCGACGATGAACACGCTCATCCCTTCCGTTGGCTTCGCCGTCTGCTCGCGCGGCGTCGTGCGGCAGAGGAGCACCATCAGGTCGGAATGCGCGGCGCGGCTGATCCAGATTTTTTGCCCGTTGATGATGTAGCGGTCGCCGTCGCGCCGGGCGAAGGTGCGGATGCGCGTCGTGTCGGTGCCGCTGACCGCCTCGGTGACGCCGAAGGCCTGCAGGCGTAATTCGCCGCTGGCGATCTTCGGCAGATATTGCGCCTTCTGCTCCGGGCTCCCGTGCCGGAGGATCGTGCCCATCGTGTACATTTGGGCGTGGCAGGCCGCGCCGTTGCAGCCGGAGCGGTGAATCTCCTCGAGAATGGCGGCCGCGGCGCCGAGACCGAGCCCGGACCCGCCGTATTCCTCGGGGATCAGCACGGAGAGGAAACCTTCGCTCGTGAGCCGGTCCACGAAGGCTTTGGGATAAGCGCGGTCGCGATCCAGCTCCTGCCAGTAGGGACCGGGAAACTCGCGGCAGAGCTTCGCTACTGCGTCGCGAATGTCGCCGTACGCAGATTCCGGTCCGGCGCCATCGGTCACGGGTCGCAGCCTCCCTGTCGAGACGTCAGCGTTATGCGAATGCGGACGTCCGGGGCCCATGCTTAGGGGGCCGGAAGAATTGCCGATAGGTGCAAAACAGGGCTATCCGCTATGACGGTTCCGGCATAGATATCACCATGGACCTCAAGCGGCTCAGATATTTCGTCTGTGTCGGCGAACTCGGCAGCTTCACGCTGGCCGGCCGCCACCTGGGCATTGCCCAGCCCGCGCTCAGCCGGCACATCCGCCAGCTTGAGGCGGAATGCGGCTCGCAGCTTCTCCGGCGGAACGGCCGGGGCGCCGAACTGACCGAGGTGGGCCGGACGGTGCTCGAACACAGTCGCTCCCTGCTCGAACAGGTCGACCGGCTCGAATCCGGCCTGAAGGCGGCGCGGGGCGCCCGGTCGGCGCGGTGAGTTTGGGCCTGCCGCCGTCGGTGTCGATGATCCTCGTCGAGCCGCTGTTTCACCGGATCCGGCGTGATTATCCCGGCGTCCGCCTGCATATCAGCGAGGCTTTCAGCGGGGACGTGAGGGAATGGCTGGTCGGCGGGCGGCTGGACGTGGGGGTTCTGTACAGCCCGGGCCGGGCGCAGAACCTCGTCGGACAGCATCTCCTGGTCGAGGATCTCTTCCTCTGCATTGCGCCCTGCGTGGAGGGCGCAAGCGGACAGGACGTGACACTGGCCGAGGCGGTGCGCGCGCCCCTCGTCCTGCCGGGCAGGCCCCACGGCCTGCGCGTGCTCGTGGACAGCGTGTGCGTGGAGCGGGGCTTGGCCCCGGATGTCGTTCTGGAACTCGATTCGATGGCGACGATCAAGATCCTTGTGGCGCAGGGGGCGGTGGCGACGATCCTGCCGTTCTGCGGAGTCTATCGGGAGGTTGCGGAGGGAACGATGATTGCCCGCCGCATTGTCTCTCCGTCGCTCACTCGTACGCTCATCATCGGCGAGACCGTGCGCCGGCCGAAGACGCCGGCGACCACGGCCGTTGTCAAGTGCCTGCGGGAGGAGGTCGAGCGGCTCGTCACCGCCGGACGCTGGACCGGCACGCAGGCAAATAACCGGACCGACATAACTGATAGGCCGATATAGCAGGTGTCGCCTGCCGGAGCCCCGGCTAGTCTTGGATCAACAATGGGCGAACCGCAGCGCGGCCCAGGCGCCGGACAGTCGCGAGAGCCCAGGGAGGAATGACGTGAAGAGCTTCCAGATCATCGACTTCGGACGCCCGCTGAAAGACACGGACCTGCCCGATCCCCAGCCGACGGGCCATGAAGTCGTCGTCGCCGTCAAAGCCTCGGGCGTCTGCCATTCCGACCTGCATATCTGGGAGGGAAGCTACGATCTGGGCGCGGGCAAGCGCCTGATGCTGAAAGATCGCGGCATCCCCCTGCCGCTTACGCCCGGCCATGAGACAGCCGGCGAGATCATCTCCGTCGGCGACAAGGTGACGGACCGCAAGGTGGGCGAGATGGTTCTCGTCTATCCGTGGATCGGCTGCGGGCAATGCCGCGTCTGCCGCAACGGCTACGAGAACCTCTGCATGAAGCCGCGCTGCCTCGGCGTCCATTGCGACGGCGGCTATTCCACCGAAATCCTTGTGCCGCATTCGAAATATCTGCTGCCGATCGACGGGCTCGACCCCGTGACGGTCGCGCCCTACGCCTGCTCGGGCGTCACCACTTATTCGGCCCTGAAAAAGCTCGGCTCCGTCATCAAGGAAGAGCCGGTGCTGGTGATCGGCGCCGGAGGTCTCGGCCTCATGTGCGTGACGATTCTGAAGGCCATGGGCGGAAAGGGCGCGGTCGTTGTCGACATCGACGAGAAGCGCCGTAAGGCGGCGCTCGACGCCGGCGCGCTCGCTGTGATCGACGGCGCAGCCGCGGACGCGCTCCAGCAGGTCAACGCGGCGCTCGGTGGATTCTGCTGGGCGGCGATCGACTTGGTGGGGAGTCCGGAGACTTCGGCGCTCGCGTTCGATTCCCTCGCCAAGGGCGGCAAGCTGGTGATGGTCGGCCTGTTCGGCGGCTCGACGCCCTGGTCGTTGCCGCTGATCCCGATGAAGGCTGCCGGGATCGAGGGCAGCTATACCGGAAACCTCGAAGAGACGCGCGAGCTTCTCGACCTCGTGCGCACGGGCAAGGTCGCCCAGATTCCAATCCGCACCCGCCCGCTGAGCGCGGCGACCGAGACGCTTGAAGACATGAAGGCCGGCCGCATCGTCGGCCGCGTCGTCCTGACGCCCTGAGCGCTGGGCCGGCGAGAAGAGGAATTGGCATCAATGCAGAAGCTGTTCATAGGCGGCCGGTGGCGTGAGGCAAGCTCCGGCCAGAGCCTGCCCGTCGTCGATCCGTCGACCGGCGAAAGCTACGACACGATCGCGCGCGGCGGCGCGCGCGACATCGACGCCGCGGTGAAGGCGGCGCGCGCGGCCTACGAAGGCAAGTGGGGGTCGCTCACCGCCACGGAACGCGGCCGGCTCATGATGAAGATGGCGGACATCATCGCGAGCCGCGCCGAAGAACTTGCTCAGGCCGAAGCGCGCGATACTGGCAAACCGATCGGACAGGCGCGCGCGGACGTCGGGCTGACGGCGCGCTATTTCGAGTATTACGGCGGAGCGGCCGACAAACTGCATGGGCAGATCGTGCCCTTCATGAACGGCTTCGACGCGCGCGTCACGCGCGAGCCCTATGGCGTGACGGCCCATATTCTGCCCTGGAACTATCCCGCGCAGATGTTCGGCCGCTCGCTCGCGCCCGCGCTTGCCGCCGGCAACGCGGTCGTGCTGAAGCCGGCCGAGGAAGCCTGCATGACGCCGATGCTGCTGTCGGCAATCGCGCAGGAAGCCGGACTTCCCGACGGCGCGATCAACGTGGTGACCGGTCTCGGCGAAGAGGCTGGCGCGGCGCTCACCGCCCACCCCGGCATCGACATGATCACCTTCACGGGCTCCCCCGAAGTCGGCACGATCGTGCAGAAGGCCGCGGCCGAGCGGCACATCAAATGCGTACTCGAACTCGGTGGAAAGTCGCCGCAGATCGTCTTCTCGGACGCCGACCGCAAGAAGGCGCTTCCATTCATCACCCGCGCGATCACTCAGAACGGCGGCCAGACCTGCTCGGCCGGAAGCCGCCTGCTGGTCGAGCGAAAAATCTACGACGATTTCGTCGGCGAGGTCGCCGAGGCTTTCGCCAATGTGCGCGTCGGCACGCCCGCCATGAATTTCGATCTCGGTCCGATGATTAGCGCCACGCAACGCGACCGGGTCGACGGCTTCGTCGAGGCGGCGCGCAAGTCCGGCGTTCCGGTGCTGGCGGAAGGCCGGCTTGCCAACGATCTGCCAAGCGGCGGATATTACGTGACGCCGACCCTGTTCGGCCCGGTGCCGCGCGGCAACTCGCTCGCGAACGACGAAGTATTCGGCCCGGTGCTCTCCTGCCTGCCGTTCGAGGACGAAGCCGACGCGATCGCCCTCGCCAATGCGACCGACTACGGTCTCGTCGCTGCGGTGTGGACGCGCGACGGCGGTCGTCAGACACGCGTCGCGCGAGGCGTGCGCAGCGGGCAGGTCTTTATCAATTGCTACGGCGCCGGCGGCGGCGTCGAACTGCCCTTTGGCGGCGTGAAGAAGAGCGGCCACGGACGCGAGAAAGGGTTTCTCGCGCTGGAGGAATTCAGCGTCATCAAGACGGTGGTGCAAAGCTACGCCGAGTGAGGCTGTCACGCACCTCTCACGCTTGCCGGCTATGTGTTTCTTGGCCGTAGCCTAAGAAGGCCAGGAGGGCGGCTTGTAAATCCCTTCTCCGCCTGCGAGAGAAGAGACTGCCCCGGGCTACGACCCGGGATGCGCCGACGGATGCCGCCGAAGGAGACGGATGAGAGTTCGGACGCTCGCTCGAACCTCTGCTTCCAACCGTAACGCCTTGCGTCGCGCGGGCTCGTAGCGCTTACGCGTTGGGATCCGTCATCCGGCCGCGCCTTTCGCGCGCCCGCCTTCTCCCCGCGAAGGGATAAGGGATTTGCCGTTGGCCCGTTTAGCTCGTGTTTTGTTCGACCCCTCTCCGAGCCTATTCGTAGTAGCCGTCGCCGCTCGTCGCTTTGCGCACGGTCGCGAACTGATCGGCGTCATGGCCGAACCATACCGCGCTGCCGGTGTCGGCGGCGAGCGCCTGGATGCGCCGCACGGTGCGCATGATGCCCAGAGAATCGTAGCTGATCCCCGGTTGCTTCGCCTTCGGCCCATAATTCTCGGCGGTGTAGCAGGCGTCCGAAACCAGGATGACGCCAGCTTGACTTCGGAGCGTAACCTGTAGACCGAGCATGCCCCGCGCGTGGCCGGCGCCGAAGTTGAGGAGCCGCACGCCCTCGACGATATTCTGATCGGGCTCTTCCCGCGCGATTTCCCGCCAGTTCAGCTGGGCCTTGATCATCGCGTCGAGGTCCTTGAGCGCATAAGGCGAGCCATGGTCCTGCAAGGCATATTGCCGGAAGGCGCCCGCGAACTCGTTTTCATGCACAATAATGTTCGACTTGCGGAAATATTCAACACAACCCGCGTGATCGCAGTGCAAATGCGAGAGCACGACATGCTTTACGTCGTCTGGCCCGACGCCCATCATGTCGAGTCGCGCCGGCAGCATGCATTCTTCACCGCCGACATGGGGGAACAGTTCCTGCAGGCCGTCAACCGGCCAGCGCCCGTTCGGCCCGCCCCAGTCCGGATGGCACCCGGTGTCGAACAGGACATTGCCATCGGGATGTTCGATGTAATAGGCGGAGACCGGGATATCGACGACCTGTCCACGCGGGTTCGGGACCCTCGCCGTCGCCACCGTCGTGTTGGCGACCATGAAGTTCTTGTCCAGCCGCAGCTTGCCCAGATCCAGCACGTGCAGCTTCAGCTTTCCGCCGGCGCCGATGTTGACCGTACGCCTTTCCGCCGCGGAGGCGGCTGCGCCGGAACCGGACCTAGCGGGCGTTGGCGGGCGGCGATCCCACCTGTCCGATCGGTCGAGATCGGTGCGCTTCTTCGGCTCGAACAGGTTGTAGACGCCGTCGTTCTCAAGCTCGAAGATCTTCATTTCGCCCATCCTCCCGCCTTCCGCCGCGTGCGCTTCCAAGCCAAGGCCCGCGAGCATTTTCCTGCATCTATAAATTCGTCAAAGCGCTCCGGCTAGCGGCAAGCGCTCGGCGAAAGCCAACGATCATGCGATAGCAGTTATGCGTTCTGCTTCCCTCGCCTGGTGTGCGTCATCGACGATGAGCTTGACGAGGTCGCGTGCGAAGCCCGGCAGAAGGTCGAGGCTGCGGACGCAGATCTTGAGGTCGCGCAGGGCCCACTTGTCGGTAAGATGAACGAGATGAATGTCGTTGGTCTTGCCCTGACGGCGGGCCGCCAATTCCGGAAGGATGCCGATGCCGACATTGGCCGCGACCATTCGGCACATCGCGTCGAAATTGCCGACCTGAATGCGAAAGTTCAATCGCCGATGAGCGCGTTCGGCCGCCTCCATCAGAAACGAATAGATAGCGCTCGCTTCGGGAAGGCAAACGTGATCGAATTCAAGCGTCTCATCGAAGCTCGCTTCGTGACGCGGCCGAGCGCGTGATCGCGCGCGCAAACGAGGATCAGACGATCCTCGCGGTAGGGGACAATCTCAAGACCCTCGGTGCGCACGTTGCCCGCGATAATGCCGATATCCGCGGCCCCGTCGGTGACGGCGCGAACAATGCTGGCGCTCAAACGTCGCGCAAGTCGACATTCACGTTCCGATGCTTGGACAGGAAGTGGCAGAGGACGGCTGGAAGAAATTCGGTGATCGCCGTCGTATTCGCGAACAGCCGCACGTGGCCCTTCACGCCGCGAGAATATTCCTGCAGATCCGCGCAGAGATGCTCCATCTGTCGCTGGACGTCGAGCGCATGTTGCAGAAGCACCTGTCCCGGCGGCGTCAGCGTCACGCCATTGCTCGCGCGATAAAGCAGTTTGGTACCCAAGCCTTCCTCGAGATCTTCTACCTCGTGCTCGCCGCCGGCAGCGACATGTGCACCCGTTCGGCGCCGGGTGTCAGGCTGTTCTCTTCCGCGATGCGGATGAATAACCTCAGGTCGACGAAATCGAAATGCGTCAACACGCGTGCGCCTCCTCCCCGAAGTGTTCCAGACTGCTTAAGGCTGACTTTCTAACTTTGAAATTGATGCACGCGCAACGAAAGATCAAGCATATTGCGACGACAACGCGCCAAGCGAAGCCAAGTGATCCATCTCTACAGAGCTCGAGAGTGGCTGGGGAGGGTCGACGTCCGCGCTGATTGCGCGACGCCGGCGTCGCTCGCTGCTCTGT
>CAVUJV010000011.1:0-46583 GCA_963741845.1 uncultured Alphaproteobacteria bacterium
TGGCTTGGCGCTGAGAGAGAGGGCGACAATCCGGGGATGCATTCGCCACGGTTCGATTTCAACGACGCCATCCTTCCGACAGGCGTAGGCTTCTGGACGGCCCTTGTGCAGGAAGCGCTGGGACCTCAAGGCGCGCAGCGCGTTTAGGCTTCGCGCCTCATGCGGGCCGCGACGGCCTCGCCGATCATCACCGAGGTGAGATGCGTATTCGCCCGGCAGTCGAGCGGCATGATGGAGGCGTCCGCGACACGTAGGCGCTCCACGCCCTTCACGGAGCCGTCCGGATCCACAACACCGGAGGCGTTCTGCCTGCTTGTCATCCGGCACGTTCCGGCGGCGTGCTGAGCATCGCCCGCCTCCACTAGGATGAGACGGTCCCGCTCCGGTTCCGTCATGGCGAGGACTTCCTCGACGCCGAGCCCCGAGGCGCCGAATGTCACGGAGCGGGCAACGCGCTTGACGTCCGGATGTTCGACGATCTTGGCGCTGCGACGCACGGCGTCCCGCATCCGGCCCATGTCGCGCGGGTCCGACAGCATATTGGTTTCCACCAGCGGGTCTTGATCGGGATCCGGGGAGGCGAAACGCAGCTCTCCCCGCGAATAGGCTTGGAACACGGAAACGCCGAGTGCGCCCGGAGTGGCGACGCCGTCGCGGGACACGCCGAGATGGTTGAACGCGATCATCAACATGTCGCGTCGTCCCGCTCCCTCCATGCCGGACGTATAGCTGATACAGCAGTTCGTGTGACGCGCATCCCGGTCCCGGGGCGCGAATTCATCCTTCAGCGCAACCGTGAATCGGATGATGGGATGTTCGAGAAGGTTGCGGCCGACTTCCGGCATGTCGCGCAGCGGAACGACGCCGAGATCGCGCAGCACCGGGACAGGCCCCAGTCCGGAACGGATCAGGATTCCCGGGGAGTGGACCGCGCCCGCACTGAGCACGACCTCTTCGGCCGAGAGATTCGTCCATCCTTGCCCCGGCAGGCGGACACGCACTCCGGTCGCGACGGCGCCATTAAAGGTGACGCGATCGACAAGCGCTTCGCCGACGATTGTGAGATTGGGCCGATGGCGCACCGGCTCGAGATAGGCCTCGTTGGTCGAGATGCGCCGGCCCGAGCGGCTGTTGATCGGATAGCATGCGACGCCCTCGCCCGAGGCGGCGTTCAAGTCATCGTGCCACGGGTAGCCAAGATCGAGAGCGGCGGTCCGGACCGCCTGATCGACCGGCCCCCAGTTCTCCACCGGCGCGCGGTAGACCGGGATCGGTCCTCCCCTCCCATGCTGCTCAGGATGCGGCGCTTCGGGATCGTCTTCCATCGCGGAGAATATCGGCAGCACGTCCGAGGCTGCCCATCCCTCGCAGCCCGCCGCGGCCCAAGCGTCGAAGGCGTCGGCCACGCCGCGGATCGCAATCTGCGCGTTCATGGCCGAACTCCCGCCAAGTCCGCGGCCGCGCCAGTAGAGCCGCGGCTCCTGCGCCGCAGTGCGACGCGCCATCAGTTGCGGCCATTGCCAGGCGGCCTGCATGTCCGGCTCCATGATGATCGCGCAAGGGTTCTGGCTGAGCATCTCGGGCGGAGCTTCGGCGGCGCGCCAGTCGCGTCCGGCCTCCAGCAGAAGCACGCGACGGCCCGGATCCTCCGACAAGCGCGCCGCCATGACAGCCCCAGCGGAGCCCGCGCCAACCACGACGACGTCCCAATGCGTGTCTATCAACATCTCCGATGTCTCCCCTTCAGACCTTCGCTTGAACCATGAAGGATCGCTTCCTATGCCGTCACCCAACTGCGCGCCCGCCGCAGCGCTTCAGCGAAGCGCTCGCGATCCGTTTCGCGCAAGCTTCCCGTTGGAGCGACTTGACGGTACGTCGGCCCGATGGCCGGCTCTTCACCGGAGGCGCCGAGGCTCGTGAGTTGCAGGAGTCCGACTGCGCTTACATCGCTCGTTTCCGAGACCGATAATTCACGCCCGACAGCTTCGGCGAGAAAGCCGCAAAAATAGCGGCTTCGGGTGAGACCACCGTCGATCGCGATCTTCGCGCAAGGCGTGATTGCATCGAAGGCGGCGACCAACTCGGCGGCGCGAAAGGCAATCCCCTCGATCACCGCACGGCAGAGATCGGCGCGTGAAGTCGCAAGAACTCATCCCGATCCAGAGGCCGCGCGCCGATCGATCCCAGTGCGGGCACCCAAGCCCGGCCTGCGCCGGCGCGAACATCACGCCGAGGCTCGCGGCAGAGGGGCCTTGGAACGCGTCGAATTCCTCGAAGGTCTCGATGAGGCCGATTGTCTTCAGCCATTCCACCGCCGCGCC
This sequence comes from uncultured Alphaproteobacteria bacterium, assembly GCA_963741845.1. Lineage (GTDB taxonomy): Bacteria > Pseudomonadota > Alphaproteobacteria > Rhizobiales > Beijerinckiaceae > Roseiarcus. The sequence continues at coordinate 2,322 of CAVUJV010000011.1, forward strand.
GGCCGTGAGAACGCCGCCGTCCAGGGCGTATTCGGGCGAGGCTTGCCCGAGCCGCCACGCGCAAGTCGGCAAGAGTCGGGAACCGGCGTGCAAGGGCGGCACTTCGCCGGTCAACCCCAGAGCGAACGCCCCGGTGCCGAACGTGATTTTCACATCGCCAGGCTCTCGGCAACCGTGTCCGAAAAGCGCCGCCTGCTGATCGACGACGCTCGCGCAGAGGACGCCGCAGCCTGCGATCTCTCCGAAAGGCCCCGTTGTCGAGCGGATGGGCGGAAGCAACTCGATTGGGACACCAAAGGCTTCGCAAAGATCCTCATCCCACTGGAGGGTGGAAAGATTGGCGAGGCTGGTGCGCGACGCGGTGGTGACGTCCGTGCAGAACGCGCCGCCCAGGCGGTCGAGCAGGAAGGCGTCGCTCGTGCCGAGCCGCAAGCGTCCGGCCCGCGCGAGGCCGCGTGCTCCCTCCGCATTGTCGAGCAGCCAGCGAAGCTTACTTGCGGAGAAATATGGATCGAGCGGCAGCCCAGCGCGTTCGAGGGTGAGCGCCTCGAGGCCCGCGCTACGCAGCCGCTTGAGGTCGTCGCGCGTTCGTTCATCCTGCCATACAATGGCGTTGTAGAGGGGACGCTTCGTCGAGGCGTCCCACGCGACAACGGTCTCGCCCTGGTTGGCGAGGCCGATTGCCTGCGACGGCCTGGCGAGCGAGGCAAGCTCCAGCACATGATCGCTGATCTCGACCGGGTCATGTTCGACCCATCCGGCCCGCGGATGAATCTGCCGGTGCGAGCGACCGCCTACGAAGGCGGCGGCAGCGCCGTCGACGCTCACATACGCTTTCGTCGAAGTGGTCCCCTGGTCAATGGCGAGGATCGACGACACGTTCGGCGCGGCTCCTTCAATCGAGCGTGATAACGGCGTCCCATTTCCCACGCAGGCGTTCGCTCGCGAAGCTGAGGCAGAGCCGCCGCTCCGGAAGGGCGTTCACCAATCGCGAGGCGATAGTCTCGCCGCCGGCCATGAGGCGGAGCTTTCCCTTGTGGGCGCGCGCTGCGCGTGCAAAGAGCGTTATCGCGCCCCGGTCCGGCAGAAGGCGCTGAGGATAGGCGTAGCGAAGGGCGCCCTCCACGCGCAGGGGGATCGCGGTGTCGACGGCAGGCAGACGTTCCTCCATGGCCTCGAGCATCGCTTGCGCCGCGAACTTGCCTTCCGCCGCCACCCATCCGGAATGTTCGACGGGACGCAGGACGTTTCCTGCGGCGAAATAGTGCGGGTCCGAGCACCGCCACGCCGAGTCGATCGCTGGTCCGCCGGTGCGCTCGTCGAGAACGAGCGGGCTCGTTCCGACAAGCGCCGCTTCGGGTGTGAATTTCCCCGTGAAGATCACGCCGTCGCAGGCAAGCATCGACCGCCTTCCGTCGCGCTCGATCTCCACGCTCTCCACGCGGTCCAGACCGCCGATGCGGAGAAGACGCGTCCGGGTGAGGATGGGAACGCCAAAGAGCAATTTCGATAGGCTGTCCAGCGGCCGCCGGGCGACGATCCGGTCGCCCTCCTCGACCATTGCGGCGGGACGAATTCCGGCGTGGCGCGCGGTCAGAATTGCGGAGAAGGAGACGAGTTCGGTTCCCACGATGAGCGGACGGCTGAAGGGCCGCATGCCCCCAACATAGACCATGTCCTGAAATGCGCCCGTGGTCGTAACCCCCCATGGCCGCTCGCCCGACACGAGGCGCGCCGCCCGCGACGCCTCGCGTATCCCCGTGGCGATGAGGACCGCACGCGCTTCGATCGTCTGAAGTCCCGCGTGCGTGGCGATCTCGATACGCCCTTGCGGCTCGATGCGGATGACGGTCGCGTTGGCCATGATCTCGACCCCGCGCGCCGCCTCGACAAGGCGTCTGTGCGTAAGTCGGCCCGGTCCAGACGCGCCTGAAATCGAGAACGCCCCAGCCCGGATGGCCGCAGTGGCGCGGAAGCCCGCCCGCCGCCGGAGCGCGCTCGAGCACGAGGACGTCGCGTACGCCCTGGCCGTGAAGGGTTCGCGCCGCCGTCAGCCCGGCCGGGCCTGCGCCAATGATGACAACGGACCGCATCAGGCGTCGCCTTGACGAGTCGGCGCAGGCTCCGGCAGTTCGCGGATGCGCCCGGCGGCGAGTTCGGAAACCCGGCGCGTGCAGTAGAAGCCCTGGCAGCGACCCATCATGCAGCGTGTGCGTCGCCGCAGCCCTCCAAGGGTCGCGACCGGAAGCGGGCCCTCGAACGCGGCTTCAATCTCCCTTTCCGTCACGAGCTCGCAGTGACAGACGATGTCCGAGCGTCCCTCCTGCTGATAGGCGCGCGGGCGATCCTCGGCCAGGTTGGCGACCGGAGTCCATTGAATGGAGCCGCGGCCGGCGAGCGCGCCAAAGCGATCCTCGTAGAGCTCGCGAACGTGATGGGCGATGCCCAGGCTTGCGGTGAGGCCGGTCGAGCGGATGCCGCCAACCGTGATCCACCTTTCCTTCGACAAGGCCTCGATCTGGTATTCCTTGAACTGCGTGGCGGGCCGGAGGCCGGCATAGACTGCGGTGACGGCGTGCCGGGCGAGCGCCGGCACGATACGCCGGCCCTCCGCGATCAGCGCGGCGAGCGTTTCTTCTTCGACCGTCGCGATCCGGCGCTCGTCCTGATCCTCGGCGGTGGGGCCCACGATCAAGTTTCCGAAGGCGCTCTGCCCCACCACGACCCCCTTGGTGCGCGCGCTCGGCACGCGAAGCAGGATGCGGGGCGCGAGCCCGAACGCCGACTTGTCGAAAACGACAAACTGGCCCTTCCGTGGACGGATACGAAACGGGCTCGGCCTCGCGATCGCCTCGACGAGATCGCCGTAATTTCCTGCGCAGTTGATGACGACGGAAGCGTTGACGATGCCTCCGTCTTTGAGGTCCAGCGACCAATTCGAGCCGTCGAGCCGGCCGGCCACGACTTCCGCGTTGCGAAGCACTGCGCCGCCATTCGCAATCCCCTGCAGAAGATAGGCGAGCGGGGCCGACCACGGGTCGATGACCGATTCGCCGGGCACCAGAACTCCCGCTTTCGCGGATTCGTCGAGATCGGGCGTCTCGCTGCGAATCTCAGCCGCGCTCAGGGTTCGAACCTCGACGCCGTTGGCGCGAGCCTGTCCGACGATCGCGGGAAGTTTGGCGACCTCGTCGTCCGTCCACGCGACGACGATGGCGCCGGTCCTGCGGAGCGGGAGGTTCAAACGCTCGTGGATTTCGCAATAGGCGCGGTAGCCGTCCCTCACACATTTCGCCTCGAGCGTGCCGGGCTGCGCGTCGAAGCCCGAATGGAGCAGCCCGCTGTTGCCTTTGCTTGCGCCGTTCAGAAAATCCGCGTCGCGCTCGATGATGATCGTCCGCGCCCCCGCAAGAACGAATTCGCGAAAAACCGCGCAGCCAACGACGCCCGCGCCGATTACGGCGACGTCGTAGGGGTCGCGAGAGATGACCGAATGGTCATTATTTAATGCGCTCATTTCGTGTGCACGACTGTTCAGTCATGATAGTCTGGCGCCTCGAATCTTCGCAAGCCCGTTTTTGTTAGGCGCGCTTTCCGGGGTATTTGTCAGTGTGAGGACGGATATAACCAGGGGATTTTCATGATTCCGGAGCAGCGGCGGGGCGCCATTCTCGAACTCGCCCGCCAGAACAGCGAACTGAAGGTTGAGGACATCGCGTCGCGGTTCGGCGTCTCCCGCGAAACCGTCCGGCGAGACCTGGCCCGGCTCGACGCGCGCGGGCTCCTGAGACGGGTCCATGGCGGGGCGCAGAAGCCGCAGACCGCGGCGGAAGCTCCTTTTCATAAACGGTTGATCGAGAACGCCGAGGCCAAGGAACGGATCGCGAGAGCAGCCGCGCGGCTTTTCCAGGACGACGACACGCTGATGATCGATGCCGGTTCGACCACGCAAGCGCTGGCGGCCGAGCTTGCCGACAGACGACTGATGATCATAACGAATTCGGTCGGGGTGGCGCAAAACCTCTACCGACCGGGGGCGCTCGCCCGCGTCCATCTCATTGGCGGGGAATATCGCGGGGAGACCGGCGAAATGCTGGGCTCCGTCGCGCTGGACCAGATCCGGCGATTCCGAGCGGATCACGCGATTCTGACCGTCGGGGCGATCGACGCGGACGGCGGCTTCATGGATTTTGACGTCGAGGAAGCGATGGTCGCGAGGGCGATGATCCACCAGTCGGAGCAGGTCACTTTCATCGCCGACCATTCCAAGTTCGGTCGCGTCGCCATGGCCCAGGTCTGCGCGCTCGAACACGCCGCCCGTCTGGTCACCGACCGCGTTCCCGATCCGGCGATGGACGCCGCGCTGCGCGCCGCCGGAGTGGAAATCCATATCGCCGAATAGCGGCGTCGAAGCAATTTCGTGGTTGACTGAACGGTCGCCGCCATTTTACCGTTCGTGCAACCGGGCGGGCGCCGGATTGGCCGGCCGGCACACAAGGACGAGGGTCCCGCGCCCGAGGCGACCCTAAAACAGCGAGGGGAGAGGGCAAATCATGGATCAGACCCGCCGGCAATTCCTGGGCTCCGCATCGGCCGTCGTCGCCGCTGCTGCTGGTCTCAGCGTTTCAAGCCCCCTCATCGATCGTGCGCTATGCGCAGACCAAGAAGACGGTCGTGCTCGCCTCGCATGGGGCCGGTGACTGGCAACTGGGACCCGACCTCGCATACGACCCTCGGCCAGCTCAGCTTCGAGTCCTTCATCTTCAGCCATCTGACGCGATCGCCCATGCAGGAGGGCAAGCCGGACGAGATCCAGCCGGACCTCGCCGACGAGTTGGAAACTTGATCGACCCTAACACGCTGGAATTCGTCTTGCGGAAGGGCGTGAAGTTCCACGACGGCAAGGAATTCAACGCCGAGGACGTCAAGGCGACGATGCAATACGCGTCGCAGCCCTCGCGTCCCGCCGCAGCTGGTATCCGGGGCCGGTCGACGTCGAGATCGTCGATCCCTATACGGTGCGCCTCCACACGGAGAAGTACGGCTATCCCGGCGTCGGCCTATTGGTTTGTCGCAGGCTTCCTGCCGATGCTGTCCGCTAAGGACGTCGCCGACCCGAAGACCCTCGAGAAGCGGCCGAACGGTACCGGCCCGTTCAAATATGTCGAGACGAACGGCGACAAGAACATTCTTCACGCGCCAACGACGACTACTACGGCGGGCGCCCTAAGATCGACGAGGTCGTCTACGCCTACGTTCCGGACTCCAACACGCGCGTGCTCGGGCTCTTGAACGGCCAGTACCAGATCATCGAGCGCTCGAGCCCGAGCAGTACCAGTCACTCGCCAAGAACGCCGACGTCGCGGTACACCGTGGTCTCTCGACCGAGAACAAGTATCTCCACTTCCGCTGCAACAAGAAGCCGTTCGACGACGTGCGGATTCGCCAGGCCGCCTGCCACGCGATCGATCGCCAGCAGATTCTGGCACTGATGGGCGACGCCGCGCAAGGCGTCGAGTTGCTACATTTCGCCGATGAAATGGGGCTTTGTCGACATTCCGGGCTATCCGGACTTCAATCCCGAACTCAGCCAGAAGCTGCTCGCCGAGGCCGGTTTTCCGGGAGGGAAGGGTCTGCCGCAGCTCGAGTACATCACCTCGATCGGCTTCTATCCAAAGACTAAGGAATACGGCGAGCTCATCGCCGCGATGCTGGGCGAACAGGGCTTCGACGTAAAGCTTTCCGTCCTCGAACCGGCCGCCTGGGAGCAGGCGATCTACCGCCGCGCCGACGGGCAGGGACCCGGGCACATGTGCGACGTGGGATGGATCACCGGATCGCCTGAGCCCGATCTCGTGCTACGGCCGAACTGGTACTCCAAGGCTGCGCTGATCTGCGGCGTGAACGATCCGGAGATCGACGCCGTGCTGGACAAGGAGCGCAACGCGGCCGACGCCCGAAGAGCGGCTGAAGATCCTCCACACCGAAACGTTCCCGACGATGGCGAAGAAAGTCGCCGAGCTTTTCGCTGTTCTCCGCGGTCAATTTCCACGGAATGGCGAAGAACCTGAAGGGCGTCTACTTCTTCCCGAACGGCCCGATCGACCTCAGCAAGGCCGAGTTGACCTGAGCAGGCGCCGACCTGGAAGGGCCGGCGTTTCTCCCGCGGGCTCATTCATGATTTTCGCGCTCGACTTCTTTCTGCGGCGCCTGTCGCAGGGAGTCGTGATCGTCCTTCTCGTCGCGCTTCTGATCTTCACGCTCCTCAGGATCGTGCCGGGCGACCCCGTGCGTATCATGCTCGGGCCGATGACCTCGCCCTCGGTCATGGAGGAGACCGCCAAGAAGCTCGGGCTTCGCGATCCGATCCCGGTGCAGTTCGGGCGGTATCTTCTTCAGGTCGTTCACGGCGACTTCGGTCATTCCTTCATTCGCAGCGCGCAGGGCGGCAGCACGGGCGGATCGCGCGGCGAGAACACTTTCGACACCGAGAATCGCGCTTCCGTCAGCGAACTCATCCTGAACACGCTACCCTACAGCCTCCTGCTGGCGGGGCTCGGCATCCTCTTCTCGCTGATCATCGCCTTCCCTATCGGGATCGCGGCGGGCCTTAATTCCGGGCGCTGGCCGGATCGCGTGGCGCTCTATCTGAGTTCCGTCCTCGTCTCCCTCCCGAATGTCTGGCTCGGCGTCGTATTCATTCTGGTCTTTTCGGCGAAGACGGGTTGGCTGCCGGCGATCGGCTACCAGGGCGTCAGCTACGCGATCCTTCCGGCGCTCGTGCTGGCGGTGGAGCTTGCGCCGCTGATGATCCGCTCGATTTCGGTTTCGGTCGCGTCGAACCTTCTCGAAAACTATGTTGCCGTCGGGCAGGTCCGCGGCCTGTCGCGCTACCGGATGATCACACACCATGTCCTGAGGAACGCATCGATTCCCCTGCTCAATCTGCTCGGCATCCAGATCGTCGGCATGCTGCTGGGCGGCCTCTTCGTCGTCGAATACATCTTCAATTACCCGGGGATCGGGCTTCTGATGATCAACGCGGTGTTCCAGCGGGATTTTCCAATCATCCAGGCGGTCGCGATGCTGGCCTGCGCGGTGCTGGTCTGCGTCAACATCATCGTCGATTTCGCGGCGACGACGATCGACAGAAGGCTTCAGTATTGATGGCGAGCGATCTGACGATCGGCGCGGTTGAGCCTGCCCGCCAGCGCGGCAGGGGCCTCGGCGCCAACATGCTGGCGCAGGCGTGGCGCACGACCGAGTTCAAGATCGGCCTCGTCGTCTTTCTCGCGCTGATGTTCATCTCTATCCTCGGCCCTGACGCTTTCGGACTCTCCGCGACGCGGTTCGATGTCTCGGCCCGCTTTCTGCCGCCCATGCCGCTCGAAGGCTCGCGCTGGCCCCACATCTTGGGGACGGACCAGCTGGGGAGAGACCTCTTCGTCCGCTCCTTCATCGGGTTGCGCAATGCCTTGATGATCGGCGCGGCGAGCGTCGTGGGCATGTTCCTCGTGGGCTCGCTGGTCGGCATGGTCGCCGGATACTGGAGCGGCTGGCTGAGCCTTGTTCTGATGCGGCTCACCGACGCCCAGATGTCGATTCCCGTCATTATCCTCGCGATCACCATTCTCGGCGTGTCCCGGCCCAATCCCGGCGTCGATCATTCTCGTTCTCGTCCTCGCCGGCTGGCCGGCCTATGCGCGGATCGCGCGCAGCGCTACGCTTTCTGAGCGGCGCAAGGAATATGTCCGGGGCGCGCAAGATCCTCGGCGCCATGGATCTGCGCATTCTTTTCGTACACATCGCGCCGAACATCCTGCCGCCGATCGCCTTCGTGGCGGTGCTCGACGTTGCGCGCATGATGATCTTCGAAGCGATCTTCGGCTTCATCGGCATCGGCATCCAGCCTCCGACGCCGACCTTCGGCACGATCATCGCCGACGGCACCAAGTATCTGATCAACGCCTGGTGGATCACGACTATTCCCGGGTCTCCTGCTCGCCATCAGCCTGTGCAGCATCAACCTGATGGGCGGGGCGCTCGAGCGGGCGCGCAACAAGCTCCTGCAGGGTGTGGGATGAGCGCAAGCAAGACCGTCCTCGAGGTCAAGGACCTTTCGGTCGAGCTTGCAGCGCGAGAACGGCCGCACGCGCCCGATTCTCAGCGACGTGACCTTCTCGCTCGCGGAAGATCAGGTGATCGGCATCATCGGCGAAAGCGGGTCGGGAAAGACTGTCCTCTCGCGGGCGCTCGTCAATTGGGTAAGGCCGCCGCTCAAGGTCACGTCCGGCAGTCTCCTCTATCGCGGGCGAGACCTGATGGGCCTGCCGGAGCGCGAGATGCAGCATCTGCGCGGTCGGGAAATCGCCTATATCGGCTCCGATCCCGGCAGCGCGCTGGACCCGACGCTTCCGATTGGCGCCCAGATCGTGGAGAAGCTTTGCGCCATCAATCCTTCCCTCAGCCGGGGCGAAGCGGAGGCGCAGGCGCTGCGCGTGCTGGACGCGGTGCGAATTCCTTCGCCCCGGCAGCGCTTTCATGAATTTCCGTTTCAGTTCAGCGGCGGAATGATGCAGCGCGTGATGATCGTGGACGCGCTGGTGACCAACCCGGCCTTCCTGGTCGCCGACAACATCACCCAGCCTCTTGACGTCACGGTCGCCTGCGCAGATCCTGCGGCTGCTCCGCGAGTTGCAGCGCGACTTCAATACGGCGATCATTTTCGTTTCCTCGGCGTTGGGGGTCGTCAACGAGATCGCCGACAGCGTCCTTGTTCTCGCGAGCGGCAGGGTCGTCGAACAGCAGCCGGTTCGGAGCTTGATTTCCTCGCCCCAGCACAAATACACACGCCAACTCATCCAGGACGTACCGCGCATCTGGGGCGAGGCGGGAGCGTCCAGCGCCATCTCCTTGGAGCCATCCGCGTCGCGAGAGACCGTGCTCTCGGTTCAGGACGTCACGAAAGCCTATGAGGTGCGCGATCGCAATCGCTTGTTCGGCCACCGGCTCGTGCAGGCGGTGCGCGGCGTGACGTTCGACGCCTACAAGGGCGAAAACCTCGGCATCGTCGGCGAGTTCGGGATGTGGAAAGTCGACCCTCTCCCGCCTGCTAAGTCATCTTGAAGCGCCGGATCGCGGGCGGATCCTGTTCAAGGGACAGGACATCGCGCATATGTCCGCAAAGCAGATCCTGGGGCTGCGGAAGCGGTTTCAGCTCCTGCTGCAGGACCCTTACAACGCGATCCCGCCGCATCTGCACATCGGCCGGACAATCGCCGAAGCGCTTCGCATCCACGGCGGCCTGAGCCGCAAGGAGATCAACGAGCGGGTGCGAAGCGCCATGGCCGAAGTCGGTCTGCCGGCCGACGTGCACGACAGCCTGCCGGTCGGATTGAGCGCCGGGCAACGGCAACGCGTCAACATCGCCCGCGCCATGGTTCTGGAGCCGGAGCTATTGATCCTCGATGAGACGCTGTCGGCGCTCGATCAGGTCGAACAAGGAAAGCTGCTCGCGCTCTTCGAGCGCCTGCAGGCCCGTCACGGAATCACCTACATCTTCATTTCACACGACCTCAGCATGGTGCGACGTGTCTGCAATCGCATCGCCGTGATGTATCTCGGTCGCATCGTCGAACTCGCGACGAACGAGGCGACATTCTTCAATCCCGGGCATCCCTATACGCGGGCGCTGCTCAGCGCGGTTCCCGTCATCGAAGAGAAGCCCTACAAGACGGAGACCTATCTGCTGGAGGGCGAGCCGCCCGACCCCATCGACATTCCGCCGGGCTGCAGCTTCCGTACCCGCTGCCCGTTCGCATTCGACCGCTGCGCGTCCGACGACCCGTTGCTGCTTCCCCGCGGTCCAAACGGTTTCGCCGCCTGCCATCTCGCAGGTGAAGCGGCTGCGGGCGAGGGACGCTTTCTTCCGCGTGTGTTCGAGAGCGTCGGATAAGGGCAGGCCCAAGGCCGCGAACGGCCCGGCCGGCCGGCGGCCGACGCGGGATCCATCCGATGCCGACGCTGGAGGAGCGCGTGCGAAGACCAAGACGGGAAGAGTAAGGATGGGCGAAAACGCGCTTCATCCTCTCATCATGACCTACGACTTCGGCACGACGTCGCTGAAGGCCGCGCTTGTCGATGCAGAGGGCCGGATCATCGCGCACGCGAACGAGGGATATCCGCTCTCTCAACCGAGAGTGGGGTGGGCTGAGCAGGATCCTCGTCGGCTGTGGGATGCGGGCGCCAAGGCAGGCAGGCGCGCCCTGGTACAGGCCGGCCTCGGACCCGAGGCCGTGCGACTCCGTGGTCTTCGTCGCGCCCTGGAAGGGCATCATTCCCGTTGGGTGGGACGGAAAAGTCCTGCGTGACGCGATGATCTGGATGGACAGCCGCGCGACAACCGAAGCCTCCGTGCTGAACGAGCGCGGCGGGAGAGTTCATCGGAACGGGGCAGGAATACTGGCCGCGTCTCATGTGGTTGAAGCGCAATGAGCCAGATATCTGGAAGGCCTCGCCAGTGGATCATGGGCATAACAACCTATCTGAAATGGATGGCGACCGGCGCCGTCGTGACCGAGCCGTCCGACGACTTCATCCGGTCCGTCAGGCCCTCGTTGCATGAGCGCTACCAGAAGATCCTCGCTGCCGCAGGGCTCGCGGACGATCTTGCGAAGTTTCCTCCTTCGACCGCCGCTAGCGACATTGTCGGAGGCCTCACAGAATCGGCCGCCGGGCACCTCGGTCTGGCCGCGGGGATTCCTGTTTTCGGCGGCTTCGGCGATCTTCCCGCGATAACGGCCGGCGCCAATGCTGTCGTCTCCGGCGCCACGCACATCTATCTCGGCACCTCGTCTTGGCTGCTCTGCGTGATCGAGGGCGACGAACAGATCGAATCCGGCGCAAGGGTGACGCTCGACAGCCGATATGACGGCGCCCTCTACGGACTCCAATCCGCCTGCCTCGCCTTCGACTGGATCGTCGATCAGGTCTACGGTCTTGAGAAGCCCCGGCGCGGAGACGCTTTCCTCGACTTCGTCAATGCGCAGGTCGCAGAGATCGCGCCAGGATCCGAGAACCTGCTCGCGACGCATTGGCTGACGGGCGAACTGCCGCCCTTCTCCAAGAACGCCAAAGGCGTCTACCTGAACCTCACCCCGCGTCATGATCGCCGCCACATGGTTCGCGCGATGATGGAAAGCATCTGCTACACGCATCGAATGTCGATCGAATGGTTCGAGTCCCAGGTGGATCGCCGTCTCGACGAGATCAGGGTCGTGGGCGGCGGGGCGTCCAGCCCAGTGTGGATGCAGATGCTCGCGGACGTTCTGGGTCGGACGATTGTCGTACCCGACGCTCCAAGGCTGGTCGGCGCCATCGGAGCCTGGCGATGCACCCTCGGGTCGAACGGGCCGCCCGCTCGCCGACCCAAAGGCGGAGAGATGCAAACGATACGAGCCGCGCGCCGAGAACGGCGCGGTCTATGACCGACTTTACAGGATCTACCGCAAGATCCATCCCGCACTGCTCGAAATCTTCGAGAGCCTCAACGGACAGAACGAACAACAGGGCAACGCGTCATCATGAAAGTTCTGATCACGGAAATCCGACAGGAGAGCAACTCTTTCAATCCTGTGCTTTCCGGTCTTGCGCACTGGAAGAGAGGCTGGTTTCTCGAACCTGCACAGGTTCGCGATGCATTGAAGGGCGTCGAATGCGCGGTGAACGGGATGCGGGAGGTCCTCGAAGCCTCGCCATCCCGGCCGGAGATCGTTTTCGGGCCCGTCTTTTGTGCGCAAAGCGGCGGTCCTGCCAAACCGGAGGTCATGGAACGCGTTTCTGAGCCGGCTCCTGCCGGTGGTCAAAGCGAACCTGCCGCTGGACGCCGTCTTCTTCTCGTTTCACGGCGCGTTGCAAACGACGGATTTCGACGACGCCGAGGGCGAGATCGTCCGACGAGTTCGGGAGCTGGTTGGGCCGGAATCTCTGTTCGCCGCCTCGCTGGACATGCACGGGTATATTCCCGAGGCCTTCGCGGCTGACGTCGACGTCATCTGCGGCTACCACACTTACCCGCACGTGGACTTCGCCGAGACGGGCCGCCGCACGGCGCGGCTGGCTCTGGCGGCGATGACAGGCTCTGCCTCGTGCTATGGCATGGGCGCCGGTCCCGATGATGGTCTCCGCCTCCGCCTACAACACGCTGTCGGGCGCGTTCCGGGAGCTATCTCTGTACGCACAGGGTCTGGTCGACAGCGGCGAACTCCTCGATTTCTCGATCTTCCAAATGCAGCCGTGGCTCGACGTTTCCGATCCGAACTCAGCGACGATCGCCATCGCCGAAGATCCCGAGAAGGCCGAGCGATATGCGCGCGATCTGGCCGAGCGACTTTACGCCCTGCGCCACGCATTCGCGCCGAACCTCTCGAGCATCGACTCCATCATCGACCGCGCCGAGGATCGGACGGCTCCCAAGCCCGTCATCCTCGTCGATTCCGCGGATTCTCCCAACGCGGGCGCGACCGGAGACAGCATGGCGGTGGGGCGACGGCTGCTTGAGCGAAAGTCAACCGCGCGTTCCGCCACCGTGGTCAGCGACCCCGCCGCGGTTGCGCGGGCCTTCGAGATCGGCGTCGGCGGATGCGGCCGAGTTCTCCCTCGGAGGGCAGGCCGATCCGCACGCAGTCCGCATCGAGGCGGTCGGGTACGTGCGCTCACTGCACGAGGGCGAGTTTCGGCAGGAGGTCGTCGGACATACGGGCCAGGTTTCCCGCCTCGGCCGAAGCGCCGTCTTGCGTTTTGGAAATCTCGACGTGCTCGTGTGCGGCGCGATCGTCGCGCCCGGCGATCCTCAGCTCTACCGCGCATTCGGGATCGAACCTTTGATGTACGACCTCGTGGTGGTCAAGGCTAACACATCCTTCCGGGTCGGCTACGCGAAGATCGCCGGCGAAATCTACGAGGCCGACACACCGGGAGCTGCGGCGCCCGATCTGTTGCGACTCCCATTCAGGAAGTTTCCTAGAAGCCTCTATCCCTGGATGGACGACAAGGCATTCAAAGCTCGTGCTCACCTCGGGAGGAGGGCTCGCGTCAACTCCCCCACCCCTTGAGCCGTGATCGGAGGCTGCTCGGGGCGAACAATTGTCAGGCTGCGGATTTGACCATAGGCCGCGTGTTGCGGACCTCGAACTGTTGCGGGCTGAGGCAGCCCGGAGCGGAGAGGAGACGGCGGCGGTTGTAGACCTCGTCGAGACAGAGCTGCGATGGTGAACGGCTATCTACTACAACGGCTCCGGCACAAGCCCGACCTGCCTCCGCTGCCCCTCCACCCGATCTTTCAGCCAATCCCGCCTTTGCTCAGAGCCGCATAAACCCCACAGTTTTTGCTCTCCGCAATACTGTTGGGTTCGACGCCTCCACCCCTGCCCGCCGCCGCCATAGAGCGTCCGCCAGGACGTCCCCTCGTGACGGGCGATGGGGCAGGTGCGCCATCGCTGCGGTTCAACCACTCGGCGGACTGCTCAACGAGCGCAAAACGACGTCAGCAGCCCCATACGCCTTCAGCCCAGCACCGGCTCCTTGCTCGCGAAGGCCCGCAGCACGTTGGCCGTGAGGTGTGACAGGTCGTTGTCGCAGGCGTTCCAGGCGAGCGAGCCGCTATAGACCATGGAGCCCACCGAAAACACCCAGCCTCCGCCGTCGATGGGAAAGAGGACCATGTCGGACTTAACCTGGTCGGGACGCTGCGCGCCGCCCTGATCCGGCAACGACAGGATCAGGTCCTCAATCACGAGTTGATATTCGTTGCCGAGCCCGGTCGAGGTCCCGAGCACATAGGCGTGTTCAGGGCTGCCGAGCGCGATATCGAAGCGATCGACCTCGTCGCCAACCGCGCCGCCCAGCACATGGCCATAGGCCCCGACAACATCCTCGGTCACGCCCTCGAACAGTTTCGCGAGCGGGGCCTTGTAGGTCAGTTCCGACCGGCGATAGCCGCAACCCTTCGACCAACCTTCGGAGGCGAAGCCGACGCCGACGATCTTGTTCGGCGCGCGGCCGCGATTGCGCCAGATGCCGCCCGCTTCGCTTGTCGCGACATGGGTTCGCTCGCCATGCGGCGCGTCCCAGCAGCGCGTGCCGCTGTTGTCGCGCCGCACCTCGATGATCCAGGGCTTCGCCTTGAGGCGGCTTGTAACCCAATAGAAGCCGTTCCCGCCGAGATACATCACGCGGCCGCCGCTCTTGAGATAGGAGTTGAGAATGTCGAGGCCCTCGCGCGTCCAATATTCCGGGTGCGAGCCGGTCACGACGACAGCGTAACGGTCGAGCAGGGTTCGCCCCTCCCGCTCGAGGTCCTCGTCGGTCGCCACGTGATAGTCCAGGCCGACATGATCGAGCCACTCGATGAGATAGGTGTCGACCGGAAAGTGCCGATAGGAGCCGGTCAGCCAGTTAGGAAAGCCGGGCCGCACGTTGAAGAGCGGCCGCCTGCGGCTGGAATAGCGCACCGGGCTGCCGTCCGCATGGGTGTCGTAGCAGGACCGCCCCGGCTCCGCATGACCGAACAGATATTTCTCGTCGTCCGGCACGACTTTGTCGTGCGGCATCACCGAGGCGAAGTCGAGCGAGGCGAGGTGGTCGTTGGCGTAGGCGAGATAGGTGTTGGTCGGCGCGAGAAAGAGCACGGGTACCGTTGAGTTTGAAGGTCCGCGAACGAAGAGCGGAAAATGGTTGCGGCCACCACCGGCGTCGAGCCGCACGGCGTAGACGCCGCTTTTTAGGGTCTCGGGAAGCTTGAACGTCAGATCGTAGGCCCAACCAGCATCCACCATGTCATCGTCATGGAACTGCAGCGCGCAATATTGATCGGGCTTCTCAAGGAAGGAATCGCTGGTCCCGTCCCAGTTGCGACCGGTCACGCCACGCTCGACGCCGTTGACGAGGAGCGCTGGGGCGCCCGCGAAAGCGGGGTTGATGGTGTCGGCGGCGAAATCCTCGCAGAGTTTCCACGACGCCCAGGGCGCCTCGGTGGCAAGCCGGCCTTCGCGCCACGCCGCAAGCTGTGCGGCTGTCGGCGCGGCGAGGAAAACGGTCGGCGAGTTGATCTTGCCGTTGAACGCTGAGATCGGCGAGGCAGTATCCGCGACGCCGGCGGCGGCGAGGGTGAGCGTATCGCCGGCCGTGGTCGCGGACGACGGCGCGCTTGCCCTCGTGAGCGCGTTCACCTTGCCGTCGAGGCGCTTCAGATCGATCCACGCCGCCTTGCCGTCGAGCGTCACCGCAACCGAATACCAGTGCTTTCCGACGAGGGCGCCTTCGATCGCGGCGAGTTTCGCGCCCTTGGCTAAAACTTCGATAGCGCCCGCGCGGATCACGAGCGCGACGTCGCCGAGCGACCACACGGTCTGCGGGCCCGGCCGCTCCGGAACGGTCGGCCAGATCCAGCAATGGACGCAGACGGGCTCGCCGCTTAGCGGCGAAGGGAGCGGCAGCAGGGCGTAGGATCCGACCATGGTGGTCTGAAGACGACCAGGCAGGGTGACATCAAGAATGTCGGAAAATTCCGCGGTCCGGCCTTCGACGGCGGGCGCTTTTCCCGGCCCCGAGAGGAGGCGCACCAGCGTCGCGCGCACCGAAGGATGCGGCGTGCTGATCGCCAACCTCGCCGTCTCGCCGGGTTTCAGGCACCATTCCTCAAAATAGGCCTGAATGTCCATGTGCACCGATCCTCCGCTGGCGCGCTATGCGGCGCGCGTACGCAAGTAATCTTCGCCGAAAGCGCTGGCAATGCGGAAGGCTGTGGCGGCCCCTCTGGAATTGCAGAGAAGGAACTTTGGAGGAAAGGGAGGCGCGCTGGACGTGTGCAGTCCCGCAGAGTGATGGTGCATCATCGATCCTGGGTCGTGAGAATGAGGATGTCCTATGGGAAGTATTCTTCCGGCAGCGCCCACAGGTGCGCGGCGACAGAGCCGATTTGCCCGCGGCGGCAAGATCGAAGGTTTTCCGCTTGCAATCGCGAAAACGATTTACGTAAAACGTTTTTCGGGAGGAGCCTCGTCGCCATGAGCGAAAAGGCGGTGTCCATCAATGATGTGGCGAGACTGGCGGGCGTGTCGCCGGCCACCGTGTCGAACGCCCTCACCGGACGCAAGAAGGTCAGCGCCGAGCTTGCCCGCAAGGTCGATGCCGCCGTGAGGGCGCTGGATTATCATCCTGACCCGTTTGCCTCGATGCTGCGCTCGGGCGACGTCAAGATCGTCGCGGTGCTCGTTCCGGACCTCGACAATCCTTTCTTCACCTCGATCGTCTCCGCCGTTGAGCAATGCGTCGGGCAGGTCCGGGGAATGGCCCCGGGCGAGGTTATCCTCGGTCCAAGCCTCCGGATCGGGATTGAGGATATCGAGCCGTCGTCTGGACTTCAGAAGCGCGAAAGCGCGGACGCAAGAAGTCTGCGTGCCTTCGCCCAAAGCAGTGGTTGTGTTGAACGTGGTCATGGGCGTGCTCCGAATTTGGCGCTCAGGACGTCATTCCAGTCGCCGCCTTCGATTGGAGGGCGAAGCCGCGCGAACGGGATCCCGAATTGTTCGGCAAGCGATCGGTGGCGGTCTGCGAAGCGATCCCCCGGTCCGTTGGCGTCCGTCGCGCTGCACAGCAGCGCGCCGGGCACCATTGCAGCGTCGGCGAGCTGCGCCTCAAGTGCCGCGATCGTGCCGGGCCCCATGCCCCCGCCCGTCGCTGCGTAAAGTGTATCAACGCGAAGGCTTTCCAGGGCGGCGACGCTCAGCGCATCAATGGCAGCCTCGGCGAGAATCAGCCTCGGAAGCGGAGGGCCCTCCGGGGGTAAGCGGAACAGCGACTTGATCCCGCCAGTCAGCGAACCTTTGTACGTCGGCCCGCGCACATCGACATGGGCGACGGCGCCGGCGGCATCGAGATGCGCGAACCAGGCGCTCCCGACCGGCCCTTCCCGCAACACGTCCGCCGCGGAGGCGGCCTCGATGACCGCCGCGGGGACCCCGCGCCGCCGCGTGAGATAGCGCCAGGTCGGCGAGTTGCGCCAAACGTTCGGCGACGGGCTTGTCTGGGTCGTTGTGGCGCCCTGCCCTGTCGGCCGGTGGAAAGCTTGGCGACAGGCCTGCGAATTCGCGCAGGCGCTTGCGGACGTGGCCGAAACTCAGGCCCGGGTCGAGCTTTTGCACCAGTCCAAAGACGTCGCCCTTGGCGTCGCTGGTCGGATCCCACCATCCGCGGCCGGCGTGGCTGACGATGAGGATTTCGCCCTTGCCGCGACGGTACTTCAGGCTGAGTTTTGTGCTCTCCTTCCGATCCAATCTCCACGGTGGTGGCGTAAGCTCCAGCACCACAGCGCAATGTACCTTGTCGCGCAATTCCTCGATTTCAGGGTCGTGTCCGGCCATGTCCGCTCCTCGCGTTTGAGCGCAGGAGCTGGGCCGTCAGGCCTCAGGCTTGTCTTCGCCCCTGCCCTGCCCGCCGACCGCGAGGCGGTCGCACTGCAAGGGCGCGCGGAACGCGCGGGAGCGTACGACGCACCCTTGGCGGCGCGGCCGGCGCTAGCGGTAGCCATCCCTCTCTCCTTCGCTTCTCGCGCGAAGGATGGGAGGCGTCGGCGCGAACAAGAAACGCGGAACGATAGGAACGGAGCGATCAGATCGACGCCCCTCGATCATCGCTTTCCATCGATGATTGTTACGAGGGCAGGAGTGGTCTACCGCGCTTGCGAAGAGGGTGAGCGCCAGTCGGAAGCCATTTTGAGCGGGATCTGCGTCACTTTTCGCGCTCATTCGGCTCGAGTGGAACGGCGTCAGTCCGCGATTCCGGTGTCTCGTAGCCACAATTCACGCCATGACGACCGGCGCTCGCTCAGGCTTTGATCAGGAGGCGGGTCAGGTAGAAAGGCTCAACGGGGCCGATTTCGACCCCAGCTCCCACAGGACCGGCGGCCGCCTGAAAGCGGGCGTCGAGATGGGAGTTTTCATGATCCCAGACGGACTCCCACACACCGTGCATGAGATAGGCGCGCAGTTCGCCATCAGGGAAAGCGTTGCGGAGAATCTCGGTCGATAGCGCCTTGCGGTAAAGTCGATTGCCCTCGCTGCCGGGCTGGCCGATGTCTCTTGGGTCATCATTGGGCTGATAGGTCTCTTGCGCCACCTTGAGGAGCGGCAGAACCAACTTTTCCCATTCGATGTGTCCGACGTCCGCGACCATGACGTGATTCTCGACCGTCACGGTATTGTTCTCGGGGGCTTCGACGGGATGACGCAAGAAGTCCGTCATTTCGGCGGTCGTCGTATAGATGCCCGCACGATTGCCGGCGGCGATCGTTTGAAATACTCCGCGATACACGCTCATGGGCTGGGGAGATTTGGCGAAGCCGGTCGAGGTCTGCCTTACGGCATGAAGAAACGGTAGGACTGCGCGGTCGAAGTCCTCGTTGATCTGCGATGCCTGAAGCTGCGCATGGTTAGCGAAGCGCACGAACAGCGAATAGAAATATGGTTGCGAATGATCCTTGACGCCGTCGAGGTAAGCCTCCGCGAGAACCCCCTTATAATCCTCCGGGTAGTTCTTCACCATGGTCGACTCGCCGCTCATCTGCTTGAGCATCAAGCTGAGGAACCCCGGCGCCAGGCGCCATGCCGCGGCGCGCTCTTTCAGAGCCGCCATGGCGGCTTCATGTTCAGGCACGGCAACGCGAAACTCGAAATAGAGCGTCACGGGACCTTCTGGCGCGACCGTCGCCGTAAGCGCGGTTGCCCGAGCGGCTGCGGGCCGGAAGCCGACGGCGCTCAGTCCGGCCGCCGCGGTTAGAGTCGTTGAAATGAATTGCCGGCGATGCATGGGTCGTCGTCCTTCAGATGCAAACATTTGTTCCAGGCGTGGCGCCAATGACCGCAGTGAGCTCCGTTGCCAATGCGCCCCAGAAGCGCACGCGAGCCCCGCGCATCACCTGCTTCGCCCGGGAGAGCGTTGCGCACAGCGCTGGAAGGCGGGACGATGCCGATCCTGCGAGGCTGAACGTAGCGCTTGGTATACGGCGAGAATGTCTGGGCGGTACGTGCTCTTCAAAGCCCGGTCGTAAAGCGACACATTCTCGATTTCGCCCTGGACGCCGGCGACGCAGGCTTCATGAACGCTGAAATACCGGGCGCCTTTCCTGGCCGGCGATTGGCGGGCGGCGAAGCGCCATATCTTTCGAACAGGTTGAGCAGCGCCGAGGCATGTCTCGCTTCGGCTTCGACGATATTGATGAAGGGCCGGACCTCGCCGAAATCGCGGATCACTTGGGCGTAGGTTTCTCGCGACTTGTATTCGTCATCGAGCGTGTCCTTGAGGGCCTGAACCTCCGTGTCGTCGAGAGTTTGGATCGGGTTCGCGCTGGCGATCTTTTCATAGTTGTTTTTTCGAGAAATACCAATCGGTATAGTCGTACCCCTCGCCAGCGCGGGCGTCAGCGTCCTGCGCCGTCTGCGGCGGCGGAACGATCACCTTGTCGCCCGGTTGCCAGCCTTCGGGCGTGGCGATGGCGTTTGCATCGGACGTCTGCATGGCGGTGATCACACGTACGAACTCAGAGATCGAGCGGCCATTGCTCATTGGGTAGTAGACCATCGCCCGCAGCAGGCCCTTGGGATCGATGAAGAATGTGGCGCGCACAGCCGACGTATCGCTCGCGCCAGGCTGAATCATGCCGTAGGCATGCGCCACCTTCATCGACAGGTCTTCGATGACCGGAAACGGAATGTCGATTCCGAACTTTTCCTTGATGTTCCGGACCCAGGCGATATGCGCGAAGTTGCTGTCGATCGACAGACCGAGGAGCTCGCAATTCAGCTTTTGGAATTGCGGATAGGCCTTGGCGAAGGCCATGAACTCTGTGGTGCAGACCGGCGTAAAGTCGGCCGGATGCGAAAACAGAAGCAGCCATTTTCCTTGATAATCGGCCAGCTTGCGCATCCCGTGAGTCGTCTTCGCCTCGAAATCGGGGGCTGGCTCATTCAGGCGCGGCAGAATAGGCGTGTCGGTCATTTATTGGGCCTCGTGAAGCGCTGCGTTGCTAAAGGATGATTTGCGGAGACCGTTCCGAGCATACGGTTCGTTCAGGAGTTTCGTCTGATCGAACTTTCCAGCTTTGTCGCCTGCGCGAGATTGCGCTCGGGCGTCGTTTGCAGAGAAGTGCGCAATGTGGTCGACGAACTTGTCACTTCATTTAGCTGGATCGAATCTACATCCCCAGCGCATGCCGAGGGCGGCGAGCCAAGTCAGTTCGGCGAGCGCCGAAAGGTCGCGACAACGCTTTTCATATAGAATTAATAGAACTAACTACGGTCTGTTTCGCACATGCGCGATTGCGCATATTGTCGCACTGAAGGTCGCTTTGCTCTGGTCTGCGTCACTTTTGTGCTCACGTGGCTCCGTGCTCGCAAGATGATTTCGCTTGGTCGTTTTGACCCATCGCCAGGCCAACGTGAACAACGGCTCTTTGCGCGAGGCGGACAACCGGAGACGATGTAAAGCTGCTGCATGGCTGGGCTATTTTCGGGTCGGGGTCGGGCCCAACCCACCGCCGTGTTTCGGGGCGATGAGGCCACAGAGGTATCCGGACGCCGCCACTGTCACCTGATCAGTTAGCCGCCGGTTACGCTCATGTGGCGCGCCACGGCCGGACGCGCCATCGCTCCGGTCAATGACAAAATCATGCCCCTTCGGCATTCGGCGGCGTCTTCGTTCCCCAGACACATGTAGAGCGTTCCAGTGCAGGTCACCTGCACGCGGGTGCAGCTCTCGCAGAAATTATGGGTCAGAGGCGTGATGAATCCGATAAGGCCGTCGGTTTCGCTCGCGCGCACATATCGCACGGGCCCACCCGTGCGGTGGTCCGTCTCATTCAAGGTGAAACGCCGAGCCAATTGCGCGCGCACTTTCGTCAGCGGCAGGTACTGATCGAAGCGCGACGCCTCGATCTCGCCGAGCGGCATGACCTCGATGTATGTAATCGCCATCCTGCGCGCGTGCGCCCAGCGGACCATTGGTTCGAATTCGTCCTCGTTGGCCCCCTTGAGCGCGACGACATTGATTTTCACCGCGAGGCCCGCCCGCTGTGCGGCGTCAATTCCGGCGAAGACGCGGCCGAGATCGCCGCGCCGGGTGATCGCCTTGATTCGGCCAGGATCGAGCGTGTCGAGCGAGACGTTGACCCGGCGGACGCCGCAAGTCGTGAGTTAGCCGGCGAGCCGCATCAGTTGCGAGCCGTTGGTTGTCAGCGGGATCTCTTGAAGCGTTCCGGCTTCGAGATGCCCAGACAGCAAACAGAACAACTCCATGATGTCGCGGCGGACCAGCGGCTCTCCGCCAGTAATTCGAATTTTGCGCATACCCATCTCGATGAACGCTGAGCAGAGCCGATCGAGCGCCTCGAGCGTCAGGAGCTCGCGTTTGGGCAGGAACGTCATCTCTGCCCCCATGCAATAGGTGCAGCGAAAGTCGCAACGGTCCGTCACCGACACGCGAACGTATTGATTGCCCCCATAGGGGTCGACGAGGGTCGAATTGCCACGATGTCCGATCGAAATCTGATCCGCTCGACCTGACTGGAAGAGTGCTTCAAGGCTGCCGCCGGCCACGACACGGGGGGCCCGCGACACACGTCGGATCCCGACGCCGTGGGACTAGCGCCGACCCTTCTCGCTTCAGTTTGAGAAGCGTCGGACCTTCTTTGTTGGATCCATTGATATCGGCTCGGGCATGCCGTTGCCCGAGCCGAACTCTGATCCGGGCCGTTCGTTAGACCTTGTACTCCCAGGACTTGAAGCTCGTGGCGCGCGCGGCGCCAGGCGCCGAGGAAATCTTGCGAATGTCGCCCCAAGTCTGTTTGTAGTTGGGAATGATAAGCTCGTTGACGCCGGGCGAGACGACGTTCCCCTGCACGCCCATCGGGTAGGCGAACAGCATGAAGGCCTGTTTGCGCCTGGCGGTTGGCGTCGGGTAGGCCATCGCCTGCGTCGCGCCGTTATCGTTGTGGACCTCCACGAGGTCGCCTGCGGAAAGACCGAGGTCCTTCATGTCGTCCGGGTTCATCTGGATGAACGGATAAGGCCAGCGGTCCGTGACGAAGTCTGACTCCTGATCGAGATAGGCGCTCTGCCAGACCTGGTTGGCGCGGCCATTGTTGATGAGGAAGGCGAACTTCTTCGATTCCTCCTCCTTGCCCGGCGCCTCGAGGCCGCGCCATGGCGCGTCCATGAAGCGGGCCTTGCCGTCCTCTGTCGAGAAGACGCCGTCCGTGTAAAGACGCTGCGTCCCGACCAGCTTGCCGTTCTCGAAGGCGGTTGCGGGCTCCTGGACGCCGTTGGTTCCCATGGCGCGCAAGCGGTCATAGGTGACGAACTGGCCGCCTTTGGCGTTGCCGTGGTACCCGTCCATGAAAGCGTCTTCCTCGGTCTTCCAGTCGAAGCCCTTGAACCTGTCGGCCTCCGATGGCTTGCCCATCCCGCGGAACACCCGCTCAAGGTTGTTGGCCAGGCGCGCCGCAATGAGGCAGTCGGGCATGGCTTGGCCGGGCGGGTCCATATAGCGCTCAGTCAACCGCAGCCGACGCTCGCCGTTCATCGAGGTAAGATTCATCTCGCCAGCCGTCGCGCCTGGCAGCCAGACGTGGCAGGCTTGGCCGATCTTGGTCGGCACGATGTCCACGTCGACCGCGAATAGGCCGCCCTTGCCGATAGCGGCGAGGATCGCATCGACCATGGCTTTCTGGTCGCCGTAGGGGACCGAGGACATCGCGTCCTTCACCAAGTCGGTCCGCTTCTTGTAGGCCTGCTTGAACTTGTCGGCGTTCAGCGTGGTCTTGTAGTGATCACAGGCCCAGATGTGATGGACGCCGCCCTTTCCGTCGATCAGCAGTTGGTCGACATATGGGGCCGGTCGCGAACCGGGATAATCGGGACGCACATAGCCTTCCTGGTGGCCGCCGAGGCGGACAACGCCGCCGCCCATCTGGCCGACGTTGCCGGTCGCGAGCGCGATGTT
The DNA here is from genome assembly GCA_963741845.1 of uncultured Alphaproteobacteria bacterium. Lineage (GTDB taxonomy): Bacteria > Pseudomonadota > Alphaproteobacteria > Rhizobiales > Beijerinckiaceae > Roseiarcus. The sequence goes on from CAVUJV010000011.1 coordinate 25,374, forward strand.
CACGAGCGCGCCATTGGTCCGGTAGTTGTCGTTGCCCCAGATGAGGCCCTTCTCATACCCGAACATCACGCGGCGGCGCTTTCCGCCCTCTTTTGGCATTGCGATCCATTCAGCCGTCTTGATGATATCGGCGGGGTTCAGGCCGGTGATCTTGGCCGCGTCGTCAACCGACATCCGGCAGCCTTCGAGCGCGGCCTCGAAGCTGGTGAGATGGCCGGGCATCGCAGGCGAATCGCCCCGAGCCGGATAAAGCGGCGGACGGGTTGCGGCCGTACGCAAAGTGCTCTTTTCGATGAAGTCCTTTTGCACCCAGCCCTTGTCGGCGATGTAGGTGAAGAGAGCGTTGAACAGGGCGAGGTCTGTGCCGGAATTGATGGCCAGATGAAGCACATTGTTCTTGCCAGCCTCGACTTCGCACGCATTGACGCTGACCGTTCGGCGGGGGTCGACGAAGATGATGCGGGCCGCGCCATGCGGCTCGTCGGGCATGAGCCTTTTCTTCTTGTCGAGGGTGCCGCCCTGAAGGTTCGGGATCCAATGGTTGAGAAAGTAATTGGTCTGGGTCTCGAGCGGGTTGGTCCCGACAGCGACGATCGTATCGGCAAGTTCGGCGTCCTCGTAGCAATTGTTGAGTTCGCCAACTCCCATGTCGCGGGTTCCATGCACCTCGGAATTGTAGGCCGGGCGATTGTGGATCCGGATATTCTTGATCTTCATCGCGCCGAAATAGAGTTTCCCCGTCCCCCACGTATTTTCGTAGCCGCCGCCGGCCCCGCCGTGATCGAAAGCCGAAACGAACAGGCCGTCCTCGCCCTGGGCGTCGATCACCGCCGCGGTCACCCGTGCCACGAGATCGAGCGCATCGTCCCAGCTCGTCGGCTGCATCTGGCCGTAGCGCCAGACCATGGGTTCGGTCAGGCGCTGCTGTTGGGTCGAGCGTGTTTCGGAATAGGATTCCTCGGCCATCCGCGCGCCGCGAATTGAGGCGAGTCCTGAATTCACGACGCAGTTCGGATCCGGCTTGATGACGAGGTGGACGTCTTTCCCGTCCTGTTTGACGATGTTGTACATCGATGGCGCATACCAGTTCGGCGTCATCGGCGACTGTTGCTTCGCAAGGTCGACGCCGAATTTGTTTTCGCTCGGGCTCGGGCCGCCCTGCTCGTTGATGTCCCAGCTATAGGCCTTGTAGCCGCAGCCGACGATGCAGAACTGGCAGGTGACGTTGTGCTCCCTGGCGTCCGCCGGAATGATCGGGAGGCGGTCGATATGGCGCTTGAATGTCATGGTTCAGCCCTCCAGCACGTTCGACAGGCGGCCATAGATGAGTTCATCGACGCCTTCGGCGTAGATGTCGCCCTTGGCGTCGACCCGCAGCAGATACTGGGGAAGATTTTGGGTCGCATGACCCCAGATTTCCTGGCCGCCGTTCTCGCAATCGAAGCGGGAGTAATGGCCGGAGCAGTTCAGGGTCCTGTCAGATGAGTTGTAAGCGAGCGGAAAGCCTTTGTGCGGGCAGATCGTCGTAAAGCCGACGATGTCGCCGTCTGGTCCGATTCCGCCCGGGACTTTGCTGCCGAGCTTCAAAAGGACCCCGGGCGCATTGGCGTCGGGATAAGCCACTTGCAAGGGCGCGTTCGGCTTGAGGTCGCTGACGTTCGCCAGCCTGTTCGAGGGGTAGCGAAGCCGCGCGAGCTGCGGGCTCGCTGCCGCCTTCTGTGGAACGACGGTGGCCGCCGCCGCGCCGGCTGCGGCCACGCCCGCTCCCGACAAAAACTGCCGGCGGCCGATGTCGACCATGCGATCACACCTTTTCATGCGCTCCTCCCTTTGCTGCGTTGGTCAGGACGCGCAAGGTTCATGCCGGCCAGCGCAATCTAATGTTATCGAGTTATATCAGTTAGATAGCGGCGACCGCCTACCCCTGACGTCCGCCGTTCCAAACACTCTCGCGATTGATGTTTGGAAATTCGAACACGAGTTTGGCGTGTCCGTCCGCTCTCCGCCCTTCAAGCGCTGCGAAACGACCGAACGCATGCGGCGCTCCGAGGCCGCGAAGCTTGGGATCGAGGTCAGTATCGAGAAAGGGAGCGACTATGCGCGGGATCGCAAAAATCGGCGTCGCCGCGACTCCTGCGATCGTGATCGCTTGCCGAGGCCCGAAGACCTGGTCAAATGGTTCTCGGCCTGGGAACTCCCCTGACCCGACCCTTCGGGCATTGCTTCTCTGGCGCCTTCACTCGAGCGTCCTTTCGGGTTCGATCTCGTAGCGGCGTATTTTCTCCCACAGCGTCGTTCGCGAAATATCGAGGCGCTTTGCCGCCTCGATGAGGTGACCACCGGTTTCCCGGAGGACCCGCTCGATTTGCCGCTTTTCCGCCGCGTCGCGCACCGCCGCCAGCGGCAGGATCGGATCAGCCGCGTCGATCACGGCGTTTCGTAGCTCGGGGAAGATATCGGCCGGCATCAGCCATGGGCCGGTCGCGAGATTTACCGCCCGCTCGACGCGATTGCGCAGTTCGCGCGCATTGCCCCGCCATGGGTGCGACAACGCGACTCCTTCGGCCATCGAGCTGACGCCGCGCAGGTCGGTGTCAGCCTGATCCGCAAAGAGCGAGAAATAATGAGACAGCAGCCAGGAAATATCCTCGGGACGCTCGCGAAGAGGCGGCAGCTCCACCGTGACAGCATTGATCCGGTAAAGCAGATCCTCCCGAAACGCGCCGCGACGCACCTGCTCGGCCAGGTTTTCGCTGGTCGCGCAGACGATGCGGGCCTTCAGCGGAACAGAAGCCTCGCCGCCCACCCGGTGAAATGATCTTTCTTCGAGCACCCGCAACATTTTCGACTGCAGCGGCAGCGGCATTGCCGCAATTTCATCGAGGAACAGAATGCCCGCGCGTGCGCGCTCCGCATATCCAAGATGGCGCTGATGCGCTCCGGAAAAGGCGCCTCGTTCGTGGCCGAACACTTCGCTTTCGAGAAGATCCGAAGGAATCGCCGCGCAATTCACCGCCATGAACGGCTCCGCTGCGCCTAGCGACACAGCGTGCAAGAGCCGGGCGCAGACCTCCTTTCCGGTTCCCGTTTCCCCGGTGAAGAGGATCGGCAGCGACCGGGACGCCAGCCTCCGAATCAGCGCCTCGATTCGCTTCATCGACGGTGAGACACCGAGTGCGCCGTGCGCGCCCTCGCGTACGCGCACAGACATCACGTCGCGGACCTTCTGAAAAAGGCTCGCAAGTTCGAAAGGCTTGGTCAGATAGTCGTGAGCGCCGGCGCGAACCAGCGCGACCGCCTGATCGATTTGCCCGAACGCAGTCATGAAAATGAACGGTGGCGCGAGCGAACGGGCGCTTGTCGCGCGAAAAACTTCCTCACCGTCCATGTCGGGTAACCGAATGTCGCAGAGCACGAGGTCAGGGCGAAGCTCAATCATCCCTTCCACGGCTTTCTTGCCGGTATGCCACCAAACGGCGCGCCAACCCTCGAGCTGCAGCGCGCGCTGGAGCGATTCGCCCATGATCGGATCGTCATCGACGACCGCGACGCAACCAGACTCATTCAGCATGGATCGCCTGCACCTGAACAGGATCCAGCCTGCTCTCCACTCGTGAGAAATCTTGTCCCAACGGCCATGTCACCCTGATCAGGGTCGAGAACCCCTCCTCCTGGAGGACTCGTATCGCGCCGCCCTCGACGGCAACGAGGCGGCGCACGATCCAGAGTCCAAGGCCGCTCCCGACGCCAGGCGCTTCTTCGGATTGTCCGACGAGGTACTTCGCGAGGTCGGAGGGCATTCCCGCGCCTTGATCGCCGACTTCGATCGTGAGCGCGCTCTGCGTGAGGTAGGCTCGCAAACGGACGGCGCCGCCCTCCGGTGATGCGGCGCAAGCGTTGATCAAGAGATTGAGGACGACTTGCCTCACGCTCTCGCCGGCAACCGGAAACGAGCCCTGAAGCTCGTTGACCCAGGTGAGCCGAACCCGCTTTCGCAACGCCTCCGGTTCGACGAGCAATCGAAGATCGTCGATGTCCACGGCGCGAAGCGACCGGTCCGCCGTCTCTCTCCTGTACGTCACCAGAGCCGATCGGACGACGTTCCGAATATGGGTCAGTCCACGCTGGAGAAGGTTCAGCGTCGCGTCCCGCACACCTGCGTCATCGCCATGACGGCGCAACGTGTCGAGTGCATTGAAGAGGCCGCCCAACGGATTGTTGACCTCGTGGGCCATGCCCGAAGCAAGCTTGCCGAGCACGGCGTATTTCTCTTGCGTGGCAAGGCGCGAAGCGAGCTCCTCGCGGTCGTTCAGCGCGCGCGCCATCGCGTTGAACCGATCGAACAAGAGATCGAACTCACGCGAAATGTGCTGCCGCCTTGAGTTCGGAATTAGGTCTGCGCGCCCGGCGCGAACCCGTTCCATATAGCCGGTGAGAACGCTCAGGGGCTTGAGCATGCGCGCGAGGGCCAGCGAGCCGACCAATGCAAATCCCAGCGCAAGTCCCGCATTGACCGTTACGAGCGTCAGCAGCACCTGCTTGCGCACGCGAAGCAATTCGGAAATGTCGATTTCCGCCAGAATGCGACCGACGGAGAAGCCTCCCTCGCGAAGAGAGCGTGCGAGCCACGCGCGGCCTGATGCATCGTCGATTGTGAGCCCATCCTCGCGGGGAAAGCGCTGGTCAACGTCCGGCGGGACTGTGCTCTGCACTGGAAATTTCGCTGGATCGGAGGCCGCGAGCACCTTCCCGTTCGGCAGCGCAACGATCGCGAAGAGAACTTTGAGGCCGGCGTAGTGGCCGCGTGCGCGGTCGAGCGCGTCGAAAGCTTCCCACACGTCGGCGTGAATGGCCGAGGGAAGCACAGCCGCCGACAGCCCGTCGAGATAGGCGCTCGTCAGCAGCCGGAGATTGCTTTCCTGATCCGACTCCAACCGATTGAGCACGATCTGCGAAATGAAGACGGCAACCCCGATCATCAAGGCCGCCGCGAGCAAGGGCGCCTTCCAGGCAAGCGGCCAATTGGCGATGTAGGCGCGCAGGCTCATCAGGCTTGCGCCTTCACAAGCAGCCACTTTTCGAGCGTGCCCTGGTAGAGACTTCGGGTCCGCTCTCGTGAAGCCGTCGAGCTCCAGAATCCCAAGGATTTCCCGGCCGACCGGATGCGTGGGCATTTCCAAAAAGGCGGCCGAGAGGCCCCTCGCCAAGTTGGCGTCGCTCGCCGACTTCAGGCCGACAATCGGGGGGAAGCCGAGTTGCTCGGACCGAAACACGACTCGCGTCCTGTTGATCAGATCCGGCTCACGCTCCCGCATGACATCCCAGACGTATCCGTCGATGCTGCCGCTCTCCGCCAATCCAGTCGCCACCGCGCGCACGACATTCCGGTGTCCATAGGTGAAAAAGAATGTGCGGAAGAACTGAGCGGGCGTCGTTTCGCGGACCGCCAGGAGGTAGCGGGTGACCAGAAAGCCTGACGTGCTGTCGGGATCCGAAAACGCATGGATCGTGCCGCGCGTATCGTCGAAGGATTGAGCTTTGCTCCCCTCGCTCACGATTACATATGTCTGGTAAAGCGGCTCATGCCGGTAGAGCGGAACGGCCAGAAGCTCGAGCTGGTCTTCGTGCTGCACATAGGGATCGTCGCAGACCCACGCCGCGTCGAGCTGCCCGGAAAGCAGCAGCGCCGTTATCTCCTGATAGGTCCGTCGCTTTATGAGTTGAACGGATCGCCCGAGCCGCTCGGCAAGGTACGATTGCAGCAGCGAGAGCAACTGAATGTCGGAATCCAGAAACAGCGGATTGAGGCCGATGCTAACGGCCTCGGCCGCGTCGACAGGCCTCGTGCGCCAGAGCAGGGCCGTCGCCGCGAGGCCAGCGAGGACGTCCCTTCGCCGGACTCGCGCCTTCGCCCGGCCGCGGGATGGCGAGAATTTCGGAGGCATCGTTCCTCCCTCCGCGCGCCACTGCTAACTATCGACGACGGCACTCCGCCGCGCCGCTGGGCGCCTGTATTTACTATATTCGTGACGTCGACATCCGGCAACAATAGACGATATATCAGTAAGTACATTTCGAATATTGCCGTCGGATTTGCCATAATTCGAGTATCCAACGTTCGCGGTCATTACGCTCGGCTGCGTCGCTTCGCGCGGTCGACGAAGATGCCGGTCGTCCGGGTCGAGATGAAAATCAGGAACTACGCGGCCCACGTCTCAAGCGGGCCCCCGAACATGGCAAAAGTCTTCTCTATCGCAATCGCCGCCACAAATACCTTCAGGGCGACGACGGTTGCGACGAATAGCAGCGCAGACGTCAGAGGCCGGATGAAGGCAAAGCGGGTGAAATAGCGCCAACTGAGGCAGCCAAAGGCGGCGACCGGGGCGACGACCGATTATGAGGCCAACCCGATCCCGATCGCCGCGGCGCAGCAGCCAGCCGACAATCGCAAACGCGGCAATCGCAGATGCGCGCGGATTGGACATCAAGTTCCCCGCGATCGTCAGGTTAACGAATTTGGAGTGAGCACGCGGCTAAGCAGCCGTGATGCCGACTGTCCGTAATCCGCTCTATCGCCGTCATCGTTTTCCGCCGGAAGGGTCCCGTCGCGGAGGTGGTTGGAATTGGGTTGGCGTAGTCTCCGGGTTGCTCAACCCCAATGATTCCGGCGTTAGCGCGCTGGAACGGAGACCACGCCATGACGAAAGATACCACGAAGGAGGCGGCTGTCGCCGCCGAGGTTTTGCTTTTCGACGATTGGTTCGACGCGATCGAGGACGGGGTCCGCGCTCGTGTGCGCGGATTTATCGAGGGAATGCTGGAGGAGGAACTCTCCGACGCGCTTTCGCGTCCGCGTTACGGGCGGCGTAAGCTTGGCAAGGAAGAAGGCGCATCGCCGGTTGTCGGCGTCCGGCACGGCCATCGTGAACGGACGCTGACAGGGACATTCGGCAAAACACGGATCGCCGTACCGCGCGCTCGGATGATGGGCGGGGACGGCAAGACGCGCGAATGGCGGAGCGCCGCGCTTCCGGCCTACCAGCGCCGCACCCGGGCCGCCGACGCCTTGATCGCCGGCGCCTATCTTGCCGGAACCAATACGCGGCGGGTTCGACGCGCGCTTGCCGCGGCGTTCGCCGGGTCGGTCGGCAAGGATGTGGTCAGCCGGACCTGGCGCAAGGTGAAGGGAGACTGGGATGCCTGGAACGCGCGCACGCTCGCCGGCGAGCCGATCGTCCGGCTGATCCTGGATGGGACGGTCGCACGCGTTCGGCTCGACAGAAGGGCGACCTCGGTCTCGTTGCTCGTCGCGCTTGGCGTGCGGGCGGACGGCCAGAAAGTGCTGCTCGCGATCAAGACCATGGGCGGGGAAAGCGAGGCGGCCTGGCGCACGCTGCTCGACGATCTCGTCAGGCGCGGATTGCCGACGCCGGAGCTGGTCATCGTCGACGGCGCGCCGGGGTTGGAAAAGGCGCTGGCGGCGCTGTGGCCCGACACGGCTGTCCAACGCTGCACGGTGCACAAGCATCGCAATCTCCTCGCCCATGCGCCCGAGCGGCTGCATGAGGAAATCTCGAACGACTACAAAGATATGATCTACGCTCAGACGAGACCGGAGATCGAGGCGCGGCGAAAAGCCTTCATCCGCAAATGGCGCCTCAAATGCCGCGCCGTCGCCGACAGCCTGGAGGAAGCCGGCGACAAGCTGTTCACGTACACGCGCTTTCCGCCGAGCCAATGGAAATCCATCCGCACTTCGGATGAGATCGACAAGCAGTTTCTGCGCCAGCGTGCTATTTATGGGGAGCGCGAGCGACCTCGTGGCGAAGCGCGGCGTGTCGGCTGCAAGCGCCGCCAGGCGTCCTATTCGTTCCTTGCCGGATTGAGGCGCTCGCGCGCCTGGCCTTTCGGCGGGCGTGGACGCCAAGCTTCGATGAAGTGCTCGTAGCTCTTTTGCGCTTGCTCGGCGACGCGCATCTCACGGTTTCGGAGTTCCTTGACATTGTAGGCGTAGGCGGGACCGCGGCTGTTCCCCTTCTTTTGCGGCTTGCCGGCCTGCAACTCCATGCCACGCATCTTGTGGGCCACTAGACTGGGGCGCGCCCAAAGGTAGTCGGTCTCTTTTGTCAGCATATGCCAGACAAGCACCGCGAGTTTACGCGCGACGGCGACAGCGGCAACCTGATGGCCACGCTTTGCACGGATGCGGACGAAAAACGCATGCAATGGGCCGGGCGTCTTGGCCGCCGCCCATGCGGCCTCCACCAGCATTGCGCGTGCGTGGCTACGTCCCACCTTGCTGATGCGGCCATGATGGGCAGGCCCGAGCCCCGACTGGCGCACGCGCGGGTTTAGGCCAAAGTAGCTCACCAGTTTCTGTGGACTCTTGAAGCGGGCGATGTTGCCGATCGCTGCGATGAGCCCCGCGGCCACTGTGAGATTGACGCCCGTGATTGTCAGCAGCCGGTTGATCGCCCCGTCATCTAGGGCGCCTTCGGCGATCTCCCGATCGAGGACCTCGAGATCGTCGTTTAGCCGGTCCAGTTCCCGGATATGGCGCTCAATTGCGGCACGCTCATCGTCGGGCAAGGGCTGTCGGGCCAGCCAAGCGCGACCGAGGCGCCCGAACAGATCGGCGTGAGGACACTTGGGGATCAGATGAGCATAGAGGATCGCGTGCACTTCGTTCTTGATCCGCGTACGATGACGGACGAGCTGATAGCGCCGCGCGTTCAACCGACGATTGCGCTCCGTGACCGCATCCGGCATCCAAACCTCTGGCAGGTAGCCGGCGGCATAGAGGTTGGCCAGTGTGCCGGCGTCGATCTTGTCGGTCTTCACATGGGCGTGCGCGATGGCTTTCACCTGGAGCGGGTTGGCGATCACCACGCGCTTCACGAATGGCGACAGCACCCGAGACACGGCCATGCAGTTGCCGGTCGCCTCGATCACCACCTCGTCCGATGCCAGAAGGCTTTTGCCGAAGCCTTCCAATGCCGTTCGAGTCATATCGACACGACCTGCCCGTCGAAGCCGACCTTGCTCCCAGAAAACCACTTCCCCAAAGGTTCGGTGAGTATCTATCCCAATTACGCGTCGCATGCGCGCCTCCTATTCGTTCAAAGGACGGGAGCAGCGGGCTACACGACAACTACGGATTTGCGCTCGCGGCGCAACCGGGCGAGTTGCAGAGGCGGCCAACTACTAACACGAGCTCGCAGCTCAACGTACAAGATCGGCCTGCCCGCACCTTCGTGCTCCCGGCGCCTCTGTCCCGGATGGTCACACCATATGCCGCGATCCCGAAAACCGCAGCCAGACATCGGCGCCGGGACTCTCATACCGGTTACGAACGCGATCGAGCGATTGCATGAGGAATTCAAACGCAGGATCAAGACCCAAACTGTCCTGCCCTGCGCCGAAACCGCCGCCATGCTGTTCTGGGCGCTGCTCGCCTCCGGCCAGATTACCATGCGCAAAGTCGACGGATGGCAAACCCTGGCAGAAAAACCAGACGATCAGGTCATTGACCTCGCCGCATGATCGGATAGCCTGATGTCGCCCGAAGACGCGCTAGCCAATTCCAACACAAATCGCGACGCGACCAGACGATGGCATGATGGATTGAGTTGATAGGCGCGCCATCGATGCGGCCTTTGGTGCAAAGGGGGCAAAGCGCTATAAGAGTTGATCGGCCGGATCTTGTGGAGGATCGTCGGACAATGAATGAGGCTGCTGTCCGGAGGCGAACCCGGCGTGGCGAGGACGCGCCGCGTTACGCGGCGCATGACGTGATCGGCTATCTGCTCGACAACGCGGACGAGCTTTCGAAGGCGCACGGCAAGATCGCGGAAGCCATCCTTCATCATCCGACCACCTTCGTCGAGAAGCCGATCGAGGATCTCGTGACCTGGCTTGGCGTGTCCGCTCCCACAATCACGCGCTTCAGCCGCGCGGTCGGATGCGACGGCCTGCGCGACCTCAAGCTCAAGGTCATGAGCAGCATGCGGGTGGGGATGCGGTATCTGGAGCCCGTGACTCTGCCGGACACGCTCGCCGAGGTGCAGGAACGGGTCATCCTGCGCGCCCAGCGTGCGGTGCTGGCGGCGCAACAGACGATTGACGCGGCCATGCTCGACCGGGTGATCGACGCGCTTGCCCGCAGCCGCATGATCTACGCCTTCGGCAGCGGCGGCGTCTCGAGCTGGATGGTCGAGGAAATCCACAACCGGCTGTTCCGCCTCGGCCTGCGGATCACCAGCAGCAGCGACCACCAGATGCAGATGATGCTGGCGGCGACCGTCGAACGCGGGGACGTCGTGTTCGTCTCCTCGCTCAGCGGCAACAACGCCGAAGTCATCAAGGCGGCGAGCATCGCCTCGGATTACGGCGCAACGACCGTCGCGCTCACCGTGCGCGACACTCCGCTGGTCAAGGCCGTCACCCTGCCCCTGACCATCGACATCGCCGACGACGGCGACGTGCTCGGTCCGACATGCCTACGCTACGCCTTCCTCGTTGCAGTCGACATGCTCGCCTATGGCGCCGCCATCCGCAATCGCACCCATGCCCAGGAGAAGCTGAGACGCATCAAGCAGCAGTTCACGACCTACCGGGACGCCGACGACTCGCAGCCCGTGTCGGACTGAGCCTTTGCCTATTTTTTGAGTTTTTGATCATTTTTCTTCGGCGTTCTGCCGAATCCGTTGTCGCTTGGCGCTGACCTAATCGCTTTCTGATCGAAAAATAAAAAATGGACTAGGCAGCAAGACAGAGTCCTGACATCATGGCCCGAAAGCCGCACAAGGGAGACCCTGATCGTGACCTCTCCACTCAACGATTTCCTGATCTCGCGTCGACGTGTGCTGCAAGGCGGAGCGGCCCTATCGACGGCGGCATTCATGGGCGGAGGCGCCTTCGCTGCGCCGGCCAAGCCGCTCACCTTCATCGGCTGGCAATATCATCCGGAGATCGTCGAGCAGAACGTCGACACGTTCAAGAAGCTGTACGACGAGGCGGTCATCTACGAGCTCGTCTCCGGTGACTATCATCCCGTGGTGGAGACGAAGCTCACGGGCGGCCAGCACGTCGACATGATGTACTCGGAGGAAGACCATATCGCGCGCTGGAACGCCGCCGACTGGACACGCGACTTCGAGGGCCTACCCGACATCGACGCGATCAAGGCGGCGATGTTTCCGGTCGCCGTCACCTCGCTGTCCCTGCCCAATGGCAAGATCGCCGGCCTGCCGTACTACGCCGGCCACAACGCCTTCATCTACAACGAGGAGCATCTGACGAAGGCCGGCGTGCAAGTCCCAGACAGCTGGGACAGCCTGCTCGATGCCTGCCGCAAGCTCAAGAAGGACGGGATCTCGGACGCGCCTTATAACAGCGCCTGGGGCCAGAAATGGCCCGAGCTTTCCTGGAGCCTGTTCTCCTGCTGGTACGCCGAGGGCGCGCCCGTCTTCGACGAGAAGAGCGACTTCGTCGACGACGCCTCGCTGCGCAAGGTGCTCGAGGTCCACAGGACCCTCTACAAGGAGCAGCTCGTCGCCCCCGACATCATGACCATGCCGGACGAAGGCGTGCCGAGCTACGCGACCGGCCGCCATACGTTCATGATCCTGCACGACTACGACCAGAAAGTCGCCAACGACCCGAAGATGTCGAAGGCCGCAGGCAAGGTGAAGAATGCGCTCATGCCGGGCAAGACGCATTCGACCTTCGCCTGGACCGCCGCCTATCTGATGGCCAAGCAGCCCATCGACGTCGAGAGGGCCTGGAGCCTCGTGCGGTTCTTCGGAGGAAAGGCGAAGGACGGGCAATATCACGTCATCAAGCGTTGGGCGCTCGAGTTTGGCCTCGGCTCGGGCTACAAGGAGGTCATGGCCGACCCGGACGTGGTCGCCAGCTTCTCGAAGTGGCGCGAGGTCGACATTTCCAACAAGCAGCTGCAACTTGCCACCTCCCGCAAGATCGCGAAGACGATCTGGTTCCCGGAATGGGACCTGTTCATGATGCAGCATGTGCAGGACTACATCCGCGGCAACGGCTCGACCGACGAGCTCGTCGCCCAGTTGAGCGGCAAGGTCGGGGAACTCAAGAAGCAGTATCAGTAATCGGCATGGGCCTCGAGGCTGGCCATAGGTCGGACAGGAGAGAGCCATGTCTGCCGCCGAAGCCCTCGACAAAGCTGACAGCGTGACCGGTCAGGCCCAGATCAGTCCTCTGTCGCGGGCGCTTCGTCCGCAGCGGACGCGAGTTCCGGGCTTCGCCTATCTCGCGGTCGGGCCGACGCTGCTGATTGTCGCGATCGTGGTCGGGGGCCCGCTCGTCTACAGCTTCTACCTGAGCCTTCACCGTACCAATCCGATCACGAAAAAATGGATCTTCGTGGGGCCGGATAATTATACCGCCGCGATCGGCAATGCGGACTTCTGGGCGGCGATCGGCCGCACTGTCTACTTCGCGGGTTTCACGCTCGTCGGATCGACGCTGCTCGGCATGGCGATGGCGCTGGTCCTCAACCAGCGATTTTCGGGACGGGGACTGCTGCGCAGTTTCGTGCTGATTCCCTGGGCTATGGCCCCTGTGTCGGTCGGCGTCCTGTGGTCGTTTGTCTATGCCGGCAACTACGGGGCGCTGACCGGCCTTCTCAACGACCTCGGGCTCGGACGTTTCGCGCTCCCGTGGCTCGGCAACGGCTTTCGCGCCCTCAATCTCGTCGCCCTCACTCAGGTCTGGAGCCAGGCGCCGCTGACCGCGCTCATGCTGTTGGCGGGCCTTCAGTCGATGCCGGACAAGCCTGCACCGCGCCGCCATGCTGGACGGCGCCGGCGCGGTCTCCCGCTTCTTCGCCATTACGCTGCCCTGGCTGAAGCCAAACCTCCTGTTCATCTTCATCGTGACGACCATCAATTCCCTGATGGCCTTCGACATCCTCTGGATCATGACGCGCGGCGGTCCCGGGGCGGCGACGACAGTGCTGTCGTGGCTCGGGTATCTCACGGCCTTTCAGTTCCTGCGGTTTGGCGAAGGGGCGAGCCTGCTCTATTTCCTCACGGCGCTGAGCTTTCTGCTGGCGCTCGTCTATCTCGTGGTGTTCGGACAGCGGCGCGTTCGGACGGTCGCATCCGCGGACGTCGACGAAGCGCAATCAGCGAGGCTGTCGGTTCGAGTTCGCGGCGACGCCAGCCCTCCCGGCCTCGCTCGGATCTCGCAGTGTCCGGCGCGGGATTGCCGGCTCCGCTCAGGCGCGCACTCGGCCAGGCCGGCTTCGCGCTGCTTGCCCTCGTCATCTTGTCTGGTCGGCGCTGCCAGTGCTCGCGCTCGTCCTCATGAGCTTGACGCCCGCCAGCGATCTCATTCGCACGCCGCCCACGCTCGTGCCGAGCGGCTTCACGCTGCAGAACTTCCAGACGGTGCTGCTGCCGCAGTCCGGCGCGCAATTTTCGACCAGCGTGCAGGCCAAACGCGTTCCCTTGTCGGTGTTCAACAGCTTCGTCGTCGGCGCGAGCGTTTCGGTGATCTGCGTCGCGCTCGGCACTTTCGCAGGCTACGCCTTCGCCCGCTTCGGTAAGGCCCGCTTTTTCCGCGCGAGCCTCTGGGCGCTGCTGCTGACCCGCATGACTCCGGCGCTCACGCTCGTGCTGCCGTTCTTCATCTGCTACCGCACGCTGTCGCTGATCGACACCCGCACCGGCCTCATCATCGCCTACTCGTCCTTCCTGCTGCCGCTCAGCGCATGGATGATGCGCAGCTATTTCCAGGGCGTGCCGGTGAGTCTCGACCGCGCCGCGCTCATGGACGGTTGCTCGTGGTTCGGCATGATGACGCAGGTGCTCGTCCCGGTCGTGCGCCCGGGCATCGTCGCGGCGATCATCTTCTGCTTCCTTGCGAGCTGGAACGAGTTCCTCTTCGCCCTCATTCTTACCTCGACGCCGCAGGCCCAGACGATACCGGTGGTCATTTCTGGCTTCCTCAGCCAGGCGCAGTTCTACGAATACGGCCCGATGTTCGCGGCGAGCGTGCTTTCGATCCTTCCGCCCGTGCTGGTCGCCTTCTTCTTCCAGCGCTTCCTCGTTCAGGGCGCGCTGTCCGGCGCTGTGAAGGGCTGATCGGCATGAGCGCGATAACCATCGAAAGCGTAAGCAAGAGCTATGGGACGACGCCCGTCCTGCGCTCGCTCGATATCGAAATTCCCGACGGCGGCTTCGTCTCGTTCTTGGGTCCGTCGGGCTGCGGGAAGAGCACCCTTCTCTTCTGCATCGCAGGCCTTGAGGAGATTTCCGGCGGACGGATCCTGTTCGACGGCCGCGACATGACGGCGGTGGCCGCGCGTAACCGGAACGTCGCGCTCGTGTTTCAGGACTATGCGCTCTATCCGCATATGTCGGTGCGCGAGAACCTCGCCTTTCCGCTGCGCCAGCAGAAGGCCGAAGGAGAGGCGATCGCGACTCAGGTCTCCTGGGCCGCCGACCTGCTTGGGCTCAACCCGTTCCTCGACCGCTCGCCCGCGGAGCTGTCCGGCGGCCAGCGGCAGCGCGTCGCGGTGGGACGCGCCATCGTGCGGCACCCGGCGGCGCTGCTCATGGACGAGCCGCTCTCCAATCTCGATGCGAGCCTCCGGGTCAAGACGCGCACCGAGATCAAGCGGCTGCAGCGCGAGCTCAAGATCACCGTCGTCTTCGTCACGCACGACCAGGAGGAGGCGATGGTGATGTCGGACCGCATCGCGGTCATGAACAACGGCGTGCTGCAGCAGTTCGACGAGCCGATGAAAATCTATCGCGCGCCCGCGAATGTCTTTGTCGCCGGCTTCATCGGCTCTCCGCAAATGAATCTGCTTCCCGGCGAGATGGCGCCGGGCGGTCATGGCCCGCAGCGCCTCGTGGGGTTGCGCCCCCACGATCTCGCGCCTACCGCCGATGGCGAGGTCGGCGCCTTCACGTTGAAGGGAGAGCTTGCGCTCATCGAGCCGGCGGGCCCGTTGCACTATCTCGACGTCGATGTCGCAGGCCAGATGGTCAAGGCGACCTGCGCCGAACCGAACGGACTCTGCTCCCGGCGCCGTCGTCACGCTCTCTGCGCCGGCCCAGGCAATTCACTTGTTCGACCGCGAGAGCGGCCTGCGCGTCAACGCCTGACAAGAAAGATCCATGGCTTTCGATCTCATCCTCCGTAACGGTCGCGTCATCGACCCCTCGCAGAATCTCGACCGTGTCAGCGATGTCGCCTTCGCTGGCGGAAAGGTGGCCGCGGTCGGCGAGCGCCTTGAAGGCGACGGCGTCGATACTCGCGACGTGTCGGGCCTCATCGTCACGCCGGGCCTAATCGACCTGCATACGCACGTTTATTGGGGCGGCACGTCGCTCGGCGTCGACGCTGAGGACTATCGCCCGCCGTAGCGCGGTCACGACCTGCGTCGACACCGGAAGCGCCGGGCCCGGCAATTTCGCCGGGCTTCCGGAAGCACGTGATCGAGCGCAGCGCGGTGCGAATCCTGGCCTACCTGCATGTGTCCTTCGCCGGGATCTACGGCTTTTCGAAGCGCATCATGGTGGGAGAGGGACACGACATCCGGCTACTCGCCGCGCGCGACTGCATCGACGTGGTCGAAGCCAACCGCGACCTCATCATCGGCATCAAGGTTCGCATAGGGCGGGTGGCGAGCGGGGCGGCGGGAATCGTGCCGCTGCGACGTCGCCGAGCAGGTCGCCGACGAGACCGGCCTGCCGATGATGGTGCACATCGACGAGCCGCCGCCCTCTTACGAGGAGGTTGTCGCGCGGCTGCGTCCTGGAGACGTGCTGACCCATTGCTTTCGCCCTTTTCCAAATGCGCCGATCGACGGCAAGGGCAAGATCAAGCCGGCGGTGCTGGCCGCGCGCCAGCGCGGCGTCATCTTCGACATCGGCCACGGGAAGGGCTCGTTCGGCTGGAAGACCGCGCGCGCCATGATGGCCGAAGGCTTCGCGCCCGACACGATCTCGTCCGACATCCATGCGTTGTGCATCGACGGGCCGGTTTACGACCAGGTCACCACATTGTCGAAGTTCCTGGCGCTTGGCATGCGGCTGCGCGACGTGATCGCGGCGTCGACCGTCAACGCGGCGGCGCGCGCTCAACCGTCCCGAGCTCGGAACGCTCAAGCCCGGCGGCGTCGGGGACGCCAGCATTCTGTCGCTCGACCAGGGCGAGTTCCGTCTGGAGGACGTTGTCGGCGAGGTCGTCACGACGGGCGAGCGCCTGTTCGCCAAGGGCGTCGGTGATCGGCGGCCGATGGTGGCATCCCTAACAGGAAGGACATTGGCGCTTCATGGACACGTTGCAGAATTTCATCGATGGCCGGTGGACCGACGCGCCGGAACGCGCGCCCGCCATAAACCCCGCCACGGGGCAGCAGATAGCGTGGCTGCCGAAAAGCGACCGCGCGATTGCCCGCGACGCGATCGCCGCCGCCAAGCGGGCACGCGCGGGCTGGGCGAAGACGTCGGTGTGGAAACGCGCCGAGATGTGCGTCGCGATTGCGGCTTCGATCGACGAGAACCGCGCGCGGATTGCGCGCACGCTTAGCCAGGAGCAGGGCAAGCCGCTTCCGCAAGCCACCGGCGAGGTCACAAAGGCCGCCGACGGCTTTCGGCTCGCTGCGGAGCTCGTTCGCCAGATGAAGGGCGAGACGCTGCCGGCGGAGGACCCGACCAAGCTCGTCATGACGCTGCGCCAGCCCACGAGGCGTCTACGCGGTCATCACGCCGTGGAACTATCCGGTGAACATCCCGGTCGAGTATCTGGGACCGGGCTCGCCACCGGCAATACGATCGTCTGGGTTCCGGCGCCGACGACCTCGATGGCCGCCGTCGAGCTCATGCGGGCGATCGAGGCGGCGGGCCTGCCCGCCGGCGTCCTCAATCTCGTGATCGGCGAAGGGCCGGTCGTTGGCGACGAGATCGTCTCGCACCCCGACACGGCGGGGATCGGCTTCACTGGCAGCGCAGCGACAGGGCGGCGCATCGCGGAGCGCGGCGCGGGCAAGCCGATGCTGCTCGAACTCGGCGGCAATGGCCCGCTGCTGGTGTTCGAGGACGCCGATCTCAAGCGCGCCGCGACGGCGGCGGCCAACGGCGCTTTCTCTAACGCGGGACAGATCTGCGCCGCGACCGGACGCGTGCTCGCGCATGAAAGCGTCGCCGACGAGCTGGCTGAGCGCATCGCCGGGCATGCGCGCAATCACATCCTCGGCGACCCGCTGCATCAGGGCGTCACGATGGGTCCGCTCAACAACCCCAAGGTCGCGGCGAAGGTGCGCGAGCATGTGGACGAGGCCGTCGCCGCGGGCGCGAATGTGGTGACAGGCGGCAAGCCGCGCCCTGACCTCGGCAGCGAGCTTTTTTTCGAACCCACGGTGCTGACCGGCGTGACGCGTGAGATGCGCATCAACCGCGAGGAGACGTTCGGGCCGGTCACGCCGATCCTGTCCTTTCGCGACGACG
Source organism: uncultured Alphaproteobacteria bacterium (assembly GCA_963741845.1). Classification (GTDB taxonomy): domain Bacteria; phylum Pseudomonadota; class Alphaproteobacteria; order Rhizobiales; family Beijerinckiaceae; genus Roseiarcus. Next base: position 42,869 of record CAVUJV010000011.1, read on the forward strand.
ACGAGGCGATGTCGCTCGCGCTCGACAGCGAATACGGTCTCTCCGTTGGCGTCTTCACGCGTGACATGGACCGGGCTTTGCGCTTCGCCGAGGCCATTCCGGCGGGCATCGTCAACATCAACGACTCCAGCACCTACTGGGAAATCCACCTGCCGTTCGGGGGCGGCTCGGGAACGCGCAGCGGCATCGGTCGGCTCGGCGGCCGTCTGACGCTGGAGGCGATGACGGAGATCAAGATGATCACCGTCACGCGCGCAATATGATGGAGGCCGGCATGACGCAACTGAGCGGGCTCGAAACCACGCCGGAGGTCGGCGACGAAAAGCTCGGCCCGGCGGGCGCGGCGACGCTCATCGCGGACTTCGTCGACGTGCTGATCCCCGGCGAAAGGCTTTGGCCCTCGGCAAGTACGGTCGGCGTTCAGGGCCAGCTCGCCCTCCGGCTGATGGAGGAGCGCGGCAAGAACGCGCTGCCGACGCTCGTGAAGGCGATCGAAGTCGGCGGGCGGCCCGCTCGCCGCGCTCGACGAGGCTGCGCGCGTCGCGGTCGTGCAGCGCTTCGAGGAGGCCGAGCCAGAGCTTTTTGGCTGGGTCAGGGACGCGGCCTATATCGCCTATTACGAGAATCCCTTCGTCGCCGAGGCGATCGTTCTCACGGGTCATCCTTACGAGTTGCGCCCGCACTCAAAGGCTATCCTGTGCAGGCGCTTCGATCCGGCGCGCGACACGCCGCGATCACGGGCGCGGGCGCTACACGAAGACAGCGGACGTCCGCCGCGTCGACATCAGCGGCCTCGACCTCAAGAGCAATCGAACCCAAGCCTGGGGCCTGAAGCGATGACCAAGAGCCAGGACTGCGACGTGTTGATTGTCGGCGCGGGCGCTACCGGTGCGCTCGCCGCCACGGTTCTCGCGCAGGGCGGCCTCGACGTCCTCTGCCTCGAGCAGGGTCGCATGGGTCGAGCCGGAAGATCATCCGCACTACAGCTCGGACTGGACCTGGCAGCGGCGCACGAACTGGAACTCCGACGTCAACAAACGCCATCATCCCGACGACTATCCGGTCGAGACGAACTCCTCGCAGGTTCTGATGTGGAACGGGGTCGGCGGCTCGACCAACGTCTACGGCGCGATCTGGCCGCGCTTCCGGCCCTCCGACTTCCGCAAGGGCGACGAGCACGGCCTGCAGCCGAACTGGCCGATTTCCTACGAGGACCTCGCGCCCTTCTACGAAAAGGCCGATCGTCTCATCGGCACGAGCGGGCTTGCCGGCGACCTCGCCATGCCGCCGCGCGACCCTTGCCCCACGGGACCGCTGCCCTTCACTCGCGCCGCTGGCCGGCTCGCCGAGGCCTTCGACAAGCTCGGCTGGCATTGGTGGCCCGCCGAGGCCGGCGTCATCTCGGAGAACTATGACGGCCGCCCTGGCTGCAACGGCTGCGGGATCTGCAACGGCTGCCCGCGCGGCTCGATGAGCAAGTTCTCGCTCTCGATATGGCCCAAGGCCCTTCTTGCTGGAACGCGGCTGCGCCCTTATGCGCGCGCGCTCAAGATCGAGAAGGGGCCGGACGGACGGGCCACGGGCGTCCATTTCGTCGACCGCAACACCGGCCGCGTCGAGTTCCAGGGCGCGAAGCTTGTCGTCATCGCCGCCAACGGCGTCGGAACGCCGCGCCTCCTGCTCGCCTCCGACAATCTCGCCAATTCCTCCGATCAGGTCGGGCGCAACCTTCTCCATCACACGCTGGTCACCTCCGAGCTCTGGGTCGACGAGCCGATCGAGAGCCACATGGGATATGTCGCCTCACTGATCGGCCGCGAGTTCGCCGAGACGGACGTGAGCCGCGGCTTCGTCAACGGCTTCCAGTTCAACTGCCTGACGGGAACGTCGTCGGCGGGCGAGGCGGCGGCAGGCTGGGTCTTCCAACGCCAAGGCGCCCTGGGGCCGCGGCCACCACGAATGGTTCGAGCGTCACTTCGCCCACGGCATCGGCGTGCACGCGATCGGCGACGACCTGCCGAACCCCAACAACCGCGTGACGATCGACCCATCTGTGCGCCGGACGCCTATGGCCTGCCGGCCGCGAAGCTCTTCTACGAGCCCGGCGAGAACGACCGGCGGATGATGAACTTCATGCTCGACCGCATGGAGGACATCGCCAAGGCGGCCGGCGCCTTCGACTACAAGGCGACCGACTATCGCGACGAGAACGGGGTCTACCGCACGCCCGCCTGGCACATGATCGGCACCTGCCGCATGGGCGCGTAACCCCGAACGACTCCGTCGTCAACAAGTGGAATCAGAGCTGGGACGTGCCCAATCTTTTCATCGTCGACGGGAGCGTCCTCGCGACCGGCGGCGTCGTCAATCCGACGCCGACCATCTCCGCCCTCGCTCTGCGCGCGGCCAGCTATATCCGCGACAATTTCCGGGATCTCTCGGTAACGACCCGTCCGATGGCGGCTTGAGCGGCCCATGCTTCAGCCGCCTCCCGCCGAGCCGGGCGCACCGATCGACGAGGTCGACACGCCCGCCCTTCTCATCGACCTCGATGCGTTCGAGCGCAATCTCGACCACATGGCGGCGCTCGCGCGCGAGGCCGGCGTCAAGCTTCGCCCGCACGCGAAGACCCACAAGTCGCCGGTCATCGCCCGCCTGCAGATGGCGCGCGGCGCGGTTGGCCAATGCGTCCAGAAGGTCGCGGAGGCCGAGATCCTGGCCTGGGGCGGGGTCGGGGACATCCTCGTCAGCAACGAGGTCGCGGGCGCCCGCAAGCTCGCCCGTTTCGCGGCGCTGAGCCGCATCTGCACGGCGGCGATCTGCGTCGACTCCGAAGCGGGCGTAGCAGCGCTCGAAGCGGCGGCCGAGGACGCCGGGCCTCCGGCTGACGGCGCTCATCGAGATCGACGTCGGGATGGACCGCTGCGGCATCGCCGCCCGGACCGGCCGTTACCGCGCTGGCGCAGCGGATCGCCGCCAGCCGCTGGCTGCGCTTCGGCGGCCTTCAGGCCTATCAGGGGCGGGCGCAGCATCAGCGCACGCCGGAGGAACGGCGGGCGAGCATTGCGCGCGCCGTTGCGCTCACTGGCGAAACGGTGGCTGACCTCAAGGACGCGGGTCTCGACTGCCCGATCGTCGGCGGAGCGGGGACCGGCACCTTCGCCCTCGAAGCGGCGAGCGGCGTCTATACGGAATTGCAGGTCGGCTCCTACGTTTTCATGGACGCGGACTATGCGCGCAACGAGCAGCCGCCGCCCTTCGCGCAGTCGCTCTTCGTGCTGACGACGGTGATGAGCGCGCCGCGCCGCGACCTCGCGGTGGTCGACGCGGGCCTCAAGGCGCTGGCGTTCGACAGCGGGCCGCCGGTCGTGTGGAACCGGCCCGACGTAACCTACGCAGGGCGCCTCCGACGAGCATGGGCGGCTCGTCCTCGCGGACGGGGCGACCCGCTGCGGTTCGGCGAACGACTCCGGCTCCATCCCGGCCATTGCGACCCTACCGTCGACCGCTACGACTGGTATGTCGGATGTCGAGGGAGATCGGGTCGAGTGCCTGTGGCCAGTCGCGGCTCGCGGCGGGATGGCCTGATACCAAAGGTCCGTCGCCTGCCGGAGTCCCGCTGTGAGCTCTAACGTCGACGTCCGGAACGTCGCAAAGCCCTATGCCGTATCGGGAGGGCAGCAGGCGCGTGTCGGCCTTGCGCGCGCTCACTCGC
>CAVUJV010000012.1:0-30706 GCA_963741845.1 uncultured Alphaproteobacteria bacterium
ACCGTCATCTCCACAGTACGCATTCGGCGTAGGCCAGCAGGGAAATCCGCTTTCGCCCTCTGCGGTCAGCGGTAAGCTTGCCCTCGGCCGCGAGAAAGGCGGTTGCAGCTAAAGCGGTTGGAGATGACCGTCGGCTTTGATGGTTTGAACAGCTTCGTCGAGCGTCAGGCCGCTATAGAGACGCCACCATTGACCGGTGTGGCGATGCCACTGGAGGTCGAAGCGGTCGCGGGCAATCCAGTCGAGGCGAGCGAAGGGCGCGTCGAATTCTTCGCCGAGGTTGTCTGGGAAGCCGGAGCGGTAGCGCTGGATGAAGCGATATTGCGCGCCGCGCCATTTGCCGAGGATATCGACGGGGTAGTTGAACTGGGTCGGCTGGATTTCGGGCAGGAACCGGGGCTTCAAGGTACGCATTCGGCGTAGGCCGCAGGGAATCCGCTTTCGCCCTCTGCGGTCAGCGGTAAGCTTGCCCTCGGCCGCGAGAAAGGCGGTTGCAGCTAAAGCGGTTGGAGATGACCGTCGGCTTTGATGGTTTGAACAGCTTCGTCGAGCGTCAGGCCGCTATAGAGACGCCACCATTGACCGGTGTGGCGATGCCACTGGAGGTCGAAGCGGTCGCGGGCAATCCAGTCGAGGCGAGCGAAGGGCGCGTCGAATTCTTCGCCGAGGTTGTCTGGGAAGCCGGAGCGGTAGCGCTGGATGAAGCGATATTGCGCGCCGCGCCATTTGCCGAGGATATCGACGGGGTAGTTGAACTGGGTCGGCTGGATTTCGGGCAGGAACCGGGGCTTCATGAACTCGGCGATCAACTGCTCGCACGCCGCGGTGACGCGAGCCTTCTCGGCCTCAGAGAAAGCGACGTTCGGCTTAGGCGGCTTGCGCATGGTTCACTGTCGGCTTGCCCCAGTTCCAGGGCAGCAACTCGTCGAGCCGGTGAGCGGGATGCGCGGCGATGCGGTCGAGAACGTCGGCGAGCCACGCCTGCGGATCGACGCCGTTCAACTTGGCGGTGACGATCAGGCTGTACATGGCGGCGGCGCGCTGGCCGCCGCGGTCGGAGCCGCAGAACAACCACGACTTTCTTCCCAGAGCCACGCCGCGCAGCGATCGCTCCGCCGCGTTGTTAAAGGGTATGGTGTCCGCGACGCCGCTCTTCCGGCTGGCATTCATCGCCTGAGAAGGTCATGGATGGGCCACCGGGATCGGGGCGTTGGGAGCACGAAACGGCGGCAGGCCGTCATGACCATGAGCTGCGAGCTCGAGTTGTTACTTGGCCGCCCCTACGACTTGCCCGGTTGCGCTGCGAGCGCGGATCCGTAGATGTCGTGCAAGCCCGCTGGCTCCCGAAGAAGACATGGAGGAGTCATGGCGATCATCGGCATGGATATTCATCGCTCGTTCGCGCAAGCGGCGTTCTTGCAGGACGGGCAGGTCAAGCGGGAGCAGCGGGTCGATCTCATTCACGACCGCCTCATCAAGTTCGGGAAGTCGCTCTCGGTCGAGGACGAGGTTGTCATCGAGGCCACCGGCAACAGCGCCGCCGTCGAGCGGATCTTGCGACCTTTCGTCAAGCGCGTGGTCGTGGCGAATCCGCGAATGGTTCGGGCGATCGCCTATGCCCGGGTGAAGACGGACAAGATCGACGCGGTCATATTGGCCAGACTTCACGCCGGCGGCTTTCTACCGGAGGTCTGGGTTGCGGACGACAACACCCAACGCCAGCGGCGACAGACGGTTGAGCGCATGGGCGTTCTCGAGCAGGTCGTTCGCACCAAGGGACGCATTCACGCGATCCTGCATGCAAATCTGATCCCGAAGTACTCGGGCCATCTGTTCGGCAAGGCCGGCAAGAAATGGCTGGCTGGCCTGCCGTTGCCTGAGGAGGAAAAAGCGATCGTCGGTCGGTTGGTCGACGAACTGGAGCGCAATTCGGATCAGCTCGCCAAACTCGACATGACGATCATCCGAGAAGCGCTCGAAGACCCGCGAGTGGTTCGCCTGATGACGATCCCTGGCATCGGGCCGGTCGTCGCATCGACCGTCTTGGCCTCGATCGGCGATATCTCGCGGTTCGAGACGCCGGAGAAGTTGAGTTGCTATTTCGGATTGACGCCGAAGGTTCGCCAATCCGGCGATCGCCCTGCGCGCCACGGACGGATCAGCAAGCAGGGAAACACGCACGCCCGCAAGATGCTTGTCGAGGCGGCGTGGTCCGCGAAGACGGCGCCAGGTCCGTTGAAGGCGTTCTTTCAACGGGTCCAGCGAAATCGGGGTGCGCCCGCGGCGGCGGTCGCGACAGCGAGAAAACTGGCAGTGATGATCTGGCATGTTCTGACGGATGGGACGGAGTACGCCTACGCGCGGCCCGCCTTCACCGCCATGAAGCTACGCAAAGCAGCGCTCAAAGCTGGCGCTCCGCGCGAGTATGGCAAGGCGGGGCCAGGTCGGGACTATTGGATCAAGGAGATCCGGGAGCGGGAAGCCGACTACGTGCGGCGTGCTGAGCAGGCCTACGAGCGAATGGTGGCGGCGTGGAAGGAAAAGCCACCCACGGCTCCGGCCATGACCGCTGCGCCTGGCTGACGATTTCCTCTTCTCAACACCATCCGTCGACATGCAGACGCGGCCATCGGCGAGGAACAGCGTGAACGCCGGCCAGCGCTTGAGCATGTACTGGATTGCCTTGGCGAGGTCGTGCCCGCGCGAGAGCTTGGCGACCTCGGCGCTGAGATAGGCGTGCAGAGCTTCGACCAAAGGCCGGCTTTCGACTTGCCGCACCGCAAGGCGTTCGGGCGCGCTCTTGCCGTTGATGGCGCGCTCGATCGCGAACAGCGCGTCGATCCGGCGCACGACCTCGATGGCGATCGGCGAGAGCGGGATCTCTTTCTTTCCCGACGCCTTGCGACGTGCGTTCTCCTCGATGTCGGCCATGGCGAAGAACGGACGCCGGGCATGGACCCAACACGCCGCCTCCCGGATCGGCCCCGGCTTTCGGTCGGCCAGATACAGCCGGTTGTAGCCGTCATAGGCGTCGGCTTGCAGGATGCCGGCGTAGCCGGCCAGATGCGCCTGCGGATGTTCGCCGCGGCGATCGCGCGAGTAGCGGAAGATCGCCGCCGGCGGCCCGGCGCCGGCGAACGGCCTGTCGTCGCGCACGTAGGTCCAAAGCCGTCCCGTGTCGGTTTTGCCCTGCGCCAGCACGGGAACCGTAGTGTCATCGCCGTGCAACCGCTCGGCCGCCATGATGTGAGCTTCGACGAGGCGGCGCAGCGGGTCGAGCGCCGTGCAGACCGCGCCCACCGCGTCGGCCATGGTGGACAGCGCAATCGGCACGCCCTCCAGCGCGTAGCGCTCAGCCTGCCGGTTCAGCGGCTGATGCTGGCCGAACTTCTCGAACACGATCGTCGCCAAGAGGCTCGGCCCCGCCCAGGCGCGCGGGATGCAATGGAACGGCGCCGGCGTCTGGCTGATCTTCTCGCAGTCCCGGCAGGTGAACTTCTCCCGCACGGTCTCGATGACCTTCCACTCGCGCGGCTTCATCGTAAGCGTGCGCGTCACGTCCTCGCCGAGCTTGCGCAGCCGGGAGCCGCCGCAGCATTCGCAAGCCGTCGGGGGATCGAGCACGACGCGCTCGCGCGGCAGATGCTCGGGGAAGGTGTTGCGCTCGGGCGAGCGACGGGTGAACGGGCGAACGTTGGTCGTCTTGGCGACCGCTTTCTCCGCGGCCAGTTCGTCTTCCGTGGCGCTCGCCGCCTGCTCCTCGAACTCCAGCGACAATTGCTCGATGAGCCGAGCCGAGCGTTCAGAGCGCTGCCCGTAGACCTGGCGCTCCAGCTTGGCGATACGCAGCTTCTGCGCCGCGATCAGCGCTTGGTCCTCGGCGGCTTTCGCGTTCGCCACCGCCAGTTCCGCGGCGGTCTTCAGACCCTTCCCGCGCTCGGCGACGAGCGCCGCTTTCAGCGCGGCGACATCGTCGGGAAGGGCTTCGAAAGCGGGAGCCATAGAGACGAGAGAATCACATTCCGGACGATTTGTGGCGCCCTAAAATGCTTGCATCCCCATGCTTTTTGCTAAAGTCTCCCGCGCTCTCAGCCCGCGCTCGCCGGCCTCCAGGTGAGTTGCGGATTGCGCCAGTCGATCCCCTCCAGCATGTACGCCATCTGCGCCGCCGAGATCGATACGACGCCCTCTTTCGCCGACGGCCAGATGAACTTTCCGCGGTCCAGTCGCTTTGCATACAACGACAGCCCGATCCCGTCGTGCCAGAGCACCTTCGCCAGATCGCCTCTGCGACCGCGGAAAATGTAGAGATCGCCGGCGTGGGGATCACGTTTCAACTGCTCCTGGACTTGGAGAGCCAGCCCCTGCATGCCGCGCCGCATGTCAGTGTGGCCCGTCGCGATCCAGACCCGCACGTTGCTGGGGATCGGGATCACGTCCGCAGCGCCTTCAACGTCGCTGCGATCAGAGCCGACGACGCTCCGGCGCCGATCCGTACGCGCGCGTTGTTCACCTCCACGATGATTGCGGCGGCGTCTTTGGGTTCCGCTGCCGTCGGCGAAGCCGCGATCGCCGGCGCCGGTTCGATCACCACCGGCGCAAATCCCGAGGCTGCCGGCCTGTCTTGCCTCAAAGCCTCCCGCCGCCATTTGTAGACGAGGCTGGTGCAGACATCGGCCCGCCGTGCGACTTCCGCCACCACCGCTCCGGGCTCGGCGATCTCCGCCAAAATCCGTGCCCGCTCTTCTCTGCTCCATCGCCGGCGGCGCTCGCCGCCCATCATCAACGTCACGCGACCCATGCTGTGCAGCTAGCCTCGCTCATAAAGCCGACTTAGCTGCGCAGCATCACGATCTCCCTCACCTTGGGAAGGCGGCCGCCGCCGGAGGCGTACGGCTATCCCCGCGAGCGCGGGGAACGAGAGGCGGGACATTCGGCTCGTCGGGAACGATGGGGCTATCCCTGCATTGGGCAATTCGGTTAGCGAAATTCCCAGGGAGAGATCAGGCCCCGAAGCTTGCGCCGGTCATTTGCGCCTCGCCTTCGCCGAAGAACAGCTCGTCAGACTGCCTTTATAGAACGCCTTTCGTGTGGACACTGTAGGGCGACCATTCGAGGTGTGCGAACAGCGCTTAGATGCCCTCGCCATCGAGAAGTTCTCGCCACCCCGCGCTCCCAGGCTCCGACAGACAGCTCACGATCAGTCCATTTCGGACGTGGCAATCCGACCTTTTTTCGGACCCCACACTCAAATGGTCGCCTTCGCGCGCATCGAAAGCGCGCCGTCGGGACCCGCGGCCCAAATATCCAATGCCTCGGCGTCGCCCAACCTGCCCTCGAGGCGAAACGGCAAATTCACGAACAACGGGGACGCGCCGCGATATTCGAACGAACGAAGGCGCGCGGGGGCATGTCTTGTCGCAAAGCCTTGAAGGAGCAACGCGATCAACGGCCCCTGGACGACAAGGTCGGGATAGTGCTCTTCGTTCCTGGCATAGTGCTGGTCGTAGTGGATTCGGTGCGCGTTGGAAGTGAGAGACGAGAAGCGAAACAGCAACACCGTGTCGGGAAGGAACAGTTCCGACCAGGTCGCGTCGCCGGGCGCCGGAGCCGCCGGGACCGGCGAAGCGTCCGGCTTCGCGGCTTCGCGATAGACGATGACCTGCTCTTCCGTGACGCAGCCTTCTCCCTCGCAGGCATATCGATGGGCTACGGTCACGAACACGAGCTTTCCGGCGCGCCCGGACTTGGCTTCGACCTTGGCGATCGTGCTCTCTCGCCTACCCTCTCCGCCTATCGTCAGGGGGCGTTCGTAGGCGATGCGGCCGCCAGCCCACATGCGACGCGGCAATGGGACGGGCGGCAGGAATCCGCCGCGCTTCGGATGGCCGTCGGCGCCGAGATCGAGGCGCGCAGGAAAGCGATTGAAGAAGATCCAATGCCACCCGGGAGGCAACGGCGCCCCGGCGCTGCAATCGACGTCCTGCCCCAAAGCCGCGGCCAGAGCCGCCACCCGTTCGGGCACGATCCGCTCCGAGAGGGTTTCCCGTCGCCCGACCCAGGCCCCAAGGTCGACGGGCGCATTGTCGAGCGGCGGAGACGATGCGGTCATGCGTCGATTTCCTTTGTCACGCCGGACCATTCCGGCCGAGGCGGTGGCCTCCGAGTGGTGACGATGTCCGGGCGGCTCTTCGCCAGTTTCGTGAGCGCATGGCCGAACGGCGCCGGACCGCTCGATTGATGCTCGAAGTCAATCGAAGCGATCATCGCGGAGGTCGTCAGGACAAACGACTTCGCCGCAGCAGGATACGACGCAACTTGAACGGATTCCGCTCTAGAGAGGACGGCGGATCGCCTCGGGCTCCAGTTCGATCTGGCGGCCCGGGGGCTGGGACATGCCGAGACGGTAGGCGAGTAGCCAAAGCAGCAGCACGCCTAGCATCCAGGCGATGATCTCCCAGGCCCAAAGCGAGGGGATGCCGAAGAGCCACGCCTTGGCGCCAGCGTTCGGCGCGCCGAATAGGTCGACGCCGAACAGCAGGCCGGGGCCGATGGCGAAGAAGAACCATCCGACTGTCGCCACCCAGGCGATTGGCCGCCAAACGCGCGCATTCGACGCGCGGCTGGTCGCTTCGGCGAGATAGTCATGGAAGCGCATGCGATGCTCGCGCGCCGAGCGCTTCTGTGTCATGAGCGAGAACAGCAGGCAGACCGCGACGTTGCACACGATGCCCCAGCCCGCCGAATGAATCGTCCACGGCCAGCGGCCCCAGGGGATGTCGATGTCGAAGAATTTCGCCAGCGTCAGGCCCAGCTCATCGGTGAAGAATACTACGGCGAGGCCGGCAATCAGGCCGGACACCACTGCGCGCGGGGTCAGCCAGGGGAACCAGCACATCGCGATGGCGGCGGGCAGCAGTTGCAGGCCGGCGGGCAGGGCGAGCGCGCCGATCTGGACCTGGGCGTTCGGGGCGTAGGTCGCTCCGAGCAGCGAGAACAGCATGGCGAAGCCAACGCCGATGCGGCCGAAAAGCTTCTGCTCCGCGTCGGTCGCGGCCGGATTCAGATATTGGCGATAGAAGTCCCGCGCGAACATCGTTCCGGTCGCCGAGACATAAAGCGCGGCCGTGGCTTGCGTCACCGCGACCGTCGCGACGCCGAGCAGGCCGAGAAACCACGGCGCGCGGGCCGCAACGGAATTGAGATAGTGGGCCACCAGCCCGGCGTCATGGCCGGCGCCAAGGGCCGGAAGATCCGCGCCCATTGCCAGCGACGCCTGATTGACGGGCGAGGAAGCGCCCAGGAACTGCGCGCCGACCCCGGCGATGACTGCGAAGAGGACGAGGCCAAAGCCAATCGTCGCGGCGGACAACCAGACCTGCTGCGGCGCAAAGCCCCTCGCGTCGCGCGCCGAGAAGGCGAGGACGCCAAACACCGGCGTGAGCTGTAACCCCATCAGCGAGAGCGCCGTCGACAGGACCATAGTGGTCGTCCAGACGCCGCCGACCGGCGCCGCCTTGCCATAGCCCGCGACGAACTGGACGACGCCCGGTGTTGCGAACATCGCGTTATACCCCGTCGAAGACGCGCCCCAGTCGCCGACCTTCGAGCCGCCCAGTTTCGCCAGCAGCGCGACGAAGGAACCGAAACCGCCGAGCTCAACCCACGCGATCACGCCGACCGCGATCAGGCCCGCAGCAAACATAAGCGCCTGCAGCACGCTCACGAACGCCGCCGCGCGCATGCCGCCAAGACAGACATAAAGAATCACCAGCGCGCCGAGCGCCCACATTCCGTAGACCCAGGGCACCAGCCCGCCGGAGAGGATCTGAAGCAGGTAGCCCGTCGCCGACATCTGCATGCCAAGAAACGGCGCCGCGAAGAGGAGCGTGATGAGCAGCAGGACAGGCCGGATGATCGGTCCGCCGAAATAGTCGGCGTACATTTCGACGGGCGTGACGAAGCCGAACCTCCGGCTAAGAATCCACTGCCGCGACAGCGCCGCGGCGCCGGCAAGCGGCGCGACGATTGCGCCGAGTGCGAGCGCGGCGGAGGGAAAGCCGTCGCGAAATATGGTCGCGGGCAGTCCGATCGCGACCCAGCCGGTGAACGTGATCGTCGTCGCGGCCGCCGCGAAGATCCATGAGGGCAAGTCGCGGTCCGCAAGGAAGAACTCCATCGCTCCGTGGCGCCTGCGGCCGCAGTCGGCGCCCCAGAACACGCAATAGGTCGCGTAGAGGGCGAAGAAGACGAACAGCCAAGCGATCCGATCGTTGATCATCGTCGGCGCTCCTCCCCATGGAGTCGGTAGACCATCTGGTAGGACCCGCGCACGCCGTAGTTGACCACGATGTAGAGCACGAAGGCCGCTGCCAGCGCGCTGAAGCCGACCAGCCCGATGGCGACGTCGACCTCGCCGAAAGCGCCGTTGAACAGCACGCTCGCGATGAAGCTGAGGACGCCGACCGTGAAGGCGCCGAGACCGAGCGCAATCTGAGGTTGGCTGAAACCTGTGCCGTAGATTCGGTTCACGATGATATGCACGACGAAGCCCGCGATGAGCAGGCCGAAGCCAGAAAGCCCGGCGACCAGCGAATCCTCGGCGAAGCCCGACAGAATCAGGCAAATGCCGAAACTGCCGAAGAATCCCCATCCGGTCATGGTCGCGAGACGGTGGTCGCGCTGGAGCTCAGAGGCCACGATCTGGCCTCTGGCGACGCTGGGCCACCGCTCCAGGCGACGGGCCCGCGACGGCATGGAGTGGGATCGGGAAGCGCCCACGGCTTCGAGCGTCCTCTTCAGCCGGCGACCAGCGGCGGGCGTCACGTGCCCTTGCCCGGCGGCTTTTCGAGGCGAACGCTGAGGTCGCCGAGGTCGCTCAGATTGCTCGGCGACATGCCGACCTCCTTGAGGAGATTGTCCACGAAGGGGATCTGCGACCGGTAGCGCATCGCGGCGTTGACGACGCTCTCAGCAAGGTTACCGGGCTTGCCGTCTCCCCCGCCCGCACCGTCGCCACCCGGACCGCCGCCCGATCCGCCGCCCGGTCCATTGCTGAAGCCCGGCAGGCCCTCGACCTGCATGATCTTGATCGACTCGATCCGCTCCATCGGCTTCACGCTCTCGCGGATGATCGCCGGCAGGTTCTCGAACAGCTTGCGGTTGAGAGCCGTGCGGCGCGACGCGTCGGAGCGCATGTTCTCCGCCTCGTTGAGTTTGCGCTGCCCCTCGGCTTCTGCCTCATAACGGTGGCGCGAGGCTTCCGCAGCGACCTTCTCGGCCTCGGCCTGTTCGACCGCGGCCGCCCTCTCGGCCGCCGCCTGCGACGTGATCTTGATAGCTGCCCGATCCGCCTGCTGCTGCGCCTCGATGAAGTCGATCGACTTGCGCCGCTCCGCGATCTCCTTCTCGCGCGCCGAGATGACGCCCTCCTGCGCCTCTGCGAGCCGGGTGCGCGCAATCTCGGTTTCGATCTGCGTCTCGGCTTGCTCGCGCACTTTCTGGGCGATAGCGATCAGCCGCCCCTGCTCCTCGAGCGCGAGCGTTCGCTGACGCAGGATTTCGAGCCGCTCGGTCTCCTCGGCGCGCTGGATCTGCTCGGTCTCGATCGCCAGCTCCGCTTTGATGCGCGCGCGCTCGATAGCCTCCTTGGCGCGGACATTGGCTTCATCCACCTCGCGCCCGCGCTCAATCCTCTCGAATTCCACCTCGGCCCGCTGCTGGGCGCGGCGCTGCTCGACGTCGCGCTCCTGCTCGAGCCTTGCGTGTTCGCTCTGCGTGCGGATCGCGAGGGCGCGGAGTTCCGCTTCCAGATTCTTCGTCTGGACGGCGACCATGGTCTCCTGCTCGATTTCGTTGCGGCGACGCCGACGCGCCTCGGTTTCCTCCGCCAGCCGGGTGCGGTTCTCGACATCGTTGACCGAGATCGCAATGACGCGGTTCTGCTCCTCCATTTCGAGGGTCTGCTTGCGTTGGATCTCCAGCCGCTCCAGCTCCAGCTCGCGCGTGACGTTTTCCGAACTGATCGCCAGCTCGTGCCGGATGCGCGCGCGCTCGACCGCTTCCAGCGCCTTGATCTGCGCTTCTTCAATCTCGCGGTCCCGCTCCGCCTTCTCGGCCGCCACCTCGGAGCGCTGCTGCGCGCGCCGCATCGAGATTTCGCGCTCCTGCTCGAGGCGAGCGTATTCGCTCTCGCGCTCGATGGCGAGAGCGCTCTTCTCGGCTTCGAGATTCTTGGCGCGGATCGCGATGACCGAGTCCTGCTCGATGTCGTTGCGCTTTTTCTTGCGGGTCTCGATCTCCTCGGTGAGCCGGGTCATGCCTTCCGCGTCGAAGGCGTTCGACGGATTGAAGAGCTTGATGTCGGTCTGGTCGAGATTGGTGAGCGAGGCGGTTTCGAGCTCAAGTCCGTTGGCGGTGAGCGATTCGGCGACCAGCGCCCGCACGCCGCGGATGTAGTCGGCGCGGTGCTCGTGAATCTCCTCCATCGTCATCTGCGCAGCGATCGCGCCCATTGCGTCGACGAAGCGACCCTGAACGAGATCGCGCAGACTCTCCGGATCGAGCGTGCGATTGCCGAGAGTCCGTGCGGCGGTGGCGACCGCGTCGGGGGTCGGGATCACGCGCAGGAAGAACTCGACGATGACCTCGATTCGCATACGGTTGCGCGTTATCAGCGACTTCTCGCCCGCGCGCCGCACCTCGATCCTCAGCGTGTTCATGCTGACTTCGGTAACGTCATGCACGATCGGCAGCACCAGCGCGCCGCCGCCCATTACCACCTTCTCGCCGCCGAAGCCCGTGCGCACGAAGGACAAGTCCTTCGATGAATGGCGATAGAGCCAGTGCAGGAGATAGACGATGATGGCGATAACGATCGTCGCCAGGATGATAATCGCAATGATGTCCGCGCCGTTCATGACGACATCCTCCGCCCAGTCTTTTTATGTCCACGCGTCATTTGCGTCCGCCTTTAGCGCGAGTGCTCAGAGTCGTTGACCGCCGTGGCAAGCACCGCCAGGACGAACGCGATCTGGTTGATCAGATCGGCCAGGTTATAGATGACCATGAGCTTGGCGACGTCCGCTCCATTGCCGAGCCGCGCGATCAGATAGCTCAACGGATAGAGCGCCCAGCCTATCGTCACGATCAGGCGCAGCCAGAAGAAGCCGATCCGCACCGGATCACTCGCGCTCTGCGCATTGATCTCGGCGAGCCGGCCGAAATAGAGTTCGCCCAGCACATAGAGCCAGAGGATCAGCCCGATCAGGAAGCCAAGCGTCGGATAGAGTAAGTCGGTCTCGCCCATGTACCGGGCGAGCACCATGCCTACCGAAGCGATCAGAAGCCGCCAGAAAAGACCCGTCGGCGTGCTGGCGACCGTATTGACGAGGAAATAGAGGGTCGTCACCTGCACAGGCACGGCGATCATCCAGTCGACGTAGCGAAAGACGATCGGCATGTCGTGGGCCTGCAGCCACACGAGGCTGCTCATCGCATAGTGCAGGACGCCGACCAGCGGCACGAGGCCCGCGAGCGCGACCGGCAGACGCCACCGCGGCGCGACCCAATGCCCGCCGTTCAGCAGGAGCACGGTCGCGCCGGCCATCGCTGCGGCCAGCAGCAGGAAGGTCGCGCTGGCGACGTCGAGCGGCAAGAGCGGCGAACTGTTCATACGACCGTTTCCCCCAGGTTGCTGCGAGCCGTCTTTCCGGGTTCCGCCGCAGCCGATGCGCTCAAGCCAGGTGTCATGCGCCGCCCCTTAGATCTGTGTGCGGATATGCGGCGAGCGCGCATAGAGCGCCACCATCGGCAGAATCAGCAGGCCATAGATGAACTGCTGCCATTCGAACTTGAGCCCGATGCCGACGAGGAAGGCGGTCAGCACCTGGAGCACGAGAACGCCGATGACGGTGAATCCATATCCGCCCTGTCCGCCGAGCAGTGAGGTGCCGCCGATGACCACCGCCGCCAGCGTCATGAAGAGATAGGGATCACCGACGCCAATGAACCCGCCGCCGCTCCAGCCGAGAAGCAGCGATCCGGTCAGGGCGGAGGCGAAACCCGAAATCGTGAAGGCGCCCCACCAATAGCGCCTTTCGGAAATAAGGATGCGCTGCGCCGAACTGCGGTTGCCGCCCAGCGCATAAAGATATCGGCCGTAGACCGTATTCTTCATGCCGAAGATCAGCGCAGCGGCGACCGCAATCCATACAAAGATCACCGGCGGCAGCGCGAGACCGAAGGTCACGCCGTTCATCGCCGCGAGATTGCTGAGCCAGCGGGGCACCTCCCCGTACACATTGCCGGCGTAGGCGGAGCCGATGCTGGTCAGGATCTGGGTGAGGCCGGATGTCGCGAAGCCGACGCCGAGCGTCACGATCAGCGCCTGCGGTTGCAACCGGAAACTCAGGAGGCCGTTGAGGAAGCCGAGCGCCGCCCCGATGACGAGGACCATGATGACAGCGATCGGCGAGGGAATGCCGAGCCCGATCAGGTACAGGAGGCCGACGTTCGACGATCCGATGATGAATGGGATCGACAGGTCGAGCCCGCCGAGCAGGGCCACGAAGGTCTGGCCGATGGTCGCCAGCCCGAGAAAGGACGCGAACACCAGCATCGACTTGATATTGGCGCCAGAGACGAAGCCCGTCACGTGAAGTGAGGCGACGACGAACATTGTGCCGAGCACCATGAGGCCGATGAAGGCGCTGCGATTGTCGCGGAAAGCGCGGCTGGCGATTGTGGTGAAGACAAGCGCCGCGCCGAGGAAAAGCGCGGTGAAAAGGTTAAGCCAGTTCAGGAAACCCGTGACCGTCAGCGCGAGGATGACGAAGCCAAGGATCAGGATCGCGAGCCCCGCCAGCACGCCCTTGTTGCTCGCGAGGAAGCCGCGCAGCGCAGCGCGCCCGCTGACCGTCCGGCCCGCACGTTCCGCGTCGGCCCGACTGCGGAGCGAGGCTTCCGCCGCCCAGCGGACGACGAACCCGTTCCAAAGCCAGAGCGAAAGGCCGAGGGTCGCCGCCGTCGTGAAGATCACATATTGCGCCGGGATCGACTGCTGGAATCCGAACCCGGCGCCAATGGCTGCAACGAGCGTCGCGAGCGCAAGCCCGATCCAACGCAGGGGCCGAACGATCGGCGCGGTCAGGGGAGCGAAAAGCGGGCTCTCGGCCATTATCGTTCCCTCATGGCGCAAGCTTCGAAACGAACGCATGCGTGTCCATCAGGAGCCAGATCCCAAGCACGCCCCCGACGCAGATTGCCGCATAGAGCAGCGGCGTCACCCGCCGCTCGTTCGTCTGCCAGACCAGAATGCGGAGCGCCGCGACGATCGCGAGAAGCAGCACGGCAAGCTGCGAGAGCTTCGTGGAGAAGAGCGAGCGCAGGAAGTCCGATCCCTGCACAACCTCTTCGAGCGGCGGCGAGGCGATCGCCCCGGGCGCGGGCCCGCTGTAGGCAGCGAGCGTCGTATAGTCATAGGTCGCGTGCAGCGCGACGCCGACGAAGATCAGGCCGAGAAGGACGAAAACGATAAGCGGCGAGACATAGCGCAGCCAGCGTTGAAGGTAGGGAAGGGCCAGCGTCAGGAGCAGCGAGAGGACGAGAATGACACCATAGCAGAGATCGGTGACGAAGCCCTGGACCGAGCCGAAATCGAAAGTGGACAGGACATAGCCGATCAGGAAGAGATTCAACGCGCCCAGAAGCGAGCCGAACACCGTCGCGCGTCCCCCGGCGAGACTTGTGCCGCCGAGCACCAGCGCGGTCACGGAGATGAGTGTGTAGGTCGTGCCCTGAGACGGATCGCCGGAGCTGATCAGCGCCGTGTAGCTGAGGGCCGCGAGGCCCGCGAAGAGGCCCGACGCGATATGCGCACCGATGCGGACGACGCCGATGCGCACGCCGCTCGTATACGCCGCCCGCTCGTCGGAGCCCATCAGCCGCAGGTGGCCGTAAAAAGGCGTGGTCGAGAAGATCAGCCAGCCGACGGTCGCCGCGATGACCATGAAAAGCGCGGGCGCGAATATCGACGTGCCTGAGCCCCAGCTCGACATCCATTCCGGCGCTGAGCCGCCGGGCCGCGGCAGGATGACAAGATTGATCCCCGAAAGCGCAAGATAGCCGCTGAGCGAAACGATGATCGGCTGCACGCGCACCCAGATCACGATCAGCCCGAACACGATCTCGTAGAGCACTCCGGCCAGAAGCGCATAGAGGAAGACCGGAATGGGCGAGCTGATGACCCCCGCCGCGCTGAGCTGGATCAGCGTGACATTGATAAAGCCGATCAGAGGTCCGATCGAGAGGTCGACCGTCGCACGGCCCGCGAGGGCGGTTGCCATCAGCGCATAGGTCGAAAGCACCAGCGGCGCGACCACGATCTCCGCGCCGCCGATGCCCGAGCTTGAGATGAGGTTCGGGCTTCGGAGCACCGCCACGACCATGAGCCCGAAGAACAGAAGCATCGGGACGAGCAGGAACGTATTGAACGACGCCCCGCGCGCGGCGCCTTGCACGCTACTCATCGTCTGCGGCCGGGCATTTCGGTTGCGACATGGCGCGGGCCTGCCTTACGCCTTGCGGCCGGTCGCCGGGTCCCGACCTACCATCGGCGTGAAGAGGCGCGCGCAGGCGCCTCCTCGCGCTGCGGGCGGAAGTCGGAACCGGTGGTGGGCCGGCGATCGCGCGCATAGTCGAGCAGGCGGTCGAGCACCGGCATCAGATACTTCTTGAAGACCTCCGGATTCTCGCACATCGGAAAATGGCCGATGCCCTTCATGATGATGCATTCCGCATTGCGGATCTTGTCCGCGGTCTGCTCCGTCATTTCCGGCGTGCACGCGAAATCGTACACACCCGTCATCATGATCATCGGGACGCGACCCGAGATCTTGCGGCAATGCTCGCGGAAATCATGATCGACGCTGTAGAAGTGCAGGTCGCCCTTGAAGATACCGGGGCCGCCCTGGGCGTAGTACCACCAGGTCTCCCATCGATATTCCTCGGGACTCTGCGGCGCCATGAGGCCGAAGATTGCGGTCGCGCAGACCTCGCCGCCATGAATATGCGGGTGATGGAGAGGATCGATCCACCATCCCGGCGAATGGTCGCAGGCCTCGATGGCGATCAGCGCGGTCAGTTCGTTCTCGTAGTTCAGAGCGAGCGGTAGACAGACGTTTCCGCCCATCGAACTGCCCATGATGATCGGCTTCTCGAGATTGAGGGCCTCGCAGAACGCCATCACGAATTCCGAATAGAACTTCGAGGTGAGGGCGTATTCTTCCTCCTCCTTGTAGAAGTCCTTCGGCGGAATCGACTTGCCGTGGCGCGGAAGGTCGAAGGCGATGACGCGGAAGTTCTTAGTGATATCAGGGTCGCAGAGCTGGTGGCGATATTCGCGCCCATCGGTCCCCGCTGTGTGCAGGCAGACAAGGGGAATGCCCTGTCCGTTCTCCTCGTAGTAAATGCGATATTCCTTACCCGCGTAGGGCACATACACGTAACGCCCAATAATCGGATCGGTCTTTGCCATTTGACGGGTCCCTGGGAATCGGTCTTTGAGGATCAGTTCGGGCGCATTTTTGCGAGCATCCAGGTCAGCGCCCGGAGGTTCTGCCAGAAGATCTTCATGTCGCCCTCGATCTTGAGCTTACCGTGCAGCGGATGCGCCATCGCCCAGATGTCGTTGTACATCGGCGGCGGAACGGGCTCGACGAACTTGTTCCACGAGCTTGCCGGAGCGCGCAGCGCAAAATGCCAACCCATCAGATTGGCGTTCGGCTCGTCGGCGACCATCTCGATCTTGCCGTTGCGCACCTGGATATAGAAATCCTTGTCGTCGATTCCGATCACGAAATTAGCCGTGAAGAATCGGCCGAATACCTTGAGCGGCCGATCCTCGTTGACGCGGCGGGCCCAACTCACGATCCATTCGGTGTCGAGTTGGGTCAGCGTGGAATAGCGTGTCATCCCTGCGCTCTTTCCTTTAGAACATGATCGATGGCGGCGACCCGGCCAGACGCTGCAAGCCTGGCGGATCGGGGGGAACTTCTCATGGCCTCACGCCGCCTTCGGCAACGGCGTCTTGGCCGGGCCGTAGAGGCCGACCAGGGTCGCGGTGGTAATGGTGGAAGGCAGGACGGCGCGGACGAAGTCCACGTAGTCGGCGTCGTCATCGAGCGTAATGCGGTCGGCCTTCAGCGCGTAGAGCGTGAAGACATAGCGATGCGCGTCGTCGGGCGGCCAAGGACCTCCGTATCCGCGGCCGTAGCCCGGGATGCGGAACGTCACGAAGTCGCTCGCAAACTCACGCGCCCCACGTGGAAGCGCGGGCGTGGCGCTCGCATTTTCCGGCAGGCTCGATACATCCGCCGGAATGTCGGCGACGAGCCAATGCGCGAAGGCCCGCGGGAAGCCGAGCTCGGAGGGAAGGTCCGGATCGGTCATTGTCAGGGCGTAACTGCGCACGCCCTCCGGCGGATCGCTCCATTCGAGCGGCGGCGAGATCAGGCTCGACTCCGCGAAGCGGTCGGGAATGACGCCCCCGTCGGCGAAGGCTGGCGAGCGCAGCAAGAAGGGCGCGAGGGCCCGGCGTCTGGCCTTTGGCCTGCCCCATCCCGACGACGCCTCGGTCTCGGACGACGCGTCGTGGGACGCCTCCGCGCGCGAGAGCCGCTCCGCCCGCTCTACCCGGACGCTCTTCGAGGTCTGGCCGAACATGGCCGCAAGAATGCGCTCCCCGTTGATCGCCTCTCCGGTCAACTCCTCGAAAACGTGCCCGTTGCGAAAGACGAGGACGCGCGAGCAGAAGCCGATCAGTTCCTCGATCTCGCTTGACATATAGACGACCGATTTGCCGGCCGCCGCGAAGTCGCGCAGATGGGAATAGAGGTCGGTCTTGGCGCCGATGTCGACGCCGCGCGCCGGATCGTTCAGGACAAGAATGTTCGGGCCGAGCGCGAATGCCCGCCCGATCAGCACCTTTTGCTGGTTTCCGCCGCTGAGCGAGGTGATCTTGTCGCTGGGATCTCCCATACGGATGGAGAGCTTCTCGCGCTCCCATTCGAACGAGCCGGACAGGGCGGTCCAGTCGATGAAGGCGAGCTTTCCGCCGCGTGACTTGTCGCGGTAGAGCGGCGCGAGCATGTTTTCGAAGATGTTCAGGTTGGCGAATATGCCCTCGCGCTTGCGGTCGCCCGAGACGTAGAACACCTTGCGGCGTGCAGCGTCGTCGAGCGTGTTGATGGGGTGAAAGCCGCCCTGGCCGACGACGATCGGCCCGGAGCTATAGGCGCGCTGAACGCCGGCAAGGATACGAACGAACTCCGACTGTCCATGGCCTTCGAGCCCCGCGATGCCAAGAACCTCGCCGCGATGCAGGCGAAAGTCGATTTCCCGGCTTTTCGGCCAGATCTTAAGCGCGTCCGCCTTCATGACGACATCGCGGCCGCGCGCGTCCACGACGGGCGCGCGAGGCCCATCCGGTTCGCTGGACTTGCCGGCCATCAGCCGGAGGAGATTGGCTTCGGTGATGTGCCCCCTCTCCAGCACGCCGACATCGCGGCCATCGCGAAGCACAGTCACGCGATCCGCAATGCGAGTCATCTCGGCGATGCGGTGGGTGACGATTAGCACTGCCGAGCCTGCGTCTCGAAGTTCGCGCATTTTGGCGAACAGACGCTCCGTCGAATCGAGGTCGAGCGCGGCGGAGGACTCGTCCAGGATCAGGATTTTTGGCTTGGTCAGGAGGGCGCGACCAATCGTGATCCATTGCTTGAGGCTGAGCGTCAGCGCGCCGACAGGCATTTCGAGATCGAGATCAAGGCCTGTGAGCTCGGTCATGAGCGTACCGGCGGCCTTGGCCTTGGCCGCCCTCGACGCAGTGCGCGACCAAAGTCGGTCCGCGCCAAGATAGAGATTGTCCAGGATGGAGCTTTCGTCCGCAACCAGCACTTCCTGGAACACCGTGGCCACGCCGATCGCGCGCGCGTCATGCGGCGAAGCCGGAGTATGGCCGAGGACGTTCACCTGGCCCGAGTCTACCGGGAGCACGCCTGAGATCACTTTCGCAAGCGTACTTTTCCCGCACCCGTTGCCGCCGAAGATCGCGTGAATTTCTCCAAGCGAGGCGCGGAAGGAACAGCCGTCGAGCGCCCGAGTAACGTCAAAAGACTTCCTTGCTCCGACCACGGAAACGCCCGGTGTGCCGAAGGCAGCGCTCTCTGTCGGCTCCCCGCCGTGATCGCTGACTGCGCCCGAGCTAGCCATCGGCGCCTCGTCCGCGCGCGGCGTCAGAGCGGTGCGCAGGATCTCCGCTGCTGCCCTCGACAAACGCCGATCGAGTCCGGTTGCCAGTCATCACTCAATTCCAACGACGCCTCCGAGAAGGCGCCGCTTCCCTATCCGCAGAAGGCGGCCGCCGATGGGCCGCAAAACCTGCTCGCCCAAGCGGGGTGAGGCGGCGCGCTGTCGCGCCGCCTCACGCGCTCACGTTTCGATTAGGGCTTGTAAGCCTCCGGATCGGCCGGACGCAGGAAGAAGGCGTCGAGAGCTTTTCCGGCGCCCCACTTCTCCGGGCCGACGGCCATCCACTTGTCGGTGTTCTCGCTGCAATTCTCAGGCAGCGCGGCCTTGACGTCGTCAATAGACAGATTGACCGAGTCGACCAATACCGACTGGATCTTCGGCCCCTGCCCCTCAAGCGTGCGCATCATGATGTTAAAGGTCAGCTCCGCTTCGTCGGCCGGAGGCCAGCCCTGGATCGCTCCTTTGACGAAGTCCGGATGATGGCGCCAGTAGCAGAGCGCGGCGAGTTCGCCGCCGATGGAGACAGGCGGCATCTTGCGCCCGGACTGCTGGAGCGCTCGCAGGACGCCCGTTTCGGCCGCGGACTGCACAACGACGCCATCAAGATCGCCGGGGTGATTGGCGAGCCATTTCTGCACTTCCGCCTGCGCGACCTGATCCGTCCACATGCCGGCCACGTCGCCAACGATCTTGACGTCAGGGGCCGTGGCGAGGCCAGCCTTGATGCCGCGATCGAGCGAGTCCGACGTGCTGGTGCCGGGGATGCCCTCTACGACCAGCACGTTACCCTTCTTGTTCAGCTGGTCGACCATCAGCTCGCCCATCTCCTTGCCGCTCACGACAAAGTTGGTCGAGGAATTTACTGCGTAGGGCGAGGTCACGTAGCCGACCATCGAGAAGGTCGGCACGCCCTTGTCATAGGCGTATTTGACGGTCTCGTTGAGCGCGGTCGGGTTCGAGCAGCAGATGATCAGCGCATCGACGCCGCGATCAACGAGTTGCCGCATCTGCTGGATCTGCGTGGCGTCCTTCAGATTGGACTGAGTGACGATGAAGTCCTTGACCAGCCCCAGCTTCTTCCATTTGGGGACAATGTCCTTCTCGAGATGCTCGAGCGACGCCGCGCGCCAAGTGTTGCCGGCGTAGGAACTCGCATAGCCGATCGTCCAGGGCGGACCTTTCTTCGGCTTCCAGTCGCGATAGGCGCTCGGCCCGATCGGCTGCTGAGGATCAAGCAAATTCTTGTTGTACAGCCGGGACTGAACGTCCGGCGGCAACTCGTCTACGCCGCCTGCGAGGGCCCCTCCTGCAAGACTGAGGCCCGCGCAGAGAGCTGATATGCACGCTATGCGCTTCATAGTCTTCCTCCCTTTCGCTCCTGTCCCTCTCCTCGGGGACGTGGACGCGTGAACCAGCGGGCGTCGCAAGGCGCGCCAACAAACCCGATGCTCTCGTTCGCTATCAAACTATGACGAGCGCGGGTTCCCTTCCATTTGTTTATCCTGAAGTGAGCCTTCGCGATCGTTTAACCACGCGGCCTCCGGAAACGCCGCGTTGCTCACGGCAGACCGAAGAAACGCGGCGCAGTCGATGCCTCCGTAAGATTCGCGAAAAGAGGCAGCCAGCCCTGCATTTCTTCCGCCGTTGCTGCTTTGGAGAAGCTTGCGAGACCTAGCGCCTTGGCTTCAAGTTCGGCGCCGGAGAGCGTATTTCCGGGGTCGCCTTTAGGCTCGTCGACGCGTCCCTCGAACCAGCGGCCATCGACGGTTTCAACATCAACTTTGCCGATCCATCGCGCGGGATACGCGGCCTCGACTTCCGGATCGAGTCCCATCGAGACTTTCCGCGCAAAGGCCAGGGCGTCCGGCTCTTTGAAATAGGCTTCGAAGTCCGCCATCCCCACGCTGCCGCGCGTAGCGGCGAGCCCCAGCACGGCGCCCATCGAAAATTTCGCCTGATGAACCGTCTGCGGATCGACGACGGGCCCGAGCACGTCGATCGCGGCCTGATGAACCCGGGCGGTGACGCGACGGATCTGCTCCGGCTTCAACGATTGCCGCTGCATGACCTGCAGCAGAGCGTCGGCCGCCGGATGCGTATGCCGGCAGGAAGCGTGGAATTTGAACGACGTCTCGACGAGCGCCCAGCGCTCGCTCAGCCGGTCGACGAGACGCTGGGGATCCGCGTCACGCGACATCCCGGCGGCCATGGCCTGGGCGCCGGTGAGGATGCGTTTGGCGCCGGTGAAACCGTCGCGCGCGAGGTAGGCGGAGGCAAGACCTGTCGTCGCGGCATGGGCCGCGTGGAGCGGCTTCGAATCCGCAGCGTCCCGTAAAAACTCCCATAGGCCCGCCGCCTGCGTGCCGGCGGAGCCGAACGCATGCAGCATTTTCTCGGCATCGAGGCCCAACAGGCGGCCAACGGCGGCGGCCGAAGCCAGCGAACCGGCCGTGCCCGTCGTGTGAAAGATCTTGTAGTGGGGCTGGCCGAGAAACTCGCCGACCCGAATGCCGACTTCGTATCCCGCGATGGATGCGACGACGAGTTCGCGTCCGGATGCGCCGATCGCCTGCGCGACCGCCAGGGCGGGAGGAAACACGACAGTCGCCGGATGAAACACGGACCCGTTGTGGACATCGTCCTGCTCGGCCACATGCGACGAGGCCGCATTGACCAAAGTCGCAAAGAAGGGCGAAGTCGAACGACGGCTGACCAGCACTTCCGATGGACCATCCCCCGGTCCCATCGTGGTCGCGAAGGCGTCGATCGCCTCGACCGGCCGCATCCCTCGGCCCGCGAGCGCAGAGCCGAACCAGTCGAGCATCAGCGCCTCGCAGCGGCGGAGCACCGGTTCCGGAATTCGGCCGTAGTCGAGCGTCGCGGCAAATTCGGCGAGGCGCTGTTCGGGAGGGAGGGTCATGGGGTTTCCCGCAAACTCAGGCGTAGGGCGGACCGGCGGCCGCGCGCGCTCCGCCATGTCCGCCAAAGGCGATTTCGGATTCCATCGTCGCCACCACCTCCATCGCGAGGCGCCCTCGGGAATCCTCGGCCCAAAGCTCCGCCGAACGGTCGTCGCGAGGACGTCCGAACAGCGACATAGGTTCGGTATCGTAGAGCCAGCGACGCACCCGGATCTCGCACTCGCGGACGCGCTGTCCCGGCGCGTGTTCGCGCAGGAAATTGAACAGCAGCGCCGCCACCAGACCGCATTGCACAATGAGCCCGGGATGACCCTCGACAAAGGTCGCGAAAGGACGATCGTAGTGAATGCGGCTCGAATCTCGCGTCAGCGCCGAGTAACGAAAAAGCGCCTGGGTATGCGGACGGAACTGGCGTCGCCACTGCGCCTCGCCCCGCACGAGCCGCGGCTCGATCGCATCCCACGCTTCCCCCCGCGACATATATATAAGGCGGCGCTCTTCGGAGACAGCGACACCTTCGCTGTCCCCAATTTCATGGTGAAGCAGGAGCGAGACAATCGGTCCCACGCGTCCCGGACGCTCGGCGACATCGACCACCCGAGTGAGACGGGAGATCGGGTCGCCCACACGCATGGGACGATGAAACACGATCCGGCTTTCGATGCATTGCCGACGTGGCAGTTCGATCGGAGGCAGAGTGGGGTCCAGGAAGTCGCCGTTCTCGCGAGTTTCCGAAGACCGCCCCCACGGCCGAAAATAGAGCCAATGTCCAAGCGGCGGCAATTCATCGCCGGCCTTCGGCGCAGGCTCGCCGAGGTCGAGGAGATCAAACAGAGCAGCGAGCGACGCCGGCGTCGCGCAATCAGCGCGGACGTCGACCCTCCCCAGCCACTCTCGAGCTCTGTCGAGATGGATCACTTGGCTTCGCTTGGCGCGTTGTCGTCGCAATATGCTTGATCTTTCGTTGCGCCTGCATCAATTTCAAAGTTACAAAGTCGGACTTAAGCAGTCTGGAACGCTTCGGGGAGGAAGCGCACGCGTGATGACGCATTTTGATTTCGTCGACCTGCGGTTGTTCATCCACATTGCGGAAGAGAACAGCCTGACACGCGGCGCCGAACGGGTGCACATGTCGCTGCCAGCGGCGAGCACGCGGATCAAGAATCTCGAGGAGGTGTTGGGCGCCAAACTGCTCTACCGCGCGAGCAATGGCGTGACGCTGACGCCGCCGGGGCAGGTCCTTCTGCAACATGCGCTCGACGTCCAGCGGCAGATGGAGCATCTGTGCGCGGATCTGCAGGAATATTCTCGCGGCGTGAAGGGCAACGTGCGGCTATTCGCGAATACGACGGCGATAACAGAGTTCCTTCCCGCCGTCCTCTCCCGCTTCCTGTCCAAGCATCGGAACGTGAATGTCGACTTGCGCGAGCGTTTGAGCGCCAGCATCGTTCGCGCCGTAACCGACGGCGCCGCGGATGTCGGCATCATCGCGGGCAACGTGCGCACCGAGGGTCTTGAGATTGTCCCATACCGCGAGGATCGTCTGATCCTCGTTTGCGCGCGCAATCACGCGCTCGGCCAGCGTCACGAAGCGAGCTTCGATGAGACGCTCGAATTCGATCACGTATGCCTTCCCGAAGCGAGCGCTATCTATTCGTTTCTGATGGAGGCGGCCGAACGCGCTCATCGGCGGTTGAACTTTCGCATTCAGGTCGGCAATTTCGACGCCATGTGCCGAATGGTCGCGGCCAATGTCGGCATCGGCATCCTTCCGGAGTTGGCGGCCCGCCGTCAGGGCAAGACCAACGACATTCATCTCGTTCATCTTACCGACAAGTGGGCCCTGCGCGACCTCAAGATCTGCGTCCGCAGCCTCGACCTTCTGCCGGGCTTCGCACGCGACCTCGTCAAGCTCATCGTCGATGACGCACACCAGGCGAGGGAAGCAGAACGCATAACTGCTATCGCATGATCGTTGGCTTTCGCCGAGCGCTTGCCGCTAGCCGGAGCGCTTTGACGAATTTATAGATGCAGGAAAATGCTCGCGGGCCTTGGCTTGGAAGCGCACGCGGCGGAAGGCGGGAGGATGGGCGAAATGAAGATCTTCGAGCTTGAGAACGACGGCGTCTACAACCTGTTCGAGCCGAAGAAGCGCACCGATCTCGACCGATCGGACAGGTGGGATCGCCGCCCGCCAACGCCCGCTAGGTCCAGTTCCGGCGCAGCCGCCTCCGCGGCGGAAAGGCGTACGGTCAACATCGGCGCCGGCGGAAAGCTGAAGCTGCACGTGCTGGATCTGGGCAAGCTGCGGCTGGACAAGAACTTCATGGTCGCCAACACGACGGTGGCGACGGCGAGGGTTCCGAACCCGCGTGGACAGGTCGTCGATATTCCGGTCTCCGCCTATTACATCGAACATCCCGATGGCAATGTCCTGTTCGACACCGGGTGCCATCCGGACTGGGGCGGGCCGAACGGGCGCTGGCCGGTTGACGGCCTGCAGGAACTGTTCCCCCATGTCGGCGGCGAAGAATGCATGCTGCCGGCGCGACTCGACATGATGGGCGTCGGGCCAGACGACGTAAAGCATGTCGTGCTCTCGCATCTGCACTGCGATCACGCGGGCTGTGTTGAATATTTCCGCAAGTCGAACATTATTGTGCATGAAAACGAGTTCGCGGGCGCCTTCCGGCAATATGCCTTGCAGGACCATGGCTCGCCTTATGCGCTCAAGGACCTCGACGCGATGATCAAGGCCCAGCTGAACTGGCGGGAAATCACGCGGGAAGAGCCCGATCAGAATATCGTCGAGGGCGTGCGGCTCCTCAACTTTGGCGCCGGCCACGCGCGGGGCATGCTCGGTCTACAGGTTACGCTCCGAAGTCAAGCTGGCGTCATCCTGGTTTCGGACGCCTGCTACACCGCCGAGAATTATGGGCCGAAGGCGAAGCAACCGGGGATCAGCTACGATTCTCTGGGCATCATGCGCACCGTGCGGCGCATCCAGGCGCTCGCCGCCGACACCGGCAGCGCGGTATGGTTCGGCCATGACGCCGATCAGTTCGCGACCGTGCGCAAAGCGACGAGCGGCGACGGCTACTACGAATAGGCTCGGAGAGGGGTCGAACAAAACACGAGCTAAACGGGCCAACGGCAAATCCCTTATCCCTTCGCGGGGAGAAGGCGGGCGCGCGAAAGGCGCGGCCGGATGACGGATCCCAACGCGTAAGCGCTACGAGCCCGCGCGACGCAAGGCGTTACGGTTGGAAGCAGAGGTTCGAGCGAGCGTCCGAACTCTCATCCGTCTCCTTCGGCGGCATCCCGTTCGGCGGCATCCCGGGTCGTAGCCCGGGGCAGGCTCTTCTCTCGCAGGCGGAGAAGGGATTTACGAGCTGCCCTCCGGGCCCTCTTAGGCTACGGCCAAAAACACATAGCCGGCAAACGTGAGAGATGCGTGGCAGCCTCACTCGGCGTAGCTTTGCACCACCGTCTTGATGACGCTGAATTCCTCCAGCGCGAGAAACCCTTTCTCGCGTCCGTGGCCGCTCTTCTTCACGCCGCCAAAGGGCAGTTCGACGCCGCCGCCGGCGCCGTAGCAATTGATAAAGACCTGCCCGCTGCGCACGCCTCGCGCGACGCGTGTCTGACGACCGCCGTCGCGCGTCCACACCGCAGCGACGAGACCGTAGTCGGTCGCATTGGCGAGGGCGATCGCGTCGGCTTCGTCCTCGAACGGCAGGCAGGAGAGCACCGGGCCGAATACTTCGTCGTTCGCGAGCGAGTTGCCGCGCGGCACCGGGCCGAACAGGGTCGGCGTCACGTAATATCCGCCGCTTGGCAGATCGTTGGCAAGGCGGCCTTCCGCCAGCACCGGAACACCGGACTTGCGCGCCGCCTCGACGAAGCCGTCGACCCGGTCGCGTTGCGTGGCGCTAATCATCGGACCGAGATCGAGATTCATAGCGGGCGTGCCGACGCGCACATTGGCGAAAGCCTCGGCGACCTCGCCGACGAAATCGTCGTAGATTTTTCGCTCGACCAGCAGGCGGCTTCCGGCCGAGCAGGTCTGGCCGCCGTTCTGAGTGATCGCGCGGGTGATGAATGGAAGCGCCTTCTTGCGGTCGGCGTCCGAGAAGACGATCTGCGGCGACTTTCCACCGAGCTCGAGTACGCATTTGATGTGCCGCTCGGCCGCGGCCTTCTGCACGATCGTGCCGACTTCGGGGGAGCCCGTGAAGGTGATCATGTCGATGCCGGGGTGGGCGGTGAGCGCCGCGCCAGCCTCTTCGCCGAGACCGGTCACCACGTTGATCGCGCCGTCGGGAAGTCCGGCTTCCTGCGCAATTGCCGACAGCAAT
Source organism: uncultured Alphaproteobacteria bacterium (assembly GCA_963741845.1). GTDB lineage: Bacteria > Pseudomonadota > Alphaproteobacteria > Rhizobiales > Beijerinckiaceae > Roseiarcus. The sequence continues at coordinate 25,589 of CAVUJV010000012.1, forward strand.
ATCGGCGTCATGCAGGCTTCCTCGGCCGGCTTCAGCACGACCGCGTTGCCGGCGGCGAGCGCGGGCGCGAGCGAGCGGCCGAACATCTGCGCCGGGTAGTTCCAGGGCAGAATATGGGCCGTCACGCCGTAGGGCTCGCGCGTGACGCGAGCGTCGAAGCCGTTCATGAAGGGCACGATCTGCCCGTGCAGTTTGTCCGCCGCTCCGCCGTAATACTCGAAATAGCGCGCCGTCAGCCCGACGTCCGCGCGCGCCTGTCCGATCGGTTTGCCAGTATCGCGCGCTTCGGCCTGAGCAAGTTCTTCCGCGCGGCTCGCGATGATGTCCGCCATCTTCATCATGAGCCGGCCACGTTCGGTGGCGGTGAGCGACCCCCACTTGCCTTCGTAGGCCGCGCGCGCCGCCTTCACCGCGGCGTCGATGTCGCGCGCGCCGCCGCGCGCGATCGAGTCGTAGCTTTCGCCGGTGGACGGATCGACGACGGGCAGGCTCTGGCCGGAGCTTGCCTCACGCCACCGGCCGCCTATGAACAGCTTCTGCATTGATGCCAATTCCTCTTCTCGCCGGCCCTGCGCTCAGGGCGTCAGGACGACGCGGCCGACGATGCGGCCGGCCTTCATGTCTTCAAGCGTCTCGGTCGCCGCGCTCAGCGGGCGGGTGCGGATTGGAATCTGGGCGACCTTGCCGGTGCGCACGAGGTCGAGAAGTTCGCGCGTCTCTTCGAGGTTTCCGGTATAGCTGCCCTCGATCCCGGCAGCCTTCATCGGGATCAGCGGCAACGACCAGGGCGTCGAGCCGCCGAACAGGCCGACCATCACCAGCTTGCCGCCCTTGGCGAGGGAGTTGAACGCGAGCGCCGAAGTCTGCGGACTCCCCACCAAGTCGATCGCCGCCCAGCAGAATCCACCGAGCGCCGCGTTGACCTGCTGGAGCGCGTCCGCGGCTGCGCCGTCGATCACAGCGAGCGCGCCGGCGTCGAGCGCCGCCTTACGGCGCTTCTCGTCGATATCGACAACGACCGCGCCCTTTCCGCCCATGGCTTTCAGAATCGTCACGCACATGAGGCCGAGACCTCCGGCGCCGATCACCAGCACCGGCTCTTCCTTGATGACGGAGCCGAGCTTTTTCAGGGCCGAATAAGTGGTGACGCCCGAGCAGGCGTAGGGCGCGACGGTCACGGGGTCGAGCCCGTCGATCGGCAGCAGATATTTCGAATGCGGCACAAGGATTTCGGTGGAATAGCCGCCGTCGCAATGGACGCCGAGGCAGCGCGGCTTCATGCAGAGGTTCTCGTAGCCGTTGCGGCAGACGCGGCATTGCCCGCAGCCGATCCACGGATAGACGAGAACCATCTCGCCCACCTTGCGGTCCGTCACCTTGTCGCCGACGGAGATGATCTCGCCGGCTGTCTCATGGCCGGGCGTAAGCGGCAGGGGGATGCCGCGATCTTTCAGCATCAGGCGCTTGCCCGCGCCCAGATCGTAGCTTCCCTCCCAGATATGCAGGTCGGAATGGCAGACGCCCGAGGCTTTGACGGCGACGACGACTTCATGGCCCGTCGGCTGGGGATCGGGCAGGTCCGTGTCTTTCAGCGGGCGTCCGAAGTCGATGATCTGGAAGCTCTTCACGTCATTCCTCCCTGGGCTCTCGCGACTGTCCGGCGCCTGGGCCGCGCTGCGGTTCGCCCATTGTTGATCCAAGACTAGCCGGGGCTCCGGCAGGCGACACCTGCTATATCGGCCTATCAGTTATGTCGGTCCGGTTATTTGCCTGCGTGCCGGTCCAGCGTCCGGCGGTGACGAGCCGCTCGACCTCCTCCCGCAGGCACTTGACAACGGCCGTGGTCGCCGGCGTCTTCGGCCGGCGCACTGTCTCGCCGATGATGAGCGTACGAGAGAGCGACGGGGCGACAATGCGGCGGGCAACGATCGTTCCCTCCGCAACCTCCCGATAGACTCCGCAGAACGGCAGGATCGTCGCCACCGCCCCCTGCGCCACAAGGATCTTGATCGTCGCCATCGAATCGAGTTCCAGAACGACATCCGGGGCCAAGCCCCGCTCCACGCACACGCTGTCCACGAGCACGCGCAGGCCGTGGGGCCTGCCCGGCAGGACGAGGGGCGCGCGCACCGCCTCGGCCAGTGTCGCGTCCTGCCCGCCTTGCGCCCTCCACGCAGGGCGCGATGCAGAGGAAGAGATCCTCGACCAGGAGATGCTGTCCGACGAGGTTCTGCGCCCGGCCCGGGCTGTACAGGACCCCCACGTCCAGCCGCCCGCCGACCAGCCATTCCCTCACGTCGCCACTGAAAGCCTCGCTGATATGCAGGCGGACGCCGGGATAATCGCGGCGGATCCGGTGAAAGAGCGGCTCGACCAGGATCATCGACACCGACGGCGGCAGGCCCAGATTGACCGCGCCGACCGGGGCGCCCCTCGCCGCCTTCAGGCCGGATTCCAGCCGGTCGACCTGTTCGAGCAGGGAGCGACCGTGTTCGAGCACCGTCCGGCCCACCTCGGTCAGTTCGGCGCCCCGGCCGTTCCGCCGCAGAAGCGGCGAGCCGCATTCCGCCTCAAGCTGGCGGATGTGCCGGCTGAGCGCGGGCTGGGCAATGCCCAAGTGGCGGGCGGCCAGCGTGAAGCTGCCGAGTTCGCCGACACAGACGAAATATCTGAGCCGCTTGAGGTCCATGGTGAAATCTATGCCGAAACCGTCATAGCGGATAGCCCCGTTTTGCGCCTATCGGCAATTCTTCCCGCCCCCTAAGCATGGGCCCCTGACGTCCGCATTCGCATAGCGCTGACGTCTCGACAGGGAGGCTGCGACCCGTGACCGATGGCGCCGGACAGGAATTCTGCGTACGGCGACATTCGCGACGCAGTAGCGAAGCTCTGTCGCGAGTTTCCCGGTCCATACTGGCGCGAGCTGGATCGCGACCGCGCTTATCCGAAAGCCTTCGTGGACCGGCTGACGAGCGAAGGTTTCCTCTCCGTGCTGATCCCCGAGGAATACGGCGGGTCGGGGCTGGGGCTCGGCGCCGCGGCCGCCATTCTCGAGGAGATTCACCGCTCCGGCTGCAACGGCGCGGCCTGCCACGCCCAAATGTACACGATGGGCGCGATGCTCCGGCACGGGAGCCCGGAGCAGAAGGCGCAATATCTGCCGAAGATCGCCAGCGGCGAATTGCGCCTGCAGGCCTTCGGCGTCACCGAGGCGGTCAGCGGCACCGACACGACGCGCATCCGCACCTTCGCCCGGCGCGACGGCGACCGCTACATCATCAACGGCCAGAAAATCTGGATCAGCCGCGCCGCGCATTCCGACCTGATGGTGCTGCTCTGCCGCACGACGCCTCGCGAGCAGACGGCGAAGCCAACCGAAGGGATGAGCGTGTTCATCGTCGACATGCGGGAGGCGGTGGGGTCGGGGCTGACGATCCGCCCGATCCGCACCATGCTGAACCACGCTACGACCGAACTTTTCTTCGACAATGTGCCGGTTCCGGTCGTCAATCGCATCGGCGAGGAGGGGCGCGGCTTCCGCTACATTCTCGACGGCATGAACGCCGAGCGCATCCTTATCGCGTCGGAATGCATCGGCGATGGCCGCTTCTTCATCGAGCGCGCGACCGAATACGCCAAGACGCGCGAGGTCTTCGGCCGGCCCATCGGCCAGAACCAGAGCGTGCAGTTCCCGATCGCGCGATCTTATATCGAGGTCGAAGCAGCTGCGCAGATGGTTGAGAAGGCGTCGCGCATGTTCGAAGCCGGCGAGCCCTGCGGGACAGAAGCCAATATGGCCAAGCTCCTGGCTTCCGAGGCGAGCTGGCGCGCGGCGGACATGTGTCTCCAGACTCACGGCGGCTTCGGTTTCGCCGAGGAATTCGACATCGAGCGGAAGTTTCGCGAGACGCGCCTTTATCAGGTCGCGCCAATCTCCACCAACCTCATCCTCGGCCATGTGGCGACCCATGTGCTCGGCCTGCCGAGGTCTTACTGATGGACGTCTGGCGCTCGAAGGCGTGCTGGTCGTCGCGCTGGAACAGGCGGTGGCCGCGCCTTTCTGCACCTCGCGCCTCGCCGACGCTGGCGCGCGGGTAATCAAGATCGAGCGATCGACAGGCGATCTTGCGCGCAAATACGACGAGGTTGCGCATGGCGAGAGCGCCTATTTCGTCTGGCTCAATCGCGGCAAGCAGTCCCTCGCGCTCGACATCAAGAAGGCGGAGGACGCGGCGTTCCTGAAGCGCCTGCTGACGAAAGCCGACGTCTTCGTGCAGAACCTCGCGCCCGGCGCTGCCGAGCGCGCAGGCTTCGGTGCGCAGGCGCTGCGACGCGACAACCCACGCCTCATCGTCTGCGAGATCACCGGCTATGGCGAAAGCGGCCCCTATGCGGAAATGAAGGCTTACGACTTCCTCATCCAGTGCGAGACGGGCCTCGCTTCGATCACCGGCGGGCCGGAATCGCCGGGCCGCGTCGGCGTCTCGGTCGCCGACATCGGCTGCGGCATGAACGCCCACGCCGCGATTCTGCAGGCGCTTTATGCGCGCGAACGCACCGGGAAGGGCTGTCGCATATCCGTCTCGCTGTTCGACGGGATGGCCGACTGGATGGCGGTGCCGCTGATTCATCGCGAATATACCGGGCGCGAGCCGAAGCGCCTCGGCCTCAATCATGCGACGATCGCGCCCTACGGCGCCTATGCGGCGGGCGACGGCGCGCAATTCATCATCGCAATTCAGACGGAGCCCGAATGGGCGAGCCTCTGCCGCAACGTGCTCGACCGGCCCGACATGATCGCCGATCCGCGCTTCGCGACCAACAGCCGCGCGTCGCCAACCGCGCCGCGCTCGACGCAGCGATGGCGGAGGCGCTGTCGCGCTTCGACGCGGAGGGCATGGCGGAGGCCCTGCGAAGCGCCAACATCGCTTTCGGCCGCTACAATACGGTCGGCGAATTCGCGCGCCATTCGCAGCTTCGCCGCGCGGAAGTCGAAACGCCGAGCGGTCCGGTCAGCATTCCTGCCCTCCGCAGATCTTCGACGGCGATCCCGTCGCGCTCGGGCCGCCTCCCGCCATCGGCGAACACAGCGAAACGATCCGGCGCGAGTTTTGCTGA
>CAVUJV010000013.1:0-34647 GCA_963741845.1 uncultured Alphaproteobacteria bacterium
CTGCCTGCTGGATCATCCTTCGAGACGCGAGGCTATGCGCCTCGCTCCTCAGTATGAGGTCGGTTGGTTGCGGCGCCCTCGTCGAGGCAAGCGCGGCGCGGGGGACGCGAAGCAAATCGGCCTTCAGGGCCTTGAAAACAAACAAAGCCGCGAAATTTGGCGCGGGAGCGGTGGTCCAGGCGCGGTCAGCGCTAAGCGCCTCCAGCACCTTCGTCGAGGCGCGGCCGTCGACCGGAAGCCCCGCGCGCTGCTGGAAGTCGGCGATCGCGGCCTTGGTCTTGGCGCCGATCGCCCCGTCGGGCTTTCCGACATCATAGCCGCGCTGGGTGAGACGCGTCTGCAATTCGCGCCGCCCGGCGCGCGAAAGGCCGGGATCGTCGGTCGGCCACGGGGTCCGGACGCCGGGTCCGCCCGCGAGCCGGTCGGCAAGCACGCAGGCGGCGAGCGAATAGGACTGGCGGCGTTGTAGGAATAGACGACGTCGAAATTCTTCGTCACCAGAAAGGCCGGCCCGTCCCGGCCGGCGGGCAGAAGCAGGCCCGCCTCGCCTCCGCCGAGCGGGCGCCCGTCGATCCGCGTGATCCCGCGCGCGGCCCAGGCGGACATCGGCGCCTTGGCCCGGCGGCCGGAGGGCCCGGAATAGCCGGGCGGGAGCTTCACCTCGAAGCCCCAGGGCGCGCCCGAACGCCAGCCCGACTTCGCGAAATAATGCGCGGTCGAGGCGAGCGCCGCGTCGGCGGAATCGACGATGTCGCGGCTCCCGTCCGCCCCCGGCGCCGAGAGCCGCAGGTAGTCGACGGCATGAACTGGGTCTGTCCGAAGGCGCCCGCCCATGAGCCCGCGAGCTTGTCGGCCGGAATATAGCCGCGGTCGATGATTTTCAGCGCCGCCATCAGCTCCGAGCGGAAATAGCCGGCGCGCTGGCCGTAGCAGGCGAGCGTGGAAAGCGACTGCACCAGCGGGCGCGCGCCCATGTCGGAGCCGAAATTGGATTCGACGCCCCAGATCGCCGCCAGCATGGTTCGGGGCACGCCGTAGGTCTGTTCGGCGTAAGCGAGCCCCCGCGCGTGCTGGGCGATGGCGGCCTTTCCGTCGGCGACGCGCTCGTCGTCGACGAGCGCGGCCATGTAGTCCCAGATCGGCGTCTTGAATTCGGGCTGCGCCTTCTGGAAATCGAGCACCTTCATGTCGGGCTCGATCCCGCTGAAGGCAGCGTCGAGGGTCTGTCGGGAGACGCCGGCCCGCGCCGCCTCGCTCTTGAGCGAGCCGACGCAGGAGGCAAAGTCGGCGCGAGCGGCGGACGCCGTGACGGACAGGGCGGCCAGAGCCGCGAGGCTCGCCAGAAAGCGCCAATTTATCCCGTGCTTCTCCAACGTTCCGTTTCGACGTCCCACGCTTATCTCTTCTCCTTAACGCCGCGTAAGATTAGCAGCCCGTTAACGCGATGGGCTGTTGCGAAGCCCCGGACCGGCAGCGGCGTTTTGCCCCGCCCTCCCCGATATCGTTCCCGCAACAGAAGCCGCTAGAATGGCGGCCTTGAGGCGTCGGAGACTGGATGAATGCCCTGGTCCTTCACCATCGGCCGCTTCGGCAAAACCGCGGTCAAGATCCATATCACCTTTCTGCTCTTTCTGGTCTGGATCGCCTTCAGCGCCTGGGGTCAGGGCGGGCCGGGCGCGGCGGTCGAGGGGGTGATCTTTCTCATCCTCCTGTTCGCCTGCGTGGTGCTGCACGAGTTCGGCCATATTCTGACCGCGCGCCGCTTCGGGATCGAGTCGCCGGAAGTGACCCTCCTGCCGATCGGCGGGGTCGCGAGCATGCCGCGCATGCCGGCGGATCCGCGCCAGGAACTCGCGGTGGCGCTCGCCGGACCGGCGGTCAATCTCGCGATCGGCCTCGTGCTTTTGGCTGTCGTCGGCTCGTTGCGCCCGAGCGACCTCGCCCAGATCGACAACACGCATCTGTCGCTCGCCGCGCGGCTCGGGGCGGCCAACATCTTTCTTGCCGTCTTCAACCTGATTCCCGCTTTTCCGATGGATGGCGGGCGGGTGCTTCATGCGCTGCTCGCGATGCGCATGGGCAATGCGGCGGCCACGGCGGCGGCCGCGAAGGTGGGTCAGGCGCTTGCTTTCGCGCTCGGCTTTCTCGGCCTGTTCGGGAATCCGCTCCTGCTGTTCATCGCCATCTTTGTTTACATCGCCGCAACGGCCGAAGCGCAGATGAGCGCCGCGCATGACGCGCTGACGGGCCTCACGGCGGGCCAGGCGATGGAGACCCGCTTCACGCCGATCCCGATCGACGCCAATCTCGGCCAGGCCGTGGAGGCGCTTGCTGGCCACGGCGCAGCACGAATTTCCGGTGGTCGACGCCTTCAACAAGCCGGCAGGCCTGATTACGCGCGAAGACATCCTCGCGGCGTTGCGGGATCACGGGCGCGAGGAGCCGGTCAGCAACGTCATGCGCTCCGGCGTCGAAAGCGTAAGGCCGCAATCCCCTGTCGAGGCCGTGTTCGAGCGGCTACAGGATCCGGCCTTCGCAGCGGTCTATGTCACGGACGCCGAGGGGGCGATCATCGGCCTGCTCACGCGCCAGGGCCTCGGAGAGGTCGTCATGATCCGCTCGATCAAGCCCGAATGGCGCTTCGAGCGCAAGACGTGAAAAGGGCCGCGCGACGTCAGCCGCGCGGCCCCGTTCTTACGTCTGTGAAGTTTTAGCTTAGCCCAGCGCGGCCAGCGTCCGCGCGCTGGCGCGGCGACGGGCAAAGCCCATCCCCGCAACGCCCGCGAAGCCGATCGCCATCATCGCCCAGACGCTCGGCTCGGGAACCGCCGACGGGATCACGCCCGGCTTGAACAGGTCGGCCAGCGAAGTCGCGCCGCCCGCATCGCCCAGATAGCCGCCGCCCGGCGCGCCGGCCCCGTAAGATGTTCTGAAGGGTCACGAGATCCGACGAATGCGTGTAGACAACGTTGTTTGTATAGGCGTTCCCCTTGGCGAGCGGCGAGATGACGATCTCGGTGCTCGTGTAACCGGCCGTTTGCGTGCCGGTGTCGCCCTCGGTCTCGTCGTTCCAGATCACGATCGCGCCGTTGTTCTTGAACGCCTGCGACGCTTCGATAATCGGGACGATCTGCGACACGAAATTGTCGCCGAGCGCGATCTGCTCCTGGTCGCTTCCAGCCTGATAGGTGACGCCATTGTAGGTGAAGTTCGTGTTCAGCGGCGTGTGCATGTCGTTGTGCTGGTCGGGCGTGATCCAGTTGAAATTCGCGACGGTGTTGTTGGCGAGGTCGGTCGCGAGCTGCTGCAGCGGCGCATGGTTCTGCGCCTGCGGATTGTTGGACGTCGGGTCGCCATTGCCGTTCGTGGACGAGAAGAACGCAAACGGATCATGCTTGGCGGCGTAGTCGTATTGATGGCTGCCGTTATAGGGGTTCGTGTAGGTCGAGGACGTGCCGGAGAAGCTGGTCAGCGGGACTTCGTACTGGCTCGGCGAAGCGACGGTGTTGGTCAGCTGCGTGCCCGATCCATGATCGCTGTTGATGTTGTTGCCCGACGTGTTGAGGAGGTTCGCGTCCTCCTGGTAGGTCCGCCAGGACAGGCCCTTCGCCGCAAGCACGTCGCCAAGGTTCGGCGCGTTGACGATGTTGTTGGGATAGGGATTGGCGTCGTTGAGAGGCCCGTGGACGCCGGACACCTGCCAGACGTAGTTCGGCTCCGACGGATGCACCCCAGGAACATTCTGATAGTTGCTCGCGTAGGACGTCATCGCGGCGTTCGGGTTGCCGGCAGTGACGAGGCTGTTGATGAAGGGCGCCGCGCTGTTGCCGAGGATCTGATTCAGGCCCGTCATTGAAGACGGCTGCGTGAAATTGTGATTCTCGAGCGCGATGTAGAAGACGTCGCCAATCTGCTGTGCTTGCGCAGATCCTGCAACCATGATGGCGAGTAGGGAGACGCCGATTATTCTCGACATGGGGAGGGCTCCGGTTGGGGAAAGGTCGCCCGGGGACCGCATGGCCCGGACGCGCGGAAAATGGCGCCGCTTCATGACGCCCAAGCTGAGGTTATGCGAAGATTTGTTGACAGCACTTTTTCAAGGCGCGCCGGACTGATGAGGACGCCACGCGAGCGGGGCCGACATTGTCTTGCCGGAATGTAACGACAGACGGGGATTGCAAAGCGTCACTCTTTGGCGCCTGAGACGCTGCGAAGCGTCGCCCCCGCCGCCAAACGCATCCAAGGCCAGCCCGAGGGGCCGGCCGCGAGTTGACAGGGACAGGCTCACGGAGAATATGGCGCGCAATCAACGGATGAACTTCGATTGAGTTTATCGAAAGCGCCAACATTCGCCATGTCGGCCCTGGGTTTTCTGGTCATGGCGGTCGCGCCCGCGCGGGCGGATCTGCGGATGTGTAACAATACGAACAGCCGGGTGAGCGTCGCACTCGCTTACACGGACGGGCAAGGTTGGGTCAGCGAGGGCTGGTGGAACCTCAAGTCGCTCGACTGCACGACGCTGCTCCGCGGCGCGCTGGCCGCGGAGTATTATTACATCTATGCGGTGGACGAGCGCGGAGGCGAATGGAAGGGCAAAGCCTTCATGTGCACCTCGGACCGCGAGTTCAAGATCGAAGGCCGGCAGGATTGCTTCCTGCGCGGCTACGACCGGACCGGATTCTTCGAGGTCGACACCGGCAAGGACGCAAAGAGTTGGACCGTCCAGCTCACGGACCAGTCAAGCTCGACGAGCCCTTGACGCATGGCGCGTCGTAGCCTCGTCATCGTGTGAGAATCAAAGCCTCGGCGGCCCGACGCATCGCTCGCGGTGCGGCGCGCCTCGGATAGCCGCCCAACACCGGAGGGACGCCTTGCAAGCCCGTCGCAGCCGCAGGGTCAAGATCATCGCCACGCTCGGTCCCGCTTCCGCAGATCGCGAGACCATAAAGGCTCTGTTCGCCGCGGGCGCCGATGTCTTCCGCATCAATATGAGCCACGCGTCCCATGACGCGATGCGCGAGCGGGTCGCCATGATCCGGGCCATCGAGGAGGAGGCTGGCCGGCCGATCGGGATCCTTGTCGATCTTCAGGGCCCGAAGCTCCGGCTCGGACTCTTCGCGGACACCGCCGTGGAGTTGCACAGGGGCGACGCTTTCGTGCTCGACAGCGACCCGAAGGCGGGAGACGCGATGCGCGTGCACCTTCCCCACCCGGAAATCCTGAGCTCGCTCGCGCCGGGCCACCGCATTCTGGTGGACGACGGCAAGGTGATGCTGCGCGTCGAAGAGGTGGAGCCGGGACGCGCCACGACCATCGTCGAGGTCGCGGGGCGGGTGTCCAACAAGAAGGGCGTCAGCCTCCCGGACACGATCATCCCGACCTCGGCCATGACGGACAAGGACCGCGCCGATCTCGCCGCCGCGCTCGAAGAGAACATTGACTGGATCGCGCTTTCCTTCGTCCAGAGGCCGGAGGATGTCGCCGAAGTGAAGGAGATCGCCAGGGGCCGGGCGCTGGTCATGGCGAAGATCGAGAAGCCGCAGGCGGTCGCGCGGCTCGAAGAGATCATGGCCGTCGCCGACGCCTTCATGGTGGCGCGGGGCGATCTCGGCGTCGAGATGCCGCTCGAGCGGGTGCCCGGCATCCAGAAGCGGCTGACCCGCTACGCGCGGCGGCTCGGCAAGCCGGTCGTCGTCGCGACGCAGATGCTGGAATCCATGATCTCGTCGCCTGTGCCCACCCGCGCCGAGGTGTCGGACGTGGCGACGGCCGTGTTTGAAGGCGCGGATGCGGTGATGCTTTCGGCGGAAAGCGCCTCCGGCCAATATCCGCGCGAGGCGGTGGCGACAATGAGCAAGATCGCCGAAGCGGTCGAGTCGGAAGCCATCTACGCTTCCATCATCGAAGCGCAGCGGGCGACGCCCGAGCCGACCGGCGCCGACGCGATCGCAGAAGCTGCGCGCGACGTCGCCGAGACGCTCGGCCTCAAAGTGATTTGCGCATGGACGAGTTCCGGCTCGACGGGCCTCCGGATCGCGCGCGAACGGCCGCGGTCGTCGATCCTTGCGCTCACCCCGCACGACCAGGTGGCGCGACGGCTCGCGCTGGTCTGGGGCGTCCATCCCATCGTGACGGACGACGCGCGCGACGAGCGCGACATGGCGGAGCGCGCCTGCCGGCACGCCTATATCGAAGGCTTCGCCGGAGAGGGCGAACGGATCATCGTCGTGGCTGGCGTGCCCTTCGGGACCGTTGGGGGCACGAACAACCTGCGCATCGCCACGGTTGGGGCTTGAACGTCGCACAGTCTCCTGCTGTTGACAGCGATTGCCGAGCGCAGACCAAAACGTTAGTGCGGAGACAGACTGCGCCGTTATGAGGAGGGCGCGTGCCCCGCAAGCCGTCCCAAAGGAAAGCCAAGGCGAAAACGAAGGGGCCGAAGCGCCAGGCCAGACCGGCCGTGCGGATCCAGTACGGGGCGCTCCCCTACCGGTTCACGTCTTTCGCGGCGCTCGAGATCCTCATCGTCACGACGCGGCAGACCCGCCGCTGGATCGTGCCAAAAGGATGGCCGATCCGCAGACTGCGGCCAGCCAAATCGGCGGCGCGGGAAGCTTACGAGGAGGCCGGCGTCCGAGGTCGGGTCGGCGACAAGCCGATCGGCGCCTTCGCCTATAACAAAGCTCTCGACGAGACGGGCGCGGAGGTCGCCTGCGAGGTGAAAGTCTTTCCGCTGCGCGTCGAGCGGCAGAGCGACACCTGGCCGGAATCCGAGCAGCGGATCACGCAGTGGGTCGACCCGGCGAAGGCGATCGCGCTCGTCAAGGAGCCGGAACTCAAGGCTCTCATCGCCGCCTTTGCGAAACGCATCGCCGCAGCGGCGGCCAAAGCGAGCCCGTAAGCTCGCAATCGGGAATCCTCGGCCGCAGGCTGAGCAGGCTTGAGTGGCCACGCGCGACCTCGAGAGCGTTTGTATTCGTAAGTTTACAAGGTAAATTTAGAAGAAGTGAACTTTCCAATAGTTTCCATTTGAAACAAATTTAGATTTGAACCCGAACATTTTGGTGGACCTTACCCCAGCGCAAATGTAGGAGCCTTGGTTCATTGGCAACCACTTTGGGACTGGCGTCGCGTCATAAGCCTTTTATCTGATCCCTTTATTCTGATGTAATAACATCTCCGTACAACCGAACGCGCAAGAGCCCAGTGGAGCCGGAAATGTACACGACCAACGAACTTCAGATGTTGCGCAACGCGATCGGCGGCGCGCGCATTCCTGGAATCGACACCCCGACAGGAAATCGGCTGCCGGCAAGCTCCCTGGTCCGCGCAACGACGCTCCGCGACGGTCCCGGCTACGTTTACCAGCCAAAATACAATCGCGTGCTGGTTTATCAAAATGGCGCAAACCTGAGCGGGATCGATTTTGGCTCGGTCAACCTCGACATAGCTGCCAATAACGTGACGGTGACCAACTGTACATTCGAACCAAAATACCAGTGGCGCTCAGTCATGCAGTACGGAACCGGCGCGACAATCCAAAATTGCACTTTCACAGGAGCGAAATATTCCACCCCGGTCGTGGCGTTTGTTGGATCGAAAAATTTCATCACCCTCAAGAACAACACATTCGTCGATGCCCCCGAAGACGCAGTCGACATCCAGAACGGCGTCATCACGCGGAAACTATTTCTCCGGCGGCGGCTACATGACCGGCGCCCACGCGGATGCAATCTGGATATCGGGAACGACCAGTTCCGTGTCGATTACCAACAACTTCATCGACTGGACCGCCAATGCCGACGCTGCCGCCGGGACCAACAACGCCATTCGTATCACAGGCGAAAGCGGCAATACGAAGAACGTTGCAGTCTCCGGCAATTATTTGCTTGGCGGAGGTTATACAATTGCAGCCGGTAACAATATAACCGGAACGCTGACGAATGTCTCGATCACTGGGAACTTTGTCGGCTTTGGCCAGTATGGCGCATACTACCCGACGACCGCCTCAGCCGCCAAGGTGAGCGGGAACACAATCTTCGACTGGACAAATCCACAATTTTCGACGAGCGCCTGGTCGGCCTATTTGCACAACGGTCTCACGACCCCGAATTTGATCGTTTCGAGCGGAAGCACCATCGCAAGCTCGTCCTCGAATCCGACGACCCTGTATGGCGCAGGTTATAAGACCATCCATCTTTTCGGCACGGGCCTCAGCGAAACGAATTACGTTGGGGGGTATGGCGGCCAATATCTCAATCTGGGGATGGGCGCCAACATCGTGACCGAACTGTCGGTGTCCGATTCATCCACCATGACTGGCGTCGACGCCATCGCCGGCTTTGATCCCGCGAAGGACGTCATCGATCTTAGCCGGATCGATGCAAACATCATGCAGGCTGGCGTTCAGAATTTCACTTTCATTGGCTCGAGCGCATTCAGCGGCGCGGGCGCGCAAGTTCGCTACTACCAGGACCCGACCAACAAGGTCACCTGGGTGCAGGCCAAGCTTGCCGGCGACACGTCGGCCGACATGACCATCAAGCTCGCTGGCCTACTGACGCTCACCCCAGCCAATTTTGCCCTGACGCCGGCCGCTTCGGCGGCCGACGCGGCCAACGCGGCGGCAATGTCCGCCAAGTACTCACCGTCCGGCTCAGCGCGCCAGTGGGCGTATTCGAATGTCAAAGGACGAACGTACTCCACATATAGCAAAATCATGAATGGAGGCGCCTTCGTCGTGCAGGACTTCAGTCTCAGTTCAACGTCGAATCAGCTTACTCTCAGCGGATCGAACGTCACAATCAGCCGCGAATCCGGGACTGAAATCATCAACGCCGGGACGGGCCGATTCGCTCAAACTTACCACGCAAATGAAACCACGCAGATCGAATCAGGCGCCGGCGCCGAGACCTTCAATCTCGGCCTTCATTTTGGCGCGGAAACGATCAGCGGGTTCAGCGCATCGGGGTCGAACGCCGACATTGTCAGACTTCCCGTAGCGGCGTTTTCCTATTTGAACAAAAGCATGTCGCAAGCGCAGGATCTCGCAGCGGTGCTCGCGCACGCCTCCAGCGCAACGTCAGGGATCACCATCCGTGATTCTTACGGAGACGCCCTCACGCTGGTCGGGATGACTGCGCATACGCTCGCCGCTTCCTCGTCGATCCGCTTCGTCTGAAGCCAAGCGCGCGGCGGCATGGAAAACTCCAGGGCGGGAGTTCAAGAGCTCTCGCCCCTTTTTGTTGTCGAATGGACACCCCGAAGAACCGCCTTTGCGGTAAGGGTTGAGCGCCGTCTTCTCGTTTGCGACGGTCATTGATGTCGATCGACGTGATTTTTGGGGCCTGTTTCGCAGCAGCGGGCGCGGTATGAGGCCTTTGGCTTCAGGCAGGCGCAATTCGACTACGCAGCCAGATCCGCTCGTCCATACGGCCTAAAACGCGACGCCCTTCTCAGCGGCGAGGCGCTTCAGCGAGACTTCCGGCCGCGCGCCGAGATGCTGGATGATCTCGGAGGCGGCGAGCGAGCCGAGGCGCCCGCAGGTCACCATGTCGGCGTCGCGCGCAAGGCCGACGAGGAAGCCGGCCGCGAACATGTCCCCCGCCCCCGTCGTGTCGACGAGCCTCGCAATCGGAAAGGCCGGCGCCTCCCAGGTCTTGTCGCCCTGCACGACGACGCAGCCTTTCTCGGAGCGTGTCACGATCCCGAGCACGTTCTCACGGCGCAGCGCGTCGAGCGCCTCCTCGAAATGGGTCGTTTCGTACAGCGACAGGATCTCGTCGGTGTTGGCGAAGAGCGTGTCCACCGTCTTCGAGCGCATGAGGTCGATGAATTCGCCGCGGAAGCGGTCGACGCAGAAGGAATCCGATAGCGTCAGCGCCACCCGTGCGCCGGCCTCATGCGCGATCTTGCCAGCCTTCTGGAAGGCCGACTTGGCGTCCGGGCGATCCCACATATAGCCTTCGAGATAGACGAGCCTGGCGCCGCGCGCGAGGTCCTCGTCCACGTCGGCCGGCGCCAGATAGGAGCTCGCGCCGAGATAGGTGTTCATCGTGCGCTCGCCGTCCGGCGTCACATAGACGAAGCAGCGGCCGGTCGCAGGCCCATGCGGGGCCGGCTTCGTGTCGAACGAGACGCCGACCGAGCGGATGTCGGAAATGAAGGCGTCGCCGAGCGGGTCGCGCTTGACCTTGCCGATATAGGCGGCGCTGACTCCGAAGGAGGCGACGCCGACCACCGTGTTCGCCGCCGAGCCGCCCGAGATCACGCGGGGATCGACGCGGGCGGCGTAGAGCTGCTCGGCGCGATCCTCATCGATCAGGGTCATCGCGCCCTTCGCCATCTCCTGCGCCTGCAGATAGCCGTCGTCCGCATAGGCCAGAATGTCGACCAGCGAATTGCCCAGACCCAGAACCTCGACCCTGCCCGCGCCCATGAAACCCTCGCATTTTCGTGGGCCGCGATTTCGCACCGCAAAAGGGTAAGGTCAATCGGGGCGGAGGCCGCAGGGCGCAGCGTCGGTCCCGGGAAACCGTTCTAAGCCAGAAGGTCGCGGAAATAGTCGTTCAGCAGCCGGTCCTTCGGGTCGAATTTCTTCCGAGCCTCCTTGAACGCCGCGAGGCGTTCGCCGAACGCCTTTTGCAGGATGGCGGGTGTCAGCCCCCAGGTCTGATTGAGAAGCGGCCTGCCTCCCCGGTCGCTGCAGAACTGGTTGTGCGCTGCGAGGAAGGGAAACCAGCCCTCGTTGGCGGTCGAGACCGGATCGATCGTCATCACCGGCCCGTCATAGGAATAGGACAGCAGCGCGTTGTCGTCCTCGGCGATCCGGTAGCCGACGAAGAGCAGATCCGTCCGGTAGCCTGTTCGCGCATGATAGTCGCGCACGAACGCGAAGAAGTCAGTGAAGATCGCTGGAAATTGAGCCTCCGGAAAGGCGAACAGGCTGAAGGTGTAGCGGCTGTCGTTGGCGACCGGCGGATAGTCGATGATCTGGTCGGGCGGCAGCGTGTAATCCGAGCGGACGAGGTTTTCGAACTTGAAGCGCAGGATCGCGCCAAGACCTTCGATCACCTCGTAGCGAACGGCGGGAAAGGGAATGTTCGCTTCGGCGTCGTGGCAAAGCTTCGGGCCGAGCGTCCCCCAAAGATAGTTGCGCAGGATCCAGCCCGAACGGTTCGGCTCGCCGGTCGCGCCGGGATTGTAGCTGCGGAACTCGACGGTGATCCGGTCGGAGAAGGGGAAGATGTAATACATCATCGACTCCCCTCGGGCCTTCAGAGCGTCGAGCTTCGCCACGAATTCTTCGAGCGTGAAGGTCTCGTGATAGACCTTCATCGGCGTCAGCGGACGAATGCGATAGGTCACCTCGGTGACGATTCCGAAGAGCCCGTAGCTCGACCGGGCCTTGTGAAGAAGGTCTGGCTGGGCCTCGGTGATTTCGACGATCTCGCCTTTCGGCGTCACCAGCTTCATGCCCGTGACATAGGAGCCGACCTGTCCGAACTCGCCGGGAAAGGACGCGTCCTTCGTGCCCGCGCAGGCGGCGCTTCCCGCGGTGAGGCTGCCGATCTCGGTGTTGACGTAGAATTGCAGGCCGCGCTTCTCGAGTTCGCGCGCCATGTCGATATGCCGCGCGCCCGCCTCCACCGTGATCGTGTCGGGCCCAATGGCGAGGATGCGGTTCATCCGCATCCGGATCAGTGTGCCGCCGTCGGCCGCGCCGCAGGCGGAGGTCGAATGGTTGGACCCGACCGCCCTGACCGGCGATGGATATTTCGCGGCGTCCGTCAGGACGGCGATGACGTCGTCGACCGAGTTCGCATCGACGATCACAGCACGGATGCGAAACGATGTCGCCAAACCAGTTCGTGACTTCGGGACCGGCCATTTTCCCCTCCCCGAGGCGCCCGCAATATCGGGTCAGCGCGATGAGGATCAGAATACGGCGGACGAACGATTGCAAGCGGACGCGGCTCGACCGAGACAGTCGACGGCGGAGCCCTCACGCGTGCTCGCCCTCTGCCGGCGCGGCCAGTAGCGACGCCTCCGCATGGGCGAACCCCTGCTAGACGCGCGGCGCGGAAACCCCGAGCGCGCCGGCGATGTCGGCGAGCGTCGCCTTCTCCGCGTCGCTCACCTGCACGCCGCCGAAGCCGAGAAAACCGCCTTCGGAGGCCGCTTCCGCCGCCGTCTTCGCGACATCCGCAAGCCAGGTCCTGAAGGCAAGCGAGTCGGCCGGCGCCTTCGCGTCGAGTATGGCGGAGACGCGCTTCAGCGCCTCGACCGCGCGCGGCCTGATGTCGGCGGGCTTGTCGCCGCCGACTGCCTCGGTCACGGCCTGCTGCGCGAGCCGCCGGCCCTCTGAGGTCTCGAAATCGGTCGCCACCGCTTTGATGAGGGCGTCTACGCTCGGATCCTTGCTCGCCGCGACGAGCGCGCGGGCGCTCGCCATGCTCTCCTTGAGCATCCCGAAAATACTGCCGGGATCGGCTGCGAGAATGGCGACGCCGACCACCAGCGGGCTCCCGAGAAGCGCTTGCCATTCGTCCGGAGTGAAGTCCGCCTTACCCGCCATCGCGTCGTCTCCTCGCAAGTCTGCTCGGCGGTCACGGCCGCCGGAGTCGCACATAGAGCGCCCCCGCCCCGCCGTGGGCGCGGCCCGCCTCCTCGAAGCCCAGCACGATGGAGCGCATGTCCGGTTCGCGGAGCCAGTGGGGCGTGAGGCGCCGCAGAACGCCCCGTTCACCGGGAAAGCCGATGGCGTTGTCGAAAGAACCGCCCTTCCCCGTGACGACGATCACCACGCGCGCCCCGCGCGCCTGCGAGTGGCGCAGGAAGCCGCGCAAGGCCTGATGGGCCTCGGCCTGGGTCATCCCATGCAGGTCGAGCGCGCCATCGATGGAAGCGTGCCCGCGCCTGAGCTCGCGCATCAGCCGGCGCTCGATCGGCGCGAGCGGCGGGGGCGCGTGTTTGGCGGACGGCGGCTCGTGAGGCGCCTTGGGCGCGGGAGCGGCGTTGGGCGGCGGCTTGGGCGCAGCGGGCTTCAGCGGCCCCGGCAGGCTCGCGCCGCGGCGGCGCGAGACGCTGCGCGCAACCTCGGTCCAGAGCGCAATCTCCTCGTCGGTAAGCCGCCTCAGCCGGGACTTCTGTGGCGGCGCCTCCCTCACGGACTTTCTCCAGCAGGCGTCAGCACGACGAAATCGCCGGAATGGCGAATCGCCCCGGCGCGCGCCCCCGCCCCGTCGCCGCCGCCGAAAAATATGTCGGCTCGGGCTGGTCCGACAATCGCCGAGCCGGTGTCTTGGGCGATCATGAGGCGGCGAAACCGAGTCGGGGCGTCGTTTTCCCACGGGAGGGCTGCTTCGATCCAGAACGGGAGGCCATAGGACCAGCAGGCTCGGTCGACGGCGATCGAGCGCAACGGGGTCAGGGCTACGCCCGCGCCCGCGACCGGGCCGAGGCTGGCGTCGAAATCCCCGACCAGCCGGAAGAACACGAAGGAGCGATTGCGGCGCATGAGTTCGAGGCCACGCTCGCCCTCGCCGAAGTCCGGCGGCCCGCAGCCAGGCCTTGAGGCGCCTGAGCGACATCTCGGCCTCCGGGATTTCGCCGGTCTCGATCAGGATGCGGCCGATGGACGTATAGGGCAGCCCGTTGCGCCCGTCATAGGCGAGCCGGGCGCGCGTCCCGTCCGGAAATTCCACCTGCGCCGACCCCTGCACCTGGATGAGAAAAGCCTCGACCGCATCCCTGACCCACACGAGCGGCGCCGCCCGCGCCCGCTCGATCGCCTGCCGGTCGTCGTAGGCGACCAGCGAGCCGTCGGCGAGCCGACGCGCGCCGGTCACGCCTTCGGGCAGCCCCGCCGGCGCCTCCCCCGGCGCAAAGGCGACAAGGTCGGCGCGGCCGCGCAAGGATGGGCCAGGAAAAGCCCGGCGTCTCGACTGGCGAAGCCGGAACGAGCGGCTCGTAATAGCCCGTGAGGAACCCGCGCCGCCCCGCACCGGGCAGCACGCGAAACGGCCGGAAGCCGGTCTCGAAGAAGCGGCGCGCTCCGGCCGCGTCCGTCTCGCCGAGCGCGAGCGCCGTCCTCGCCGCGGCGACGAGGCCGGGCGACGGCGGCCGGGCGGATCGCGGCGCGGCGGCGCCCGAAACAAGCGCCTCGGCCGAGCGACGAAAACAGCGAAAGGCGGCAAGGCAATCGTCGGCGGAAAAGCCCTCAAGGCCGCGGAAATCAACCGGCTCGAACCGCGCGCCCTCTGCGGGCACGGATCAGCGTTCCGAATGCGTCTCGATCAGCCGCCAGTTCGGATCGCGCGAACGCAGGTCGCGATCGAAGGTCCAGAGGTCGAGATGATCGGCGACATCGGTTGCTGATCCGTCCACGACCTTGCCGGCCGCATCGCGGGTGGCGGAAGCAAGCTTGGCGGCAAAGCGCACGCCGACTTGCGCCGTCGTCCCGTTGACCCCGGCCGCTACGATCTTCGCGTCGTCGATGGAGACGACCGTCGTCGTCATCACCTGCCCGGCCGCCGCGCGGGCGCGGATCGCAGCGTCGAAATTGGCGAAGGCTTCGGGACCCATGAGGCCCCGGAGCGTCTGGGAGTCGCCAGCCGCGAAGGCGTGGACGATCATGTCATAGGCCATTTTCGCGCCGGCCAGGAAATCGGCTGCATTGAAGGTCGGGTCGGCCGTCGCGACGGCGTCGAGCCCCGGCCAGGCCTCTGGCTCGGCGCCGCCCTTCCAGCGCTCCGGAGAGGGCGCGGCGACCGGCGACGGCAGGATGGGCGCGGTCGGCGGCGCAGGGGCCGGGCGCCGGCGCGCGGCGCAGCGGCGCGCCCAGGCCTGGAGTCGGCGGCTTGTCGTCGCTGCGCATGCCGAGCACCGACCGCAGCTTGAACGCGACGAACAGCGCGACGATCGCAAAGATGACGGTCGCGAGATCGATTTCCGGCATCTTCAAAACTCCTGAACTGCAGCCAGAACCTCGCGCAGGCTCTCCGTCAAAGACGGCGCGCGGATGGCGGTTTCCTCGAATACCTAGGCGCTGGGCGGCGTTTTGGCTAGAAGCGCGCGTCAACGTTCGGGAAAAGCCATTCAAGGGACGGCAGGCGATGAAGCGCAAAGTCGGCGTCGCGGGCGCGGGCGCCTGGGGCCTCGCCCTGGCCAACGCCGCCGCCGCGGCTGGCCGCGAGGTCATCCTCTGGGGACGGAATCCATCGCAGATGGGCAGGCTCGCCGAGACCCGGAGCGACGCGCATCTCCCGGGCCTGCGGCTGGCGGGAACGGTCGAAGCGACGGCCGACCTCGGTCTCCTTGGCGAAGCCGAGGCGATCCTCATCGCGGTTCCGGCGCAAGCGACCCGCGATGTCGCGAGCGCGCTCGCAAAACTTCCCGGCCGGGCGCCGCTCGTCGCCTGCGCGAAGGGCATCGAACGGGGGACGCACGCCTTCATGACGGCGATCCTGCGCGAAGTCGCGCCCGCGCGCCCTGCCGCCATCCTGTCCGGACCGTCCTTCGCCGTGGACGTCGCGGCCGGATTGCCAACCGCGGTGACCCTGGCCGCCCCCGAGGAAGCCCTCGCCCGATCGCTCTGCGCCCTCCTGCATGGACCGAACCTGCGCCTCTACCATTCGACCGACGTGCGCGGCGTCGAGATCGGCGGCGCCGCCAAGAACGTGCTCGCCATCGCCTGCGGCGTCTCGGCCGGCCGGGGATTGGGCGCCAGCGCCTCGGCGGCGCTGGTCGCGCGCGGTTTTGCGGAGCTCCGGCGGTTCGGCGCGGCTTTCGGCGCAAAGCCGCAAACCCTCATGGGCCTCTCCGGCCTCGGCGATCTCGTGCTGACCTGTTCGTCGTCGCAGTCGCGGAACTTCTCCTTCGGATTCGCCATCGGAATGGGCGAGAGCGTGGCCCTCGCGGGCGAAGGGCGTCTCGCGGAGGGGGCGTTCACCGCCCTGGCGCTCAGCGAGATGGCTCGCGCAAAGGGCGTCGAGACGCCGATTGCCGACTGCGTCGAGGCGCTGATCGAGGGCGCGCTGGACGTCGAGGGGGCGATCCGGACGCTGCTGGCGCGGCCGCAAAGGGGGGAGGAATAGCGTCTTGCAAATTCCTCATGGTCGCGTAAGCCTCGCGCCACGAGGGAGGACGACGCGATGCTGTTTCTGACGATCTGCAAGGACAAGCCCAACAGCCTCGACCTCCGGATGTCCACCCGCCCCGCCCATCTCGACTATCTCAACGGCCTCGGAAGCAAGGTGAAGATCGGCGGCGCCCTGCTCGGTCCGGATCACAAGACGCCGGGCGGCTCCATGCTGATTTACGAAGCCGAAAGCGAGGACGAGGTGCGCAAACTCGTCGCGGGCGATCCCTTCTCCAAAGCCGGCCTCTTCGAAAGCACGACCGTCACGCCGTGGCGTCAAGGCGTCGGCCAGACGCTGACCTGAGAGCGGATCATGGCGCACTGGCTGTTCAAGAGCGAGCCGTCCGTCTGGTCCTACGAGAGGCTCGTCTCCTGCGGGGCCGAAGGCACCGACTGGAGCGGCGTGCGCAACCACTCCGCCAAGCTCAATATGCAGGCGATGAAAGTCGGCGAGGAAGCCTTTTTCTATCATTCGAACGAGGGAAAGGCGATCGTCGGCGTCGTCGAAATCTGCAAGGCCTATCGGCCCGACCCGACCGACAAGACCGGCAAGTTCGGGATGGTCGACATCCGCGCGGTCCGTCCCCTGCCCCGTCCGGTAACGCTCGAAGAGGCCAAGGCGGAGAAGCGCCTGAAAGACATGGCGCTCGTCACCAATTCGCGCCTCTCCGTCCAGCCCGTGACCGACGCCGAATGGGCGCTCGTCTGCAAGATGGGCGGGCTTTAGCGCCTAGCCGGACGTGTTAAGTCCAAAGCATGACATGTCGCACCCTTGCGAACGCCGTCCCGCCAAGCGCATAAGCCGCTTGACTGCGTCGAGCGCCCGACGAACTCTCGCTTGAAAACCATCGCTTGGGAGGAACCCTCCATGTCCGACAAGGTTTATGACGTCCCCGCGGAATGGGCGAAGCGCGCGTGGGTGGACGACGCGAAATACAAGGAAATGTACAAGCGCTCGGTCGACGACCCGAAGGGATTCTGGGCCGAGCACGGCAAGCGCATCGACTGGTTCAAGCCCTTCACCAAGGTGAAGCACACGAGCTTCGACGCCCATAACGTCTCGATCAAATGGTTCGAGGACGGCGTCACCAACGTCGCCTACAATTGCATCGACAGGCACCTGCCGAAGCGGGCGAACCAGACCGCGATCATCTGGGAAGGCGACAACCCCTCCGAATCCCGGCACATCACCTATGGGGAACTCGCCGAGGAGGTCGGCCGCTTCGCCAACGTGCTGCACTGGCATGGCGTGAAGAAGGGCGACCGCGTCACGATCTACCTGCCCATGATTCCCGAGGCGGCCTATGCGATGCTCGCCTGCGCGCGCCTCGGCGCGATTCATTCCGTCGTCTTCGGCGGCTTCTCGCCCGACGCCATCGCCGGCCGTATCGACGACGCCAAGTCCGAGATCGTGATCACCGCGGACGAAGGCCTGCGGGGCGGACGCAAGGTGCCGCTCAAGGCCAATGTCGACGAAGCCGTCAAGAAGGCGCCAGGCGTCCGGCACGTTCTGGTCGTCAAGCGCACCGGGGGCGCAATCGACTGGACGCCAGGGCGCGACGTCTGGATGCATGAGGCGGCCGAGCGCGTCTCGACCAAATGCCCCGCCGAACCCATGAACGCGGAAGATCCGCTGTTCATTCTCTATACGTCGGGCTCGACCGGCGCCCCGAAGGGCGTCGTTCACACGACCGCAGGGTATCTCGTCTTTGCGTCGATGACGCACCAATATGTCTTCGACTACCACGAGGGCGACATTTACTGGTGCACGGCGGACGTCGGCTGGGTGACGGGCCACTCGTATATCCTCTACGGGCCGCTCGCGAACGGAGCGACGACGCTCATGTTCGAGGGCGTCCCGAACTATCCGACGGTGAGCCGTTTCTGGGAGATCATCGACAAGCACAAGGTCAATATCTTCTACACCGCGCCGACCGCGATCCGCTCGCTCATGGGCGCGGGCGAAGAGCCGGTGAAGAAGACCAGCCGCAAATCGCTGCGCCTGCTCGGATCTGTCGGCGAGCCGATCAATCCGGAGGCCTGGGAGTGGTATTATCGGGTGGTGGGCGAGGAGCGCTGCCCGATCGTCGACACCTGGTGGCAGACCGAGACCGGCGGCATCCTGATCACCCCCCTGCCCGGCGCGACGAAGCTCAAGCCCGGCTCCGCGACGCGGCCCTTCTTCGGCGTGATGCCTGAGGTCGTGGACCCCGCCGGCGAAGTCCTTCAGGGCGCCTGCGAGGGCAATCTCGTGATCGCCAACTCCTGGCCCGGTCAGATGCGCACGGTGTACGGCGACCACGGCCGGTTCGTGAAAACCTACTTCTCCGCCTACCCCGGCAAGTATTTCACGGGCGACGGCTGCCGCCGCGACGCCGACGGCTTCTACTGGATCACGGGCCGCGTCGACGACGTGATCAATGTCTCCGGCCACCGAATGGGCACGGCCGAAGTCGAGAGCGCGCTCGTAGCGCATCCAAAAGTGTCGGAGGCCGCGGTCGTCGGCTATCCGCACGACATCAAGGGCCAGGGCATCTACGCCTATGTGACCATGATGGACGGGCGTCGAGCCAACCGAGGATCTGCGCAAGGAACTCGTCGCCTGGGTGCGCAAGGAGATCGGCCCGATCGCCTCGCCCGACCTCATCCAGTTCGCGCCCGGCCTGCCGAAGACGCGCTCCGGCAAGATCATGCGCCGCATCCTGCGCAAGATCGCGGAGAACGAATATGGCGCGCTCGGCGACACATCCACGCTCGCCGACCCCGCGGTGGTCGGGGAGCTGATCGAGAATCGGCAGAACCGCGGAAAGGCATGAGGCGGCGAGGGGCGAGTTGCCCTAACGGACTCCAGGCGGGATGGCGCCCTTGTTGCTTTGAAGTCGAACTTCGAAGAGGCTGCACGCTGTCCCCCTCCCGGAGTTCACCCCCATGTTCTGGCGAATCGTCGCCCTCTGCCTGCCGCTGATCCTGACCGGCGCCCCGACGCTCGCGCGCGCCGCCGATTCCTTCACGATCGGGATCATGAACGATGAGTCCGGCCCCTACGCGGATCTCGCGGGCCCGGGTTCGGTCGAAATGGCGCGGATGGCCATTCAGGATTTCGGCGGCTCGGTGCTCGGCAGGCCGATCGAGCTTCTCGTCGCCGATCACCAGAACAAAGTCGACGTCGGCCTCTCCATCGCGCGGCAATGGTACGACGAGCGGGGCGTCCGGGCGATCTTCGACATCACCAATTCGGGCGTCGCGCTCGCGATCCAGAACCTCGCGAAAGAGCGCAACCGCCTCGTCATCTTCGACTCCGCTTCGTCCTCCGACCTCACCGCCAAGGACTGCTCGCCGAACGGCATCCAGTGGAACGCGGACAACTGGTCGAACGGCGTCGCGCTGATGCGCCTCCTCATCCAGCAGAAGCTCGACACGTTCTTCTTCATCACCGCCGATTACGCCTTCGGCGCCTCGCTCGAAGCGGATGCGCGCGACGCCATCGTCAAGGGCGGCGGGAAGGTGATCGGCGCGGTCCGCTCGCCGCTGAACACGGCGGATTTCAGCTCCTACCTGCTCGAGGCCCAGGCTTCAAAGGCGAAGGTGATCGTCTTCGCGATCACGGGCGCCGACCTCTCGAATGCGCTCAAGCAGGCGGCGGAGTACAACCTCTCGCAAGGACAATATCTCGCGACGCCGATCACCTATCTCAGCGACGTCAACGCGATCGGACTCAACGTCGCACATGGCCTCACCTTCATGCAGTCGTGGTACTGGGACCTCAACGACGAGACGCGCGCCTTCGCAAAGCGCTTCTATGAGAAGCGCGGACGGATGCCGAACGACAATCAGGTCGCGCTCTATTCCTCGATGCGCCACTACCTCGAAGCCGTCGCCAAGGCGGGGACCGACGACGCGGCTGCCGTGACCAAAGCGATGCAGGAAGCGCCGATCCACGACATCTTCACCGGCCACGGGACAGTGCGCGCCGACGGGCGGGTGCTTTACGACCGCTATCTCACGCGGGTGAAGTCGCCCGCGGAATCCAGATACCCGTGGGACTATCTGACCGTCGTCGCGAAGATCCCCGCCGATCAGGCTTTCCGGCCGCCTGGCGCCGGGGGATGTCCGCTCGGCAAGCCGTGATCCGTCTTCCGCGCAAGAGCGGGCCGGATCAGAAAACAATCACGACGTGACCGAAAGCTCCTGCGCGGCCTCGATCTTCGTCGCGAGGATGACCGCCTGGGTCCGGCTCTCGACCCTGAGCTTCTGGAGGATCGCCGAGACATGCGCCTTGACGGTCGCCTCGGAGACCGAAAGCTCATAGGCGATCTGCTTGTTGAGAAGGCCCTGCGACAGCATCATCAGCACGCGCACCTGCTGGGGAGTCAGCGAGGCGAGGCGCCGCGCCAGCGCGCTCGATTCTCGATTCGGCTGCGCGTTCGGGTCGAAATCGGGCGGGGTCCAGCGTCCGCCGTCGAGCACCTGCGTGATCGCGTTGCGCATCGTCTCGAGCGCCGTCGACTTGGGGATGAAGCCCGCGGCGCCAAATTCGAGGCAATGACGAATGACGGCCCTGTCCTCGTTGCCGGAGACCACGATAACGGGCGTCGAGGGACGCTCGGAGCGCAGAAAGAGGAGACCGGAGAAGCCGCGCACGCCCGGCATGGCGAGATCGAGCAGCACGAGATCCGTGTCGGGCGACTGGTCGAGCGCGGCGACCATGCTGTCGAAATCATGCGCGACCGCGATCTCCGCATTGGGCGCGGCGGCGACGACCGCTTCCTTCAAGCCGCCAACCACGAGCGGATGGTCGTCCGCGATTAACACGCGCACCAACTCATTCTCGGTCATGGGTAGGTCCTCCGTCGGGGCCCGCGCAGCATCGCCCAAGCCGCTTCTGTTGTCACGCGCATCACGCGATCGTGAATTCAGTCTTCATCCCTCCGGCAGGCCGCCGATCTGTCGCAGCGCCTCGACAAGGGCGATCGCGGCCGAGATCCCAACGTTGAAAGACCGGAGCGGAGCGCGAATCGGAATGCGCAACCGGGCGTCCGCCGCGGCGTGAACCGCCTCCGGAACGCCCGCCGATTCGCGCCCGACCAGAATCACGTCCCCGGGCCGGAAGGCAAAATCCCAGAGGGGCGTGTCGCCCTTCGTGGTCAGGAGAACCAGTCGCCGGCCTTGCTCCGCGCGCCAGCTCTCGAATTTTGCCCAGGAATCGTGGCTGGCGAGCCGGACCGCGGCCAGATAGTCCATCGCCGCACGCCTGAACCGGCTGTCGGCGATGCGGAAGCCGGCGGGCTCGATGAGCGCGGCGTCCACGCCGAGGCAGGCGCAGGTGCGCAGCATAGCGCCTGCATTCTGGGCAATGTCAGGCTCGAACAGCGCGAGCGTCAGGAGCGATGGGGATTCCCGCATTTGGCGACGGGCTTAGCGCATGAGGGGGAGCGTACGGAAGCCGGCCCAAAATCATTGAAGAGATCGGCGTGACGAAACGCCTCGGGCCTATGGACATCGAAAAGGATCAATGCAAAAAGCACCGTCAAACTTCGACTGGCTCTAAACTAGGGCTTGTTCGAATCGGGTTCGCGGGCGGGCCGGAAGCGGCGCCGGGGGCCATACCGAAGCGAGAGAAACGCGGTCGAAGGCGAGCTTTTCGGCCGCGCCGAGACGAAAGGCAGTTTGAGGGTTTGATGACTAGCGCGACGATGACCGCGGCGCCCACCCGCAGGGATTTTCTCTTCCTCACAACAGGCGCAGTCGGAGCGGTCGGAGTCGCAGCCCTCGCGTGGCCGTTGATCGACCAGATGAATCCCGACGCCGCGACGCTCGCTCTCTCCTCGACCGAAGTCGACATTGGACAAATCCAGGAAGGCCAGATCGTCACGGTCAAGTTCCGCGGCGGCCCCGTCTTCATCCGTCATCGCACCAAGAAGGAAATCGAGGACGCGGAGAAGACGCCCCTTTCCGAACTCCGCGATCCGCAAACCGATCAGTCCCGTGTCCAGAAGCCCGAATGGCTCATCGTCATCGGCGTCTGCACCCATCTCGGCTGCGTGCCGCTCGGACATGAAGGCAAATACGAGGGCTGGCTCTGCCCGTGCCACGGCTCGGTCTACGACACGTCGGGCCGCATCCGCCAGGGGCCCGCGCCACTCAACCTCGCCGTTCCCGAGTACAAGTTCCTCACCGACACGAAGGTGAAGATCGGCTGATCCTCGCCACGGTCTTTCGGTTCCCCCTTCCGGCCAGCGATAACTCCAGAGACAGTCCATGAGCGGTCCGTCGACCTACGTTCCCAAGAGCAAGATCGGACGCTGGTTCGAATCGCGCTTGCCTCTAATGGGCCTCGCCCACTCGTCGTTCGTGGCTTACCCGACGCCGCGCAACCTCAACTACATGTGGACCTTCGGCGCGATCCTGTCGTTCATGCTGATCGCGCAGATCATCACCGGCATCGTGCTCGCGATGCATTATGTCGGCTCGCCGACCGAGGCTTTCACCTCGGTCACCGACACGATCATGCGCAACGTCAACTACGGCTGGCTGATGCGCTACATGCACACGAATGGCGCTTCGCTGTTCTTCCTCGCCGTCTACATTCATATGTTCCGCGGCATCTATTACGGGTCATTCAAGCCGCCGCGGGAGCTTCTCTGGATCATCGGCGTCGTCATCTACTTCCTGATGGCCGCCACCGCCTTCCTTGGCTATGTTCTGCCCTGGGGCTCGATGAGCTTCGCCGGCGCGACCGTCATCACGAACCTCACCTCGGCCATTCCGCTTGTCGGCACGGCCGTCGCGCACTGGCTCTGGGGCGGCTTCGCCGTCGGCGGTCCGACGCTCACGCGCTTCTTCGCCCTGCACTACCTTCTGCCCTTCGTCATCGTGGGTGTCGTCGGCCTGCACGTATGGGCGTTGCACGTCGTGGGGCAGAACAATCCCGACGGCGTCGAAGTGCAGGACGTGGGGCGCGACACCGTCGCATTCACCCCTTACGCCACGATCAAGGACATTTTCGCGTTCTCGGTCTGGCTCATCCTCTATGCCTGGCTGATCTTCTACATCCCGAACTATCTGCTCGATGCGGACAATTCCGTGATCGCCAACCCGCTCGTCACGCCCGCGCATGTCGTGCCGGAATGGTATCTGCTGCCCTTCTACGCGATCCTGCGCGCCATCCCGAACAAGCTCGCTGGCGTCATCGCGCTGTTCGCTGCGATCGCGGTCCTGGCCGTCCTGCCATGGCTCGACCGCTCCCCGGTCAAGTCCGCCAAGTACCGGCCGACCTTCCGCTTCTTCTTCTGGGTCTTCGTCGCGATCTCCATCGGCCTCGGCTATCTCGGTTCGCAGGAACCCACCGAGGGAACGACCCTGATCGCCCGGTTTCTTACGGTCGGCTATTTCGGCTTCTTCATCATCATCATGCCGCTCCTGAGCTTCACCGAGAAGACGAAGCCGATCCCGCCATCGATCGCAGACGCGGTGTTGGCGAAGAAGGCCGCCAGGGCGCCCGCCCCGGCGCCTGCCGAGTGACGAGTCGAGAAGGACGATGACGATGATCCGTTTCCCCTTCGCCCGCCTCGCCTCGGCCGCGATTGCGCTCTGCTTCCTCGGGGGCGCGGCGCACGCGCAGGATGCCGCCGAGCAGCCCAAGCCGCCGCGGATGTCGTGGAGCTTCGCCGGCATGCTCGGCACCTATGACCAGGCGCAGCTCCAGCGCGGCTTCCAGGTCTATCGCGAGGTCTGCAGCAACTGCCACGCGCTGACCATTCCGTTCCGCACGCTGGCCGAGCCCGGCGGCCCGCGTTTCACCGAGGATCAGATCAAAGCGCTGGCCGCGACCTATCAGGTGACCAACGCCGAGCCGAACGACAAGGGCGAGATGTTCAAGCGCCCCGCGACGCTCGCCGACGACATTCCGCGTCCCGACGCCTATCCGAACGATCAGGCCGCGGCCGCCACGTTCGGCAAAGCGCCGCCCGACATGAACCTGCTCGCCAAAGCGCGTAAATACGAGCGCGGCTTCCCGTGGTTCGTCTTCGACGCCCTGCCGGGACTGGAATATCAGGAGATGGGCGCCGACTACATTCACGCGATCCTGACCGGCTACACCAAGCCGGACGACCCGCAGTGGAATTTGTACTTCCCGGGTCACCGGATCGCGATGCCGCAGCCGATCACCGACGGAGCGGTGAAGTACACAGACGGCACGGCGCCGACGCTCGACAATTATGCGCGCGACATCTCGGCTTTCCTCACCTGGGCGGCGGAGCCCAATCTCGACGAGCGCAAGAAGATCGGCCTCCGGGTCATGATCTTCCTCTTCGTGCTCGCAGGGCTCCTCTACTTCACCAAGAAGCGGGTCTGGGAATCAGCGCATTGACGCTGTCTTTCGCTTCGAAGTCCCAGACGCCCGCGCCTGTCGCGGGCGTCTGTTTTTGCGGGTGCTGAAAACGAGGGCGTAAACCATGGTCAAGGCTGTTGTCGGCGTGATCGGCGGGTCGGGCGTCTATCATCTGCCCGGCCTGGAGGGGCTCCGCGAGGAGACAATCTCCACGCCTTGGGGCGACCCTTCAGACGCCTTGCGTTTCGGCCGGATCGGAGAGACGGACGCGGTCTTCCTTGCCCGCCACGGCCGCGGTCATCGCTTCTCGCCCTCGACGATCAACTACCGCGCCAATATCGACGCGATGAAGCGCGCCGGCGTCACCGACATCATCGCGCTCTCCGCCTGCGGGTCATTTCGCCACGAGCTCTATCCCGGGATGTTCGTGATGATCGACCGGTTCGTCGACCGCACCTATCTGCGGCAATCGACCTTCTTCGGCACCGGATGCGTGGCGCATGTCTCCATGGCGCATCCCATCGCGCCGCTGCTTCGAGGCCGGCTTGTCGCAGCGGCGGAGGCGGAAGGCATCCCGCATCACGAAGGCGGAACTTACGTATGCATGGAGGGGCCGCAGTTTTCCTCGCTCGCGGAATCGCTCGGCTATCAGGCGGCGGGCGCCGACGTCATTGGCATGACCGGCGCGACCGAGGCCAAGCTCGCGCGCGAGGCGGAAATCTCCTATGCGACCGTCGCTATGGTCACCGACTACGACTGCTGGCACGAGGAGCACGGCGCAGTGGACGTAGCCTCCGTGATCACGGTGATGAACGACAACGCCAGCAAGGCCGCGGCGCTGGTGGCGCGGGTTCTTTCCGAGTTCCCCGCCGAGCATGAGGCCTGCCCGATCGGATCGGATCGCGCACTCGAATATGCGATCATCACCCACGCCGAGGCCCGAGATCCGGAGCTGATGCGGAAGCTCGATGCGGTCGCGGGCCGGGTGCTGAGCCGCGCCTGACGCAACCCATTGGCGACCCATCGCTGGTCCCGGCCTCATGAGAACGGGCGCCGGAACGGCGATGATCGGCCGCCCGGCGCGTTGATTGCGCGGCCCCGCGCATTCACGACGAAGAGCGCGTCTCCGGTCAGGGCGGCGGGGGCACGACCCGGTAATAGACGCCGTTGGCGCCATAGGCCGGCGTCAGCCAGCCGCCGGCGCATTGATAGTAAGCGCCCATCGGACGACGGACGTAAACACAACCGGAGGGAAGATAGCCGTAGGTCACGCCGATCGGCCAGGCCGAGGCAGCCGCCGCATTCGCCATGGCCGCAGTGGTCGCGGCGCCGACGACCGCTCCGGCGGCGGCCGCGCCCGCGTATCCCCAGCCGCCGTAGCCGCAATTCCAGCAGCCGCCGCCGTAGGAGTTCACGACCACCGGCTGATGATAATAGCCGCCATAGGCGCCCGTGTGCCATCCGCCGTAGGGGGTCGCGTAAGTCCCGTGATAGTAGCCGCCATAAGTGGAGGCGTGATAGGCGCCATAGCCGTTCGCCGCCGTGCCGTGCCAGTAACCGCCCGCGTCGCCCTCATGCGCGACGCCACGCGGACCGACCGCGGTCCCATGCGCGAAACCGCCGGCGTCTCCGACATGATAAACGCCGCCTCCGGCGGTGTGGCCCCAGGCGCCGCCGAAGCGGCCGCCGCCGCGCATCCAGGCGCCGGCCGGCTCGATCGCCGTCGCCAGGACAAACGCAGCTCCGCATGCGAGCAGCAAACCCTTCATCGCACGTCCTCCTGAACGATTGCTGGTCACGGCTTCTTCTCCTCGGACGGCTTCTGCTTGACTTCGGGCGGCGATTCGACGTCGCCGGGCGGCGCAAAGGCGATGTGGTCCGCTTTCGCGGCATCCGCCGAAGAGAAGGCGTTCGGCGGAACAGGGGGATCAAGCCGCCAGTCGGAGAACACCGTCTGATATCGCGCATGCGCCGGCTCGTTGGCGTAGACGGCGCGAATCTGCCGCGGAAGATGGTCGGCGACTCCAATCCAGACCTCCGCCGCCGCGTCGTCGCCCGCAAGCGCGATCATGTCCGTCGGAACTCCGCCGACCGCCATGGAGCGGCCGACATAGAAGGCAGACTTGAGACGCTTGGACAGATCCGCGTAGGGATCGGAAACGATCAGATCCGAAAATGGGAAGTAGATCGCGGCCTTTTCCCATGCTTCGTCGATGAGCTTGTCGATCGTTGGCGGGGCGTCGGCGACCGCCGCGAGATTTTTCGAGGGCACGTAGGCGGTCATCGTCTTGCCGTCGTAATAGAATTCGTCCGGCGTGCCGTCGCCCGGCGTCATGACCCTCAGCTTGTTGGGCCGCTCCATCGTCACCTGCTGGATCGAACTGTAATAGAGGGGCTGGCCGTTGCGCGCCGCGCGCTCATAGGTGCTGACGGCGGTGAACGAGAGCGTTTTCGCCGCCGCCAGTCGCGCGCTCGCCTGCTTGAGGATATCGATCGCTTTCGGCTCGAGAGCCGGCGCCGCAGGAGCGGACGGCGCGGCGTTCTCCGCGGCGATCGCCGGCGGCGCCGCCATGAGCGCGATTGCGAGGCAGCCGCCTATCCAATGTTTGCCGATCACGTCTCCGTCCTCCCACTCGTGCGCGACTCGCGCCACGGACCTGTCCTCATACTCCGCGGACATGGCCTGAGTCATCGTAGCTGTCACGGCCAGGGTATCCGCAAAGGCCTGCGACCGTATCGTCCCGCCACCCTGCGTGGACCTGTTCCCGCAACGTCTCGTCGATGGTCGGCCGCTCGAAGAACGTCGCCGCGCACACCTTCGTCCGCTGTGCGCCCGGGCCAACGCCGGTCAGCATAGCTTCGCCCTGAGCCGAGCGCCCTGCCCCGAACCCGATGGGGCCACAAGGAAAAGGCGCCCTTCATGGCCGCGGCTCCTCCAGAACGCATGTTGCCCATGGCGCGCAGCACAGCGTAAAAACGGTTATGGGCTCAATCCGCCACTGGATGAAACTTCAGCGGCCCGTCTGTCCGAATGTTGGAAATATTGCATAAATTGGCTGGGTGGAAACTTTTCAAATCAGCCGCCTTTCAGCGTCCTCTTCGATCCGAAGCCGGCGACGCGCGTCCTATGAACGACGGTCAGCCCAATTCATCCCTCGATGGGACCGTCGCAGGCACGCCAGATGGCGGTCTCATCGGTTACTTCGATCGCATCGATCGGGGAACATTGGCCGGCTGGGCGATGGACACCCATGAGCCGGGGGCGCCGCTGAAGCTCGGAATCTGGTTTGAAGGCGTCTGCGTTCATTCGACCGTAGCCGACACGTTCCGGCCGGATGTGGCGCAAGCATATGGCACAGAGGGTTTCCACGGATTCGAGTTCGCCTGTCCGATGGAACTGCGCGATGTCGATGTTCTGAGCATTGACGTGATCCCTGTCGGCGCGCGCGCTCCTTTGCGGAAAAGCGAGAACGTCTTTCGTCTTCATGGCTCCCGGCTGGCCCAGACAGGTCTGCCTCACCCCGATCAGGCGAGCGACTTCGGCGCGCTTTGGAAATCCCGCCGGGACACGCCTCCTGGCGTTTCGCGGTCGCAGCCGGAGCCCAAGATTGGGCTCGTCGTCGCCAATCGCAACGGCGCTACCCAATTGGAGAGGCTTTTTGCGAGCCTTGAACATTACAACACATACAAAAATTTCAGTTTATTCGTCATTGACCATGGATCGACGGACAGTTCGTTCGAAATCTGCGCGCAGTGGGCCGCACGTCTTCCGATCAAGTTCGTTGAGCGGCGAATAAACGCCTCGATTTCCGCGTCCAACAATTACGGCGCACGGCTTGCCAACGACTGCGACCTGTTGCTGTTCCTGAGCCGTGACGTCGAACTGTGCATGGACGTCCTGCCCTGCATGGCCGGGTTCATGGAGCATGACGATTGCTGCATCCTGGGCATTCGGCTTGTAGACGGGATCGACGAGGCTCGGGAGCCAAACAGCGCTTGTTCCGAGCATTTGGGAATCGCCTTCGACGATTGCGCGCCAGGCAGGGTTTTTCTGCCGTATGAAGTTCCCGCTACCCGTTCGAACCATCAATTTCGTTCCGGCGCATGGGAGGTTCCCGCAGTCGCCGGCGGATTGATGATGATGCGTCGCTCGGAATTCGAGTCGATCGGCGGATTCGACGAGGGCTATTTCAACGGCTGCGAAGACGTCGATCTATGCCTTCTGGCGCGGCAGAAGCTCGGCAAGCGAATATTCTGCATCATGGATCATTATGCCCTGCGCAGAGTCGAGGCTTCCGGATCGACGCATCAGAACCACGACTCAAAGCGGATCGAAGCCAATTATCGCCGGCTCGAAAGTCGCACCGGCGCCCTGCTCCGATCCGAGACGATCGCGGACATGTTCCGCCGGCCGCCGTCGCTGCGGCCAAGACCCACTCGCATCGCGTTCGCGGTCACCGCGGCGAATATGAGCGGGGAAGCGGGAGATTACTTCACAGCCTTTGAGCTCGGCGGAGAACTCAGCCGGATCTATGGCTGGCATGTCGCCTATCTGGAACAGGCCCAATGGTACGATCTCGAGTTCTTCGACATCGTCGTGGCGATGCGCCACGACTTCGATCCGAGCCGCATTCAGACAGCAAATCCGCACCTCGTTCTGATCGGGTGGGCAAGGAACTGGTTCGACTTATGGTTGACCAATCCGCACACGGAAAAGCTCGACCAGATCTGGGCCTCGTCCAGCAAAGGCGCCGAGGCGCTCGAAGCCCGCCTCGGCCGTCAGACGCCGGTCATCAGAATTGCAGCGAACGCAACGCGCTTCGCGAGCGGCAAGCCCTCTTCGTCCCTTCAATCCGACTATTGCTTCACCGGCAGCTATTTCGATGCGCCGCGGGATATTATTTCGGCTCTCGATCCCGAGGCCGTTCCCTTTGAATTCGCGATCTATGGCCACAATTGGGAAAAGGTCCCAGCGCTCGCAGCCCATTCCAGGGGACCCCTCCCCTATGACCGGATGCCGGATGTCTACGCGTCCACAAAAATCGTCATCGACAATTCAAACAGCACGACTTTGAAATGGGGCGCCTTGAACGCCCGCGTCTTCGACGCGCTCGCAAGCGGCGCTCTCGTTCTGACCAATAACAGCATCGGCGCACATGAGACCTTTGGCGGGCTCCTTCCAAGCTGGTCGTCGCGCGAGCAACTGACCGACCTCTTGCAGCGCTATCTCGGGGATGATGCGGCGCGAAGCGCGCTGGTGGAGAAGCTCAGATCGATCGTCCTTCGGCGCCATTCCTACGCGCTCCGCGC
Organism: uncultured Alphaproteobacteria bacterium; assembly: GCA_963741845.1. Classification (GTDB taxonomy): domain Bacteria; phylum Pseudomonadota; class Alphaproteobacteria; order Rhizobiales; family Beijerinckiaceae; genus Roseiarcus. The sequence goes on from CAVUJV010000013.1 coordinate 29,784, forward strand.
GCAGGACGTGCATGACGCCCTCCTTGACCTGATCGCCCACCGTGACCGGGTCGGGATCGACATTCCGGGTGCGCCCACGACTTCCGAGCATCAAGCCGTCCTGAACGCGATCACATCGGCTGTCGATCGCCAGACCTTCCTTCGCGCCCGTCACGAGATCGGAGGCCAGTCCGCTGATCAGGCCAGCGCCGGAGACGCATACAGGATAACAATCCTACTGCCCGGATTTACAGCCGGCCGGACCCGCTTGCGTCAGGATCAGGCAAACATTCTTCTCCTTCTTGGATCGCCAGACGACGTCGCCGTCGCGGAGCTCGATCGGTACAGCCTCGTTTTGGTCGCCGATTCTTTGATGGCCGCTGCGCTTTCCGGACGAACCCGCGCGCAGGTTCGCTGCCTGTTCGACAAGGCCGGGACAATGGCTCGCAACGTCATCCGCTTTGACGAAGATTCGGAATCGATCATGCTGATCGATATCCATCCCTTGCGACTTGCGGTAACAACGCTCCTCAAAGAGCAAGCGGCCTTGTGCTCTTCATTGATATCCGCAAGGCGCATGATGGCGGACCCGTTCCGCCTGAGCATGCCCGCGATTGACCCGGTCTCCCCGACCCGACAGGCTCGTCTGCTGTTTTATCCGGATTATCGGGAGACAAATCCCTATCAGCAATTGCTTTACGACGGCGTGGGGCCGGCCTTGTCCGTGGGCCCGGGAACGATCGACGACGCGATATCGCTGATCGAGGAACATGGTTCCGTCGTCATTTTTCATCTGCATTGGACTTCGGTGATCGTCGGCGCCGATGGCAGCGAGATCGAAGTGAGAGACCGGGTCGTTGCGTTTCTTGGCGCGGTCGATCGATTCCTTGCGTCGGGCGGCCGCCTCTTCTGGACCGTGCATAATCGGCTCTCGCACGAAACGCCGTTTCCTCACATCGAGGCGGAACTCTATCGCGAACTGGCCCGGCGTGCGGCGACCGTGCATGTCCATTCACAGCTCGCGCCGGCTTTGCTGGCGGATATTGTGCAGTTTTCTCCGGGCCAGGTTCTTGTCGCATCGCATGGCAATTATGTCGGCAGCCTTCCGGATCATCTCAGCCCCGCAGAGGCGCGCGAGCGACTGGGGTTGCGCGGCGCGCCCACAACTTTCCTCTTTTTCGGTCAGATCCGTTCCTACAAAGGCGTGCAAAGTCTGCTCGACGCCTTCGCCACGATCGGCGGCGACGATGACGTTCATCTGATCGTCGCCGGGACGCCAGGCAATTCCGCGAACGATGGCGACCAGGACGCCATCCGATCCCGGCTCGCCACGACCGCTGGCGTCAGCGCCCATCTCAAGTTCATTCCCGACGACGAGGTGCAGCTTTACTTTCGCGCGGCCGATGCGGTGATCCTGCCCTACCGCGCGGTCCTGACTTCGGGGTCGGCAATTCTGGCCGAATCGTTTGGCCGGCCGATCCTTGCGCCGTCTCTTGGTCTGATTACGGAACTGGTCCGTGATGGAAGAGAGGGGATCCTTTATGATCCGCGCGACAGCGACGGATTGCTGGGCGCGATGCGACGGTTTGTCGGCCTGGACGCCGAAGCAAGGACGAGAATGGGAGCGGCCGCCCGGGCCATGGCCGAGCGGCTTTCGTGGGCGGAGACCAGCAAAGCGATCTATGTCGAAGCGGTCGCGGGGGCTGTGGGCAAGGCTGAAATCATCGGCGCTGGCGAAGGCGACTGGCGGTGTTTCGTGCGACACGGCGCGCAAGAGCACGATCGCTCCATCGCCGTCTTGCATCACGACGACGTTGAGAAAACGAACCTCCGCATCGCATCGATTATGGCTCAAACAGAAGTTCCGGTAAGCCTGTTCGTGGTATCCACGTCTGAGGATCCAGCGGACTATCTTGGGTTGTGCGAAGCGTTTCCCTTGGCGACCTTGGTCCAGGCGCCGCCCCGGACCAGCCGCGAGGAAGCTTACAAACTCGCAATCGCGCTTGTCGAACAAAGGGGGTGCCGCTTCTTCGGACTCGTCACTTCCGATCTTGTTCTCGAAGCCGGCGCCCTTGCGGATGCGATGGATTCGGACAATCCGCATCAAGTCGGTTCAGAACAATTGGGTTCCTCCTGAGATGACGAAGCTCGACAATCTGGTCTGCGTTTACACCTGCGAGCAGCACAAGGATTATCTCCGCGCCTTTTATCGCTCCGCGCCAGGGCGCTATCTTCTTAACTTGCCGTCAACTTCCATTCTTGAAGTTTATGCCGATCCAAACATTCAATCCTCGTTTCATGCCGACCGTCGTATGGTTCTACGGACGGCGGAAAGCTACGATACTCTGAGCCTAAAGACATTTGAGATGCTACGCTATTGCGTCAGGAATTTCGAATTCAACCGCATCATAAAGATCGACGCCACGATTACGCGAAGGCAAATCGAGGGGGCACAGTACAGGGGAAGAAAGCCTTTTGATCTTGAAAAAATCGAGGATTTTCTTGCCACCTCGCCAATCGAAAAAGAATATGATGGTTTCGTTCTCCACACGCGTACGGGGCGTGAACAGGCCATCGCCTGGGCGGCCAAAAAGGGAGGCACAATCGATTTTGAAAGGATTTTCGGCTCCGGTCCGATGCCCCCGTTTTACGGAGGCCTGTGCTACTGCGTCGGTCGCGCCTTTGCGGAATTCATAGCCGAGCACGGAGCTTCGATAGCTCGCGAACAGGCGTCTTATCTGATGGGCGCGGAAGACGTCATGATAGGCCGCCTTTTCAAATTATATTCGGAGTCCGCAGATCCTGCGCGGACTGACGAAAAGCATGAGGACCCACCGGAAGAACGGGCGACAGTCACCGATGCCGGAGTCCAGGCTCAGGACCCGTATGCGCTCTTTGATTCGGGCTGGTACCTCGCCCAGAATCCAGACGTCCGGGGAGCAGGCGCAGATCCGTTAGAGCATTATGTGCGCTTCGGCGCTGCCCAGGGCCGGAATCCTCATCCCCTATTCGATGCGAAGTGGTATCTCGCCCGCTACCCCGATGTCGGGCTTGATGGGGCAAATCCGCTTGAGCATTATATGCTCTTCGGCGCCGCCGAAGGCCGCGACCCGCATCCTCTGTTCGATACGGACTGGTATCTCGCCCGCTATCCCGATGTCAGGCTCAATCGGACAAATCCGCTTGAGCATTACGTGCGGTTCGGCGCCGCCGAAGGCCGCGATCCAAATCCTCTCTTCGACACCGGCTGGTATCTCGCCCTTCACCCGGACGCACAAAGAGAAACCATCACTCCCCTGGAGTATTATTTGCGATGGGGCGTCCCCCGCGGCGACAGCCCTCATCCGCTCTTCGATCCGAATTGGTACCTTCAACAAAACCCCGACGTCAGCGCGTTGGCGGCGAACCCGCTTGAGCACTATCTGCATTTCGGCGCGGCGGAAGGTCGCGACCCCCATCCGCTATTCGACACGGATTGGTATCTTGGCGAAAATTCCGATGCGGGCGACGCAGGGCTCAATCCGGTCGATCACTATATCCGCATCGGCGCTGCCAAGGGCCGCAACCCACATCCCCTCTTTTGGACCGGCTGGTATCTCCGAACTTACGAGAAATGCGGTCTGCGCTACCGAAATGCTCTCGTAGACTACGTTTACGAAGGGGCTCGCGAGGGGCGGGATCCTAATCCGCTATTTTCGATTGCGAAGTACAAATATGACGATGGCGGGCAATGGTTTCGACACCTGTACCGTCACGTCAATGCTGACGATGTCGCGAATTTTGTCGGGTCCGTAGTTGCGCGCGCTCAACTCAACGAAGATTGGGGCGCACTCTTCCGCGCCTATGTCGAAGGCGATCGAAAGACCGCTCTTCAGTTGATCGAAATCATATTGCGGACGGCGACACGACCGAATTCACTCTATTCGCCCGCGCGCGCGACCCTTTACCGGATCAGGGCGGAATACCTCCTCGCGGAAAATCGCCCGGAGGAAGCTCTCGAATTTGCGAAGCAAAGCGTCATGCTGGAGCCGGAAGACGACAACTCCTTGGGCATCTTGAGAACATGTCTGCTGGCTCGCGATCTCTTGCCCGCGCCAAAGCCGAACTTGATCGTGCTCCTCATCACTTGTGAAAAATATCAGGAAAGAGCTCTGTCGACCTATCGGACGCTTGTAGGCATGGGGCTTTTTGTAAAAGTTATCGTCGGCGCGGAGGCCTCAATTCACGTTGATTTCGATTTCGTCAGAGTCCCAAGTGGTGATTTTTATGAAGATCTGCCCAAGAAGATCCGGGATGCGATCATTTGGGCCTACGAGACCTATGGAGCGGCAATCAACGTCCTCAAGATTGACGATGACATTCATGTCGCGGACCAGGCGGCGTTCGCGCATTTTCTTGAAACCCTCACCCAAAGGCGGTCGAATTACGTCGGCCAAGGATCAGGTTCACCGGGATTAGGGAATTGTCCCGTTCCGATATGGCGCGACTTCCACTATGGCAAATGCAAGGACCCCCAATTCAACAAAGCTTACGGAAAGCGCACAGGCGCCAGATATGCCGTGGGCCTTATCTATTATCTCTCCGGATCCGCCATCGAGAAGTTCTACGAATTTGTCCATCGGTATCCGGACGAAATTGCGGGCGAACTCTACGAGGATCTGTACGTTGGCAAGGTCATGGAAGCGTCGCGCATCAAGCTGGAAGATGTAAAAGCTTCGGAATGGGGATCGTGCTCTATGCTTTAATCTGGTCACTGCAGTGCTCCGGCGACCTTAGACGGTCCCTACACCTTTAAGGGACGAAGTCTATTTCCCCTAGCGATGACTCAGACGTTGCACGGCGCGAACCACGCTCACCTTCTGTCACGCGCGTGACGTAAAATTCC
>CAVUJV010000014.1:0-26894 GCA_963741845.1 uncultured Alphaproteobacteria bacterium
ACGAGCCCGGCGATTGAGCCGCTCGCGAACATGACCCGGACCGTCTGCACGGCGAGGTCGACGCCGCCGTACGCCGCAAAACGCGCGTTCAGCCCGCGCATCCTCAGTTCGTAGCCTGCGATGGTCAGGCGGTCGACGATCACGACCGCCGCCGCGACGGCCGCCATGAGGATGAGCCCGATATTGAGGGGCCGGTGATCGCAGGCAGGCGCGCGGAGGCCGGGATCATCACGGTCTGCGCGAGTCCTGTCGTCGTGTCGCGCAGCGGAAAGCCGACGAGATAGGAGGCGACGCCCATGGCGGGATAGGAGAGCAGCAGGCTCGAGACCAGCATCGGAATGCCGAAGCGCGTCTCGCCCAGCGCCGCGAACGAACCATAGAGCCCGGCGGCGAGCATCGCCGCCACGATCGCGGCGGCGGCGGCAACGGGTCCCGGAACAGGGAGATAGAGCGGGACCAGCGCTGCGACGAGGCCGCCGACAACGAGCTGCCCGTCGCCGCCGAGATTGACCATGCCCCCTCGCAGCGGAAGTGCGGCGACAAGCGTCATGCCGACGAGCGGCACGGCCCAGTTCAGCGTGTCCGGCAAATTCCCCGGCGCGAGCGCTCCGACGACGATGGCGCGATAGGCGGTCAGCGGATTGCCGCCGGACGCGAGAATGAGCAGCGCGCCAAGAACCGCCCCGATCAGGATCGCGAGCGGAACGGCGGGCGGGCGGGCAGGCGGCGCGCCGGGGGTGCGCTCATGCGGCCTCTTTCACGCGCCCCGCCATGAAAAGGCCAAGCGTCTCCTCGTCGGCCCGGTCGCCGGGGATCTCCGCGAGGATGCGGCCCTCGAACATGACGAGAATGCGGTCGGAAAGCGCCATGATCTCGGAAAGCTCGGCGGAGACGAGCAGCATGGCGCGGCCCTTGTCGCGCTCGGCGACGAGGCGTTCGTGGATGAACTCGATCGCCCCGACATCGACGCCGCGCGTCGGCTGTTCGGCGATGAGGAGCGGCGCCGCGTGGGTTAACTCGCGCGCCACCACGATCTTTTGCAGATTGCCGCCCGAGAGCGAGCCGACCGGCGCCGTTTCACTTGCGATCCGGACGCCGAAGCGCGCGATGAGCTCTCGCGCCCGATGAGCGAGGGCGCGCCGGTCGAGCAGGAGGCCGCGCGCGAGCGGCGGATCGCGATGAAATCCCATCGCGAGGTTGTCGGCGGCTGAAGCCTGCCGCGCCGTGCCGGTCGCGGCGCGATCTTCGGGGATGTAGGCGAGACCCGCGGCGCGACGACGCGCGACGTCGAACGCCGTGACGTCGCGGCCGGCGATCTCAATACGGCCTCCGTCCGGAACCCTCAGGCCGGTCAGCGCCTCGATCAGCTCCGTCTGGCCATTGCCCGCGACGCCGGCGATGCCGACGATCTCGCCCGCCCGAACCTCGAAGCCAACATGATCGACGAGCGGCCGGCCCACGCCGTTCACCGTGAGCCCCTCGAACTCTCAGCGCGGGCGCGCCGGGGTTCGCCGCGCCCTTCGCGGTCGTGAGATTGACGGCGCGCCCGGTCATCGCCCGGATGATCTCGCGCGCCGTCGTTTCCTTCGTGACCATGCGGGCGGTGACCTTGCCGTCGCGCAGCACGGTGACGCGGTCCGTGATCGTCATGACCTCGTGCAGCTTGTGAGTGACGAAAATCACCGTGCGCCCGTCCGCCGTGAGATTGCGGATGACCTCGAAAAGCCCGTCGCGCTCCTGGGGCGTCAGCACCGCCGTCGGTTCGTCGAGAATGAGGATTTTCTGCGTCGCGATAGAGGGCCTTCAGGATCTCGACCCGTTGGCGGACTCCGACCGAAAGCTTGCCCACCACCGCCAGGGGATCGACCTGCAGACGATAGCGCCCTGCGAGCGCGCGCACGCTTGCGACGGCCGCATCACGGTCGAGGAAGCCCACACGTTTTGGCTCGCGGCCGTAGACGACGTTCTCCCACACGGTCAGCGAATTGAAGAGCTTGAACGCCTGGTGGACCATGCCCATGCCCTCGGCGATGGCGTCGAGGGCGGAGCGATAGCGGACTTCCCTGCCGCGAAGAAGGATTTTACCTTCGTCGGGCGATTGCATCCCGTACAGGATCGACATCAGCGTCGACTTGCCGGCGCCGTTCTCGCCCATCACCGCATGGGTCTCTCCGCGCTCAACGGAGAGGTCGACATGATCGTTGGCGAGGAGCGGACCGTAGCGCTTGACGACGCCGATCGCCTGGATCTCGGCCGTCATCGCGACACGGCGCTACTTGCCGAGCTTCATCGGGTCTTCGATCTTAAGCTTGCCCGAGACGATTTCGTCGCGGAGCGCTTTCACCTTGGCGATCGCCTCGGGATATTTCGCGATCAGGCAGCCGGATTTTTCCGGGGCGGGCTCGAGGCCTGTCAGCGTCATGCCCCCCTCAGCGAGGCCGAGCGCCACGACCTGGGGCATGTCGCCCTTGAAGATCGCGGCGACGCCCTTCTCGATGACGACATCCGTCTTCTTCTCGACATTGTCCATAACGAGGCCCGGCGCCTGGTGGCATTGGTTCGTATCGACGCCGAAAGCCGCGGCGCCCGGCTGGTCGCCCATCGCCTTGAAGATGCCGCCGTTGGAGCCGGCGCCCGCCGCCATGATGCGATCGACGCTGTCGGAGACCATCAGCGCGGCACGCTCGCGTCCGCGCGCCGGATCTGAAAACGGATTGTTCCCGCCGACCCAGAAGGTCGGCGCGATCTTGATGTCCGGCTTCACGTGTTTCGCGCCTTCGACGAAGGCGTCGGTATAGCGATGCAGGAACGGGATATCGAGCGCGCCGATGGCGCCCGACTTTCCCGGTTTTGCTCGTCAGCGCAGCCTCCGCGCCCGCCAGGAAGCTCGGCTCATACTCCCGGAAGACCGAGCAGTAGATGTTCGGCTTGAGCGTCTTGGGGCAGGAATTGACGGCGAGGAACTTCACCTTCGGATAGGCCGCCGCGACGTCCGGCAGCATGTCGTTGAACTCGAAGCCAATGGCGATGACGACCTTCGCGCCCTCCTTCGCCGCGGCCTCCAGATTCTGACGCTGCGTCGTCGGGTCCGAGCTTTCATAGACCTTGGCGGTTGCCCCAAGCGTGGAAGCGACCTTTTCCGTTCCTGCCCGGCCGAGCTTGAGAAAATCGTTCACGCCGATCGGATTTGGGGAAACAAAGACGATCAGCGGCTTCTCCTCCGCCTGCGCCACGGTCGCTGTGACAACCATCGACGCTCCGGCCAACAGCCCCCAAAGCTTCATCATCCGTTCTCCCGACTGTCCGATGCGACGCCACGATAGCCAGTCCCCCCGGCGCCGACAACAGCGATTGACCGTTTTTCCGTCACGCCTATTTTGAGCGCAGCCCCCTCGCTGCGAGAAGCAAGGGGACGCACCGCCGCCCTTCAGGATTGCGCATGTGTCTCGGCCCTGTGCGGGCGGACCGGAAGGAAAACGGAACCGGATGTCGAAATACACAACAACTCAGGCCATTCGAGCCTTGCCGGTTCGCGAGCCCCGCGTCTTTCCGGTCCATGAGGGCAAGGCCTTCCTGGTCACCGGCGCTACGGGCGGCATCGGTCGCGCCATCGTCGAACTGCTTCTCGCGCAGGGAGCGAAGGTCGTCATTGCGGACCTGAAGCCAGAGGCGGTCGAGAAGACCGCCGTCCGACCTTGGCGGCGTCGCAAACGGGCGCTTTCGGCGTGGCGATGGACGTCGCCTCCGATGAGGCGATCGTGGCGGGCGTCGCGCTCAGCGTGGAGCGGACGGGCGGACTCGATGGTCTCGTCAATTGCGCAGCGATCGTGTTGCACGCCGACCCGCTCGCCATCCCGCGAAGCGAATGGCGAGAGCAGTTCGAGGTGAATTTGTTCGGCGCCTATGAGGTCTCTCGCCTCGTGGCTCGGCATATGATCGACCGCGGCGTGAAAGGCGCGATCGTCTCGATCGCCTCGGAAGCGGGCAAGAAAGGCCATAAGGAGTTGCTTGCCTACAGCGCATCGAAGGCGGGACTTCATCAGCATGACGCGAATGCTTTCCGAGACGCTCGCGCCTCACGATATCAACGTCAACTGCGTTTGCCCCGGCGGGGTCGCGACGCCGATGCTGCGCGAAGTATCCGTCGCCTATTCGGCGGTCACCTCGGAGCCTGCGGCAGCGATCTTCGACAAGATGATCAGCCAGCAACTGGTGCGCCATCTGCAGCCTATCGAAGTGGCGCGGGTTACGTCCTTCCTCCTCAGCGATGAGGCAATGCTTATTCGTGGCCAAGCCGTCAATGTGGACGCAGGCGAGACGCCTTACTGAGATGGTTCACGTGGCGGCGGTCGCAGGTCGTGTCCAGCAGCGGTGATTCGGTGACGAAAATCTCGGTCGCCGCTTCCAGCAGACGCTCTCGATTGAGGACGGAATTCGCGCGCGGCTTCTCTTGGCGGTCAGCCCCATTTTTCGGTGGCGCTCCGATTCCCTCTTGATATACGGAGGCACCCTCCGTATATTGGATATGCCACCCGGCTAAACCAGTGCGTCGCCGGAATTTGGCGTGAGCCTTCTTAACTCCGCGTCCTGCGTCGCCCTGCGACAGCGGCGCCAATCCATACATCACAACCCTGACTGGAGCACGCAATGCCTTTCTCCATCAGTCTCACTATCAACGGGAAACCGCGCGAGATTGTGCTCGACGACACGCGCGTGACATTGCTCGATCTGCTGCGCGAGCGGCTTGGCCTGACCGGGGCGAAGAAGGGATGCGACAGGGGCCAGTGCGGCGCCTGCACCGTGCTGGTCGACGGGCGGCGCGTCAATTCCTGTCTCTCGCTGGCGGCCACCCTCGACGGCGCCGAGATCGTCACGATCGAGGGGCTTGCGGACGGGGACGGGCTCCATCCGGTGCAGGCCGCCTTCATCGCGCATGACGGTTTCCAGTGCGGCTATTGCACGCCCGGCCAGATTCTGAGCGCCGTCGGCCTCATCGCGGAAGGCCAGGCCGGAGACGATCCCGAACGCGTGCGGGAACTGATGAGCGGCAACATCTGCCGCTGCGCCGCCTATCAGGGCATCACTGAAGCCGTGCTGGAGGCGCAGAGGGTGATCGCGGAAGGCAATCGAAAGGATGCGGCATGAATTGGTTCGATTACGTCCGGCCATCGACCGTCGCCGAGGCAGTGGCGGCCGCCGCCGAGCCGGGCGCGGCTTTTCTCGCCGGCGGCACGAATCTCGTCGATTTGATGAAGGTCGGGGTGGCGCGCCCCTCCCGCCTTGTCGACATCCGGCGCCTGCCCGGTCTCGACCGCATCGAATGGCTCGACGACGGCGGCGTGCGCGTCGGCGCGATGGTCCGAAATTCCGATCTCGCCTACGACCAGCGCTTCGCGCGAACCTACCCCGCCGTCGCGGAGGCGCTGCTGTCGGGCGCCTCGGCGCAGCTTCGCAATGCGGCGACGGTCGGCGGCAATCTGATGCAGGAGACGCGCTGCGCCTATTTCCATGACATGGCGAGCGCCTGCAACCGCCGCGAGCCAAGCGCCGGCTGCGACGCGCGGGAGGGCCAGAACCGCCTGCATGCGGTGCTTGGCTGGAGCGAGCATTGTATCGCGACCCATCCCTCCGACTTTGCCGTGCCCCTCGTCGCGCTGGACGCGGTCGCGGAAGTGGAAGGCCCGCAGGGGCGTCGGGAGATTCCGGTCGACTCCCTGCATCGTCTGCCCGGCGCGGACCCGCGACGCTCGACGGCGCTGGAGCCCGGCGAGCTTATCGTCGCGCTGAGGCTCCCCGCCGGAGCCGCCGCCTTTTCCCACCACGCCCGCTATCTCAAGCTGCGCGAACGCACGTCCTTCGCTTTCGCGGTTGTCTCCGCTGCGGCGGCGCTGCGCCTCGATGACGGATTGATCCGCGAGGCGCGGATCGCGCTCGGCGCTGTCGCCGCCAAACCCTGGCGCACCCGCGAAGCCGAAGCCGCCCTCGTGGGCGCGCCGCCGAGCCGCGAGGCCTTCGCGCGAGCCGCCGACATCGCTCTCGCCGACGCCCGGCCCTCCGGCGACAACGCCTTCAAGATCGAGCTGGCGCGCCGCATCGTGCTGCGCTCCCTCGCCGCGGCGGCGGAGGGGACGCCCGCCGCGACTCCGGCTCTTCCGGGCTCGCCTTTCTCCACCATTCCCGGAGCGCGCCATGTCGCCTGAAGCCGTCTCTCCCCTTTCGGCGCCTCGCCGTTTCGGCTCGAGCGCTGGCCAGCCGCTCACGCGCCGCGACGGCCTGCTCAAGGTCACCGGCCGCGCGACCTACGCCGCCGACAATCATCCCGAGGGGATGCTTTACGCCGTGACGGCGGTCAGCAGCATCGCGCGCGGGCGGGTGAAGGCGCTCGACGTCGCAGCCGCGAAGGCGCATCCGGGAGTCGTCGAGGTCATGACTCCGGCCAATCGGCCGCCGCTCTCCCACGATCCCAACGAGAAGATGCCGCCCTTCGGCTTTCGCGTCGAAGTCCTGCAGGACGACTCCGTGCGCTACGCGAATCAGCCGATCGCGCTGGTGATCGCCGAAACCCTGGAGGCGGCGACAGAGGGTGCGGCGCTCCTGAAGCCGCAATACGAGGTCGAGCCCGCGCGCATGACCATGGAGAGCGGCGTCCCGTTCGAGCCGCACGCCGTCGGGGTGGGCTCGCCGGCGCGCACCGCCTTGGGCGACATCGAAGCGGGCTTCGCCGCGGCCGCCCACGTCACACAGTCCGATTACATGACGCCGGCGCAATATCACAATGCGATGGAGCCGCACGCCGTCGTCGCGCAGTGGGACGGCGACCGGCTGACCCTGGACATGCCCAACCAGGCCATGGCGCTGAGCTGCGCGTCCTATGGCGCCTATTTTGGTATACCGGCCGAGAACGTGCTGATCCGCTCGCCCTTCCTCGGCGGCGGGTTCGGCTCGAAGGCGATCCTCAACGGTCCGCAGATCCTGGCGATCCTCGCCGCGCGCATGCTGGACCGGCCGGTGAAGCTGGTCTTCACACGCGCGCAGATGTACGGCCCGGTCGGGCACCGCGGCGAGACGCGGCAGACTTTGCGCCTCGGGGCGGACGCTCGGGGACGGCTCACGGCGATCCACCATCGCGCCGTCTGCGCAACCTCGAGTTTCGACGAATTCCTCGAGCCGGCGGCGAACGCTTCGCTGCCCCTCTACGCCAGTCCCGCAATTCTGGTCGAGCATCAGGCCGTGCGGCTCGACACGGGGACGCCCGGCCCGATGCGCGCGCCCGGCGAGGCCTCTGGCTCGGCCGCGCTCGAAGCGGCGATCGACGAGGCCGCCGAAGCCTGCAGTATGGACCCGCTCGAATTCCGGCTCGTCAATTACGCCGAGACCGAGCCGGTCACGGGCAAGCCCTTCTCCTCCAAGACGCTGCGCGAATGCTACGCCGAGGGAGCGAAACGCTTCGGCTGGTCGGCAAGGCCGCTCGAACCGCGCCGGATGCGCGACGAAAGCGGCTTTCTCGTCGGCTGGGGCATGGGCACGGCGGTCTTTCCGTGCCCCCATTTCCCGGCTGCCGCGCGCGCCACCCTGCGCGCCGACGGAACCGCGCTCGTCGAAACCGCGGGCGCGGACATGGGACAAGGAGCCTGGACGGCGCTGGCGCAGATCGCAGCGGAGACCCTTGGTCTACATATCGATCAGGTCGACTTCCGCTCCGGCGTGTCGAACCTTCCGGACGGAGGCGTCGCCGGCGGCTCCGGCCATACCGCAAGCGCCGGGCTGGCGTTGCACAATGCTGGCTTGCACGCGTTGGCGCAACTCGCTGAACTCGCCGCCGCTCATCCCGCCTCGCCGCTGTTCGGCGCCGGCAATGTCGGCGTGACGGCGCGCGATGGACGCCTCCATCGTCGCGACGACGAAAGCCGCAGCGAGAGCTTCGCGGACATCCTCACGCGCGCCGGCCGCATCGAGGTGACGGGCGCGGCAAACGCGGCGCGCCACCCCTCCGTCGCCGAATCGCGCGCGCTCTATTCGCATGGCGCTGTCTTCGCGGAAGTGAAGGTCGATCCCGATCTCGGCCAGATCCGCGTGAGCCGGCTCGTCGGCGCCTTCGCCGCCGGCCGCGTTATCAATCCTCACCTCGCCCGCAGCCAATATCTTGGCGGAATGATCTGGGGTCTGTCCTTCGCCTTGCAGGAGGAGGCGATCGCCGACCGCAGGACCGGCCGCATCATGAACGCCGATCTCGCCGAATATCATGTGCCCGTGAATGCCGACGCGCCGTCGGTGGAGGCGATTCTCATCCATGAGGACGATCCCCATATCAACGCGCTCGGCGTGAAGGGCGTCGGCGAGATCGGTATAACCGGCACGGTCGGCGCGATCGCCAATGCGGTGTGGCACGCGACAGGCGTGCGGATCCGGCGCTTCCCGATCCGCATCGAGGACGTCGCGATGGCGGGATAAAAGGCCAAAGGAACGAGAGCCGTCTGCGCGGCGAGGAATTGCGGACGCGCGGCGCAGGCTTTGTCTGCGCCTCGTTCCGCGAAGAAGTCCCGGAAACCGCCTTTATTCGATCGCGGCAACCTCGATTTCGTGGCCGTCCATCTCCACGAAATCGCCGATCCGCTTTCCGATGAGCCGCCGCGCAAGGGGAGACACATAGGCGATCGAACCCTCGCGCGGGTCGGCCTCGTCCTCTCCGACAATTCGGTAAGTCTGACGGCGGCCATCGTCCCGGACGATCGTAACTTGTGAGCCGAACGCGACGACGGTTGCGTTCTCCGGTTCTGGCTGCACGATCGCGCTCGCGACGCGTTCGGCGAAATAGCGCGCGTCACGCGCCGCCAGCTCCAGCGCACGCCGCCGCGCGTTGACATCCTCAATCGCTTGTGCCGCTTTCAGCGCCCGCTGGCTGTCGGCGAGGGACCGCTGGAGCGCATGAAGACCGGATTGGGTCACAAGGTTGGGATGCGTCGAAACCGGCCGCGGAGGCAAGCTCACCTCTTGCGCGGCTTCCGCGCTCTCTTCCCGGACAAACGCAACACTCATGTCGGCCCTCCTTCAGGAGACGACATATAGGGCGTAAAGGTGCGATCGCTAATGGGCACAGATGCGACCCGCCAGACGGTTTTTCCGGTTCCTGGGCAGAAATCCATGGCCGCTGAATTCGCCACCTGACGGGGGCCAGAGGCGAGAGAGAGCCAGTGCGGTCTTGTCTGGCGAATCGAGGCTGACTTACGAGCCTGCCGCGGTCTTCAGTGCCGCGCTTCTCCGCCCGCGTTCAGCCCAATAGGTCCATCTTCATGGCGTCCGGTGACAGGCCGTATCCGAGCCGCCTCGCGGCAGCGGTGATATGGGCTCGCATGGCGAGCGCAGACGCGCGCGCGTCCCGCTTCATAATGGCGTCATGGATTACGGAATGTTCGGCAATGTTGAGCGCGATGAGGCTGCTTGCGAAACGGTTCTGGTTGTGGCGCATGAACATGATGCTCTGGCGCATCTGGCCAGCGAGAAATCCGACGACCGTCGCGATATAGGGATTGCCGCTGGAAGCCGCCACGCAACGATGAAAGTCGAGGTCGGCCGTGACGCCGTCGTCGAGCCAACTTTCGGCAGTCTTCATCCTGTCAAGCGCTTCGGTGATCCGGGCGCGCTGTTCCTCGTCGGCCCTGAGCGCGGCCAGCGCGGCCGCCTTGATCTCGAGAATAGCTCTCAACTCGAAGACGTTACGAAAGACGGTAAGATCGCTCGTCAGATCGGCCTCGATCCGCAAGGTCGCGGTCTGGCGCGGGCTTACGACGAAGGTGCCCAGTCCCTGGCGGGAGCGGACGACGCCCTCGGAGCGAAGGCCCGCGATCGCCTCGCGCACCACAGTCCGGCTGACCCCGAACCGCGCCGCGAGAACCATTTCGGTCGGCAGGCGGTCCCCCTCACGCAGGCGACCTTCGGCGATCTCCGCCGTAATGGCGGCCGCGACCCGGGAGGGGGATTGAGGCCCGCGCGCGAGCGTCGCGAGTAGGTGTTCAGGCGCTTTGCCCATCAGCGCGTCCAGTCCCCTCTCTTCTTGCCGGACGCCTTCTCCGGGCGCGGCAAATTCGGTGTCGCATTGCGTCGTTCAAAGACTTGGCGGGCGGCTATCGGTTCGTTTCGCCGGTGTGAGCGAAATCAAAGGCCTGGACGCCATTTTATTTCGCATGGCGACGGCTTGGACGCCTCTGTTTTCCGGACCTCGGGCAGGGATCTCCGCAAGTCCCGCGGACCTGGCGGCGAATAAGCGTTTTCAAAGGATTAGGCGCCGAAAAGTGTCACGCCGCAACCGCAGAGCCCCTCAATTTGCGGAAAGGATGATCGGTCTTCCGATCCGGCGAGCCGCGCGACGGATTCCGGTCTGTTCGCAACGGATTCATCTTCGTTTTCGCGGTCGCTGGGGTAAGTCCGACAGGCACAAAGAGGGGGACGCGCAGGCGGGCGACGGGCTATCGCAACCTTGGTGTGGGCTCGTGTTCCTCCTGTTCCGGCCGTGTCTACAGGATGGGGCCGGGAGGCGGCTTTGGCAAGAAAAAGTCGAACTCAATTCCAGTGGCGACGCAGGCGACGCATGGAACTTGTCAGACAACCTGTGGCCCTGTTATCTTGGGCGCAGAAAAGACGCTTCCGACTAAAGCGGAAGCGCATGGAGAAAGCGCCAACAGACCCGCGCCGCTCTTCGACGGCGCAAGTCACGGGATCGCGGACAAAAGTTTGTCCGCCATCTAGGGAGGAGCAACCATGACCACGAAAATGAATCGACGCGAATTCTCCGCCAGCATCTTCGCGGCGGCGGCCGCCGCCGGACTTGCGCCGGGCCTGGCGCGCGCCGCGGACAGCGGCAAGACGATCGCGCTCATGTTCGACGCCTTCGACTCCGACTTCTGGATCACCGGCAATTCGATCCTGAAGGCCAAGGCCAAGGAGAATGGCTGGACGACGCTCGAGACGATCTCAAACCGCGACCAGAACAAGCAGAATGACCAGGTGAAGGCCATGGTCGAGCGCAAGGTCGACGGCATCGTCTTCATTCCGACCGACAACAACGCCGCCATCCCGGCGATCCGGACGGCCAACGCCGCCAACATCCCGATCATCTTCTTCAACCGCCCGCCAGCCCCGAACGACAACAAATACGTCGCCATCCAGGCCGACAACCGGAAGATCATGCAGACCACGGTGTCGCAGCTCGTGGACATCGCCAAGAAGCAGGGCGGCAAGTACAAGGCCATCCTCCTGATGGGGGATCTCGGCGACAACAACGCGGTTCAGCGACGCGATGGCGCGCTCGATATTCTTGAGGCGAACAAGGACATCGTCGAGGTCGTGGCGCGGGTCGCGACAGAATGGAACGCCGACAAGACCTTCGCTGGCCTCACCAATGCGATCCAGGCCAATCCGGACGTCAACATGCTCATTTCGCCGTCCGATTCGCAGGACAAGATCATCGAGCAGGTGCTCAAGACGGCCGGCAAGTGGCACAAGACCGGCGAGGAGGGCCATGTTCTGTTCGCGGGATTCGACGGCGACCAGAACGGCTATCAGTTGCTGAGCACCAAATACATGGACGTGAATGGCGTGCAGAACCTCTTCTACGAGGTCGACCTCGCCTATGGCGCCTTCAAGGACATCTGGGCCGGCAAGCCGGTCGACAAAATGCTGATCGATCCGGGCTTCGCGATCAGCCAGGCGACCCTCGACGCCAAGCGCGACGACATGTGGGGCTACCACGTGTGGAAAGAAAAGAACAAGTAATCAGCTGACTGCAGCGGCCGTCGAGCGCGAGGTTTCCGAAATGGCGGAAGCAGGAGGCGTCTTGTCCGCTTCATCGGGCGCTTCTCGCTCGCGCCCGATGAAGGCGGTTCGCTGGCTCCTCTTTTCCGACTATCTCGTCGTCGCGCTCACGGCTCTCTATGTGGCGGCGCTCTGGCTCTTCGTGCCGGAGATCCTCAGCCCGACGAACGTCCGCGACGTGTTTCTGCAGATCCTTCCGCTCTTCGTCGCGGCGATGGGCGTGATGATGGTCCTGATGGTTGCCCAGATCGACCTGTCGGCGACATCGATCATGGCGATGAGCTGCGTGGTCGGCGCGTCGATCATGACCAGCCAGGACGGCTATCTCGCGGGAAATCCCTGGGCGCCGGTTTTGGCCGTGGCGGCGATCGTCGCCATCGGACTCCTGATCGGAGTTCTCAACGGCGTCTGCACCATCGTGTTCGACATGCCGTCTTTCCTCGTGACTCTGACGACGATGATGTTCTTCAGCGGCGCGGCGATATGGTACACAGCCGCCCATACGAGTTCCGGATCGAGCATAGGCGCGCTGCCGCCGGCCTTCCTCGCGCTCGGTTACGGGGGCGTTGCGGGGATACCTTACGCCGCCATCATCACGGTGCTGCTCGCGATCATTGTGCATCTTGCGCTCACCCGCACGGTCTTCGGCCGCTGGGTGCAGGCGGTTGGCCTCAACCCGAACGCGGCGGCGATTTCCGGCGTGCCGGTAAAGGCGGTGGTCATCGGGTGCTTCGCGCTTTCCGGCCTGTTCGCGGCCTTCGCGGCGATCATCTACACAGCTCGCCTCGAAGCCGGCACGCCTATTCTGGGCCAGCGCATCCTGCTCGACGTGATCGGCGCCACAGTGATCGGCGGCGTCAGCCTATTCGGGGGCAAGGGAACGGTGCTCGGCGTGCTGTCGGGCGTGCTGTTTCTCAGCGTGGTCGATAACGGCCTGCAACTGCTCGGCCTGTCGCTGTCGTCCGTCTACGCGATCAAGGGCGGCGTCATCCTCTTCGCGGCCGTGACAGACGCTATCCGGCACAATCTCAGGGCAAGGGGCTAGGCGATGTCCGACGTCCTCCTGAGGGCCAGCGGGCTCAACAAGAGCTTCTTCGGCGTCCAGGTCCTGCGCGACGTCGGCTTCGAGTTGCGCCACGGCGCCGTTCTCGGTTTGGTCGGTGAGAACGGCTCCGGCAAGTCGACGACGATGAACATTCTGGGCGGCGTGCTGCCGAAGGATAGCGGCCGGGTGGAGCTTGGCGGGGAGGAGGTCGCGCCGACCAGCTCGCGCGACGCGCTCGCGCTTGGGGTCGCCTTCATCCACCAGGAGCTCAGCCTCTTTCCAAATCTCAGCGTCGAGGAGAACATCTTCCTCGACCATTTTCCCCGAAGAATTGGGCGACTGCCCTTCATCGATCGCCGCAGCCTCAGGGAGCGGGCGAAGAAGGCGCTGGAGCTCGTCGACTTGCAAGTCTCTCCCATGACGCCGGTCATGCGGCTGCCCCAGGGTGAACGCCAGCTCGTCGAGATCGCCAAGGCGCTAAGCCGGCAGGCGCGGCTCATTATTTTCGACGAGCCGACGACGTCGCTCACGGCGCGCGAGACCGAGAGGCTGTTCGAGATCATCGGGCGTCTCCGCGCGCAGGGCATTTCGATCATTTATATCAGCCACATTCTCGGCGACGTGATGCGACTCTGCGACGACATCGCGGTGCTGCGCGACGGACAGGTGGTCGGCGCCGGTCCGCGCGCGGACTTCACTATCGAGCTCCTGGTCACGCTGATGGTCGGGCGGACGATCGACCGGCTTTTTCCCGAGCGCAAGCCGACCGCCGAGCCTCGCAATACGGCCCTGTCGGTGCGCGGCGTATCGCAACCGGGCATCGTGAAGAACGTGTCGTTCGACCTGAAGCTCGGCGAGGTGCTCGGCGTTTCCGGCCTCATGGGCTCGGGACGTTCGGAGCTGGCCCGGATTATCTTTGGCCTCGATCCCTACTCGGAGGGCGAAATCCGCGTCGGAGACACGAAGCTTCCGCCGCGCGCGCCGCGCGCGGCGATGGACCGGGGGATGGCCTTCCTCACCGAGGACCGTCGCGGCGACGGGCTGATGATGGAAGCCTCCATCACCGACAATATTGTCCTGCCGTCTCTCGTCGAGCGATCGAGCGGCTTCGTCCAATGGCTGAAGCCGGCGGAGCTGGGCGAAGCGGCGCGCGGCATGGCCGAGCGTGTCCGCGTCAACGCCAAGGCGATCGATCGGACGGCGGTGCGCACCCTTTCCGGCGGAAATCAACAGAAGGTGGTGATCGCGAAATGGCTCCTGCGCGCGCCGTCGATCTTCATTCTCGACGAGCCGACGCGCGGCATCGACGTTGGAGCCAAATACGAGGTCTACAAGATCATCAACCAGATGGTCGCGGCGGGCGCCGCGATCCTCTTCATATCTTCCGAGATCGAGGAGCTGATCGGTATGGCCGACCGCATCATGGTCATGGGGCGGGGCGAAGTTCGTGGCTTCTTCGAGCGGGCGAGCTTCGATCGCGAGACGCTCATGAGCGCGGCCCTGTGGGACGCGGGAGATCGCGTTTGAGCCAGCTGAACTCCCGCGTCCTGGTCCTGATCGCGCTGCGGTTCGCGCCGCTGATGCTGTTCGCGGTCCTGTGCCTGGTGTTCGGGCTGCTTTCGGACCGCTTCCTGTCGCTCGCCAATTTCCGCAACATCCTTACGCAGTCCACGCATGTCGCGGTCATGGCTATCGGCATGACGTTCGTGCTGCTCGTGCGCGGCGTCGATCTCTCGGTCGGTTCGGTCATGTATCTCGTCGCGGTGACGATGGGACTCTACCTTTCGGACGCGTCGCTGATTGTCACGATTCCCGCGATCATCCTGATCGGCGCGGCTTTCGGGGCGATCAACGCCTATTTCGTCACCGGCCTGCGGATCGCTTCGTTCATCGTCACCCTTGCCACTTTGTTCATTGGGCGCGGATTCGCGCTCTATCTCTCGGAGACCAAGATGGTCTTCCAGAGCGACACGGTGCAGACGCTCGGCCGGTCATCCTTTTTCGGCCTTCCCTGGGCGATCTGGATCGCGGCGGCGGTCGCGGCGGCGGCCTGGGTCACGCTGACCCAGACGCCCTATGGCCGACAGATCTACGCGGTCGGGGCGGACCCGGATTCGGCCGGAAAGGCTGGCATTCGCGTCCAGGCGATCATGTTCTCGGTCTTCTGCATCTGCGGCGCCTGCGCGGCGATCGGGGCGCTCATCTCGGTCTCGCAGGTTGGGGCCGCCTCCGCGACATTCGGATATCAGGAGGAGTTTCCGGTCATCGCCGCGGCCGTGCTCGGCGGAACGAGCCTGTTTGGCGGACGGGGAGGCGTCTTCGGCAGCATATTCGGGGCGGTGCTCGTGCAGACGACCGCAAACGGCCTCGTGATGCTCAACGCCAATCCGTATCTCTATCCGCTGGTCAACAGCCTGATCATCTTCGTCGCCGCCTGGGTGGACGGGCGCCGGCGGCTCATGACCGAACGTCTCGAACAGCGCAAGATCCGCGTCGAAGCCTGATCCTCCCCGCCATACTCAGGAAACCATGATGACCGACCTTCCTTTCACCGCCGCGGACCTCGAGGTCCTGAAGGCATGGGACACCCCGACCATCTGCAACGGCCTCGAGATTGTGGCGCCGGAACGCCGCGCGATCGGCTTCACCGTGGAGCCTATGGTCGTCGTCGACCGCAAGCTGCCGCCGATCGTCGGCCTCGCCCGGACCGGCATGATCCGCGCTAAAGAGCCGCCACGCGGACCGATCCCGCCGCGCGAGGACTGGTACGAGTATTGTGAGGCCAGGGGCCTGCCGACGATCGTGGTCCTTCAGGATCTCGACGATCCGCCAGGCTTTGGCGCCTTCTGGGGCGAGGTCCATACGGCCGTTCATGCCGGCCTCGGAGTGGCGGGCTGTGTCACCAACGGCTCGTTCCGCGACATCGACATGCTGGCGTCCGGCTTCCAGATCGTCGGCGGTTGCATCGGTCCTAGTCACGCGCATGTGCATATGGTGCAGATGAACTGCGATGTGAACATTTTTGGCATGCTCGTCGGTCACGACGATGTCGTTCACGCCGATGTGCACGGCGCCGTCGTCATTCCAGCCGCGGCCGTGCGGACGCTGCCGAAGGCGATCGACCTCATGGCGCGTCGCGAGAAGGTCATTCTCGACCGGGCGCGCGCTCCCGGCTTCAACGCCCGAGCGATGCGCGAAGCGCTTCGCGAATCCGGCGAAATCCACTGACTGCAGGGAGCATCGCGTGAGTTCGTCACCGTTTCGCGTCGGCGTCATAGGCTGCGGCTTCTTCGCTGAAAATCATCTCGCGGCATGGTCCAGCATGAGTGACGTCGTACTGGCCGCCGTCTGCGATCTCGACCTCGGAAAAGCGCGATCGGCCGCCGAGCGTCATGGCGCCGGCGCGGCCTATCAGGACGCGATCGAAATGCTCGACCGCGAGAAGCTCGACTTCGTGGATATCGCCACCACGATGGAATTGCATCAGAAGCTCGTCGGTTTGGCGGCCGCGAGGAAGCTGCCGACGATCGTGCAAAAGCCGCTCGCCCCGAGCTGGGAGGATTGCGTCGCCCTCGTCGAGAGCGTGCGCGAGGCGGGCGTCCCCTTCATGGTGCATGAGAATACGCGGTTCCTTACGCCCGTTCGCCGGGCGCGCGAGGTCATCGCGTCCGGTAAGATCGGGAAGCCGACCTGGGCGCGCGTCTCGTTCCGAACCGGCCATAACATCTATGGCAAGCAGCCCTATCTCGCTGAGGTGGATCATCTCGTGATCCTCGATCTCGGCGTCCATATGCTCGACGTCGCCCGCTTCCTGATGGGCGAGGCGACGCGCCTCTATTGCCGGGCCCAGAGTGTCAAGCCGGGCATCCGCGGCGAAGACATGGCGACGATCGTCCTTCAGCACGTAAGCGGCGCCACGAGCGTGGTCGAGTGCAGCTACGCGAGCCCGATCCACCCCGATCCTTTCCCTCAGCTCACCGTGCAGGTCGAAGGAACCGCCGGCAGCCTGCGCCTAAGTCCCGGATATCGGCTGAGCGTCTTTTCGAACGGCGAGGCGACCGAAAGCGATGTCTCGCCCGCGATGCTACCCTGGTCGACCCCGCCTTGGCACGGCACGCAGGAAAGCGTCCTGCGGGTCCAGGAGCACTGGGTGAAGTGCTTGCGAGACAAGCGCGAGCCGGAAACGTCCGGCGCCGATAGTTTAAGGACCTACGGGCTTGTTTTCGGGGCCTACGAATCCGCGCGGTCGAACGCGGCCGTTGATCCCTTGGCGTAAGGGCTTCAGAGGAGGCTCGATATGAGTGGAACAGGCGCGAAGGTCGGCCTCAGCGCGGATCTGTTCGACACGACCGGCCGACCCATGTTCGGGGCCGCGCCGCTATCGCTCTTCTCGGATGCCGGGCTTGCGTGGGACACTATTCCCCTCGCGGACGGACAATTGCCGCCCTCGGCGTTCACCGACTACGAGGCGCTTCTGATCGGCGGCTCAAGGGTTTCGGAGAGGGAGCTTGCCAACGAGAGCGGGAGGCTGCGAATCGTCGCTCGCAACGGAGTCGGCTACGACGCCATCGACGTGCCTATGCTCACGCAGCACGGCATCCTTCTCACCAATACGCCGATCCCGGTCAGGAACGCGGTGGCGACAACGGCGCTTGCTTTCATTCTCGCGCTCACACAGCGCCTTCCTCTCAAATCCCGCCTCGTGCGAGAGGGCCGGTGGCCCGAGCGCGGGAATTATCCCGGTATGGGGTTGCCGGGGCGCACGCTCGGAATCATCGGCCTCGGCGGAATCGGGCGCGAGCTTGTCCGTCTCACGCAGCCCTTCGGGATGACGATCCTGGCCGCCGACCCGCATGTCGACGCAGCGTACGCGGCTCAGGCGGGAGCGGCGCTCTGCAGCCTCGAAGTGCTCCTTGGGCGCTCAGACATCGTCGTTGTCGCCTGCCTTCTCAATGAGTCAACGCGCAGTCTTTTGAACGCCGACCGGCTGCGCCTGATGAAGTCCACCGCCTATCTCGTCAACGTCGCGCGCGGGCCGATCATCGACGAATCTGCCCTGATCGACGTCCTGCGGAATGAGCGGATCGCGGGAGCGGCGCTCGACGTCTTCGAGAAGGAGCCACCCGATCCCGCCAACCCGCTCCTGGCGATGGACAATGTGATTCCCACCGCCCACTGTATGTGCTGGACAGATACTTTCGTGGATGCGGTCGCGAGGGACGCCATATCGGGCATCATCAACGTGATCAACGGGCGTTGGCCAGCATTTGTCGTAAACCCCGACGCCAAGGCCCAAATGCGCGTCCGGACCTGGATGCGAGCGGCGTGAGTCGCTTGCGTATGGAACGGGTCAAGTCGACCAAAATCGGCTGCGTTGCTTCATACTAGTTGTATGTCCCAGTTCAGCGAGGCGCAACAGCCTCGGCGGTCAACCAGGAAACGCCGAAACGTTCCGCGCGAAATTCGTCTAGGGAGATGTCTACGAATCCATTGGCGCTGAGCCGTTCGGCGCGGGACCAAATGCCCGGGGGCAGCGCTAGCGAGAACTCTTCGTCGCGCGGATGCGCAAAGCAAAGCATGGACCCACCCGAGGCTTCGATCAGTAGGCCGACAGCGCGGGGGCTGTCGGGCCAGCGCATAACGGAGACCTTGCACCCGGCATAGGGTGAGAGCCGCAGCAGGACATGGGCGGCAGGGGATAATGACCCGTCCTCCGAAACCAACCCTTTCGGTCCCGTCGGTTCAAAAAAAGCGAGCGTTTCAACCGCGGGATCCAGAAAACCGGCAATTGTCCCCACAGCCCAGGCCGCCGTAATCAATTCACTCTGGCGAGGATCGGGAGGAGACGCCAGGCGTCGCCCTTCCGGGGTCGTGGAGTTAGGGTTGTAGCGAAGTCCGAGCGTCATTGGACCTATTTGAAACCGAGCCGAACTCGACCTTGCACGCGCGGTGCGGATGATGTCCGCCAGCGGTTCGGTCGTTTCGCCGATCGTGTCGTCACTCGAGCCGTGTACCGTTGGATTCGAGGTCCAGGTCAAATAGTCGGCTGCCGGCCAGTGGGACAGTCGGTTCAATTCCGTGAAGAACGCGCCGACGCCGCCTCCGATGCGGATATTCGACGCCACAGTCCGCACCGCAGCGATCGTCGCGTCCTCCGCGTCCCAAAGCGAAAGACCCAAAGTGGCTTTGTTGGCCAGGAGCGGCGCCAATGCCCTGATCGCCGCGAGCGTTTCTTTCTCTCCGCTCTTTCTGATGTCGATGCGAAGCGGTCCCGGCGCAGCAGCAATTCTTTCGCTTGCCGCCGCCAATCCGTCTTCGTCAGACAGGTCGACCTCGATCGCAGTGAAACCGAGCTTCAACGTGTCCAAGGCGGCGACCTGCCTGGCGTCGAAAGCGCCCGGCGGCAGGCTCGTGCCGAGCATGGGAAGGACTGCGGTCCGCTCGATCCAGGGAGCAGTGCGGCGGGGTCTGGATCCGGCGGGAGCTGTGGCGAGAATCTCCAATCGTACGGATTGTTCGATGACGGTCGCAGGTTCGATCCGATAGGGGTAAGGCAGGCGCAGCGGCCGGCAATAGGTCTTGTATGAGGCGTCGGTCCAATTGCGCTGATCCTCGATCTCGAAGACCTCCCCGGAGAAGGACAGCCGGAGCCGGTTCCCGGCAGTCGTTGTATATTCCAGCGCTTCGATGTCGAAGAACGGTTGGTGCGGCGAGACGAGATCCGGGAACGTCGTTTCTTCGATGCCTCCGCCTGGATGGAACACCTTCACTGGCCGACCGCGGGTGGCGCCGAGACTATGCAAGATCACAAATCCGGTCCGATTTGTCTCGAACCCGGTAACGGAAGACGCCCTCCCCTTCGCCTCCAGACCGCCCTCTGTGATCGACCACTCGGTGGACCAGGTTAGATCGCCGCCAGCCACGTCCAGCCCGCCGCCTGATGTCACGGTCGCCCGATCGTTTTGCCGCGAGAGGGTAGCTTCGCCCGTTAGCACCGGCGTGCCCCAATTTGCGTCGCGGACGACGAATCCGATGCCTCGGAACAGTTCCTCTCCGCGGAGCGATATCTCGCGTGCGAAGGCCCCATTGCGATCAAGGCGAAGCGCTAGCCGTCCCAGAGAAACGGCTTCATAGGGCGCGGGATGGTCAGGCATGAGCTCTCTATCCTCGGTGGAGAAGACCAAGCGTTAGCCGCCGCACGGCCTCGGAATCCGGTTCATAAAAACCGAGCAAGCGGCGGAGTAAGACAAGTACAGGCTGCTCTTTGTCGGCGCGGCATGAAATTCCTTTGACGACGCCCTCACCGCATTATAGCTTCTGACGACTGGTATCAAAGGTATACCAACATGCCGCCCGTGGCGATTCGACGCCGCAAGCTCTACGAAGATGTCGCGGATCATCTCGACAAGTTGATCCAGGCAGGCGCTTACGCGCCGTCCGATTTGCTGCCTTCCGAGCGCGATCTCATGAAGCATTTTGGCGTCGGTCGGCCCGCGGTCCGAGAGGCGCTATTTCACCTGCGCAAAATGGGAGTGGTCGAGCTTCGTTCTGGCGAAAGGGCTCGGGTCACCCGGCCAACGCCGCAACTGGTTATCAACGCATTGGCGGGCACAGCCCGGCATATGCTTGCCGCCCCGAACGGCATCCGGGACTTCCAGGGGGCTCGCGCCTTCTTCGAGGTTGGACTTGTCCGCCACGCGGCCAAATTCGCGACAAGCCAAGATATTGCCGACTTTGAAATCGCGCTGGAAAACAATCGCCAGTCGCTTGGGGATCTCGATCGCTTTCAGACGACCGACGTCGCATTCCATTATGTGCTGGCGGTGATCCCCAGAAATCCGGTCTTCCTCGCGATCCATGCCGCCTTTGCCGAATGGCTATTGGATCAGCGTAGGACGACATTGGCCGCGGGTGAGGATCAAATCGCTTACGAGGCTCATCAGGCGATTTTCAGAGCGGTGGCCGAACGAAATCCGGATCGCGCCGAAAGTGCGATGAATGATCATCTCGACTACGTCGCCCGGCGCTATGGAGAAATTGCGGAGGGGAGGCGATGAGCGGCTTTGTCGTCTTCGTCGATTTTCATCTCAAGCCCGGCGCGCTGGAGAAGTTTCGCGAGCTGGTCGACGACAATGCCCGTCAATCGGCTCAAATGGAACCAGGTTGTCGCCGTTTCGACGTGATCGAACGCGACGGCGCCGCCGACGCAATCACGCTTTATGAAATCTATGGCGATCGAACCGCCTTCGACGCACACCTGCGATCGGAGCACTATGCGCGGTTCGACGCTGAGAGCTCGGGACTGGTCGTCAGCAAATCGGTCTGTTTCGGCGCACTTGTCTGCGAGGGCTCTACGTAAAGAAACTGAGATCACGAGAACGAAACGCACGGTCAAAGAGCCGGCGGATTGAGGGAGGGAAACGGTGATGGCGGACAGTACGCTCAAGGCCATGTCGAAAACAAAGTCGCCGAAGTTCGGGCACTTTATCGTCGAGTTCGCAACGCCGGGCATCGGGCACATCTTGAAGTCGGCCGGTTGCGACTTCGTCCTTTTCGACCTTGAGCATTCCGGTTTCCATTTCGAGACCGTCAAGAGCGTGATGCGGTATTTCGAAGCGGCGCAGCTTCCCGCCATCGTCCGCGTTCCGTCGAAAGAATATCACCACATCGCCCGCGCTATGGACATGGGCGCCGAAGGGCTGATGCTGCCGATGGTGAACACCGCGGAGGAAGCTCGCCAGATTGTACAGGCAATGAAATACCACCCGGCTGGCGGTCGAGGCGTCGCTTTGCAGATCGCTCATGACCGTTACCGCCCCGGAGCCGTACCCGAGAAATTCGCCGCGGCGAACAATCGCTCCACGCTGTTCTGTCAGATTGAAACCGCGGCTGGAGTGGAGAACTCCGAAGAGATAGCGTCGATCGATGGCGTCGACGCGCTTTGGGTCGGTCACTTCGATCTATCCGTTTCGCTCGGCATACCCGGTCAATTTGATCATCCAGATTTCAAGCGAGCGATCGACCGCACGGTTGCGGCCTGCCAAAAATACAAGAAAGCGCTCGGACGACTGGTCCCCACGGTGGAGCTCGGGGTCGAACTCTACGACGCCGGTTTCGATTTCATATGCTATTCCGGCGACGTCTGGGTGCTCCATAACGCCCTGGCTGAAGCGATCACACGTCTGCGCGAAGGCGTGAAGACGAATCGGAGCTAGAGCGATGACCGACAAGTTCCGGGTCGCTTTGTCCGGCGACTTTCGCAAGGCGGACGGATCGCCGACCTACCCCGACTTTGATCTCGCGCCGTTGTACGCGGCCAAGGGCGTCGAAGTTGTTTTTCTTGAAGCCGCCAACCCTTTGCGCGCCGACCAGCTCGAAGATTTCGACGCGTTAATTCTGCTCGCCCATCGCTTCACCGCGGAGAGCGTCCCCAGGAGCGGACGTCTCGCCGTCGTCGCGCGCTTCGGGGTCGGATATGACACCGTGGACGTCGACGCATGCACGGAAGGGGGTATCGCGCTCGTCATCACTCCGGACGGGGTGCGTCGCCCGGTCGCGGTTTCCATCATCACGTTGATGCTTGCTCTCACGGGCAAGCTGATGATCAAGGACCGGCTCGCTCGCGAAGCCGCTGCCGGGCTTCGCCAAGCGCTCAGATCACATGGGCGTGGGCCTGGTCGGACGCACGCTGGGATCCGTGGGCGTCGGCAATATCGGGGCCGAATTGTTTCGCATGGTGAAGCCGTTCGATATGCGCTTCATCGCTCATGATCCTTTCGCGGATTCGGCGCTGGCGGCTGAACTCGGAATTGAACTCGTGGCCCTCGACGACGTCTTCAGACAAGCGGACGTCGTCTCCGTAAGTTGTCCGTTGACGGCGCAAACCCGCCATCTCGTCAACGCCGAACGCCTCGCGCTGATGAAGCCATCCGCCTACCTCATCAACACAGCGCGGGGACCGATCGTCGATCAAAAAGCACTGACGAAGGTCTTGCAGGAGGGTCGCATCGCCGGGGCGGGGCTGGACGTGCTCGAACAGGAGCCGCCGGATGTCGACGATCCGATTCTCAAGCTCGACAACGTTATCTTGTCGCCGCACGCGCTGTGCTGGACCGACCAATGTTTTGCGGGAAATGGCGCCGCCGATGTTAAGGCCGTACTCGACGTGCAGCACGGTCGAAGTCCGCGCGGCGTCGTCAATCGCCAGGTGCTCGATATGAACGTGTGGAAGGCGCGGTTGGATACGTTCGGCCGGCGCTTTGGCGATTGACACGTCACTCAAGGGATATCGCGTGCGAGCGGGAAGCGTAGAGTGTGAGCCGCGCGAGCGATTAAAGCGACCAACCTTGCCGCGTGCCTCGGAACGGGTGGGCAAGGAGCAAAACCGGACGATCCGGCTGGAGCTCCAACGGGAGGAGAAGCAACCATGGACAATCGTGAAAAACGCGAGTTCGAAGCGGGTCTGGCGGCGGATGTCGACGCGTGGCTGAAAGGAGAGCCGACGCGTCGAACCTTCATTACGAAGCTCGGTCAGATGACGGGCATGCTAGCCGTCTCTGGGCCGCTGCTGGCATCGACCAGTCAATGGGCTCTAGCGCAGGCGGCGGTGGAATTGGCCGACGCGTCGTCGCCACTCGGTAAGGCCCAAGCCGCCGCACTGAAGGCCTCGACAGAGGGGCCAGCGGACGGATCGGCGTTCAGGGCCGTCGCCGAGGCCAAGAAATTCAAAGGCGTAACCCTCAATATGACCTATGAATCCGGGTTGCAGGCGCTGGATCCCCGCAACTTCTCGGGGCCGCTCTGGGAGCAGCTAACCGGCATCAAATCGAATGTCGTCGAACTCTCGCATCCCGACCAATATTCGAAGCCCGTTGCGGAGCATATTGCCGGTTCGGGAGCTTACGACATCCTCGACATCGAACCGGCTTGGACGCCCTCGCTCGCCGACGGTGGCGTGATAGCCCCGCTCGACGACTTCATCGGCAAATATCTCAACAAGGCCGACCTCGACGACTACCATCCCCTTTTCAAGGCGCTGCCAACTTACAAGGGCAAGATCTGGGGCTTCTTCGACGATGGCGACATGTTCGCCCTCTACTACCGCAAGGACATCTTCGAAGATCCGAAGATGAAGGCGGCCTACCAGGCCAAATTCAACAAAGCCCTCGAGCCTCCAAAAACCTGGGAGGACTATGCCCAAGTCGCCCAGTTCATCACGGATCAGATGGCGCCGAATGTCTACGGCGCCGGTCACTTCCGCAAGGCCGGCAGCCCGGCAACCAATATGACTTCCTGCAGCAGTTCCGCGCGAACAAAGGCCAATTCTTCGACGACTCGATGAAGGCGCAACTTGCCTCGCCAGCTGGCATGAAGACCTTCGAAAACATGCTTGCCGCGAACAAGGCCTCGATACCCGGCAACAATGAACTCGATGCGGTCTCTCTTTGGGCCGCATTCCTGCAAGGCAAGGTCGCCATGATTTATTCCTGGCCGCCGACCGGGCGCATGTGCGCGAATTATTCCCAGAGCGCAAAGGCGATCAATTTCATCCCGCAGTCGTCGATCGCCGGAAAGGTCGGCTATGCTCTCGTTCCGGGCAATCCGGAGATGGCGACCGGCTACAACAAGGCCCTGTCGGCGGATTCGACCAATGCAGACGCCGCCTATCTCTTCATGCAATGGGCGGTTTCACCGCCAGTATCGCTTGCGCGCACGATGCTGCCCTATTCGCTGCGAGATCCGTATCGGCTTTCCCATTACAAGTCGGAACTCTACCGCTCGCTATGGCCCGATGCGCCGGCCTATCTCGTCAATCTTTGTAACTCCGCGAACGTAGGCCTGCTCGATATGATCATGCCGGGCTGGCAGGACTACGCGCTTAGCATTGATCGAATGTGTTCCTCGGTATGGGCGGGAACCGATCCCAAGACAGCCTTGCAAACGGCCGCCGCGGAATGGGACCAGACGACGGAGCGTCTGGGCGCAGACAGCCAAAAGGCGTTTTTCGCCGAATACAAGAAACTACCGGGATCCTCAGCCGACCATACGGTCGAGGCAATGGGCATGGGGGTAAAACTCTAGACGCCCAAGGCCGCCGGCGAGCTTAGTCGCCGCCGGCGGCCGCTTGTTGTCACGCGATTGGATCAACGAATGTCGCGAGGTTCGGAAGTCTCGTCGCCGAGAAGCTGGTCTCACGCCCGGTTTCTCAACGGCCTTGTCGTTGTGGAGCGACCGGCATTTCAAGTGGTTGCTGGTCGCGCCGGGAATCGCGCTGATCCTCGCGCTCTCGGTCTATCCGCTGTTGTTCTCGTTGTGGGTCAACTTCGTCAACTACGATTTTCAAATCCCCGGTCACGCTTTCGTCGGCCTGAAGAATTTTTCACAGGTGGTGTTCGATCCGGTGGCCCGTTGGTCCTTGGCCCTGACCGTGATGTTGTCCGCGGCGAACGTGACCATCGAGTTCGCTCTGGGTCTCGGTCTGGCGCTGGCGATGGTGAGGCCTTTTCCGGGTCGCGGCCTGGTCATGTCCATCTTGATCATTCCGCTGTTCATAAGCCCGGTAATCGTCGGCCAGGCCTGGGCGCTGCTGCTGCAACGCCCGTTCGGTCCGACGAATTATCTTCTGGGAGCCCTGCTGCGCCATGAAGTGACGATCGGATGGTTATCCGAAAGTCCGTGGGTCTACTTCGCGCTCATCCTTTCCGACGTGTGGCAATGGACGCCGTTCATGTTTGTCATTCTGCTCGCGGGTTTGACGTCGATTCCGCCGAACCTTTATGAAGCCAGCGAACTCGACGGCATCGGGGGCTGGCTTGCGTTTCGACTCATCACGCTGCCTTTGCTCGCCCCTATGATCACGCTCGCGATAACCTTTCGTCTATTGGATGCGATCCGGCTTTTCGACACGATCTTTATCATGACGGCCGGCGGCCCCGGCACGAAGACCTATACAAGCTCGTTCTATCTCTACACTGTGGGCTTCACGCAATTCCACTTGTCGCAGGCGACTGCGGGAAGCTGGATTCTCCTTGTGCTTACCGCGGCGCTTGTCAGCTTCCTTGTGCGCCGTCTTTTGAAGGCGGAGGCGGATTGATGTCGCAGGGCGCGATGGCGGAGCCCCGAGGAACGTCTGCAAAGAGGCGTCGTCGTCGCAGACGCCCGGAGATAGGACGCTTCGTCTTCCTCGCCGCGTTCCTCATTTTTGTGCTGGGTCCGCTTTATTGGATGTTCATCACCTCCATCAAGCCGAGCGATGACTACCTCGCCGTGCCTCCTGTCTGGTTCCCAAGCCGACCGACATTGGTCCACTACACGGCTGCGCTGTTTGCATATCGTGGACTTCAAGGCATCGTGAACAGCCTCATAATCTCGATCTCGGCGACCGCGCTGTCGGCGTTTGTCGGAACGTTGATGGCCTATAGTTTTGCGCGCTTCCAAACAGGTGGCAAGCATCTGTCGTTCTGGGTCCTGTCGCAACGTTTCCTTCCGCCGATTGCGATCGTACTTCCGGTATTCCTGATTTATCGCACAGTCGGATTGCACGACACGCGATTCGGCCTCACAATCGCCTACACTGTCTTCACGCTTCCCGTCACGGTGTGGATGATGTTCGCCTATTTCAAAGGCGTACCGCGTTCGATGGAAGATGCAGCGCTGGTCGACGGATGCACCCGCTGGCAAGCTTTTTGGCGCGTCGCGGTTCCGCTCGCCGCGCCGGGTATTTCGCGGCCGCGGTCTTCGCTTTTATCGCCTGTTGGACCGAATTTTTTTTCGCGCTTGTCCTGACAAGCCGGAACGCGTTCACGCTGCCGACTGTGTTTCGAGCCTTTCTCGGATTTCAGGGCGCGCAATATGGTGAGGCGAGCGCGCTCGCTGTCGTGTCCCTCGCGCCTTCGATCGCGCTCGGGGTCCTGGCGCAGCGACATTTGGTGCGTGGTCTAACGCTGGGCGCAGTGCGCGGTTAAGGGACTTGCCGATGGCGGGCGTGAGAATTCGTGGGTTGCACAAACGGTTTGGCGGATTTCATGCCGTGCGAGGCATC
>CAVUJV010000015.1:0-17395 GCA_963741845.1 uncultured Alphaproteobacteria bacterium
CTTTCAATCTCCAACCCGCTCAAGCGGCGCATCGCCTGGCGCCGGCTCACTCGCAACGCGCTCAGGACATTGACGGGGGCGGATTTTTACGGCCAGTCTGATCTCGGTCTTTCGAAGACCTCGCGGCCGTCATTGTCGACGATGCATAGCCCGATCGCACCCCGCGGCCACGGGATGGACGCTAAGGCCTCAATGGCGTGATCCGCGTCGAGGGCCGTCAGCTCGACTTCGCTCAGGATGGCTCCCGATGTTTCAACCCGCGTCGCGAAATATCTTACTCGGAAGCGTTGGGGTCTAGGCTGGAGCGTCCGCATCAAATTGTCCGGTTGTAGGCCGCGGAGGTCGTCTTCGCGCCAAGCCGAAAACCGAAATCGACCCCTGCTTTCACAAGCAAAATCATCCAAGCGCCTCGAAAAGAGCGACCCTGGGTTCGTCTTCCTCATACGGATAGACTGTATCAGCAACGCTCCCCGGGAAGAGACACAACCAAGATAAATGTATCTTTAAGCGGTTGCGAGGCGTCCGCCCAGAACTTTGTCGGGCTCTCTGCCCGCCCCGCGGCCCGCGCCGGTTCAGCCGGCCAAACCAGTAAAACGTCGATATCGCCGGAACATGACGCCAGTTCACGCGTATCGTGGGGTCGAAATAGGGTCGCCGCGGGTTTGCAACATGGCGGCGCCGCCGCTAAAGCCGTCAGCGTCAATGTAAGGGGTTTGAATGCGTCCCTCGAAGCGCGCCGACCATGAAATGCGCAAGGTCAGTTTTGAGCGCGGAGTGGCGCGCTATGCGGAAGGATCCTGCCTCGTCCGATTTGGCGAAACGCATGTGCTTTGCGCCGCCTCCCTCGAGGACAAGCCGCCGCCGTGGCTGCGCGGCCAGGGGCGGGGCTGGGTCACAGCGGAATACGCGATGTTGCCGCGCGCCACCGCCACGCGCACGCGTCGCGAATTGTCGACAGGACGCGTCTCCGGGCGCACCCAGGAAATTCAGCGCCTGATCGGACGCTCGCTGCGCGCCGTGGTCGACCTGCCGCGCCTCGGCGAGCGGCAGATCACCCTCGATTGCGACGTCCTTCAGGCCGACGGGGGCACCCGCACGGCTTCGATCACGGGAGCCTGGGTCGCGCTGCGGGACTGCATCGAATGGATGATGCAGCGCTCAATCCTGAAGGAAAATCCCCTGAAGGACCACGTCGCCGCCGTGTCCTGTGGAGTTGTCAGCGGACAGCCGGTGATCGACCTCGATTACGCAGAGGATTCCACTGCGGAGACCGACGCCAATTTCGTGATGACCGGATCGGGCGGCCTCGTCGAGGTGCAGGGCTCGGCGGAAGGCGCGCCCTTCAGCGAGGAAGAGCTTCTCACCATGATGGGCCTCGCCCGCGCCGGCATCGGTCAACTGGTGGCGCTGCAGAAGGCCGCCCTCGGCTGAGCTGGCCTTTCGCAGCCGCGCACCCTTCAGGGATAGCCGTGCGAGAACAGGTCCATTGCGCCGAACCCGGCGAGATCGAGCCGCACCCGCTCAGGCAGATAGGCGAAGGCTGAGCGCGCAAACCCGTGCCGGTCCTCGCGCTTGAGCATCGCGTCCAGCTTCTCCCGGAGGGCGTGCAGATGCAGGACGTCGGAGGCCGCGTAGGCGAGCTGCGCCTCGCTCAGCGTATCGGCGCCCCAGTCCGACGACTGCTGCTGCTTCGAGACCTCGATCCCGAGCAGTTCGCGCGTGAGGTCCTTGAGCCCATGCCGGTCCGTGTAGGTGCGCGCGAGCTTGGAGGCGATCTTCGTGCAATAGACCGGCCCGGCCATGATTCCGAAAGCCCTGCAAAGCACGGCCAGATCGAAGCGCGCGAAGTGAAAGAGCTTCGTCGTCGCCGGGTCGGAGAGGAGCTTCTCGATGTTGGGCGCGGCGGTTTGCCCCAGCTCGATCTGGACGACGTCGGCGTCGCCGTCGCCCCGCGACAGCTGGACGACACAGAGCCGGTCGCGCCCGATTTCGAGACCGAGCGTCTCCGTGTCGATGGCCACCGCCTCCCCGTAGGTCCAGTCGTTCGGAAGGTCACGGCGATGGAGGCGGATCGTCATCGATTGCGGCGTCTCTGATAGGATGAAGGGATGGGCGAAGCCGTAGCAGGCGTTTTCGCCGAGCGTCAACGGGAGCTGGCGATGATCGGGCGGGAGCCTGTCGCATTCCATGTCGTCACGGGGTTCCTCGGCTCCGGCAAGACGACGCTCATCAATGCGCTCCTGCGCTCGGATGCGCTCGCCGACGCGATGGTGCTGGTCAACGAATGGGGAGAGATCGGCCTCGACCACCTGCTCTACGAGCGGCTTTCGGGAGAGGCGATCCTGATCGCGGGCGGCTGCGTCTGCTGCGCGGTGCGCGGCGACCTTGTCGAGGCGCTCGGCGGCCTCCTCGCCCGGCGCGACGCCGGCGAACTTCCCCGCTTTCGCAGGATCATCCTGGAGACCAGCGGGCTGGCCGAGCCCGGCCCCATCCTGCAGGCGCTCGCCGCGGACCCGGAAGCCTCGGCGCGCATCGCCGCGGCCAGCGTCACGACCCTCGTCGATGCGATCAACGGACTGGAGACGCTCGACCGCCACGCCGAGAGCCCGCGCCAGGTCGCTCTCGCGGATCGGCTGGTCATCACGAAGTCCGACCTCCTTCCCGCGGAGGAGCGCGCCCCGCGCCTCGCCGCCCTCGCCTCGGCGCTGCGCGACCTCAACCCGCTCGCGCCCATCTTCGACGCCGCGGCGGGGGAATTCGGTCCCTCGCAGCTGGTCGCGACGGCTCCCCCGCCCCGCTTCGCCGCCTCGTTCGCCGCCCATTCGAAAGCGCGCCCCATCGAGACCTTCGCCCTGCGGACGACCGCGCCCATCGGTCCGCAGGCGCTCGAAGGCTTCCTCTCGGCGCTCGGCGGCCTGCTCGGCCCCCGCCTGCTGCGCCTCAAGGGCCTCGTCGCCCTCGCCGACGGTTCGCCCGTCCTCGTCGAGGCGGTGCAGCATGTCCTCCACCGCCCACGAAGGCTTGCCGACTGGCCGGACGAGGACCGGGCGACCCGCATGGTCGTCATCGTCGAGAGGGACGCCGCGCCGCAGGTCGAAGCCCTGTGGTCCGCGCTGATCCGCGCGCCCCGCCCGGACACGCCGGACCTCGCGGCGCTCACCGACAATCCGCTCGCGCCTCGCCCCGGCGGACTGCTGGGGTGAGCCCGAAGGGCGCGCGCAAATTGACGCGAAAAAGCGCATCGAACCCCGCCAAAACATCCATTCCGGCGTCATTTTCGGGCGTTTTCGATGCAATCGGGCATCAAAAACGCCTCGAAAACCAGCCAGAAATTTCCGCGAATTGGGACTTTTCAGGGCCTTGCGCTGTCTTTTCCTTCCGGCAGCAACTCCCCGCCCGTCCCTGAGACCTCGTCCTGACGCGCCCGAAGCGGCCTCGAAGGAAGGGGAGCGTTACCGCCGACTCTCCCGGATCCGGCGCTGCCCCCAAATGAACGGGCGAGGGGCGCAGCGCCTTTTTCGTTCCGGCTTTTCCGAAGTATCGGGGCAATCCGCCGGTTTGGCAAGAAAATGTCGATGCGAAGCGCGGGGCCCGTATCAGTCGGCGAGCCGCGTGACCGCCGCACAAAAAACGTAGCCGACCCCGCGCACCGATCGGATGAGCGGCGGGTCGCCCGGCAGCTTCTTGCGCAGTCTCGCGACCAGCGTATCGATCGAGCGGTCGAAATAGCTCCAGTCGCGGCCCCTCAGCGCGCGGGTCAAGGCGCCGCGCGACAGGGGCCGGCCCGGCTCCCGGACAAAGGCCGTCAGGAGATCGAACTCGGACGACGTCAGGTGAACGCGCCGTCCTCGTGCGTCGAGTAGCTCGCGGGTCGCGCAGTCGAAGGTCGAGCCAGCGAAGCGGTAGCGCCATTCGAAGGGCAGCGGAGCGGCGGCGCGACAAACTCCACGGCTCCCGCGCGAAGGGCGCTCTGGACCGCGGCGAGATCCTGCGATTCGTCGTTCAGCACGAGTATTCGCACCGTCGCCCCCTTTACCCGCTCCGAATCAGTCTTCGATCCGGCCGCCGAACGTGTCGTATCTTGATGCGCAAGATAATATTGTCAAGAATTGACGATGCGTCATCTATGTTCGTCTCATTCTATACATGACGCATGGGAAGTCCGCAGCCAAGCAACGAAAGCCTGCAACAAGAGGTTGGCGCCGGCGGGACCTGAAAAGCTTCAATGGCGCCGAGCGGAGCGCCCGAAAGACGGGAGAAGGCCGGACGCGCGCAAGGCAGGGCGCGCCGCTGCGTCGGACGGCATTCGACACGCACATCGGCGCATTTCAAATCGTTATGACGCAGCGTCGCATGGTGTAAAAGCGGCGCGGTTCCCTTGCGGGAATCGATTCGTAACGAGGGCGCCCATGCGCAGCATTCCCATCGACGTCCTCAGAGCTTTCGTCGCCGTGGTCGAGGAACGCGGCTTCACGCGCGCCGCCGAGACGCTCGGACGCACCCAGCCCACGATCAGCCTTCAGGTGAAACGGCTCGAGGAACTGATCGAGACGCCGCTTTTCGAAAGGACCGCGCGCCTCGAGCTGACGAGGGTCGGCGAGGTCTGCTTCGACTACGGCAAGCGGCTCCTGCGCCTTCACGACGACATGCTCGATGAAGTGTCGCGGCGAAAATCGCCGGGCGCGCCGCTTCGTATCGGGGCGCCGGGCGGGATTGCGGGCGCCCTCGCGCAGCACATCGCCTCATTCAGGGACGATGTCGACGGCGCGGGCCTGGAGATCGTGTCCGACGGCTCGGCGGAACTCGCGGCGCGCTTTCGGGACAAGGCGCTCGACGCCGCCGTGGTGGTTGGGGACGACAGCGGCGCGTCGGCGCGCTGGCGCGCGCCGCTCGCCTGGTTCGGGAGCGCGGGTTCCGGACGGCGCGAGGCGCTGGCGCTGCTCGTGCCCCCCGCGGACTCCGCCGTGCATCAGGCCGCGATCTCGGCGCTGAGAGCGCGCGAGCGCAAGTTCGACGTGGTCTTCGTCAGCAGCGATTTCACGGCGCTCGCGGGCGCCGCCGCTTCCGGATTGGGCGTTACGCCCCTCATCGAAGGAGTCTCTCCGTGCGGAGCGCGGCGATCGGCGGACCAGACCCTGCCTCCCCTGCCCTCTGTGGTCCTTTCCCTGCTCAGCCATTCCCCGCGGCTGGCGGAAGCCGGGCGGCGCTGGATCGAATCGAGCCTTCCGAAGCTCGAGCCATTCTGACGCTGCGGCAGATTTGCTGTCGCAGTTTGTCACAATTCGTTGCGCAACGTTGAAGGGTTCGCGTGCCAATCTTTCAGGCGACTCTCCGCCTCCCGGATCGGCCTCCGCCCATGCGAACATCGGACAAACGAATCCTCGATCAGTTGAACGGAGCGGCGGCTCCATCCGCCGAAGCCGAACGCGAGCGGATCCTCATGGCGGAGTTCCAGAGCCATGACAGCGTCGCCTCGCTCGCCCGCGCCATGGCGCGACGGATCGGGCGCCGCGCGCGCGCACGCGACTTCATCGCCGAAGCGAAGCTTGCCGAGCCTCCGCGACGGCGCTGAACGTGTGCGCGGATACATGCCGTTAGGGAATTAATTCCCGCGCAGGATATTCCTCCTAACGTCGGCTCTATTCGAGTCTCCCGGCGCGCCATGACCACAACCTCCGCCTATCTCGCCGTCACGCAGAATCTGTCGCGCTATCAGGCGATGACATCGGCGGAGCCGGCGGTGAAAACGGCGACCGCCTATTACCAGGCCAATATCGGCAAGGTGACGTCGATCGCCGATTTCGTCGGCAACTACCGTCTCCTGTCCTATGCGCTGAACGCCTACGGGCTCGGCGACCAGATCAACAACAAGGCTCTGATCGCCAAGGTGCTCGAGGGCGGCGTCTCGAATCCAAAGAGCCTCGCGAACACGCTCGGCGATTCGCGCTGGAAGACCTTTGCGTCCGCCTTCGATTTCGTCGGCCGCGGCGCTGCGTCGGTCTCCGCCAAAAGCGCCGTCGCGACCACCACCGCCACATATGCGGAGCAGCAACTCGAAAGCGATCAGGGAAGCAGCGACGTCGGCGTGCAGCTCGCGCTCTATTTTCAGCGCGTCGCGCCGACCGCCGCCAGCGAATACGGCATTCTCGCGGACAGGAATCTTCTTGAGGTGGCGCAGACCATTTTTGGCCTCTCCTCCGCCACGAGCGCTTCGGGCATCGACACTCAGGCCAAGGAGCTTTCGCAGCTTATGCCGCTCTCGGACCTCCGCGACCCGGCGAAGCTCAAACAGCTCACGCTGCGCTTCACGGCCATGTACGACCTCCAGTACGGACCAAGCTCCGGCGCAACGACCGCGCTCACGGTGACATCGAACAATTCGAGCGCCGGAGCATCGGCCGCTTCGACAATCCTGTCCGACGTCATCAGCTCGAACAACAGCGCAATCAGCAGCACGCTCACCACGTTCACGAGCTCGCCGACGCCGCTCTTTTCAAGCTCGCTTCTGATGAGTTTGCAAGCGTTCCCGCTCGGCGGCTGATCGCGCCGAGCGCGCCCGACAACGCGGGCGCCGCGCTCCCTCAGTCCGGGACGCCGTAATATCGCTCCCGTAGGGCGAAGCGATCGCTGAGCCGCAAGGCGCCGTCGGGGGCCGGGTCCATGAGCCGGACGCCCAGAGCAAGGCCGCGTCTCCAGACCATGCGCGCCCCCCGCACCTCGAAGGTCTCGTCGATATGGACAGCGAAGCGGCCGGGCACGGCGATGTTGCGGGCGAGCAGGATTTTCAGGCCATTCAGCGAGCGGTCGCAGATCCGGCATTCGCAGAGGAACCTGTAGGCGGCGTCGAGCAGCTTCGCCGAACGAAGACGCACGCGCTCGCGCGCCTCGGCGCGCATCTCCCGGAAGCCGCCGAGCACGCACTCCGGCGGCGTCCCGACCCAGTAGGCGATCTCGCCGCGAAGCGCCAGCGCGGCGCCGATCTCGCGCGCGGGAACGAATCTCGCGCGCCATCCCGTCTGTTTCACGCCGTCGAACACAGGCGGCTTCGCGGAGGCTCTCTTCGTGGGCGGACGGTCGCCCCGCCGGTTTAGGATCACGTTAACCATTTCGAGAATACATATAACCATAACGATCTTGCATCGGTTGGGGCCTTCGCCTCAAAGAGCATTCCGCTCGCGGGGCGCTTCCGTCAATCGAAGGATCGTCGCGTGCTCAATGCGCGTTTGCGCCAGTCGGCGCGATTGTATCGAACGGTTCTCCTTTCGGCCGCGCGCCGACAAGGCCTCGTGCGTCCAGGCGTATGCGTAAGAGAGCGTAGCCCTATCGGATCTGCGGAGCTTCGAGTCATGTACATCATCATCGACGATCGCAATATCGTGGCCGGCGGTTATGCGACGAGCCTCGACCGTGAGGGCGTGTCGTCGGCGGGGGTCCATTCCGGCGAGTTCCGCGAATGGATCGGCAAGATCAGCGACACCGACATGCAGGCGGTCGAAGCCTTCGTCATTGGCGATTGCGACGAGCGCGGCGTGCTCCCCCGCATCATTCGCGAGCGGTCAAACGCGCCGGTGCTCTGCCTCAACGAGCGGCAATCGCTGGACGACACGCTCTGTCTCTTCGCCGCCGGCGTCGACGACGTCGTCCGCAAGCCGGTGCATGTGCGGGAGATTCTGGC
Organism: uncultured Alphaproteobacteria bacterium; assembly: GCA_963741845.1. Classification (GTDB taxonomy): domain Bacteria; phylum Pseudomonadota; class Alphaproteobacteria; order Rhizobiales; family Beijerinckiaceae; genus Roseiarcus. The sequence continues at coordinate 7,676 of CAVUJV010000015.1, forward strand.
GCGCGTCGGCGCGATCAACCGGCGCGTCTTCGGCGAAGGCGGCCATGTGACGATCGGCGAACTGCGCGTCTATTTCGACGGACGGGAGCCCGAGGTGAACGGCGAGCCTTTTCCGCTGCCGCGCCGCGAGCGTCGCATCCTGGAATTTCTCCTGCGCTGCCGCGGACGTCGCGTGAGCAAGACGCAGATCTTCAATGCGGTCTATGGCCTCTTCGACGAGAATGTCGACGAGAACGTCATCGAGAGTCACATCAGCAAGCTGCGCAAGAAGCTCAAGCATCGGCTCGGATTCGACCCGATCGATTCGAAGCGCTTCCTCGGCTATTGCATCGACAAGTAAGCCGAACCCTTCCGACGCGAGGAGACGCCGGCCCGCGAGCGCGAGCCGGCGCTTCTCTTTTGCGGCCCGCCCGGCGGTGTTCGGACAGGACGCGGTACCCCGCGCGCCTTGGGGGGATGCTAACCGGGTCAAGGGAGAGCGGCGCGCGGGGAGTTCGTGACGCGGTTCCTCAGCCGAAGAGTTTGAGGATCAGCTGCGCGTTCTGGTTGGCGACCGAGAGGGACTGGATGCCGAGCTGCTCCTGCGTCTGCAGCGCCTGCAGGCGTGTCGAAGCCTGGTTCATGTTCGCGTCGACGAGGCCGGAGATGCCGTTCGCGTAGTTCGTCACGAGGTCCGAGTTGAAGCTCGTCGCCGCCGTCATCCGGTTCTGGGTGGCGCCGATCTGCGCGCCGTAGTTTGTGACCGCCGCCAGCGCCTGGTTGACCGCGGTGAGGGCGTTCGCGGCGGTGATCGTCGTGCCGATCTGGAAGGTGCTGGTCGCGCCGCTGCCGCCCGTGAGATCGATAGAGTTCTGGGTGAGGAGATTCGTCGTGCCCGACGTCGTGGTCGTGGTCGACGCCGCAAGCGACGAGGCCGTGGCGAAGGTGAGCGATGTGTTCGTCGTCGAGTTGTTCCCGTTCGAGTTCGAGCGCGGTGTAGGTGGTGGCCGTCGTGTTGCCGTAGAGATCCATCGACGTGACGGTCATGGACGCTGGCCCCGAAGCGGCGACGCTGACGACATTGTTGCCAAAGCTCGCCGTCGTATTCGTTGAATTGCCGCCCGCGTAGAGCGTCTGCAGCGCGGAGATCGTGGCCGAATCCGTGATGCTGGAATTCGTGGTCGTCGTCGTCGGCGTGGAGGTGGACCCGCCGGTCAGCGCCTGCGCCGCGAAGGCGATCGTGTTCACGGTTCCGCCGCTCGAGGTCGCGTTGAAGCCGGCGACGAAGCTCAGCGTGTTCTGCGAGCCGTCGAGGATGTTGAGGCCGTTGAACGACGCCTGATTGACGGAGTCCGACAGCTGCTTGCCGAGCGAGGCGAGCGATGTGTTGATGTCGGCGACATTGGCGCCGGGATTCTGCGCCTGAGTCAGCGTCGTCGCCATCGAGTTCAGCGTCGTTTTGACCGAATCCAGGGCGGACGAGGCGGTCGCAAGGACGGACTGCCCTACCGAGAGAGCGTCGTTCGACGCATTCACGACGCCGCTGTCCGCGGTGAGCTGCGCGGCGATCGCCCAATAGGACGAATTGTCGGCGGCGCTCCCGACTTTGAGGCCGGTCGACACCTGGTTCTGCACGGTCGCGAGCGACTGCTGCGTGTTCTCAAGGGCGCGAAGGGCGCTCAGGGCGGCGGAATTGTTCAGAATCGAGTTCATGGGTGCGTTCCTGTCGAAATGTGCACGGGATGGGATCGGGTGACATTTCGGACTCGCACCGAAACGACGAGATGGCTCGCATGCCCCAAGGCCTCTCTCCGAGAGACCTGCTCGTCGTGTTCCTTGCCCGGAAAAGGCGGCGTTTCTCGAAGGCCGCCTTTCCGGACGCTCCGCAAGCTAGCCGCGGCGCGCTAACAGGAGGTTAATCGGCGCGCTCCGCGGCTCCCGGCACAACCCCGGCGCAAGCTCCAGCCACGACTGTCGCCCCGCGAAGATGACCCGGAACCTAGAGTGCCGACTACGCTTTTGGCGCAAACCGAACGTCTCTGGACGAACCTGCAAGGGTTGGGCGTCCGGCGACTCGCCGCGCTCGCGCTGGTCGGCGTCGCCGTCTTCGCGATGACCGGACTCGCGGGCTGGTATCTCAGCCGTCCCACGATGGAGACGCTTTATTCCGGACTCGATCGCGACGATATCGCCGCAATCGGCTCCGCCCTGCGCGAGGCGGGCATCCCGTTCGACGTCAACCCCGAGAGCACGCTGGTGATGACGCCGACCGCGCAGGCCGCCACCGCGCGCATGATCCTCGCCGAGAAGGGCCTGCCGCGCAGCGGCGCCGAAGGCAATGAACTCTTCGACAAGCTGGGCTCGCTCGGGCTCACCTCGTTCATGCAGGACGTGACCCGCCTGCGCGCGCTCGAAGGCGAACTGGCGCGCACCATCCAGATGATGCACTCCGTCAAGGCCGCGCGCGTCCATATCGTTCTCGCCGACGACGGCTCGTTCCGCCGGGAGCGCCAGCCTCCTTCCGCGTCCGTCATGATCCGGACCGACGGCGGCGACGACCGCACGACCGGGGAGGCGATCCGCCATCTCGTCGCGTCGGCGGTTCCGGGCATGAAGGTCGAGGACGTGACGGTCCTCAATGTCGACGGGCGCCTGATCGCCTCGGGCACGGATTCGATCGAGAAGTCGCCGGACAATCTTCTCGCCCTCGAGCAGGCGGCTTCGCAGCAGATCCGCGAGAACGTCGCGCGGACGCTCACCCCCTATCTCAGCGCGCGCAATTTCCAGATCTCCGTCGCCGCGCGCCTCAACGCCGACAAGACCCAGACGAACGAGACGATCTACAACCCGGACCAGCGCGTCGAACGTTCGCTGCGGGTGACGAAGGAGCAGCAGAGCTCGCAGAACGCCGCCGGAACGCAGGCCGCCGGCGTGGACGCAAACCTTCCGAAAGCCAACGGCGGCGGCGCCGAGCAGAAACAATCGAACGACCAGACCCAGAAGCGCGAGGAGCTGACGAATTACGAAATCTCCTCCAGGTCGGTGCAGACGACCAGCGCCGGATTCGTCGTCCAGAAACTCTCGATCGCGGTGCTCGTCAATCGCGCCGCTCTCGCCGCCACGCCCGGCGAGAAGCCTTCTCCCGAAGCCATCGCCGCAAAAATCAACGATATCGAGCAGCTCGTCGCCTCGGCCGCCGGCCTCGACAAGCAGCGGGGCGACGTCGTGAAGGTTTCCGTCGTCGACTTCGTCGACTCGTCGCGCGATCTCGAGCCCGCGCCCGCGCCCTCGATCCTGGAGATCCTCGCGCGCCAGACCGGCTCGATCTTCAACGCGGCCGCCATCCTGCTTGTCGGAGCCATGCTGACATGGTTCGGCGTCAAACCGGCGGTGAGAGCGCTGCTCGCGCCGCCGGCCGCGGTCGCGCAGGAAGCCGCGCCCGACGCGACGCCAGCCCTCTCGGCGCCCTCCGAAGGCGTGCTCATCGAATCGGGCGCTGGCGAGGATGAGTTCCTCCAGGCTTTGCTGGCCAGACGGGACAACGGCCCGGCGCGCAAGCTCATCCGGCTTGTCGAATTCGACGAGGCCCAGGCGGCCGCCATCATCAAGCGCTGGATTCGTGAGGGGATGAAGGGATGAAACCTGTACCGATCGCGGATTATCTGGACCATATCGGACGCGCTCCCGGCGAAAAGCCCTCGCCGCGCCACGAAGCCTCGCCTTTCCGGCCGCGCAGTCTGCAAAACCTGCACGCGGCCGATTCCCGCCCGCCGTCCGCCTTCGAGCGGGCCGCTGCGGCGCCGCCGGCGCCTGCGAATGCGCAGAATGAGCCGCGCTCGCGCAGGCTTCCGTGGGAGCGTCCGACGGCGCTGGTCGAGGCTTCGGCGCGGGATTCCCTCGCCGCCCGGGAAGCGGCCAAAGCGGAGGAGATGGCGCTCAGACTCGCGGAGGCGCATGCGCGGGGACGCGAGGAAGGCCTGGCCGAGGGACGCGCGGAAGCCGCGGAGGCCCATGCTGCCGAGCTTGCCGCCGCCCGCGACGAGGCGCTGGTCGAGCGCCTCGAATTCCAGCTCAACGAATATGCGCAACTCGAAGCCTCGATCCGCGCAGGGTTCGAGGAGGTCGAGCAGAATGTGGCTTCCGCGGTCGCGCGGATTCTCGAACCCTTTCTCGTCAAGCAGGTCGTGGACTATGTCGTCGATGAACTCTGCAAGAACATCGAGCGGCTGGTCTCCGGCGGGGGACCCGGCCTCATCACGATCCGCGGGCCGGAACACGTTCTAGGCCTTCTGCGTGGACGGGTTGCCGGCCTGCCCGCCGAATTCGACTTCGTCGACAGCGCCGGGCCGGAGGCTTTGGTCGAGGCTGGAGCGACGCAGATCGTCACCGAGCTTCAGCCGTGGTCGGACCTGCTCGCCTCGCTCTCGGCCGAGCCCGACGCGTGAGCGAGTCCCACGCCGAAATCGTCATCGTCCGCCGTCACAGCTCGGAGGAGGACGAGCATCACGGCGGCGCGTGGAAGATCGCCTTCGCCGATTTCATGACGGCGATGATGGCGTTCTTTCTGGTGCTGTGGATCATCAGCGCCACCGACAAGAACACCAAGACAATCATCGCGCGCTACTTCAATCCGGTGAAGCTCGAGGAGCCCGCGAAGGCGCAGAAGGGCATCAAGGGCTCGCCCGAGCAGAACACGGAAGCCCTCGGCGACGATTCCGGGGCGCCGAAAGCGGAAAAGCCGGGGCCGGGCCCCGTCCAGGCCCCGAATCCGGCCAGGGAGCCCGCGCCCGCAAGCGGCGCGATCGAAGCGAAGGAGAAGCGCGCCAAGCCCAATTCCCAGATCCCGCCGGACCCGGTGAAGCCCTACCCGACCATGTCCGAAGAGGAGCTGTTCAGCGACCCGCGCGCGAGCCTCGACAAGATCGCCGGCGCGCCGCCTCCCGGGCCCCGCGTCGATCCCTCCGCGGCTCTCAAGGGCTATGGGGAGGTCGGGCCGAGCATGGACGAGGCTCTGCGCGATCCGTTCCGGCCGCTCGGCAGCGACAGGGCGATCGGCGCGGCCTCGCCCGATCCCCGCACGCCCTCCGAATCTCCGCCCGCTCCAACGAGCGCAGAGCCCAAGGAACCGGGCCAAACCGCGCCGGCGCGCGGTCAGCCGCCGTCCCTTCTTCCCGCTCACGGGGAGAAGGACGCGATGACAGACAAGAAGGCCGCCGAAGGCGGCCAGACGCCTGCTCCCTCGCCCCCGCCCACACCCCGCGCGCAGGAAGAGAAAGCCTCCGCTCAGCCCTCTCCCGCCGGACCGCAACCGGCAGTCGGCGCAGCGCCGTCGCCAGCCGACCCTCGCGCGCAAGAGGCTGCGCGCCTCATGAAGGACGTGCAGCAGCGCCTCGGCGCGGACGTGAAAGCCGCGGCCGCGCCGCAACTCGAAATAAAGGCGAGCGACGAGGGAATCCTCATCAGCCTCACTGACCAGCAGAATTTCTCGATGTTCCCGATCGGCTCCGCCGAACCGCAGCGGCGCGTCGTGCGGATGATGGATGCGATCGCGATGAGTCTTGGCGCGCTGCCCGGCAGGATCGTCGTGCGCGGCCATACCGACGGCCGCCCCTATCATTCCAAGACCTACGACAACTGGCGGCTCTCCGCGGCGCGCGCCGAGATGGCCTATTACATGCTCCTGCGCGGCGGCGTGCCCGAAAAGCGCTTCGACCGGATCGAAGGCTTCGCCGACCACAGCCTCAAGGATCCAGCCCATCCCCTCGCGCCGGAGAACCGCCGCATCGAGATCCTTCTGAGGGAGGCGAATCCATGAGACGGTTGCGCTTGGCGGTCTTCGTCGCGGCCTTCGCCGGCTTTGCGCCGTTCGGCGCGCGAAGCGAGCCTTCGCGCATTCCCGACGCGTCGCCCGAACCCGCCAAGCTCTCCGAGATGGCGGACGCCTTGCAGCGCATTCAGGTGCGCATGACGCAGGGCGACGGCAAGGCTTATGCGGAAAGCGTCGCGCTTCTGAAGGCGATGGGCGGCGCGATCGCAGCGGCGCCCCCTGAGACCTGGAAGGACAGGCGCGAAGCGCAGGCGGTCGCCATCTTCATCCTGAGCGGCGGGCCGCTCGCCGACGTCGTTCCCCTGCTGAGAGGCGAAGCGGTTCCCGAGAGCGAACGCCCGCTCGCGCGCGGAGCGCTCGCCTATATGACCGGACACGCGGCCGATGCGCGGGAGCTCCTCCGCAGCGTCGAGGTGAAGGCGCTCGACGCCCGCGTCGCGGGGCATGTGGCTTTCGCGCTGTCGCTCCTGGAATCGAAGCAGGATCCGAAAGCCGCAATCGCGCTGCTCGACTGGGCGCGCCTCGTCGCGCCGGGCACGCTGGTCGAGGAAGTCGCGCTGCGCCGCGAGCTTGGCCTGCTGGCGGAAGCCCACGATTCCCAAAGGGTCGCGCTGCTTACGCGCCAATATGTGAGCCGCTTCCCGAGCTCCGTCTACGCCCCTGAGTTCTTCCGCGCATTCGGGCGCAAGATCGCCGAGGATGGGCTCGCGGACGACCCCGCGCAATACAAGCGCCTGTCGGACGCTTCGAGCGCGCTCTCGCCCAAATCGCGCCGCGCGTTCCTGCTCGGACTGGCCAAAGCGGCGACGATCAACGGCCGGTTCGACGGCGCGGAAGCCGCCGCGACGGACGTGCTGGGCAGCGCCGCGCCCGGCAGTCCCGAGGAAGCGCGGGCGCATCTCTATCTCGCCGCGGGCCGGATCTTCACCGCCGATCCCGAGACCGCGCGCGCGGACCTTCAGGCGATTGATTCCGCGACGCTCGACCCGTCCGACGCAGCGCTGCTCGCCGCGGCGCGCAGCGTGGCGACGCAACTGCGCATGATGCCTTCTCCGGGCGCGATCGACGCGCAGGCGGAAACCTTGGCCAAGGACAAGTCGGGCGCCGGCGTGACGATCGCCGCCGCCGAGAGCGCGCTTCAGCGAACCGTCGTGCTCGTCAATGGACCTTCGCAATGAGCGCGGTGGCGACGGTCCCCGTTCAGCCGGCGCCCGCCGCCCACGCGGCTCCAGCGCCGCGCGCCGGGACGCAGGCGGCAACGCCTTTCGCTTCGCTCCTGGACGCGCTCCCTCACGCGGGGACGAAGGACGGCCGCGCGAATCCCGCGAAGACAGCGGAGGACCAAGGTCAGTCGAAGACGCGGCGCAGCGCAGCGGAGACTCGCGCCGCGCTCGAAAGCGCGCTGTCGCTGGCCTTGCCGCAGGCGATTGTCGCGGCGCCCGCAGCGGATGTGCAGCCTGCGCAGAAGGCTGAAGCCCCTGTCACAAATCCACCGGGCGGAGCGGAGGTAGTCATGACCGCCGTGGAGGCGACGAGCGGGCCCGTCGCCGGCGCCAAGCTTGTCGCCGAGCGCGCATTTCACGCCGCCCCCTCCCCGGCCGGGGCGATGGCGGGGACGCCATTCGCAGCTCTGGAAGCGAGCCCCGCAAAGGCTCCCGCATCCGCAGCCGCGCCCCCACAGGCCGGCGTCGCCAGCCTGCCGTCGCCAGCGCCGCAGGGCGCCGGCGCGGCGCAAGCGGAGCCTGCCGCCTCTCCGTTTGCCTCCCCGCGCGGCCTCGCGCCTGCCGATGCCGCGCGCGCCGCAGGCCGCGACGCCTTCGCGGCCGCTCTCGGCAAATCCAGTCCCGCGACCCCGGTCGCCCGACAGGCGGCCTCGCAACCCGCAGAAGCGACGCAAGCCGTCTCGCCTCGCGGCCCTGCCCCCTCCAGCGTGACCGGAGTCGCAAAATCCCGGCCGCGCGTGGGTCTACAGGCGCGCGAAACGGGAATGGCGAAGGCGGTCGCCGCGCAAGCCGCGGCGCCAGCCGCGTCCAGCGCGTCCTCCGGCGATGCAGGCGGGGCAAAAACCTCCCGCGATCCCTCGAAAGGCAAGGCGGACACGGCCAGCGCCTCCCCCGCGAGTCCCAGCGCGACGGGCGCCGCCACGCCGCCGGCGCGGCGACAGCGCAGCCCTGATCGGCGCGAACCCGGCCTTCGCGGCCGCATTCCCGCTTGCCCAACCGGCGTCGCCCGAGCCGAGCGCAATAAGCGCCGCGCCGCCGAGCGCGAGCGGAGCGCCCGCCTTTTCGACGCCTGCGCAGACCTCGCGGCCGGTGCGCGAGATCGATGTCGATCTCTCGCCGGGCGGGGTCGAGGGCGTGTCGATGACCATGCGGCTCTCAGGCGACCGGCTTTCCGTCGTCGTCCGCGCCGCAAGCGGCCACACCGCAAGCGACATCGAAGCCGCGCGCGACGCCATCGCCGAGCGGCTCGCCGCGATCGGGCAACCGATCGCTTCCTTCATCGTTCAAGAGACCGGCCCGAGCGCCGGCGAGACCACGCATGCCAGGGATTCTTCGAGCGATAGCGGACAGAAGCAGGGGCAGAGCGACAGCCAGACCGATGGCTCGCGCAGCGATCGGCGCGGTCGCGCTTCTCGCGGCTTCTAGCGCATTCGCCGCGGGCGAGTTCGCCTGCGAGCGCGAGATGGCGCGCGCCTCCGCCGAAAGCGGCGTGCCGCTCAACGTGCTCTATTCGGTCGGCCTCACGGAAACCGGCGTCAGGGGCGAACTCGGCCCTTTTGACATGAATGTGGACGGGCGCGCGGTCCATTCCGCCTCGCTCGGCGAGGCGCTGGCGCGCTTCGCCGCGGCCAAGGCGAAAGGCGCGCGGCTCATCGACATCGGCTGCATGCAGATCAACGAGCGCTACCACGGCGCGCGCTTCCCCTCCGCCGCGGCGATGTTCGATCCGCGCCGCAACGTCAATTACGCCGCCTCCTTCCTCAAGGCGCTGAAAGCCGAAGAGGGAAGCTGGACGCTCGCCGTCGCCCGCTACAACGCGGGGCCGAAAAACCCGGGCGCGCAGCATGTTTACGTCTGCGCCGTCATCCGCAACATCGTGGCGAGCGGCTTCGGCCGCTGGACTCCCCACGCGCGTGCGCTTTGCCCGCAGACCGCGTCCCGGTGACGCCGCGCGATCCCGCACCCTGACGGCGCCCCATCCTTATGGACGCCTTACGGCCAGGCGCGGCAATCCGTCTCGATCCCTTGCACCATCGAAGGGTATTCAGCGCCCTCGGGTTAACAGACTGGAGTTCGCACGATGCGTACGATGACCGAGGAACGACCGATCGACGCCTATGTTCCGGCGCGGGCGCGCGATGCGTTCGAAGCCTCAGGCGAAGCTGAACCGCCTCAACCGATGCAAATCTTCTTCCGACTTGGCCTGCTGATGGTGATCGCGCTCGGCGCGGCTCTGGCGGCGCAATGCTGACCGCCTCGCCGCTCTGAAGGCTGCGACGTCCGCCATGACCCACCACATCCCCGAATGGAGCCGGGCCATCGGGCCCTGCCTCTTGATCGGCCGGCAGCTGCACGGACTCTGGGTCGTCAAAGACGAACGCAATCTCTGCGGCGGGTTTTTCACCAATCAGGCGGACGCGATCCGCTTCGCGATGGCCGAGCGCGAAAGACGGCCGCCGTCCCCCCCTGCCGAACGGCGTCGAATGGGGCCTGCCGTTCGCTGGCCCATCGGAAGCGAATTGACGCTCGCCCAAAAGCAAATCGGCGGGGTTTGCCCCCGCCGATCGCTTCTTTCCGTTTTGCGCAGGACCTCAGAAGTCCATACCGCCGCCCGGCATGGCCGGCGCTGGCGTTTCTTTCTTCGGCGGCGCCCTGAAGCGCGGCGCACGCGACCCGGGTCGGGTCGCCCTC